>JALOPI010000070.1 GCA_025453975.1 Syntrophobacteraceae bacterium
GAGATGATGCCGGTCATCGCCGGGACACTGGACGGGCAGGTCGGACGGGCCCTCCAGCGCCACCTGCGGAGACAGGGCATGGAATTTCGCCTTTCGACCCGGGTGGTCCGAGCGGAGGTTGGGAGCGCCGGGGTCCGGGCCACGGTGGAATCCGGAAGTGGCGAGGAGACTCTCGAGCTGGAAAGGCTTCTGGTGGCCGTGGGGCGGCGACCCGTCACGCGCGGACTCGGCCTCGAGGAGCTCGGCGTGCGGATCGACCCCCGCACGGGGCAGGTCTGGACCGATGCCCTCTACCGGACGTCGGTTCCCTCGGTCTACGCCATCGGAGACCTGGTGGCCGGTCCCATGCTGGCCCACAAGGCATCGGCCGAGGGCATCGCCGCCGTGGAGGGCATGGCGGGACTCCAGGGCGAGGTCGGCTACGATGCCCTGCCGGCCGTTGTCTACACCTCGCCTGAAGTGGCCTCCGTGGGAATCACCCAAGAGCAGGCCCGAGCCCGGTCCATTCCCCATCGCATCGGGACTTTTCCTTTCTCCGGCGTGGGCCGTGCCGTTTGCATGGGCGAAACGGAGGGTTTCGTCAAGATCATTGCCCACGAGAGGTCGGACCGCGTCCTGGGGGTTCACATCCTGGGTCCCCGGGCTTCGGAGCTCATCGCCGAATGTACTCTCGCCATGCAGCTGGAAGCGCGGTCCTCCGACCTGGTCCGGGCCATTCATGCCCATCCCACGCTGGCGGAATCGGTCCAGGAAGCCGCCCGGGCGCTGGATCAGACCTCAAGGAGAAGTTGAGGCTCCAAGGGAGCCATTCCCCCATCCGAGCCTTGTAAGCATTTACAAATCATGGGATATACAGGCGCACTGGAGTCAGGGGCATGACCTCGAGGGAGGGGAGGAGTGTGGGATGTTGAAATCGCGTCTTCGCATCATCGTCACGGGCCTGGTGGGGCTGTACCCGGTGGGTGGCGTGGCCTGGGATTACCTGCAGTATGTCATCGGGCTCGCCCGCCTGGGCCACGACGTCATCTACCACGAGGATACCTGGAGCTGGCCCTACCACCCCGTCGAGAAAACCTACACGGCCGAAGGATCCTATTCGGCGGGCTATTTGGCCGATTTTTTCAGGACATATGCCCCGGACCTCTCCTCGAGATGGCACTACCTCCACCTGCACGAGACCAGCTTCGGCATGGAACGGCGGGCCTTCGACGAGGTGGCGGCCACGGCCGATCTGTTCCTCAACGTGAGTGGGGCCTGCATGATCCCCGACGGCCTCTCTCCCAGCTGTATCAAGGTCTTCCTGGATACGGACCCCGGCTACAACCAGATCATGCTGAGCGAGCGGTTCGAGTGGTCCGAATACGTGGAGCGATGGTGCCAGAGCGTGGAGGCTCACGACCAGCACTTCACCTACGCCGAGAACATCCACGGCGCGGACTGCCTGGTCCCCAAACTGCACTACCGCTGGAAGACCACCCGGATGCCCATGGTTCTGGATCTCTGGGAGCCCCTGGCGGCGGCGCGGCCGTCGGAGACCGTGCCCTGGACAACGGTTATGACGTGGAACGCCTTCAAGGGCAAGCTGGTGTACGGGGGCGTGGAATATGGCAGCAAGGGTGTTGAGTTCGAAAAGATCATGGATCTGCCACAGCGGGTGCGGCCCCGCCTGAGCGTCGCCGTCGGCGGGGTGAATGCTCCCGTGGACCGCCTGGCCTCCCGCGGCTGGGAAGTGGTCGACGGTCCCGAGGCCACCGTGACCCCGGCCCGCTATCAGCAGTTCATCCAGGAGTCGCGGGGAGAGATCTCGACGGCCAAGAATGTTTATGTGGCCCTGCGCACGGGCTGGTTCAGCTGCCGGTCCGCCTGCTACCTGGCGGCGGGGCGGCCGGTGGTTGTCCAGGACACGGGCTTCCGGTCCATCCTGCCCTGTGGAGCGGGACTTCTGACTTTTGAAACCCTTGAGGAAGCGGAAGCCTCCCTGGAGCTGATCGAGGCCGACTACGAGGGGCAGTCCCTGGCGGCACTGGCCGTGGCCCGGGAGCATTTCGACTGCGGGAGGGTTTTGGGGAAGCTGGTCCAAGACGTGTACTCCAGCTCCTGATCCCCCGGCCAGCCTCCAGGCTCCCTCCTCCCCGGTTGCGGGAGAGGGCCGGGGGGAGGGGCTCGCGGACCCGATCTTACCCAGCCTTGCCGGAGGTCCGGGTCAGAGCGCCGGGACCGTGGACCCGGGGGGGACAGCCCCGGAACCTCGGGCCGTAAGCCAGAGCCTTCTTTCTAAAATCGAGGATTCCTCATGAATACGAGTCCGCCCACCCGCGGCAAGATCATCGTTTTCGGGATCGTCTTCTGGTACCCCCTGGCGGGGGTGACCTACCAGTTCCTCCACTATCTCATCGGCCTGAGGAACCTCGGCTACGACGTTTACTACATCGAGGATTCGGGCCGCTGGATCTACGATGCCATGAAGTTCGAGTTCTCGCCCGACGCCTCGGGGAACGTGGCCGCCGTGGCGCCTGTCCTGGAAGCTCACGGCTTCGCCGGGCGCTGGGCCTACCGGGGCCACTATCCCGGCGGGCGGTGCTACGGCATGTCCGAGCAGGAGATCCTACAGCTCTACCGGGAGGCGGACGGGTTTCTGAACGTCACGGCATCCCAGGAGCTGCGCGACGAGCACATGGCCATACCGCGCCGCATCTACGTCGAGTCCGATCCCTTCGCGGTCCAGATCAAGGTGGCCCAGGGGGACGAGCCGACCCTGGCGGCCCTGGACGCCCACGACATCCACTTCAGCTTTGGAGAGAACCTGGGTGCGCCGGACTGTACGGTGCCCGTGGAGCGCTATCGCTGGCTTCCCACGCGGCAGCCCGTGGTCATGGATCTTTGGGAGAATCCGTTTCCGCCCGATCCCCGTGCACCCTACACGACCATCACCACCTGGCACAACAAGGGCAAGAGCATCGTCTACCAGGGGGAGAAGTACTACTGGACCAAGGACCGCGAGTTCCTGAGATTCGTCGACCTCCCCAGGCGACGGCCGGTGCCCTTCGAGCTGGCCGTCGTGGTGGATGAGGAAACGGATCGGCTGCTGCGCGGAAACGGATGGAGCCTGGTGCACTCCCTGCCCGTCTCCAAGGATGTCAATGCTTACCGCCAGTACATCCAGCGATCACGAGGAGAGTTCACCGTCGCCAAGGACCAGGTGGTGCGGCCCGTTACGGGGTGGTTCAGCGACCGGAGCGCCAGCTTCCTGGCGGCGGGCCGGCCGGTCATCACGCACGAGACGGGCTTCAGCAAGTTCCTTCCCACGGGCAGGGGGCTCTTCGGATTCCTCACCATGGAAGATATCCTGGCGGCCGTGGACGTCATCGAAAGCGACTATGCGGGAGCGTGCCGCGCGGCGAAAGAGGTTGCGGCGGAGTGCTTCGCCGCCGAAAAAGTGCTTGGAAGCCTCATGGAAAGAGCGGGCTTCTGAATGGGGGCCAGGGAGGAGATCGATGCGGCGTGCCGTATCCCGGCGCCGGGACCGCGGCTCTTCTGGCTCGACATCATGAAGGGGGTTTCGATCCTCTGGATCGTGATCTTTCACTTCCTGGGAGCCTATGACCCGGGCCGCTATCCCTGGCCCGTGACGCTTTCCAACCTGGTTCCCTTCGCTCGAGACGCCGGGGGCGGATCGCCCCTGGGGTTTGCGGCCAGCCTCCTGGAAGGGATTCTGGTGGGGCTGATCCAGCGGGGACCCCAGCCGGTAGGCGTTTTCATCGTCCTGAGCGGCTTCGGTCTGACCTACTCCCTGACCAAGACCGGGCACCCCGAGGACGGGTGGCGGGGGTGGTACCAAAAACGGCTGGTGCGGCTCTTCCCCTTGTACTGGGTGGCCCACGCCATCGTGATCTTTTCCCCCTTGGCTTACCGCTCCGATCCCCTGGACCACCGGTTGATTCTGAGCCTTCTGGGCCAGCGCTCCTATCCCGCCGAAACGGTGTTCTACTATCTGGTGCCCGCCTGGTGGTTCGTGGGGCTTCTCGTCCAGCTCTACCTTGTTTTTCCCGTGCTCTTCCGGCTCATGAACCGTCTGGGCCCTGTCTGGTTTTTCACCGGCTGCGTCGTGTTCACCCTCATCACGAGATACGTGCTTTATGCCATTCTGGAAGCCAGCGGGAACTATGTTCAGGGGGCGTTCTTCGGGGGAAGGCTCTGGGAGTTCTCGGCGGGCATGGTCCTGGCCTATCTTTACCGCAAGCATCCCGCCGCGGTGGAAGACGGCTTCTTTTCGAGGGGCAATCTGCTCTTCGGGGCCGTGCTCCACGTGGCGGGCATCGCCAGCTACCAGCCGAATTTCCTCTGTATCTTCAGTGACGGCCTCGTCGCCATGGGGCTCTTCATCCTGATGGCTCAGGCCGTGCGCGGAGCCGCGTGCATTTTGCCCGCCTCAGGCTCGGTCCTCACGACAGTTGGCGTGTACTCCTACGGCCTGTACCTGCTGCACCAGCCCTACGTCATCACCTTTGGCAAGCTCCTGAGTCACCAGGGCTTCTGGGCTTTTCTCCTCTACGCCGCTGTCATCATGGGGGCCATCACGCTGCTGTCCCTGTTCGTCGAAAAACTGGTGAACCGCCTGACCGCCCGCATCCTGGAACGTCCCCGCACCGCTTCCCTTGCCCCCTAGGAGGCTGTCCGGGAAGGGGTCATTCCGAGCGATTGCGAGGAATTCAGGTTTTTGTGATCGCTGGATTCTTCGAGTTTTCCCTCTCCGCCACGCTCCTTTGGAAATGACACGAAGAGATCCTTGGACCGCCCCCCTAGTTTTTCAGGACCACCGTTTTCATGAGCTCAGGGTCCGCGGCCTGATCCAGGGAGACCCGGCCGGGCCAGGACATGGAAAACTCCCGAAAATAATTGACCGTCACGATGTTGAGGCGAAGCTCCATACCGGCCCTGAGGGAGGGGAGTCCCAGGGTTTCGGCGGGCAGAAACGCTTCCACGTGCATGTGGGGGAGCGATCTGTGGAGGCGTTGCACCCGGCCGGCCGCAGGGACCGTCTCGGCAGGCTGTCCAGGCCGGGACAGGACCATCCTCGGCTTCACGTTGAACCCGTCGGGCTGATCCGGATCCGGGCTGGGAAGCATGTAAATGGTCTGCCGGTGGACCTTGTGGCCGGCTTCGACGGCCACGTGGATCTGAAAGGCCTCGGATTCCGGCCATTCACCCTCGTAGGCCAGGAAGCCGGGATCCACGTAGGTGTTGGCGATGGTGGCCAGATAAAGGCCCTCGGGCGCCCAGGCCAGATGAAGATCCCCAAAGGGCACGTAGGGCTCCGGAGCCTGAACATGGGTGATGCGGCTCCTGTCCTTGTCCCAGTCCCGCAGGGACTGGTCCGAGACATTGGGGGGGCTCGCGGCTCGATGCACCACGGTTTTTCCTTCAACCGCGGCTTCTGCCGTGCCGGGGGAGAGGATTCCCGAAGGGGTGCTCGCTCCCGTCCGGGCGACCTGGGCGCGGATGAGGTCGATCTCCGCGTTGGCTGCCTGGAAGGCGCTGGTCACTTCGTCATAGGGGCGGTTCGAGTGGTCGATGAGCCCCATGTTGTAGTCTTCCCCGTCAGCGCGGCCTCCGAAGGGCTGGTCACGGTACTGAAACCAGTGGGCTCCGATGACGTTGGGGAAGCGGGCGAAGCGCCGCATGGTGCTGGCCACCCCGGCGGCCCGCTCCTCCTGGGTCTGGACGGTCATGAGATGGCCGGGCTTGGGATGCTTGCTCCGTGCCGTCTCGTTCCGGTTCCCCGATCGGTTTTCCATGGCGGCGAAAAAGAACTCCGTGACGAGGACCGGCTTCGTAGACAGGCGCTGAAGACCCTCGAAGTAGTAGGGAGCCACCCAGCCGTCGGAAACGTCCACGTTATAGTTGGTGGAGATGACATCCACGTTGTCCCCGATGGCGAGAACGGCGTCCTGATGGTAGTAAAGCGGCAGCCGGTCTCCCAACACCAGTGCCCCCGGGTGAGCCCCGCGGATGGCGCGGTACATGAGCTCATAGTAGTGTCCGGCCACCCGGGCCATGAACCCGTCCACCACCCGGATGCCCTGGCCGCCCGGGCGCAGCTTGAGCTCGATGTCGGCCTGCTTGAGATCCTCGAAGCCCTGGACCTTTCCCGGGACGGCCCAGTCGGCGGTCAAGCGGCTCCAGTCGTCGTGGTACTGCTCGCGGAGGAGCCCCCAGAGCATTCGCTTGGTGTGATTGTCCCAGCCCTTGCTCATGAACCATTTGAAGAGCGCCGAATTCCACCAGCCCACCTCGTTGTCCGAGAAATACCCGATCAGCCGAGGGTCGTTCCGGTAGGGAGCCGTCAGTTTCTCGGCCCAATCCGTGACCTGCGCCTCCATGCCGGGATCAAACGGGTCGAACCAGTGGAACCTGGCAAGCCGCCCAAGGTCGATCTCCACCATCAACGGCATGTCCAGCCCGGGGGAGACGTCGGACCATCCTCCCCGGGTGTTGAATCCCCATTCGACGAGCTGGCGGGCCGTGTGCCTTCGCCAGTCATCGAGGGAAGGGAAAAAGTTGCCCCAGTAATAATCGAGCTTCTCACGACTCCTGGTGGATTCCCTGCCCGGGTCGATGAAGTTGACACCCTTGGAGAAAAAAGGCTTGCCCTGGGGATCCAGGAGCCAGTGGGCTCCGTCCTTGCGGATGACCTCCCAGTGGCGGCCCGCAAACGCTTCCCCCTCGGCCATGGCCGACGAAGCCCAGGGGAGAGTCCATCCCCATAGCAGACAGAACACGATCCAGGATTTCAGTCTCGGTCGCACTTGATGCCTTCACCTCGTCATCATGGTTCTTGAGAAAGCTGGGGTCGGATCAGCTGAAGCTGGGGCATTAACAAAACCCGGGCCAGTTGTCGGGGACATTCGGGGGAAAAATCCAAGGGTGCGAGGGGAGGGACCCCCGTGCGGCGCTCATGTGGACTCCATGGCTGGCAGGCTCGCTTCCGGCGGTCGCGAGGACCTGGAGGTGACGGCCCAGGCGAGAGGAAACGCCAGGAGCAGCCGATTGAAGGCGCGACAAATCTTGCACACCCTGCGCTGAAAGGTTACGAAACTTGCACTCCACGGCGGGTCTCGTCCGCGTGTCGGGCGGGGCAGGCCAGTCCCTGACATCGTGCGTGGAGATCCACCCGGCCTGGGTCAGCTGTTGGGCTTCCGGTAGCGCGCCGCAAACTCCAGGGGAGCTTCCATGATCTGGCTGGGTCTCAACCTTCCAAACATTTCGTAGTGCATCATGAAGAGCTTGAGAAAGGGTCCCAGGGGCTCAGCCTGGGAATCGTGGCGGGCCAGCGCCCGGCGTTTTCCCTCGAGCTCGTCGGAATCGATGGGCAGGGTGACCCACTGGGTTCCATTGAGGGCCTGGCCGTGGGAGAGGGCTCCGCCGGCCGAAGGCCGGTTGACGGACGTCATCCAGCCCTGAGAAATGGGATAGGCAGGGTAATGGACCAGGTAGGTGAAGGCCTGGGTTTCGGAAAACGGCCGCTCCCCGGATGCCCGCAGCTTCCTCAGGGCCTCGAGGACAAAAGCCCCCGTGGCGGAATGGTCGGGGTGGTGATCCCGGGGATCGGGCAGGACGACCCAGTCGGGAGAATATTCGCGCATGACCCCCATGATCTGCTCCACCAGCGTGGCCCCGGAATACTGGACGGCCCGGGTGTAGGTGTTGGGGTAGGTCGATCGGTTGCGGCGGGTGTGAGGAGAGGTGTAGGGTTTGGATACGGACCAGTGAGCCTCCCAGAGGGGATGAAGTCCGCCGTCCGGGAAGCCCAGGAATATGGCGTCTCCCTCCTCCAGCCCCCATTCGGAAATGGCTTTCAAGGCTTCCGCCTGACGCATCGTGCCGTACTTGATGAAATCGTGGTCCGTGGGCTCGGCGATCTCGAATTCAGACCGAACCCCATCCAGGAACCCGTCCCCGTTGGTCATCCAGACGACCCGCACCGATCCGCCCCGCTTGAGCACCCGCTGAGCCAGTCCTCCCGCCCCCAGTGTCTCGTCATCGGGGTGGGGGGAAAAGAGCAGCAGGCGAACCTGGCTGGGGACGCGTAGAGTGGCGTCTGACTCGGAAAGGGGAAGATCGATGTGGCGGCGCGTGGGGACATTATCGTTGAGAAAGGCCAGACGCAGCGGAGCGGGTGTACCGGCGATGCCGGTCACGGGATGGCTGCCGGCTTCACTCATGCCGGTGACCGCCGTCATCTGCGCGGCGATGGGGGAGGCTGCCGCCGCGATGACAAAAGCCACGGCCAAACAGGCGGCAATCAAAGCATTCAACCGGGGCAAAGCATGGTCTCCTTATGCATCGGGGGCCTGTAGCTGGTTGTCTCCGGTGTTCTCCGGTTTCCGATCATCATCGCGCGCCCATCGCGCACTTTTCCACTGCAAAGGTGCCGGCCCTGTATGGAGTCGGTAGCGCCAGCTTCGAGATCGGTCCGGTTTCAGGCGATCTCCGCGAATGATTGTATTTTGAAACCAAGGAGGGATGCCCTGTCCGCGAAGGGCCCGGCAAATATAAACCAGGTCCGGTTTGGGGAAAAGTAGAAATATCACCCTCAAAATGCACTGTTCTCGCCGGTTCCGAACTGGGTTCGGTAGAGGGATGCGAAATATCCGTTCTGTCGGATCAGCTCGTCGAATCCGCCCTGCTCGACCACCTCACCATGGCGCAGCACCAGGATGACGTCCGCTTGACGAACGGTGGAAAGCCTGTGGGCGATGATGAAGGTGGTGCGCCCGGCCGTGAGCTGGTTGAGCCCCTCCATGATGAGGGACTCGGTTTCGGCATCGACGGAAGAGGTCGGCTCGTCCAGGATGAGGATGGGCGCATTGCGCAGGATGGCCCGGGCGATGGTGATCCGCTGGCGCTCCCCCTCCGACAGCGTGGCTCCCTGCTCACCCACGATGGTGTCATATTTCTGGGGCAGCCTTTGGATGGAGTCGTGAATCCGGGCCAGTTTGGCCGCCTCCTCGATCTCCTCGACGGAGGCTTCGGGACGCCCGTAGGCGATGTTCTCCCGCACGGAGATGGGGAAGACCAGGGGCGGCTGCAGCACCATGCCAATCTGCTGTCGCAGGGCCTTGAGCTGGAACTCCCGGACGTCGGTGCCGTCGATGGAGACCCGGCCCGACAAGGGATCGTAGAAGCGGGGCAGCAGGCTCACGAGGGTGGACTTGCCGACGCCCGTCGGGCCGACGATGGCCACCTTCTGCCCCGGCTGGACGTGGAGATCGATGCCCTTGAGGACGGGCTGCTCGCTGATGTAGTGAAAGGACACTCCTTGGTAGTGGATCTCGCCCCGTGCGCCCGAGGGAGGGAAAACCCGAGATCCGTCCGGAAGGTCCCTTTCGACCTCCAGGATCTCGAAGGCACGCTGGACCCCCACCTTGGCCCCCTGGATGATCCCCCAGGTCTGGCTGATGGTGTTGATGGGTGCATAGAGAGAAGCGAGGTAGGTCGTGAAGACGATGATCTCGCCCACCGTGAGCTGTCCCGACATGACATGGCGCGCTCCCACCCAGACGACGAAGGCAGTCCCCACGGCCATCACCACGTTGATCACGCCGGAGTAGAAGGTCTGAAGCGTGTACAGCCGAAGGCTGGCTCCCAGGCTTTCCTGGCTGGCATGCATGAACTTGCGGTGCTCTTCCTCTTCCTTGGTGAAGGCCTGGATGATCCTCATGGCCGACATGGCCCGCTGTACCACCGAATAGACCTCGCTCTCATGCTGGCGCGCCTCCATGGCCGCGGAGGAGATCCGGCCTCCCATGATGGATATGGAGAGGAGCAGCGCAGGGCAGACCGCGAGGGCCATGAGGGTCAGCAGCCAATCGATGCGGATCATCACCGTGAACATCCCGACGAGGAGCAGGGCCGCCGTGACGATGGGAAACAGACCGTTCATGGTGAGGCTCTGGATGGCGTAGGTATCCGCCGTGACGCGGTAGAGCAGGTCCCCAACCTGCCGCCTGCTGTGAAAGGCCAGGGAAAGGCGCTGAAGATGGCTGTAGAGGTCGCGCCGCAGGTCGTTCACCATGCGCTGCCCGATGCGTATGGTCGTATAATTGTTGGCCAGAGTCAGGCCGCCGAGAAGCAGGTACACCACCACCATCCCGGCGCATGCCAGGATCAGGAAGGCTTCCGGGGGGACGGTGCCGCTCAGGCCCCAGGGCAATGGCTTGTCCCCCAGCACGCTGTCGATGATCATCTTCAGGGGCCAGGGCTTCAGCAGCTCCAGTCCGCTGATCATGAACACCTGGGAGAGGGCCAGGGCGAAGGGCGCTCGGTAAGGACGCAGGTAAGGCAGGATTTTTCGTATCATGAGGCTCGGTTTCGTGAGGTGGATCGCCGGGTTCCCGGTACTTTCCCTCTGGCGCGGGTTGACGGGAGTGAGCCAATGCTCAACGCTCAAAACGACCATTTTCTAGCCCATCGCTTGGGGGGAATCAACTCAAAAGCATGAGGGTGCGGACGCCGGTGGAGGGTCTCCTGATCGGGAGGGTCAAAGGTAACCGATGGAAGTTCTTATCTATCCATTGACAGGTCCTGGCCGGCTGCCCGTTGGAGCCCTGCCCCGGAGCCCCGCATAACCGCATTGTCAAGGCCCTGTCGATGCATTACATTAGCCCAATCCTTGAATCCTGGTCCCTGGCATGTGACTTGACCGTTGACTGTCCGCTCTTGTGCCGTGAGCAAGGGAGGGCGAGCCAAGACTTCTCTGGAAAGGAATATCGATGCACATTCGCAAGCGTTGTGCCGTGACGGGTGGTGCGGGCTTCCTGGGATCACACCTCTGTGAAAGGCTCCTGAAGGACGGCCACGACGTCCTCTGCGTGGACAATTTCTACACGGGCAGCAAGCGGAACATTGTCCATCTGCTCTCGAATCCCTACTTCGAGATATTCCGGCACGACATCACCTATCCCCTGTACGTAGAGGTGGAAGAAATCTACAATCTGGCCTGTCCCGCTTCGCCCATCCACTACCAGACGGACCCGGTACAGACCACCAAGGTGAACGTGCACGGATCCATCAACATGCTGGGACTGGCCAAGCGCGTCAAAGCCAAGATCATGCAGGCCTCCACCTCGGAGGTTTACGGGGATCCCAAGGTCCATCCGCAGAAGGAATCCTACTGGGGCCATGTCAATCCCGTGGGGCCGCGCTCCTGCTATGACGAGGGCAAGCGCTGCGCGGAGACGCTCTTTTTCGATTATCACCGGCAGCACGGCCTGCGGATCAAGGTGGCCAGGATTTTCAACACCTACGGTCCCCGGATGCATCCCAACGATGGTCGCGTCGTCTCCAACTTCATCGTCCAGGCCCTCAAGGGCGATCCCCTCACCATTTACGGCCAAGGCAATCAGACCCGCTCCTTCTGTTACGTCGACGACCTCATCGAGGGCTTCGTCCGTCTCATGGCCTCGCCCGAAGGCTTCACCGGCCCCGTAAACCTTGGAAATCCCGGCGAGTTCACCATCATGGAGCTGGCCACCAAGGTGCGCGAGATGACCGGCTCCAGGTCGGAGCTCGTTTTCAAGCCCCTTCCCCAGGACGACCCCGTCATGCGCCAGCCGGACATCTCGCTGGCCAGGGAAGTGCTGGGCTGGGAGCCCAGGGTGCCTCTGGACCAGGGACTGCGCAAAACGGTCGACTACTTCGACGACCTGCTGCGGTCGGGGAGCGATCCGGACTGATTTCGTCGGGGATTCGTCAAACGGGCTGACATTGAAGGGATGGTTGAGCCGTGACCCGGTCTGGGAATGCCGCCGTACTGAGTTTTGTGCTGCCGGGGATGGGACAGTTCTACAACGGGGATTTCCTCCGCGGCGTTTTCTGGCTCATCGTGACGCCGGGCCTGTGGATAGGCTCGGGAGGGCTTCTGGGATGGATTTGCCACGTGCTGGCCGCCATGACGGCCCATGGACGGGCCGAGAAGCGCGGGCTTTGAATGGAGGGCTCACACCCCATGAAAGATGAGCACAGAGAGATGCTGGACAAGCGGCTCACCCCCATGCATCTCTACAGGCTGACACCCCGGACCAACTGCAGGGAATGCGGTTTTGAAACCTGCCTGGCATTCGCGACCCAGGTCATCGTGGGACAGGGGGACCTGGATCTCTGTCCCTATCTGGACCAGGAAGCCGTTCGACCTCTGCGCGAGCAGCTGCGGCAGCAGCATGCAGCGGGCATCGGTGTGAAGAAGGAAGGGTTTGAGAAGGCCCTTCATTTCCTGCGGGGGGAGATCCGGAAGTGGGATTTTCGTGAAGTCGCCCGCAGCCTGGGTGCCGACTATTCCGAGCCAGAGGGGGGGCCGACACTCCGGTTCGCCTATTTCAATGCCGTCGTCAACGTCACCCACGAGGATATCGGGACGGATTCGGGGGAGGCTCTGGGGCCTTACGACAAGATCCTCCTTTACAATTACGTCATCGGCGGAGCCGCCGACCCGGCTGGAATTTGGGTGGGAATGGAGACCCTTCCCAACTCGGTCTCCAAGATCAAAAGCCTGCGAGGCCATTGCGAGGATCCCCTGGCTCAGAAATATGCAGGTCGCCTGAGCCGGCTCCCGGAGGCCGTTGCCGGCATCGGCACCCCCATCGAGCTGCGGGAGGAGCGGGTCGATTTCGCGGTCGAATTCCCGATCCTCCCCAGGCTTGGCATCCGGGTGCTGTGGTGGGACGAGGACCCGGCGGAGGGATTCGCCGCCCGAGTCAAATTTCTTTTCGACCAGAAAGTTCTCGAAACCCTGGATCTGGAGTCCCTTCTTTTCACTTGTGAACAGTTGACGGATCGTTTGCTGGCGGCTGCCCGCTGAGGCGGGTCCCACCCCATGGATTCCCGATGACCGCCGCAATGCTGCAGCCCTTTCGAGACCGCCGATACCGTACGGCACGGCAGATCCTGCAGTTCGTTCTCCTCGTCACGGCTCTGGCATGGCTCCTGGCGCGCGGGACCGAGAGGCTGGGCTATCACTGGCAGTGGTATAGGGTCCCTCGATATCTCTTCACCTGGGAGGACGGTCACTTTTCGGCGGGTCTCCTCCTCCAGGGGCTGGGGGTCACGTTCCAGGTGGCCGCCGTCAGCCTTGTCCTGGCTTTCATCTTCGGGATTTCCGGGGCCCTTTTGCGTCTCTCGCGCTCCTGGGTGGCCCGGTGGGTGGCGGCGCTCTATGTGGAGCTCATTCGAAGCACGCCGCTCCTGATCCAGCTCTTCTTCATCTACTTCGTCCTGTCGCCGGTCCTCGACATCAGCCGTTTCATGTCGGCCGTCCTGGCCCTGAGCCTTTTCGAAGGGGCCTATGCGTCCGAGATCATGCGGGCGGGCATCGTCGCCGTGGACAAGGGGCAGTGGGAGGCCTCGCGCAGTCTGGGGCTGAGCACGGGTCGCACTTACCTTCACGTCATTCTGCCCCAGGCCCTGCGCAGGATGCTACCGCCCCTGACGAGCCAGGCCATTTCCCTCGTCAAGGATTCGGCCCTGGTCAGTACCATCGCCATCTACGACCTGGCCATGCAGGCCCAGGTGGTTGTCGCCGACACGTTTCTCACCTTCGAGATCTGGTTTGCGGTGGCCGCCATTTACCTCGCCATCACCCTGGGACTGTCCCTGGTCGTCCGTCGCATGGAGAGGCGGTTTGCATCGGTGTGACATACCGTTCGCCGGTGCCCGCTCGAAGTCTGGAACGGGATCTAGAGAAAGAAGGAGGGGGAGCATGAGAAAAACGGGAAGGCTCGGAGTATTTCTGGTGCTGTCGCTGGTCCTCGCCATGGCATCGGGACCTGCATTCGCTTCCAAGCTGCAGCAGCAGCTCGCCGAGGAGAGCATGATCGAGCAGGTCCTCAAAAGGGGAGTCCTCAAGGTGGGCTTCTCGACTTTCGTGCCCTGGGCCATGACGGACAAGTCGGGCCAGTACATCGGGTTCGAGATCGACGTGGCCCGGCGCCTCGCCCAGGACATGGGGGTCAAGGTGGAGTTTATCCCCACCAAGTGGTCCGGCATCATACCCGCCCTCCTCACGGGCAAATTCGACATCATCATCGGCGGCATGAGCATCAAGGCCGACCGCAACCTCAAGGTCAACTTCACCGATCCTTATTATCACACGGGAATGTCCATGGTGGCGCACAAGGAGCTGGCCAAGGGATTCAGCAGTCTGGAGGATTTCAACAAGCCCGAGGTGGTCATCGCGGTTCGCATCGGCACCACCGCCGTGGCGGCCGCCCGGAAGCATTTGCCCAAGGCGCAGCTGAGACAGTTCGACGAAGAGTCCCAGGCCGTCCAGGAACTGCTCAACGGTCGGGCCCATGCCTTCATGAGCGAGGAGCCCCTTCCGGCTTTCCAGGCTGTCAAGAATCCG
Organism: Syntrophobacteraceae bacterium; assembly: GCA_025453975.1. GTDB lineage: Bacteria > Desulfobacterota > Syntrophobacteria > Syntrophobacterales > Syntrophobacteraceae > JALOOX01. The sequence goes on from JALOPI010000070.1 coordinate 14,399, forward strand.
GACAAGCTCTTCCTCCCGGTGAAGGAGGTCTTCGAGCGGAGCCCCATAGGACTGGCGGTCCGAAAAGGGGACGTGGATACCCTCAACTTTCTCAACAGCTGGATTCGATTGATTCAGGCCGAGGGCTGGATTCAGGAGCGAAAGCACTACTGGTTCGAGACCCAGGATTGGGAAGGCCTTCAGCCATAGAGGCGGGGTGCGGCCGTTCCCTGGGGCTCGGGGATGAGCGGCGGGTCGAGGGGCTCCCCTACCCGCTGGCTCATCGGGTGGTTTGGGCGGTATGAAGCCTGCCCCTGGCCGCATGGACGTCCATGGGCAGGCTCGCCCCGGGCAGCGTCCCGGGCTCATGGCGAGGGCTCAATTCAACGATGGGGATCCACGCCCCATCGCGGTTCGTGGCTCGAGACCGTGCATTGATGAGTGAAGGACTGCGACGAAGGGCGATTGACCGCCTGTGATCTGGCCGAGAAGCTTGGAGAAGCTTGGTTCCAGCTGAAAATAAACGATGGAGAATCACTCCCCTGGATGCGATCGTCCTGGTGGCGCTCACGGCGGCGGGGGCCTACATCGCGTACGGCATCGAAACCAAGGTGCACTACCGATGGAACTGGTCCGCCATTCCCCAGTACCTCGTGCGTTACGACACTTCGGTCGGCGGCTGGGTACCGGGACTGCTGGCCCAGGGCCTTCTGAACACCATCCGCCTGAGTGTCTGGACCACCTTCATTGCCACGGTCATCGGGACCCTTGCCGGACTGTGGCGGGTCAGTCCGAGCCTTTTCCAGCGGATGGTGGGCACGTCCTTTGTGGGGCTGGTACGCAACACTCCCCCCCTGGTCCTGGTGTTCCTTTTCTACTACTTCCTGAGCGACCAGATCATGCCGCTCCTCAACCTGGATGAGCTTCTCCTCCGGCTGTCAGCGCCCGTCCAGGCCGTCGTCGGCTTTATCGCCGCCCCCCCCATGCGCTTCAGCGGCTTCCTCTCGGCGGTCATCACCCTCAGTGTCTACGAAGGGGCCTACATCGCGGAGATCGTCCGCGCGGGCATCGGCTCCATCCACTTCGGGCAATGGGAGGCTTCGGCAGCCCTGGGGCTCTCCCGGCCCCAGCAGATGCGATACGTTATACTGCCTCAGGCCGCCCAGCGCATCCTGCCCCCCATGGCCGGCCAGTTCATCTCGACCATCAAGGACTCGGCCATCGTCTCGGTGATCTCCGTCCAGGAGCTGACCTTCCAGGGCATGGAGCTCATGGCCGCCACCTACCTCACCTTCGAAATCTGGATCACGGTCACGGCCCTTTACTTTGTGCTGACCTTCGGCTGCTCCCGCGCCGCGGCACGGATCGAGGCGGCCATACGGCGCAGTCCGGCCTGGGTGGGGCGCTGACGATCGGGATCCGGGTGCCGGCGACCTGATGAAGGCGGGCTGCCTGACCGTCGCATCGTGCTTTTCAGCGAGGGCAGAGCCAGGCCCGTACGGGCTTCAACGGCGTCGGCCAGGCTGCAGGCTTCTGACCGCCTCCAGCACGTCCGATGCCATGATGCCTTCCATGCAGGCATGGTCGGTTGGGCAGGT
>JALOPI010000098.1 GCA_025453975.1 Syntrophobacteraceae bacterium
ATGACCCGCAGGTCCACCTGCTCGCTCGACATCCACGCCTGGAGGGTGGTTCCCGTCAAAGCCAGCGGCAGTCCCGATGCGAAGCCCAGCCCGAGGAGGGCGAGAACCCTTCGACTCCGGTAGATATCCAGCCAGTGACGATCAGCCAACGCTTCGCCGTCCTCCCCCTCATCCCCCCGATGCGCAAGTCGCCCAGCCGTCTTCGGGGCCATCCCGTCCCAAGCCATGTCGTCGCATCCGCATGTCCTCCGCACGGCCCGCGAGGCCCGGTTGAGCGCAATGCTTAAAGGATACCGGACGGAATACCGAAGTCATTTCCGCATGTGCCATTCTGGACCATGCATGCCATTTCGCGCCGCTCCCGCGGCCGCTGAGGCCGGCGCTCCCCGGTCGACTCTCAGCCTCATGTGTCCACCCAACGAAAGGTATAAAGGTGCTGATGAAAAAGTTGACCCTGAATCTCAAGCTGCTCCTTGGCGGGATACTCCTCGTTCTGGCTCCCACCCTGATCATCGGGACCCTTTCGATCCACAAGTCCACTCAGGCCCTGGAGGAAGCCATGGAAAGCCGGCTGCGCACCGTCGCCAAGGGCACGGCATCCATGGTGAATGTCGCGATCGAGGCAGAGATGGCCATGGCCAGGGAGATCGCCCATGGCAACACGGTCATCGATGTGGCCACCCTGGTCCACCAGTCTGGAAACCGGGATGCCCGGGAAGTGGAAAGTCTCTCGCGCAAGCTCGCCACCGCCATGAAGGAGATTGGCAGTCAGTACGAGATCATCATCGTCACCGACATGAACGGCGTCATTTATGCCGACGGATCGGGCGGCTCCTACAAAGGCATCTCCATAGCCGAGCGAGACTACTTCAAGAGTGCCAGGGAAGGAAAGCCCAACGTAGGCACGGTCATCAAATCGAAAAAGACCGGCAGCCCGGTGATTCCCATCGGCTCCCCCATCAAGTCACCCTCGGGCGATGTGGTGGGGATGACGGCCGTCATCCTGAAAGCGGACACTCTCATCCAAAGAATCGCGGCCACGGAAGTCGGCAGGACCGGCCATGCGCTGATGGTGGACAAGGCAGGGACGATCATTGCTCATCCCCAAAAAAGCATGATTCTGGACACCAACATCAAAAACCTCAAGGGAATGGAAGCCTTTGCCGACAAAGCCCTGTCCTCGTCCGAGGGATTGGCCCATTACAGCTACGAGAATGCCGACATGAGCGGCGGTTTCGCCAGCGTCCCCATCACGGAATGGCGCCTCATCACCACGCTGAGCACCGAGGAATACCTGGCACCCGTCCATTCCATCCGCAGCTGGATCCTCATGACCGGGCTCGGTCTCCTCGCCCTCTCGATCCTGGCGGTGGTCACCTTCTCCCGCGGTTTGTCCAGACCCATCCTGAAGGTTGTGGTAGGTCTCGACGATGGCGCCGGTCAGGTGGCTTCCGCCTCCTCCGAGGTCTCATCCGCCAGCCAGCAGCTCGCGGACGGGGCGGCGGAGCAGGCCGCGGCCATCGAGGAGACGTCCTCGTCCCTCGAGGAGCTGTCATCCATGGTCAGGCAGAACGCCGAAAACGCCGTCCATGCCAACCGGCTCATGGGTGACGCCAAAAACGTCGTCGAGCGCGCGAGCCAGTCCATGGAGCAGCTCAATACTTCCATGGAAGACATCTCCACGGCGAGCCAGGATACTCAGAAGATCGTCAAGACCATCGATGAAATCGCCTTCCAGACCAATCTCCTGGCCCTCAACGCCGCCGTCGAGGCGGCCAGGGCGGGCGAAGCCGGTGCCGGCTTTGCCGTCGTGGCCGATGAGGTGAGGAATCTGGCCATGCGCGCGGCCGAGGCAGCCCGCAGCACGGCGGCCCTCATCGAAGCCACCGTCAAGAAGGTGCGGGACGGCGCTCATTCCGTGGTGACCACCAGCCGGGAGTTCAGTGAGATCGCCGTCACCGTGAACAAGTCGGGAGAGCTGGTGGGCGAGATCGCCGCGGCTTCCTCCGAGCAGGCGCAGGGGATTCAGCAGATCAGCCATGCCGTTGCGGAAATGGAAAAGGTCATCCAGAGGAGCACCGCCACCGCCGAGGAGTCCGCGGCGGTGGCGGAAGAAATGAATGCCCAGGCTGAGCAGATGAAGGCTTATGTTGCTGGACTCACGGCCATCGTCGGGGCTGTCGGAAGGGAAGTGAAAAGAAGCGAAGGGAGCTCGATCCCGTCTCATGATGTCGGTCCGGAACGCCCGGATTGCGTCCCTTCCGGAGAAGCGGCCCGGACCAGAAAGCACCAGCAGGGGAGAATGAGCCCCAACGGTAACGGGGCGGCCAGGCCTGCTCTCCTGAAGGGGTCTCGGGACTCGAGCCCTGAAAAACTCATCCCCTTTGACTCCGAGGATTTCTGAAACCTTCCCTGGCAACGCAATGGAGCACGCCATCGGGCGGGGATGCATCCCAACTCCTGGCAAAACCTTGATTCGAGAGGGGGGGCGGGCTTTACGCCCACCCCCTTCGGCCACCGAGGGCTGACTCAGCTTCGCCGACAGAATCCCAGACCATCACTTTCCCGTTTCACCCGCCGTCCCTGGCCTTCCCCCATTGCATAATGATGCTGATACCGTCATAATCCCCACCATGACCCGGAAGCAAACCATCGAAGTCTGCCTCACCATCCCCGGCGCCATGCAGGAAGAAGCTTCCCTTTTCCTGGCGGATGTCAGCGGCCGGAGCGTCATCATCGAAGACGATGAAGCGCTTCATGGCACGGTCCGCATCCGGTCCCTCATGGAGTCGACGGCCCTGGATGCTCCACGGCGAAAAGATCTCGAGGATTACCTCGAGCGTCTGAAGGGCTACGGGCTGCACCCGCTGGGCATGGGGCTCAGAGATGTCTTCGAGGAGGAATGGATCGAAGAGTGGAAGGCTCGAGCGGCGACGCTCCGCGTCGGCTCCATGTGGCTCATATGCCCTCCAGGGATGGAGGCTCCGGCCTCCTCGGGCGAGAAGATCATCGTTCTCGGCCATGGAAATGCCTTTGGCTCGGGGCGACACCCCTCCACCATCCTGAGCCTGGAGGCCCTGGAGCGGGCCTGGCACGACAGCATGCTTCCCGCCCCCGAATCGGAATGGAGCGCGCTGGACGTGGGCACGGGCACGGGCATCCTGGCCATCGCCGCCGGACACCTGGGAGCGAAGGTCCTGGCCATCGACATCGACGACCAGGCCGTGGCCGTGGCCGAGGAAAACCTGGGGCTCAACGCCCTGCGACGCGGTGCCCGGGTGGAAGCAATCCCCCCCGGGCTCGTGAAGGGCCACTTCCAGTTGATCCTCTCCAACATCACCCTCCCCAGCCAGCTTGAGCTGGTCAGCGTCATCAGAGGCCTGACGGGGCCGGGCGGTGTCGTCATCCTCTCTGGCTTCCTCGAGAAAGACGCCGAAGGCCTGGAAGCGCGCCATCGGAAGGAGGGGCTGGGCTGCGAGGCCCGTCTCCGGCGCGGCGGCTGGGCTGCCATGATCCTGAGAAGCCCCCCTGCCCCGTCACGAGCCCTCCCCGGACAACCAGAATGACCAGAGACGGCACACCGAGGAACGAAGCGATGAAGCAGCTCCGGAAGGTCAGGAAATCCGGCTCGCTTCGATGCATCCGCCGGGAAATCCGGGACCCGCATTTCCCCATGACCTTCTTTCTCCGCAACGTGAGCCGGCTCCGGTTCGAAGCGGGCTGGAGCCAGCGTCCTGCGCGCATCAGGGCGGCCGATGCCCTGCGTCTCCTGGCCGAGCGGTGTTCCATCCTGGCGGAAGTGAGGCTGCGGATGCGTGAGGGAGCGCCGCAAGAGGGTGAAAAGCCCGAGGACATCGTGAGGGTGCCCGTGGGTTATTGCGACCATTGTGGTTTCTGCTGCGAGATCGCCAGCGGCCTCCAGGAGTTCCCCCCGGAGTCCCTCATGCCGTCATCGTGGCGGCACATCTTCGGAAACGGACTCGGAAGGGGTCATCGCTTCTGCGCATTCCTGTGGGAGCACAGGAGAAGCGGCCGCAGCTTCTGCTCCGTCCATCCCTGGCGCTCCAGGGCCTGCCGAGTCTTCGAGGAGGAGGAGTGTGCCTTCATGAAGGAAGACCCTGGCTTCCACGCATCCGCCGAGCGAGGGCGGCTGGTGAAGACGCTGCGGTGGCTCAGGCGTCTGCTCGACAGCCAGAAGCGCTCCGCGCCATGATCCCGCATCCCGGCGGATGGTCCAGAATCTTTCGGGGCCAGTTTCCGGAGGGCCATCCTCCCCCACCCCCCGTGCCCGCATCACTCCAGTGTCGGTGGGAGCCATCATGGGATCGCGCCGCACGACGGCTCCTCGGCCATCCTGCCGCCGTCGACGATCAGGTAACAACGCCCGCGCCACTGGACTCTCCGGCCTCCCAGGCTCAGGCACCAGACCAGAAAGGAAAAGGCGTCCCGCAGGGGGAGCAGAAAGAGATGCCTGGCCAGAAGCTCGTCGCCGAGATATCTCACGCCAACGACCCAGCCCGTCCAAAGCCGCACCGCAACCACTCCCCCCAGCAGGAGGATGATGGGCAGTGAGCCTCCGGAAAAAGCCCAGGCCGCCAGAGCCATGACGGTGGCATGGGTGAAGATCAGGCCGGCATGGCCCCAGGGCCGGCACGCTCGGATCCCCCTGTTCCAGCGCACCTGGTGATGGAGCAGCTCCGGAAAGCTCACACGGGGAAGGACCGTCTCCACCACCTCCGGAAGCAGTCGAACGTCATAGCCAGCCTTCCTGAAGAGCTGACCCAGCACGTAATCGTCCGCCAGATGGTCGGCCAGGGCCTCGAAGCCCCCTATGGCCTCGAGCCTCTCCCGGGTGGTCCCCACCACGGCCCCCAGGGCGAAGCTGATTCCTTCCGTCAGCCAGGCCACCAGGACGCCAGGGGCGAACTCGGCCGTAATCCCGATGGCCTCGACCTTGGCAGCCAGACCCGAGGCCTCGGCACCCCGGTAGAAACAGGTGACGAGGCCCACCCCTTCGTCCTGGATCTCGGGAACGACTCGCCGCAGAAAGCCGGGGGCGACCCGTATGTCGCTGTCCAGCATGACGAGGGTACGGTGGCGCGCATGGGCGAGCATGTTGCGCAGGTTGCTGATTTTGGGATTCGTGCCGAGGGTGGTGGCATCAATCACCAGCTCGATGTCCAGTGCGGGGAAATGGGCCTCGAGCCGGCGGATGACGGCGATGGAGGAATCATGGGGATCCATCACCCCGAAGACCAGCTG
>JALOPI010000099.1 GCA_025453975.1 Syntrophobacteraceae bacterium
GGCATCCATCGATGCCTGCCCCACAGCCACGGCTCCCAGGGATGCTGCTCCTACCACCGCAGCACCCTCACGCGACATTACAAGGAGCCCGTCATGGCCGGGACCAGCTCCTTCACGGAAGGCTCGTCGGTGTTCGGCGGCCAGGCCAACCTGATCCAGGCCATCCACAACATCTTCACCGTCTACAGCCCGGACGTGGTGGCCGTCCACACCACGTGCCTCTCGGAGACCATCGGGGACGACATTCCCCAGATCGCATCCAAGGCGGCGGACGAAGGCAGGATCCCACCCGGGAAGTACGTGATCCACGCCAACACCCCCAGCTACGTGGGCTCCCACGTGACGGGGTTCTCCAGCATGACCCGGGCCATGGTGGACTATTTCGCCTCTCCCGAGGCCCACCGGGAACATCGCGTCAACATCATTCCCGGCTACGTGGAGCCTTCGGACATGGCCGAGATCAAGCGCATGGCCGCGGAGCTCGGCATACCGGCGACGGTGTTCCCGGACACGTCCAACGTGCTCAACGCTCCCCAGACGGGCCGGTTCGAGATGTTCCCCCGGGGCGGGGTGACCGTCCAGGAGCTCATGCGAACCGGGGCCGCCATGGGCACCATCGCCCTGGGGGAGACGGCCTCGGGGGCGGCGGCCCGGGCCCTGGACGCCCGGTGCAAGGTCCCCTGCGAGATCCTGGATCTCCCCATCGGCCTGCGCGGGACCGACGTCTTCATCGACCATCTGCGCAAGATGGCCGGCGTCCCCGTGCCCGACTCCCTGAACATCGAGCGGGGGCAGCTCCTGGACGTCATGGCCGACATGCACCAGTACTTTTACGGCAGGAAGGTGGGACTCGTGGGGGACCCGGATCAGCTCGTCGCCCTCGCCGAATTCCTGGTCTCCATCGACATGTGGCCCATCCACATCGTCACGGGAACCCCCGGCAAGAAGTTCGAAAAGCGGATCCGGGAGATCACCAAATCGGTTCCCCACCCGGTCAACGTGCGGAGCTCCGGGGACATGTTCCTCTTCCACCAGTGGATTCGGAACGCCCCCGTGGACCTGCTCGTGGGGAACACCTACGTCAAGTACATCGCCCGGGACGAGGACATCCCCTTCGTGCGGTTCGGCTTCCCCATCCTGGACCGGGTGGGCCACAGCTACATGCCCACCGTGGGCTACCGGGGCGGACTGCGGCTGCTGGAGAAGTTCCTGGACGCTCTCCTGGACAGGATCGACCGCGACGCCCCCGAGGAGAGCTTCGAGCTGGTCCTGTGACCACTGACCCATCGACCGAGAAGGGAGCCCGCCCATGCAAAAGCCCGACTATCACCTGTTCGTCTGCGCCAGCTTCAGGGGCACCGAGGCCAAGGGGAAATGCATCAAGAAGGACTCCATGCAGCTGGTGTCCTACCTGGAGGAAGAGCTGGCCGACCGGGGCATCAACGCCATGGTCTCCACCACGGGATGCCTCAAGCTTTGCGAGGAAGGCCCCATCGTCGTCGTATACCCCCAGGGCCATTGGTACCGGGGCATCGTCAGCGAGGACGCCATGGACGCCATCCTGGATTCATTGGAGAACGGCGGAGGCCCGGCCAGGGAGTATCTCCTGGCCTGACGGATGCCGCCACTCCTCGACCGGCGGCCGGTTCCCGGGCTCCAAGCCCGGGGAGCCGGCCGAGCCGAAACCTGAAACGGGAATTCCGCCACGGAGAGCCCCCATGGAAGATCTCATATTCGAAGAGCGAGCGGATCAGATTCATCGCAAGGGCGAGCAGCCGTACCAGATGTCCTGCGACCGGGACAGCCTGGCGGGGGCCGTGAGCCAGCGGGCCTGCGTGTTCTGCGGATCGCGGGTGGTGCTCTACCCCATCGCCGACGCCCTCCACCTCGTCCACGGCCCCATCGGCTGCGCCGCCTACACCTGGGACATCCGGGGCGCCCTGTCGTCGGGTCCCGAGCTTCACCGGCTGAGCTTCTCCACGGACCTTCAGGAGAAGGACGTCATTTTTGGCGGCGAGGACAAGCTCTACCAGGCCCTCGTCGAGCTCATCGACCGGCACCAGCCCAAGGCCGCCTTCGTGTACTCGACCTGCATCGTGGGGCTCATCGGAGACGATCTCAAGTCGGTGTGCCGGCGGGTGAGCCAGGAGAAGTCCATCCCGGTCATTCCCGTCGAGTCCGAGGGGTTCAAGGGCAACAAGCGGGCGGGCTACAACGCCGCGTGCCGCGCCATGTTCCAGCTCATGGGATCAGGCTCCACGGAAGGCATCCCGCCCCTCAGCATCAACATCCTGGGGGACTTCAACCTGGCGGGGGAGATCTGGATCATCCGGGAGTACTTCGAGAAGATGGGCATCGAGGTCGTGGCCAACATCACGGGGGACGGGCGGGTGGGCGATCTCCAGAGGGCCCACGGCGCGGCGCTGAACGTCGTCCAGTGCTCGGGCGCCACCATGGACCTCGCCAAGATGATGAAGGAATCCTTCGGCATCCCTCACGTCCGGGTCTCGTACTTCGGGGTGGAGGACATGGCCGAGGCCCTCTACAGCGTGGCGCGCTTCTTCGAGGACCGGGACCCGGAGATCATGGAGCGGACCCGGGGCCTGGTGCGGGAGGAGCTCACCGTCCTGTACCCGAAGCTCCAGGAATACCGCAAGGCGCTCCAGGGCAAGAAAGCCGCCATCTACGTGGGCGGCGCCTTCAAGGCCTTCTCCCTCATCAAGGCCTTCCGGCACATCGGGATGCAAGTGGTCCTGGTGGGCTCCCAGACGGGCACCGAGGAGGACTACCAGGAGCTCCACGACATCACCGACGAGGGCACCATCATCGTGGACGACTCGAACCCCCTGGAGCTCTCCGCCTTCCTCAAGGAGAAGGACGTCGACGTCTTCGTGGGCGGCGTCAAGGAGCGTCCCATCGCCTACAAGCTGGGAGTGGGATTCTGCGACCACAACCACGAGCGCAAGGAGCCCCTGGAGGGCTTCGTGGGGATGCTGGTCTTCGCCCACGAGATCTACACCTCCGTCATGAGCCCCGTGTGGCGCTTCGCGCCGCGGAAAACCTCCCGGTCCCAAGGAGCCCCCGCGGTGGACATTTCGGGCCGGTGCGGCCGGCTGGCGGGAGCGTCGATGTGAGCGCGCCTGACCGCTGCCCGCCACGGAGCAGTGCCCATGAATTCTGAACTGGCGGGCACTCCCTCTCTTCCGATTCCTTGGGGAGGGGAGGAGGTGCCTGCCGCCAAAGGGAACCACCATGGAAACGAGCCCGACGACCACGACGAAGACGAAGACAAAGGCCTCTCCCTACATCTCCACCACCAACGCCTGCAAGCTCTGCAAGCCCATGGGCGCCTGCCTGGCGTTCCGGGGCATCGAGGGGGCCGTCCCCTTCCTCCATGGCTCCCAGGGCTGCGCCACCTACATGCGGCGCTACATCATCAGCCACTTCCGCGAGCCCATGGACATCGCATCCTCGGCCCTGGGCGAAAAGCACGCCGTGTACGGCGGCGAGGCCAACCTCAAGCAGGGACTGGTGAACGTCATGAAGAAATACGGGCCCGGTCTCGTGGGCATCGCCACGACCTGCCTCACCGAGACCATCGGGGACGACGTGCCCATGATCCTCAAGGCCTTCCGGCGGGAGTGGGCCGCCCGGGAGGGCAATCCCGAGCTGCCCGTCCTGGTGAACGTCTCGACGCCGAGCTACGCCGGGACCCACATGGAAGGCTTCCATGCCGCCGTCCGGGCCCTGGCCGACCAGCTGGCCCGGGGCGACGAAAAGCACGACGGGATCAATCTGATGCCGGGCATGGTCTCCCCCGAGGACCTTCGGTACCTGAAGGAGGTCACGGCGGACTTCGGCCTGCGGGCCATCCTGCTCCCGGACTATTCCGAGACCCTCGACGGCCCGGCCCTCGAGGACTACGAGAAGATCCCCCGGGGAGGCACCCCGGTCACCGACGTGGTGAGCATGGGCGGATCCCGGGCCACCATCGAATTCGGGCGAGCCCTCGGCGAAGGCCATTCCGCCGGGAGCCTCCTGGAAGCGCGCTTTGGCGTGCCGGTCCACCGGGTGGGGATGCCCATCGGACTTCGGGAGACGGACCGCTTTTTCGAAGTCCTGGAGGAGGCTTCCGGCATCTGCATGCCCAGGAAGCACGCCCTCGAGCGGGGACGGCTCCTCGACGCCTTCGTGGACGGCCACAAGGTCGTCTTCGGCAGGCGCGCCGTGGTCTACGGCGAGGAGGACCTGGTGGTGGGGCTCACGTCGTTTCTGTGCGAGATCGGCGTGAAGCCGGTGCTCTGCGCGTCGGGCGGGACCGGCAACGGTTTTCGGGAGGCCATCGAGGCCGTCACCCGGGACATCCTCCTGGATCCCCCCGAGATCCGCGAGGGTGTGGACTTTTACGAGATCGCCGAGGAGGCCCGGGAGATGGCGCCGGAGCTGCTGGTGGGCCACAGCAAGGGCTATCACCTGGCCCGCCGCTGGAATGTCCCCCTCATCCGGGTGGGGTTCCCCATCCACGACCGGTTCGGGGGGCACCGCACCCTGCACCTGGGCTACCGGGGGGCCATGGCTCTCCTGGACCGCCTGGTCAATGAGCTCCTGGAGAGAAAACAGGAAGATTCCCCCGTGGGCTACACCTATCTGTAGCGCCTGGGTCCTTTCGGAGGTGACACCATGAGGCTCGAAATCCATCGTCATCCGTGCTTCAACGTCGAGGTCAAGGGGGAATGCGGGCGCGTCCATCTGCCCATCGCCCCGGCCTGCAACATCAAGTGCAACTACTGCAACCGCAAGACCGACTGCGTCAACGAGAGCCGGCCGGGCGTCACCAGCGCGGTGCTCACGCCGGCCCAGGCCCTGAGCTATCTCGAGGAGGTCATGGAGCGGGAGCCTTCCATCACGGTGGTGGGCATCGCGGGCCCCGGGGACCCCATGGCCAACGCCGACGAGACCCTCGAGACCCTGCGCCTGGTGAGGTCACGGTTCCCGGGCATGCTCTTCTGCCTGGCCAGCAACGGCCTCGGGCTGCCGCCCCACGTGGACGAGCTGGCCGAGCTGGGCGTGACCCACGTCACCGTGACCATCAATGCCGTGGATCCGGCCATCGGCCAGAAGATCTACAGCTGGGTGCGGGACGGGAAGGTCATCTACCGGGGGCTCCGGGCCGCCGAGATCCTCCTGGAGCGCCAGCTGGAGGCCGTC
>JALOPI010000032.1 GCA_025453975.1 Syntrophobacteraceae bacterium
GATTTTCCCGTGGGCGCGGGGCGCGACCTGTTCTCGTCCTGCCGTCGCGTCCCCGGTCCACGGCTCTGCCCCCTTCCATTTTCCCTGCCGCCCCATGGACCCGTGGCCGATGGCTTGAATTCCCTGTGCCGCTCATGTATAGTACTGCGATTTTGTTATACATAACGGTTGAGGGACTCATTCCCATGCGACAAGCCAAGCTGTTCGAGCGGAAAGCCCCCGAGGGTGGCGATGAGCGGCAGGCGCCTCTGGCCGAGAGGATGCGGCCGGGGAGCCTCCATGAATTCGTGGGCCAGACTCACCTCCTGGGCTCCGGCCGCATCCTGGATCGTCTTCTCAAAACCGGTCGTTTTCAATCCTTCATCTTCTGGGGCCCCCCGGGCTGTGGGAAGACGACCCTGGCGAGCCTCCTGGCCCGTCACATCGATGTTCATCTCATCGCCCTTTCGGCGGTGATGGCCGGGACGCGCGAGATCCGCTCGGCGGTGGAGGAGGCCCGCGTCGTCTGGTCCAGGGAGAAGCGGCGCACCTGGCTGTTCATGGATGAGATCCACCGGCTGAACAAGGCTCAGCAGGACACCCTGCTTCCCCATGTGGAGAACGGGACCCTGCTGCTTCTGGGGGCCACGACGGAGAACCCGTCCTTCGAGGTGATCCGGCCGCTCCTTTCGCGGGCGAAGGTGCTGGTGCTGGAGCCCCTCGGGGAGGAAGAGCTTCGCGCCATCATCGCCAGGGCCCTTCAGGACGAGGAGCATGGCCTCGGGCGGACTCCCGCGGTCCTGACGGACGAAGCGGCGACCCTCCTCCTGTCGGCGTCGGGCGGTGACGCGCGCGTGGTGCTCAATGCCCTCGAAACGGCCGTTCTGACCACTCCCCCCGGTCCGACGGGGCTGACGCGGATGGTGGATCTGGCCGCCGTGCGGGAATCGCTTCAAAGGCGGGCGGTTCATTATGACAAGGGGGGGGAGGAGCATTTCAACCTGATCTCGGCTCTCCACAAGAGCCTGCGTGGCAGCGACCCCGATGCCGCTCTCTACTGGCTGGCCCGCATGCTTCAGGGGGGCGAGGACCCTCTCTACATCGGCCGCCGGCTGGTGCGCATGGCTTCCGAGGATGTGGGGCTGGCCGATCCCTTCGCCCTGGTGCAGGCCATCCACGCCGTCCGGTCCTACGAGCTTCTGGGCAGTCCCGAGGGGGAGCTGGCCCTGGCTCAGGCCGTGGTTTACCTGGCGCTGGCGCCCAAGAGCAACGCCGTGGACGTGGCCCTCGGACGGGCCTTGGAAGCCGCGGCGAGGACGGGCGCCGCTCCCGTTCCCTTTCACATCCGCAACGCTCCCACCCGCCTCATGAAAGAGCTGGGATACGGCAGTGAGTATCAGTTTCCCCATGATGCTCCCGAGGGCTGGGTTCCCGAGGTGTACCTTCCCGAGACGCTCAATGGAGCCGTGTTCTACGAGCCCTCGCCGAGGGGCTGGGAAGGGAAGTGCAAGCCTTTTCTCGAGAGAAACAGGGAAAAAGTCAAAAAGGCTGGACGAGTCCGAAGGGCGGGAGGGGACCGATGATGCCGAAGGCGAATGGTGCCCTCCCGGGGAGCCTTGAAGCCGGGGAGGCCCAGGCGGAAGGGGATGTCCCCCGGCCGGAGGCTGCCGAGGACGGCAAGGCAGGCGTGGGGGCCAGACGCCGGAGCCTGGGGGCCATCAAGCCCTTTCAGCTCGTCAAGTACCTTTCCCTCTCGAGCCTGGTGGTCATCCTCGTCTGCACGATCCTGCTGTCCCTTTTCATTTCGCACCGGGCCAAGGCCATTCTGCTCCGCAAGAGCGAGCAGTATGCGCTGCTGCTGGCGGAGAACCTCAACCACCAGGTGTTCTTCCAGTTCACGCTCCCGACGCTCATCGCCGACGGCGAGATCAAGCTGAGCCGTCAGAGCCAGTACGAGAGGCTGGATCGCGTGGTTCGGAACACGATCCATGGATTCTCCATCGAGCGGGTGAACATTTACGATCCCACCCAGACCCTGACCTACAGCACGGACCAGGGGATGATGGGGATGGCGGGGGACCTGGGGGCTCCTTTTCAGCGAGCCCTTGGGGAGGAGACCGTTTCGGTGATCCAGGGCGATGGGTATCCATTCTGGGGATTTGCGCGCCAGGACCCCAAGCAGCTGCTGGTGACGTATCTGCCCATGTGGGAGGAGCGCACGCTGAGCTGGAAGCGGGGCAAGATCCTCGGGGTTTTCGAGATCACCCAGGATGTGACGGCGGACTATAAGACCATCCATCGATTCCAGTGGATCGTGGTTTCCGGCTTTCTGCTCTTCGTGGGGGTTCTCTTTCTCACCATCAGCCTCATCGCCCGGCGAGCTGAAAGCATCATCCGGGCGCGATCCAGGGAACGGCAGCGTCTGGAGGAGCAGCTGCACCAGTCCGAGCGGCTTGCCGCCCTGGGGGAGATGATCGCGGGGGTTTCCCATGAGATCCGGAACCCCCTCGGCATCATCCGGAGCACGGCCGAGCTGCTCCATGGGAGGATCGAGCATGAGAGGCAGCGTCGCTTCACTTCCATCATCGTGGAGGAGGCCACCCGCCTCAACGACATTTTGACGGAATTTCTCGACTTTGCGCGTCCCAAGACGCCCAGGGCCAAGCCCTGCAGGATCGAGGACATCATCGAGCGCAACCTGTCGGCCATGGAAGGGCAGCTTCAGCGGGCATCCATCCAGGTGGAGCGGTTCTACGAGGCGGGGGATTATGTCATGGAGGCCGATGGGGACCTGTTGTATCGAGCTTTCGTGAACCTGCTGGCCAATGCCGTCCAGGCCATGCCCGATGGCGGGACCCTGAGGGTGCGCACCATTTTTCGCGGATCCGCCGGGAGCCCTCCCCAGATCGAGCTGCGCATTCGGGACACGGGTCCGGGCATTTCCGAGGAAGTCCAGAAGAAGATATTCAACCCTTTTTTCACCACTCGTGAAAAGGGAACCGGACTGGGTCTGGCCATCGTGCGGAGCATCATCGACAGCCATGGGGGGGAGATCGAGGTGCGGAGCCGCCCGGACAAGGGAACGAACGTCATCATTCGGCTTCCCCTGAATCAGGTCCGGGAGGAATGACCGCCCGGGGATCGAGGTGGGCGAAGGTATGGAAACGCTGCTGATCATCGACGACGAGAAGAACTATCTGCTGGTCCTGGAGGATCTTCTGGCCGAGGAGGGCTACGAGGTCATCACGGCCGAGAGCGCCGAGCAGGGCCTGGAGATCGTTCGATCGTCGGACCTGGATGTGGTGATCACCGACATGAAGATGCCCGGCATGGATGGCATGACCCTTCTTGAGCACTGCCACGCCGAAAAACCGGATCTGCCGCTGATCATGATGACCGCCTTCGGCTCCGTCGAAAAGGCCGTGGAGGCCATGCGGAAGGGGGCTTTCGATTACATCCTCAAGCCGTTCAAGAATCAGGAGCTCAAGCTCACCATCCGAAAGGCCGCCGACCATCATCAGCTTCTGAGGCGGAACCGCTACCTGACGCAGACCCTGGAGGGACGTTACCAGTTCAGCAACATCATCGGCAAGAGCGTACAGATGCTGCGCATCTTCGAGCTCATCGAAAAGGTCGCCCCAGCCAAGGCGACGGTGCTGGTGACGGGTGAGTCGGGAACGGGAAAGGAGCTCATCGCGAGAGCCATCCATTTCAACAGCGCCCGGAAAGACCAGCCCTTCATTTCGGTCAATTGCGGAGCCCTCCCCGAGAATCTTCTGGAAAGCGAGCTTTTCGGACACGAGCGGGGGTCTTTCACGGGGGCCGTCAGCCAGCGCAAGGGGCGTTTCGAGCTGGCCCACGGGGGGACGCTCTTCCTGGATGAGATCAGCGAGATGTCCACTCCGCTCCAGGTCAAGCTGCTGCGCGTGCTGCAGGAGATGGAGTTCGAGCGTGTCGGGGGGGCCCACACCCTCAAGGTGGACGTTCGGGTGGTGGCGGCTTCCAACCGCATTCTGAGGGCGGAGGTGGACCAGGGGCGATTTCGGTCGGACCTGTTCTATCGCCTGAATGTCGTCCATGTTCACGTGCCGCCGCTGCGGGAGCGCGTCGATGACATTCCACTCCTGGTGAATCACTTCCTGACCAAGTGCGCCCAGGACCGCGCGCAGCCCATGAGGATCGATCCAGAGGCCATGCGCTGCCTCATCGAGTACGGATGGCCGGGCAATGTGCGAGAGCTTGAGAACGTCATCGAGCGCTCGGTGATCCTCTCCGACGGGGAGGTGATCCTGCTGAAGGATCTTCCGCAGGAGCTT
The DNA here is from genome assembly GCA_025453975.1 of Syntrophobacteraceae bacterium. Classification (GTDB taxonomy): domain Bacteria; phylum Desulfobacterota; class Syntrophobacteria; order Syntrophobacterales; family Syntrophobacteraceae; genus JALOOX01. The sequence goes on from JALOPI010000032.1 coordinate 4,296, forward strand.
CGTCAGCCGCTGCCGCTCGTCGAGCGAGGGGCCATGACCCCTCCCGACGGCATCGATTCCGCCGGGGATCTGGGAAGGCTGGCCGCTCTGGGCTTCGATGACTTTCCCGTCGAGGGCGGTCTGAGACCCCGGCAGATGAGGGCCCTGGATTTTGTGAGGAACAATGGCTTTATTACAAACAGGCATTACTCGAAGCTGAGCGACATCTCGGAGCGGCAGGCCCTGCGGGAGCTGTCTGAAATGGTGGACCAGGGAATGCTGCATCGCGTGGGCAAGGGCAGGGCATGCCGGTATGTCCTGGGGGACGGCTGAGCCGGTGCGGGGAACGAGGCTTTCAATCGGGGAGAGTGCCCGTGGCCGACGATAGGGAGCTTTTCATTTGCTTCATGAAGCATGTGCACGGCATCGCCTTCATCAAGGACGCCCATGGGAAGTACCGTTTTCTCAATGACAGGGCCGCTGAGTATCTGGGGCGCGAGGGTGGAGAGTGCCTGGGGATGGTGGATGACGACCTGTGGCCCTTGCCGGTGGCCGAGCGCATCAAGGCCAACGATCGCGTCGTCCTTGCGGAGGGGAAGCCTCATCAGTTTGTCGAGATCATCGAAAGCGGGGACGAATCCTTTTTCATCCTGGTGACCAAGTTTCCCCTGAAATTGGATGAGACGGGTGAGCAGGGCATCGGGGGCATCGGCATGGATGTCACTCGGAGGATCAGGCTCGAGCATGCGCTTTTGAACGTCCGAAACGAGCTGGCCCAGAGAATCGATGACTGCTCGGCGGATCTCAGGGAGGCCAACGGGCGTTTGAGTCAGGAGCTTGAGGAGCGGATCCACGCCCAGAAGGTCGTCGATGAGGAGCGGAGCCGCCTCCTCTCCATCCTGGAGCATCTTCCCGTGATGGTCATGCTCAAGGGGGCTGACTATCGGATCCGGTTTGCCAACAAGGTGGTGAGAAAGGATTTCAACCTCGAGAATGAGCCCCGGTGTTACGAAGCGCTCCGGGGACGCGACCAGCCCTGCGAGGATTGCCCCCCGGATTATCCATCCAGGATCACCTCTCCCTCCAGGCATGAATGCAGCCTCCTGAACGGCAAGACGTACGATGTTTATCACTTTCCCTTCGAGGATGTGGACGGCTCGAAGCTCGTCCTCGAGCTGGGTATCGACATCACGGAGCGTCGGATGGCCGAGGAGGCCCTTCGCGAATCGGAGCGGAATCTCCGGCGACTGGCCTCGGAGATCCTGGTGGCGCAGGAAGAGGAGCGAAAGCGTCTCGCCCGGGAAGTGCACGACGAGCTGGGGCAGTCGCTTTTGTTTCTCAAGCTGAAGATGGGATGGCTGAAGGGGGAGGTGCCCGAGGGATTCGGGAGTCTCCAGGGCAGCTGCCAGGAGATGATGGATCACATGGACCTGGTGATCGAGCAGATTCGACGTCTCAGCCACTCCCTCAGTCCGTCCATCCTGGACGATCTGGGTTTGACCGCGGCCTTGCGACACCTGGTGGACGAATTCTGCAAGTTCTTCAGGGTCGAGTGCTGCTCCATCGCCATCGATAATCTGGACGGCATGTTCGCGCCTCAGATTGAGACGCACATCTATCGCATCTTTCAGGAGGCGCTGACCAACATCGGCAAGCACGCCCAGGCCACCTGCGTGACCGTGGAGGTGAAGCTCCAGGACGACTCGGCCGTGCTCAGCATTGTGGACAACGGTCGCGGCTTCGATCGGGCTCAGAGGGGAGCGCCGGGCGAGGATGCGCAGGGGCTGGGGCTGCCCACCATGGAGGAACGGGTCCGTTTCATCGGGGGAGGGATCGGCGTGAGGAGCACGCCGGGACTGGGAACCAGCCTGGTCATCACGGTGCCGTTGGACGGGTCCGCGCGGGAACAGGGGCGATAGACCGGCTGAGGCCGGGGACCTCGCGATGAGGCCATCCCGGCTCGGGCCTGACGGCGCGCCGGTATGGCACCGCTGGTCATCGAGATATGGAGAGGCAAAGCCATGGCTTCCTATCGGGTCTTGATCGCCGACGATCATCCCCTGTTTCGCCAGGGAATTCGAAGCCTCATCGAGAAGGACTCGGACATCGAGGTGGTGGGTGAGGCGGGGGATGGATTCGAGCTCCTGGAGCTGGCCAAGAAGGTCCCAGCCGACCTGGTGATCATGGATATCGCCATGCCCAGGATCCAGGGACTGGACGCCACCCGCGAGGTCAAAAGGCTCTCACCCCAAATGGGCGTTCTGATCCTGACCATGCACAATTCCAGGCAGTACCTTTACCATGCCATGTCGGCGGGCGCCGATGGGTATCTCCTCAAGGAGGATGCCCACGCCGATCTGGTGACGGCCATCCGCACCATACAACAGGGCAGGTTCTACATCTCGCCGCTGGTGGCGGATCAGGTGACGGACATCCTGGTCCAGAAGTCCAGGGGCGAGGATCTGGCGCAGGACGCACTGAGCCCGCGGGAGCGGGAAGTCCTCAAGATGGTGGCGGAGGGGAAGTCGAGCAAGGAGATCGCCGAGCTTCTGTTCATCAGCACCATGACGGTCCAGAACCATCGGGCCAACATCAAGCGGAAGCTGAAGCTGCGGCGGAACACGGACCTCATCAAGTATGCCATGGACAAGGGATATGCCTGAGCACAAGCGTTTTGGCGCCGCCGGCGGGGATGGTTGCATCCCTTGGGGCCTGTCCGCGATACACGGGCGAAGGGGGATTGTGGCTGGGCGAGGAGGCGGGGACTGGAGCCCGGGAGCCTTCCAGGGCGGGCGATCGACCGGTTTTGGGAGAGTCACCGAGGGCCGGGGGGACTCGCCCAAGCCGGGTGCCGGACGTCTGGCGAGGATCTTGAGTTTGGGGATCCTGGTGGCAGCCCTGGCCGTGGCTTCATGGGCGCGCGCGGGCACTCAGGCGACCCCGGATGGGGACCCATCGGCCCTTCAGAAGCTCGAGGAGCAGAACCGGGAGTATTTCACCGATCTCCCCGTCTTCACCCATGAGGGGACGGAGGTGCGCTTCTACTCGGATCTCCTCAAGGGTCGGCGAGTGATCATCAGTTTTTTTTACGTCAACTGCCCGACCGCTCAGCCTTCCATCATCACCTTCTTCAAGCTTCAGAAGGAGCTGGGGGACAAGTTGGGGGAAGAGATCGTTCTGCTGACCATCAGTGTCGATCCGGACCGGGATGACCTGAAGGCTGTCCAGGAGCTCGCGGGGCGCTACAATCCCAGGAAGGGCTGGTACTTCGTGACGGGCAGCCCCGCGAGCATGAACGTCATCAATCGCAAGCTCGGCAACACCTTGAGCTTGCCCGAAGGGCACCTCAGGCAGTACCTTCTCGGTAATTTGCGGACAGGCCACTGGATGCGTCTCGTCGACACGGCGCCGACCCTCGCTTTGAGAGACGGTCTGGAGTCGCTGGGGGAGCCGGGCCGGTGAGCGCCCGTCCATTTCACGGAGACCGGTGCCATGCATGGCCCGGGTGGCGCCGCCAACACGAAGGAGGAGAGGGAATGAGGAGAAAGCTTTGGGCAATCACCATTGGAATCGGGCTTCTGATCATGGGCGCCGGCGCCGCGGTGATGGGAGCGGATCAGGACATCCAGGATCATCCATCGTGCAAGTACTGTGGCATGGACCGCCAGCAGTTCGCTCACAGCCGGGTGATCATCGCCTACGATGATGGATCGGTCTTCGGGGCCTGCAGCCTGCACTGCGCTGCCATGGACCTGGCTCTGAACCTGGACAAGGCCCCCGTTTCCATCAAGGTGGGGGACTACCACGGCAAGGCGCTCATCGATGCCGAGTCGGCCGCCTGGGTCATTGGGGGAGACAAGCCCGGAGTCATGACCCGACGGGCCAAATGGGCGTTCGCGTCCAAGGCCGATGCCGAGCGCTTCATCAAGGAGAGCGGCGGGAAGCCGGCGACTTTCGACGAGGCCATGAAGGCTGCCTACGAGGACATGTACGATGACACCCGGATGATCCGCGAGAAGCGAAAATCCAAGGGCATGCAGAAGCATGAGCACCAGGGGCACAAGCACAATTAGAACGGCCGGCGGTCTCGCGCACGATCGGTTGGAGCTTTGGGGGGCGGGGCTGAGCGGGCTCCGCTTCCCTGTGACATGGGTGGGACGATGAAAAAGCGGGTACTCATACTGGTGGCGATGGTGGCGATGGTGGTGATGGCCTCCGCCGTTGGGGCGGAGGGGGGCGGCCCCGTGGCTCCCTCCCAGGGGGACAAATGCCCGGTTTGCGGGATGTTCGTGGCCAAGTATCCGGAATTCCTGTGCCAGGTGGTTTTCGAGGACGGGTCCCGGGCGTTCTTCGATGGGGCGAAGGATATGTTCAAATATTACTGGAACCTGCCCAGATACAATCCATCCAGGCGCCAGTCCGACATCCGTGCTGTTTACGTCACGGAGTATTACGATCAGGAGCTCGTTGACGGCTTCAAGGCGTATTATGTGGTGGGGAGCACGGTTTACGGACCCATGGGGAAGGAGCTGATTCCCGTGAAGGACGAAGATGCGGCGCGGGAGCTCCTGGTGGACCACAGCGGATCGTCGTTTCTGAAATTCGAGGAAGTCACGGTTGAAGTTCTGAAGACCCTGGATTGAGCCCATGAGGAAATGCCACCTGTACTTCATGATCACCCTGGCGGGCCTGCTCCTGGTGGCGGCGATGGCGGCGCACTCGGTGCTTCTCGCCGCATCCGAGGAAGCCAGGCTGAGGCAGCGCGCGGAATGGGTGGCCAGGCTGGGACTTTCCGACCTCTGCCTGTTCACGGACGCGCGCTATGCGCGTCATCCCGTCATGGCGGACCTCCACACACCTTTCCAGGATTATCCTTTCGCTTTCGAGCACTTTCCCTCGGGCTCCATTCTCGGCGTTCCTCCGCATCTGAGAGGGGTCTTTTCGTGGCGGGGCCAGGTGAGCCATGCGATGGATTGAAAAGCAGAAGAACATACTGGACTTCACCCTCTCGGCCCTGTGGCGCAGGAAGGGCAAGAATCTCGTTCTCATCACGGTCTACACCTTCGTCATCTTCCTGGTGGCTTCCGTCGTGTTCCTCACCAGCTCCATCAAGGGGGAAGCCTCCCGCGTGCTGATTGCGGCGCCGGACATGATGGTGCAGCGTCTCGTGGCGGGGCGGCACGACTATGTCCCCCTCCGTTACGCGGACGTCATCCGGGAGATCCGCGGGGTGCAGAGCGTGGAGGGGCGGCTCTGGGGGTATTACTTCGACCAGACCAACAACGCCAACTACACCCTTATGGTGAATGACGAGCTGGGGATTCAGCCCGGGACCATCCTGGCCGGGAGCGGGGTCGCCCGTAACCTTCTGGTCAGGGAGGCGGGCTCGCTGCCGTTCCGGGCGTATGACGGCTCGTACGTGTTTCTCAAGATTGAGCGCATTCTGAGCGAGGATCTGGACCTGGTGGCGGCCGACCTGATCCTGCTGAGCCGCCCGGATTTCAGACGGATCTTCCTCACTCCCGAAGGCCAGGCGACGGATCTGGTGCTGAGGGTGAAGAATGCCGGGGAGATGCCGACCATCGCCAGGAAGATCGTGGCCCTTCTGCCCGATACCCGGCCCATCCTGCGAGAGGAGATCCTGCGCACCTACGACGCCGTCTTCGAATGGCGCGGCGGGCTTTCCATCCTGGTACTGTCGGGGGCGTTCCTGGCGTTTCTCATCCTGGCGTGGGACAAGGCCACGGGGCTGAGCGCCGAGGAGAAGCGCGAGATCGGGGTCCTCAAGGGTCTCGGCTGGGAGACGTCGGACATCCTCCAGCTGAAGTTCTGGGAAGGGGTGGCCATTTCCCTCACCGCATTCCTGGCCGGACTGCTTCTGGCTTATGCTCATGTCTTCTTCACTCCGGCCGTGCTCTTCGAGCCGGCGATCAAGGGCTGGTCGGTGCTCTACCCGAGGTTCCAGCTCACTCCTCACCTGAGCGCCTATCACGTGGTGACTTTGTTCTTCCTGACGGTGATTCCGTACACGGTTTCGACCATCATTCCCTCGTGGCGGGCGGCGACCGTCGATCCGGATATCGTCATGAGGGCTTGACGCCGGCGGGGCAATGATGATGCTGATGATGGGAACCGGTATGGTCACGACGGGAGGCTCGGACAGCGGTGGATGAAGGCATGATTCAGGTCAGGGACGTGCGCAAGGTGTTCAATGCGGGGAAGCCCAACGAGTTTGTGGCCATCCGGGGGGTGAGCCTGAGCATAGAGACCCGGAAGGCAACGGTGCTCAAGGGGCCCAGCGGCTCGGGAAAAACGACGCTCCTCAGCCTCCTGGGCTGCATGGCGCGACCCACCTCGGGGAGAATCTCGCTCCTGGACCGCGAGATCACGAGCCTTCCGGAGCGTTTCCTGACGGAGATCCGCCGGGGGAGCTTCGGCTTCATATTTCAGCAGTTCAATTTGATCAAGGGGATCACGGCCCTGGAGAACGTCATGGTGCCGGCCTATCCCACGGGGGAGAAGCAATCGTCATTGAAAGCCAGGGCGATGGAGCTTCTGGAGCTTTTCGACATGGGGCGCAAGGCGGCGGTCAGGGTGGAGTGGCTTTCGGGAGGCGAGGCGCAGCGGGTGACCATTGCGCGGGCTCTTGTCAACGATCCTCTGGTCATCATCGCCGATGAGCCCACGGCGCATCTCGACACGCGTCTTTCCCACGAATTCATGGAGATCATGGACACCCTGAAGGCCAAGGGAAAGACCTTGATCATGGCCAGTCACGATCCCGTGGTCCATGAATCCGCCATGGTGGATCGAGTGGTGGAGATGCGAGACGGCGAATTGGTTCGCAAGGACTGAGATCATGTTTTTTCATCCCGCCATTCTCTCGTTGCTCATGGGGTCGGCCCTGGTCGCATTCATGCTGGTCTACTCGTGCTTCATGGGCGCCCGGATCATCAAGCGCTGGGATATCCAGAGCGGGAGCGAGCTCCAGCTGAGCCTGGAGCGGCGCACCTACCTCATTTCGACCATCATGACGTATGCCCTGGGGTTTCAGCTCGTTTCCCTGTTCCTCTTCATCTACACGGTGGATCATCTGTCCGTGCTCTTCGTGGGGGCCATGTGTGCGGCTGGGTCCCTCAACGCCAACAGCTGGGGGTATCCAACCCTGATCCTCAAGATTGTCAGCTTCCTCCTGGCGGGACTGTGGCTCATCGTGAATCACACGGACAACCGCGGGTATGACTATCCCCTCATCAGGCTCAAATATGGACTGCTCCTGGGAATCACCCCGCTGATCCTCGCGGAGATGTTCTCTCAGGCGGCCTATTTCAGGGGGCTCGAGCCCAACATCATCACCTCCTGCTGCGGCACCCTGTTCACCTCGGATTCGGGAGGGGTGACTTCGGGCATCATGGCTTTGCCCCACGCTCCCGTGGAAGTCGCCTTCTTTTCGAGCCTCTCCCTCACCGTGGTCCTGGGGATCCGCTTCTACCGGACCGGCCGGGGACTCATCCCCTTCACGGTAATGAACGGTGCGGCATTTCTTTCCAGCGTCGTGGCGCTCATGTCGTTCGTCGCGCTATACATCTATGAGCTGCCCACGCACCACTGTCCCTTCTGCATTCTGCACGGCGAGTACGGACATGTGGGCTACCCGCTGTACATCAGCATCCTGGCGGGAGCCCTTTTGGGTTTCGGAATGGCCGTGGTGGCTCCCTTCCGTCGAAGGCCGAGCCTGGCCGGGGCTGTTCCCCGGATCCAGAAGGGTTTGGCTTTGATGACGTTGGGATTCCATCTGGTGACCCTCCTGACGGTCATCGCGGGGGTGAGCTTCTCCAACCTGATCCTGCCCACTCCGTGACCGGGGGGCTGCGTGGGCGGCGCCGTGCCGGCTGCGGTGCCCGCGGCGGTTTCTCCCCATAAGGAATGCCCTTGAGAGCCATGTTCCCATCCGTGAGCCTGCGGTCGATCCTCTTTGTGCTCGTGATGCTCGCCGTTTTGCCGTTGTGGGGACTGGCGTTCTACACGAACTTCGAGCAGCGCGAGCAGGGCATCCGGGAGCTCGAGTCCGATATTCAGCGCTGGACACAGTTCCAGGCGGTGAACCAGCAGATCTATCTCGGCAGCGCCAGGCAGCTCCTGCTGACCCTGGCCCAGGCTTCGGAGGTCGTCGGGGACGATCCCGAACGTTGCAGTCAGTATCTTTCGGGGCTCATCGAGCATTATTTGGAATACTGGATTCTGGCTGCGGCGGATCTTCAGGGACAGGCCTACTGCAGCTCGGTTCCCCTGATCAGGCCTCTGAAATACGGGCGCGATCGATGGTTTCAGCAGGCCCTGACCACCATGGATTTCAGCGTCAGCGGTCTCAAGAGCGATCCCCTCGCTGGGGAGCCCACGGTCTACATCGGCTATCCCATCGTGGATGAGCGGGGGGCCCAGAAAGGGGTGCTCCTGGCGGGGCTGGAGCTGACACGGCTTGAGCTCTGGGGATCCGACGAGAACCTGCCCGAGGGGAGCATCATCGCCCTCTTCGATCGGCTGGGAACGGTGGTGGCTCATTATCCGGACCCGGAGAAATGGGTGGGCAAGGCACTTCAGAGCACGGCTCTGGTGACCAACGTCCTGGCATGGGGGGAAGGCCTGGTCCGGGACTCGACCTTCGACGGCAGGGAGCGTCTCTTCGGCTTTCAGCGGCTGAGGTACCCCGTGGATACGGAGCTCTACCTGGTGGTGGGCATGCCGATGGACCTGGCTCTGGCAAGGGCCGAGCGCACCCTCAGGCGCAACCTCGCCGGCTTCTTCCTCGTGGCCATCATGGCGCTGGCAGCCGCATGGCTCTCGGGAAACAGGCTCATCCTGCGGCGTATTCGCTTGCTGCTGGATTCGCTGCAAAAGCTGGAAAGAGGGGACCTCAAGACCCGAAGCGGGCTGCACCGGGGGAGGGACGAATTCAGTCTCCTGGCCAGCGGCATCGACTCCATGGCGGCCTCCCTCGAAGAGCAGTCCTTCAGGCTCCATCAGGCCGAGGAGCGCTATCGCATGCTGGTGGAGCAGATTCCCGCCGTGACCTACGTCATTTCGGTGGAGGCCGACCGGCCTTTCCTTTACATCAGTCCACAGATCGATGTCCTTTTGGGCTTCACTCCCCAGGAATGGAGGGCGGACCCCATGCTCTGGGAAGCACGCATCCATCCGGAGGACCGAGAAATGGTCCTGGCCGAGACCCGGCGGGGTCTGGGGGAGCACTCCCGCATCGGCTTCAACGTCGAATACCGGATGATCGCCAGGGATGGACGCGTCGTCTGGGTGCTGGACCAGACCGTTCCCGAATACGACGCGGAAGGACGCCTGAGGAACCTCAGGGGGCTGGTGCTGGACGTGACCGAAAGGCACACCTACGAGGAGAGGCTCCTGACCTACCAGGAGCAGCTGCGGTCCCTGGCCACGCAGCTTGGAGTGGCCGAGGAGCACGAGCGGCGGCGGATCGCCACGGAGCTGCACGACCATGTGGCCCAGAAGCTCGCCATCTCCAAGATCAAGATGGAGGGGCTCGTGTCGTCCCCGCTCAGCATCGAGGCCCATGAAGCCATCACCCAGGTGTATGAGCTCATATCTCAGGCGGTCCAGGACACTCGATCCCTCATGAACAAGATCAGCTCGCCCATCCTTCATGAGCTGGGGCTGGAGGCGGCCCTGGAATGGCTGGTCGAGGAGTTTCAGAGAATGCACGGCCTGGTGTGCTACTATGAAGACGACGGAGAGCTCAAGCCCCTGGAGCGTGACATCGGCGCGCTTCTCTTCCAGGCGGCCAATGAGCTCCTGGTCAACGTGGTCAAGCATTCGGGGGTGGAAGAGTGTGAGCTGCGGGTGCGGAGGGAAGGAAGCTGGATCCGGGTTACGGTTCAGGACGACGGGGTGGGCTTCGATCCATCGCGGATAGGCCGGGCCAGGAGGATGGAGGGTGGCTTCGGGCTGTTCAGCATCCGCGAGCGGATGAACGGCATCGGCGGGCGGCTGGAGATCGAATCGTCACCGGGCGAGGGGGCTCGGCTTTCCCTGCTGGCGCCACTCAGGGAGTCGCGAGGGGTCGGGGAAACCGCCTCCCCCTGACTACCTTTATGGGTGCCCTTTCCGAATGCGGTGCGGCATCGGGAGCTCCATCGGGCCCGGGGTCCGCGTTGTGCGGCCGAGCCCAGGACCTCGGAGCTTCGAGATGGAGTGGAATCGTCGAGAATCCTTGTGCGAGCTCAGAGATGCGCTCACAACGAGGTGAGGAGGAAAGCCCATGGAATTGACCATTCTCCTGGCTGATGATCACAAGATCGTGAGGGACGGGCTCCGCGCCCTCCTCGAAAAGGAAACCGACATGGAGGTCATCGCCGAGGCCGAGGATGGGGAGTCGGCGGTGAGGCTCGTCGGCGAGCTCAACCCTTCCGTCGTGGTCATGGATATCGGCATGCCGGACATGAATGGCATAGAGGCCACCCGCCAGATCGTGGGCTCCCATCCCGGGGTCAAGGTGATCGCGCTGTCGATGCACTCGGACAAGCGGTTCGTGGGCGGGATGCTCAAGGCGGGGGCAGCGGGCTACCTGCTCAAGGATTGCGCCTTCGGTGAGCTGGCCAACGCCATACGCGCCGTCACCCAGGGGCAGACCTATCTCAGTGCTCAGATCACCCACGTGGTGGTCCAGGGATATGTGCGTCAGGCCGCGCCGAGTGCTCCCGCCGGGGCGGATGTCCTGACGGGAAGAGAGCGCGAAGTGCTTCAGCTTCTGGCCGAGGGCAAATCCACCAAGGATATTGCGGCGGTGCTGAGGCTGAGCGCGAGAACCGTCGAGACCCACCGCCAGCAGATCATGAACAAGCTCAACATTCACAAGGCGGCCGAGCTGGTCAAGTACGCCATCCGCGAAGGAGTGATCACCCTCGACGACCATTGAAGGGGAGTCGTCAGAGTCCCCGGGCTTCGGATGCCGGGTGTGTCCGGTGCTCCATCGGTTTTGTTCTGGGGGCTGAGGAATGGGCTCAGGTCATCGAGGGACCGGCGTGGCACATGATGCAGCGCTGCTGCGGAATGGGAGCGGCCTCCCCATGGGCTATGGATGATGCGGCGCTCCACCGCGACCGGAATACCCCGGGGCTGTCGATGGTCCCGCGCCCGGCCCCCTCCCGGCTCGCGGTCGAGCCGGCCGCGAGGGTCCAAAAGACAGGGGCAGGGGCCCCCAGCGGCAGGGCTCTCTTCATGATCTGACTCCTCGATTCCACCCGAAGCGTCCCTTTCAAGGGTCGGGAGCCGACGGGAAATGCCCCCACGGATCCCGCAAGCCGCGTTTGCCAGACCTCCGAGTGACGATCCATTCCCGCGAGTCCGAACGTGCCGGAGGGTATTCAATGCCATTCAACTTGGGTTTGACTAAACCCCCATAATGGAGGAATTTGCTCTCCAGGGTCCCGAGTCAACATGCAATCTTGGAGGAGGGGAGATGGAGAGGTTCTTCAGCGCCCGCAGCGTGGCGGTGGTCGGTGTTTCCAATTCGCCCGGCAACTTGGGGCGAGCCATCATGCACAATCTCATGGAATTCCGCTACCAGGGGGTCATCTATGCCGTGGGGCCCAAGGGCGGCGCCTTCATGGGCCACAAGATCCACCCGAGCGTGCTGGACATCCCGGAGACCGTCGACCTGGCCGCCATCCTGGTCCCGGCGCGCGTCGTTCCGGAAGTGCTGGGGCAGTGTGCCCGGAGGTCCATACGCCGCGTGGTGGTCCAGACGGCCGGTTTCGGCGAGCTGGAAGCAGACCGGGCCTCGCTGGAAGTGGAGATCCGGGACATCCTGGCGAAGCATGGCATGCGTATGATCGGTCCCAACTGCATTGGGATCATCAACCGGGCCAACGGCCTGGCCGTTCCTTTCATGCCCTTCAGGATGGAGTCCCCCCTGGGCCGGGTGGCCGTCATTTCCCAGAGCGGTGGCGTGGGGGGGAACATGATCAACCTCCTTGCCATGGAAAACCTGGGATTCAGTAAGTTCGCCAGCGTCGGCAACAAGCTCGACGTCAACGAAAACGATCTCGCCGACTACCTCCGTCAGGACCCCGAGACCGACGTCATCTTCTGTTACCTGGAGGGGATCGCCGACGGGCGGCGGTTCATGGAGATCGCCTCGCGGTCGTCCAAGCCCGTGGTGGCTCACAAGTCCAACCTGGGCGGTGCGGGAGCCGTCATCGCCCGCTCCCACACGGCATCCCTCTCATCGGACGACCGGGTGGTGGATGCGGCCTTCAGGCAGGCGGGCGTCTTTCGGGCCCGGGAGCAGCGGGAAGCCCTGGAGATGATCAAGGCCTTCTCCCTTTCGCCCATGAGAGGGGCCCGGCTGGCGGTCATCTCGAGGTCGGGAGGGCACGCGGTGATGGCGGCCGATGCCGCCGATGAGCTGGGATTTGATCTCCCGCCTTATCCGAGGGAGTTTACAGAGCTGGTCCTGGCCGAGTCGCGAGCCAAGGTCATCGCGCCTCACAATCCCCTGGACCTGGGGGACCTCTTCAATCTGCCCCTCTACCTGACCCTGGCCTCCAGGGCCCTGGAGCGGGAGGACATCGACGGGCTGCTCTTCATCCACAACTACCAGGGGGTCCTGGATGCGGAGGACTCGAGGCGGCTGGTGAGAGGCCTGGGAGACATCATCCAGGAATCCCCAAAGCCCGTGGCCGTCTGCGTGTTCACCATGCAGAGCGAGCTGGAGATCAATCGCAAGGCGGTGAGCTTTCCCATCTTCACGGATCCCAGGGAAGCCCTGAGATCGCTGGCCTGGAATCGGGAATTCCATGATCGCCGTGTCATCCCCCTGGGCACGGTGCGCCCGACGGGGATCGATCCGGAGCGTGCCGGAGCGTGCCTGGAGGCCTGCGCGGACGGTCCCGTTCCCTCGAAGGACCTGGCTGGGGTGCTTATGGCCTATGGCATTCCACTGGTCCCCCACGATCACGCAACGGATACGTCGGGATTGGTGCAAGCCGCGGCGGGCCTTGGATTCCCGCTCGTCATGAAGACCGCCCAGCCCGAGGTCATCCACAAGACCGATGCGGGGGGCGTGGTCATGGGGATAAAGGATGAGGGGGCGCTCGGCGAGGCCTACCGGAAGCTCCTTCCCCTGGGGCAGGCGGTGATCCTGCAGCGCATGGCGGATCCCGGTCTCGAATGGTTCGCGGGGGGCCGACAGGATGCGAGCTTCGGGTCTGTTGTGGTCACGGGGCCCGGTGGTATCCATGTCGAGCTGCTGGGGGAGACGGCTATCCGGGTCGGGCCTCTTGCCGAGGCGGAGGCTGACTCCATGCTGAGCCAGCTGCGGGGGGCGTCGCTGCTGTCGGGAGCCCGGGGGCGGCCCGCCTTGAGTCGGCGGGGGCTCATCGAGCTGCTGGTCCGGCTGTCGTGGCTGCTTTTCGACTTCCCCGAGATCCGGGAGCTGGATCTCAACCCCGTGAATGTTTATGAGAATCATTGCACGGTGCTGGACTGGCGGGCCAGCCTCGCCCGCTGAGCCCGGCTGCTGGGGCTGGCGGCGGGAGCTGGCCGCGTAATGCAATGGAATGAGGAGAAAGAGATGAAGTTTGCCTACAGCACGGTACTGTTCCGGCTCAGATCCATTTTGGAAGCCATTGAGATCATTGCTAGAAATGGGTTCAGCGCCGTGGAGCTCCTGGCGGATCGCCCCCACGCCTTCCCGGAGGACATCTCGGCGGCGGAGAGCGCGCGGCTGATGGAGTGCCTGGTCCAGAAGCGCCTCAGGGTGTGCAACCTCAGCGCCTGTTCGGTGACGGCCCTGGGTGCCAAGGATCACCCTTCGTGGCTCGAGGAGGACTGGGTGCAGCGGGAGACGCGTATCCGTTATACGCTGGATTGCATCCGGTTGAGCGCGGCCATGGGGATACCCTCCGTGTCGACCCTGGCGGCGGGAACGATCCCATCCACGATGAACCGTACCGATGCCTGGCGCCTCTTTGTGGCCAACATGCAGCGGACGCTGCCGCTGGCCCGCAAGCTGGGGGTGAAGGTGCTCATCCAGCCTCAGCCCGAAATGCTGCTGGAGCGCAGTGAGGAGATGCTGAGCTTCCTCGGGGAATTCGAAATGGATCCCTTCATGCAGGTGGACTTCAATCTGGGTCATTTCTACTGCGCCGATGAGGATCCCATCGAGGCCTGGGAGAGGCTCAAAGCTCATGTGGGCATCATTCACATCGAGGATATCCCGGCCGACCGCAAGCACAGGCATGTACAGTTGGGAGAGGGGAGTCTGGACATTCAGGGGTTTCTGCGCCAGGTCCAGAAGGCGGAATACGGAGGCTACGTGGTGGTGAGGCTCGACGCTTACGACCAGAACCCCGAGGATATCGTTCAGACCTCGGCGGAGTATCTCAAGCGGACGGGGTTCCTGGCGAATCGCGCAGACGTTTGAAGGGTTTGGGAAGATTCATGAAATGGTGTACAATTTCAAGATCTTGTGCTATCAAGCTCAACCCAGTGAGTCCTGGGACGGGGTGACGATGGGGTGGGCCGACGCGTATGCGTGGCAGGGTGCTCGATACCGAAATCGTATGAGGTGAAAGGGAGTGAGGGAAATGGGTCCGAGGAAGTCTTTCTCAGCTGCATTCATGATCTGTCTGTTGACCGTTGTGTCGGCTTCATTCATGTTCTCCCTCTCATTGGATGCGGCCGCTCCTCCGGCGGAGGAGGAGACCATCGCCGGCATGGTGGTGAAAAGCGGGCAGGGCGTCATCATCGAGGCCGATGACGGAGATTACCTCGTGAAGGGTCCCAAGACCCAGGAGATAGCCAAAATGGCGGGCAAGCTTCTGGAAGTTACCGGGATCATCAGTGAATCACCCAAGGGTGACGTCATCGAAGTCAAGTCCTTCGAGGAGATACAGGAGTAGATGCGTCCGTCGGCCCGCGCAAGCCGGTGCGCAGGCGAGGGGTGGCGCCTTGGCCCGGGGGGGAGCTGAAACGACTCGCCCGGGCTGGGGGACGGAGCCAGGGCTGAGGGAAGGAGTGGAGGAAACATGACCGAAGAGGTCCAGGAGCTGCGCGCGGAGTCGGTTGGCCCATTGGAGTGGCTGCCGGTGGTCGTATTGCCCGGGATGGTTCTTTATCCCGGGCTGGTGGCGTCTTTCGTCGTCGAGACGGCTCGGGCCCAAAAGGTCATCGATCGGGTCTTCAAGAGCGAAGGCCGGCTCATTCTGCTGGCTCAGCGGGACAGCCGGGTACGGGAGCCCGGTCCGACGGACGGTTTCGAGATCGGGACGGTATCCAGCATCATCCGGGTCATGCGGCAGCCTGACGAGTCCTTCCAGGTGGTGGCCCGCGGGATCGATCGGGTCCGGTTGAAGGAGACGGCTCACCGGGGAGGTGACTGGGAGGCCCGGTGCGACTTCCTGCCCGAGGATGCCTCCACGAGCCCCGAGATCGAGGCCATGGTCCTGAATCTTCGCAGGCAGTTCGATAGATTCGTCAAGGCAGCCGGTCTCTCGAGCGAGCTGGTGGTGGTCGCCCTCAACGTGGATCCTCCGCTGCGGCTGGCCTACACGGTGGCGGCGCAGCTCGCCCTCTCCGTGACCGAGCGCCAGACGGTATTGGAGATTCCCGACGCGGCCCTGGCACTGGAGCGGGTGACGTTCTACCTGACCCGTCAGCTCGAGCGGCTGGAGCTGGGCCAGCAGATCCAGGAGCGCATCAAGTCGGTCATGGACAAGCGGCAGCGGGAGTACTTCCTGCGTGAGCAGCTCCAGGCCATCAAGAGGGAGCTGGGGGAGGCGGGAGCCGACGGCTCGGGGGAGGTCCAGGAGCTCATGGACCGCCTGGATCAGATCGACATGCCGGCGGAAGCGAGAAAGGCCGCCGAGAAGGAGATCGAGCGCCTCGAGCGCATTTCGCCGGCATCGGCTGAATACACGGTGTCTCGAAACTACCTGGACTGGCTCCTGGAGGTTCCCTGGGCGGTGTCAACCCCGGACAATCTGGACGTTCGGGCCGCCAGCGAGATCCTGGACGAGGACCACTTCGACCTGGAAAAGGTGAAGCGCCGCATTCTGGAGTACCTGGCCGTGCTTCAGCTCAGGAAAGAGATGAAAGGCCCCATCCTCTGCTTCGTGGGGCCCCCGGGCGTGGGCAAGACCTCGCTGGGGCAATCCATCGCCCGGAGCCTCGGACGGAAGTTCATCCGGATCTCCCTGGGGGGTATGCGCGACGAGGCGGAGATCCGTGGTCACCGGCGGACCTACGTGGGGTCGCTTCCGGGAAGGATCATCCAGGGTCTCAGACGCCTGGGGTGCAACAATCCGGTCTTCATGCTCGACGAGCTGGACAAGCTGGGGATGGATTTCCGGGGCGATCCCTCGGCGGCACTGCTGGAGGTCCTGGATCCCGAGCAGAACTCGACCTTTTCCGACCACTACCTGGGGGTTCCCTTCGATCTTTCCAGGGTGATGTTCGTGGCCACGGCCAACATGATGGAGCCCATACCCCCCGCTCTGAAGGACCGGATGGAAGTGATCGAGATTCCCGGCTACACGGAAGAGGAGAAGCTTGAGATCGCCCGAAGGTACCTGGTGAGACAGCAGCTGGAAAACCATGGCCTCATGCCGGATCACGTGACCTTCTCCGACGAGGCGGTGCTGGAGCTGATCCGGTCCTACACCCGCGAGGCGGGGGTGCGCAATCTCAGCCGGAGCATCGCGGCCCTCTGTCGGCATGTGGCGAGGGATGTGGCCGAGGGCGGGGCTCCCCAGGGAGGCGTGCACATGGAGCCCGCCGCCGTTCATGAGATCCTGGGGCCGGAGCGTTTTCTGCCGGACGCCATGACGCGCTCGTGGGGGGCGGGAATTGCCACGGGGCTGGCCTGGACGCCCACCGGCGGGGAGCTCATCTTCATCGAGGCCCTCCGTACCCAGGGAAGCGGGCGATTGACGCTCACGGGCCAGCTGGGAGAGGTGATGAAGGAGTCGGCCACGGCGGCCCTGACCTATCTGCGAGCCCATGCGGGTGGGATCGACATCGAGGACGAGGCCTTCGAGCGCGCGGACATCCACGTGCACGTTCCCGCGGGCGCCATCCCCAAGGATGGTCCGTCGGCGGGCGTGCCGCTCATCGTAGCGCTGGCGTCGCTCATGAGTGGTCGCCCGGCGAGGCGTGACATGGCCATGACCGGCGAGATCACCCTGCGGGGAGACATCCTCCCGGTGGGGGGAATCAAGGAGAAGATCCTGGCGGCTCGGCGGGCTGGGCTCTGCGAAGTGCTGATTCCCCAGGCCAACGTGAAGGATCTGGTGGACATTCCCGAGCACCTGCGCAAAGGCATGGTGTTCCACGAGATGCAGTCCATTGGGGATGTTTTGAAGCTGGCCCTTCTGGAGCCTGGGTACGGGCAGGGCCAGGAGGAAGCCCTTCAGGGGGGGGAAGGGCCGCCCTCGCCGGGGTGTGGCTGATCCTTGGCCTGGAGCAGGGAAAGAAGATTGCAGACACTGCAGATCTCCCCGAAAGCCGGCTCGCCGCAATGCTTGCAGTTCTGAAAGGGGCGGGGGCTGGCGACGGGCTTCTGGCGGCTCAGGAATGTGAACAGGAAATCGCGCTTGGTGCCCGGCATCCTTTCCTCCAGGAACTGGAGGGCTTCCTTGAAGCTGTGGCTGGTAGCGCCCCGTGATAGGGGGCAAGTCTCCTCGAGGAAGCGAATGCCCTTGAGGGCGCAGTAGGTCCGGATCTCCCTCCCCTCCAGTCGGTAGAGGGGCTTGAGCTTGGCGGTCAGCCGCGGGTGGGTCGAGGCCAGGAATGGCGTTTGCTTGTCCAGGTACTGGGTGCGGTTCCGAACGATATTGCCCAGGAGCCGTCCTGCCTCGTCATCCAGGTTGTGCCCGACGACCACGTATTCATAGCCCTCCTGGATGGAAAGCCGGTTGAGGAGCTGACGCTTGAGCATTCCGCAGAGGGAGCAGATCTTGCGCCGCATCCTGCGGTGAATCTCTGGGATGGAGAACCCGATGACGGCCTCCAGGGAATGCTCGACCCAGGGGAGACCGCGCTCGCCGGCGAAGGCGGCGACGGAGTCGGCCGATGCATCCGAAAAGCCCTCGATGCCGAGTCTGATGTGAAGACCGCGGGTGGTGAAGCCGAGATCGTGGAGAACGTTCCAGGCCGCCAGGGAGTCCTTGCCTCCGGACACGGCGACGAGGAGCGGCGTCGATGGGGCCACGGGGAATCGTTTCATCCCGCGCTTCACGGCGGTCTCGAAGAAGGAGATGAAGCAGTCCGGGCAGAAATTCGCGTTGTGCGATGGCATGGGGATGGTCGCCCGGCCTCGGCATCGCTTGCATTTGGCTGTTTCGGGGAGGCTTGTCACGCCGGGGGTCATGGGGAGAGTCCGGATTTTCATGTGGGAGGTTTTGGGGGATGAGCGGCCGTCAAAGTGGCGAGGGACGCTCCGGGGAAGCGCAACGCTGTTGCTCCGAATAGCGAGCCCCCTTCTTGCCCTACATACAGGCTTGAGCCCGGGAAGACAACCCGGTGGATCCGGTTTTTTCGGCCCGCGGGTGATGAAGACGGCATCTGCCGGGGGATATGAGGAACGGTCATGGATGGAATGCACTACGAGGGAAACATCATCAGGCCCCCCAGCGAGGCGGACAGCGTCATCCTCCAGGTCACCGTGGGATGCTCGCACAACAAGTGCGCTTTTTGCGGGACCTACAAGGGGGAGCGCTTCAAGATCAAGGACGAGGCGGTCATCGATCACGACATCCGCTACGCCGCGAAGCATCTGTCCTTCCTCCGGAGAGTCTTCCTGGCCGACGGCGATGCTCTCGTCATTCCTCGGAGCAAGCTGATGTGGATCTTCACCCGAATCCGGGAGGAGATGCCCTGGATCCAGCGGGTCGGGCTCTACGGCAACGCCAAAAGCATTCTCCGGAAAACCCCGGATGAGCTGGCGCAGCTGAAGGGGCTTGGCCTCGGCATCGTGTACCTTGGGCTGGAGAGTGGGGATCCCGAGGTTCTGAGGGACATTCACAAGGGGGCGTCCCCCGAGAAGATGATCGATGCGGCCCGGCGGGTGCGAGAGGCCGGCATCAAGCTCTCGGTCACGGCATTGCTGGGGATTGCCGGGCGAGCCCGCTCCCTGGAGCATGCCCGCGCCACGGGCCGGGTGCTCTCGGCCATGGACCCCAACTATGTGGGGGTTCTGAGCCTCATGGTACTGCCCAACACCGAGATCGGGCAAAAGGTCCGGGCGGGTGAGTTCGAGGTGCTGGAGCCCCTGGAGCTGCTGCGTGAGCTGCGGGAGATGCTGGCCAGCACCGAGATGAGCCGCGGCCTCTTCCTGGCCAACCATGCGTCCAATTATCTGCCTATCAAGGTGAAGATGCCCGCGGATCGTGGCCGGGCAATCGATCAGATCGATCGCGCCCTGGCGGGCCAGATCGGTCTCAAGCCCGAGTGGCTTCGCGGGCTGTGAGAGGGGGATCGGAGGCCGGAAGGAGGAAGCGGGCTGGGGGGTGACGGATGGGCAACGGGGCGGGCGGAAGGCTTGGGATCTTCGACCTCTGAATCCCTCCCTCCTCAGTTCAGCCCCCATTTCAGCTTGGTCCGCAGGATCTCCAGGTAATCCACGGAGGGGGTCTTGATGAGCCTGAGGGGATGCGGGCTTGCGGTGATCTCGATGCGGTCGAAGGCCGCCAGGTCGCATCCAACCTGGCCGTCGCAGGTCAGGGCTAGGTCGCGGATGGTGCTGGGCAGCTCCACTTCCACCGCGGCCGTGGCCGGGAGGATGATGGGCCGGTTGGTGAGGGTGAAGGAGCAGATGGGGGTCAGGATGATGGCGAGGGCCGTGGGGTAGACGATGGGGCCGCCCGCCGACAGGTTGTAGGCCGTGGAGCCTGTGGGGGTGGCGACGATGAGGCCGTCCGCCCGATAATCCGTGAGGTAGCGCTTGTCGATGCTGGTCCTGAGATCCACGATGCGGGCCAGGGCCCCCTTGTTGATGACCGCGTCGTTCAGGACCGACTGGCGGAAGATTTCGGCTCCCTGACGCTGGACCGACACCACGAGCCTCATCCGCTCCTCGATCTCGTACTGGCCGTCCAGGACGCGCTCCAGCTCGCCGTAGCAGCTTTCTCGGCTTATTTCGGTCAGGAACCCCAGCCCCCCCAGGTTGACTCCGATGATGCTCGTCGTGCGATTCTCGAGGAAGCGGGCGACGCTCAGGAAGGTGCCGTCTCCACCGAGCACCACCACGCACTCGGATTCCGGGGGGATATCCAGCTGCTTCAAGGTACATCGGATCCCCGCGCCGGAGTCGTCGATGTTCTGCTGGCAGGTCACCCGGATCCGGCGCGCTTCCAGCCAGTTCTTCAGGTCGTGGGCGAGCTGTGCGGCTTCGCTGCGACTGCGCTTGTAGATGATCGTGATGTGCTGCATCGCTTCCTCCTGGGGTCGCCAGCGGGAAAATGATAGGCAGAGAGCTTGTGCAAATGCAATCAAAAAGATTTGTCAAAAGGATGGGATTGCATTAGATTGATCGATGTCTTCAGGGTGCTGACAGAGAAAAGACTGAAAAATGGTTCGCGAAGAGAACTGGCCAAAGATTACTTCCCAGAGCATTCTGGTGGTGGATGATGAGGAGCAGGTCTGCGACCTTCTGGCCGAGGCCCTGACTTTCATGGGCCACAACGTGTTCACGGCGGGCGATGGGCATGAAGCCATCGAGCAGATGGAAAAGGTCCCATTCGCCATCGTCATCACCGACATGGACATGCCTCGCATGGACGGCATGGAGCTCATCAAGCACATCACCACCCATCGCAACGGCACGGACATCATTGCCATCACCGGTCACACCATGAAGTACAAATACACGGATGTGGTGGCGGCGGGAGCGGCGGACTTCATCACCAAGCCATTCACCCTCAACGAGCTGGAGGCGAAGCTCAACCGTCTCCTCCGGGAGCGCTATCTCAGGCAGGAGCTGGAGCATCTGGCCGTTCGGGACCCCCTCACGGGGCTGTACAACCGCCGGTTCTTCGAGAAGGTGCTTCGCAAGGAGGTCATTCGGGCGGAGCGCTACGATCACCCGCTGTTCATCTTTTTCTGTGACGTCGATCGCTTCAAGGAGTACAATGATCTGAACGGTCACCAGGCTGGCGATGCGCTCCTGGTGCAGCTGGCGGAGATCTTGAAATCATCCATTCGGGCCGGCGTGGACACGGCCTTTCGATTCGGCGGGGATGAGTTCACCCTGCTGCTTCCCCATCTTCAGCAGGCCAACGCCGAGAAGGTGGCCGAGCGCATCCGTCAGAAGTACGAGAGCATGAAGCTGGAGCCCACGAGCATTTCCATCGGGGTTGCCCGGTATTTGAAAAGAGGTGGCGAGCCCGGTCGGAACATCGATGACATGATCCGTCGGTCGGACGCGGCCCTGTATCATGCCAAGGGGGTGTTGGGAGGCAACTGCATCCATTTCGACGAGGAATCGCACACCTGATCCTCCCCCTTGACGATATGATCCATTTTTGACCAATTATTTCATGCCTTTAATCTTTGTAGTCCCCCTCTGCCCCCAAGGATGTTTTTTCTTGACTCTCCTGGGTACGTCCTTTATATAGGGCACACTTTGCCGGCGTGAGAGCTGGTTTTTCCTAACTGCCGGAGAACTCAGAGATTTTTGTTTTGGCCCCGTCCTGGGAACGGTTCGCTCTGATTGGGTAGAGAAGAGCGGGCGACGTGCTCCACGGCGGAATGTTTTTGTCTGCAAACCTTCACACATTTTGGTGTGAAATGCGTTTATTGGGTGTTCCGCCCCCTGCGAAGGAAGCGAATCGATTGGGAAATGTCCGGCCGGGAGAGTCGTGATCTCTCCGGCGCCGATGATTTCCGCGGTGGCATCTCCGAGATTCGGGCGGTTTGAGTGGCGGTGGAAATCGTGTGAGGCCTTCAGGGTCTCCGTTCTTGGGGGAGGTGACTGCCATGGGCATTGGCAAGCCGGAGTTCGGGTTTGGGGTTCATTTGATGTTGGATGGATATGGCTGTGATCGGGCAGCCTTGGAAGATCTTCAGTTCATCTACAATTTTCTGGACGAGTATCCCGATCAGATGAACATGACGAAGATCATGCCGCCTTATGTGTTCAGGTACAATGGGTCGGTTCCGGAGGACTGGGGGGTATCGGGGTTCGTGCTCATTGCCGAGAGCCATATCAGTGTTCACACGTTTCCGGAGAAGCAGTATTTGAGCCTGGACATGTTCTCCTGCAAGCCGTTCGACACGGATGACGCCGTGGAGACGGTCCGAAGCCACTTCCGGATGCAGAAGTATGAGAAGCGGGTGCTGGACCGCGGCCAGGAGTTTCCCAACTCGATCCGGGAGTCTGCTCAGGTCGTCCGAATGGATCGCATGCTGATGCAGCGTTCAAGATAACGGGTCAGTGATGGTGGATTCGAATCGGATGGGGTTCCGGCCTTTGATGGGTCTGGGACCCCATCAGTCGTTTTTGGGGCTGGCTCAGAGCCGGGATTCCTTCGACGCGGCCCGGGCCGTGGTGATCCCCGCGCCTTACGATGGAACGACGACCTATCGGGCGGGCACGCGTGAAGGGCCTCGGGCTATTCTGGCGGCGTCGCGGGAGCTGGAGCCTTACGATGAGGAGATAAGCTCCGAAATCTGGGAGGCCGGGATCGCCACCCTCGAAGAGCTTCCGGTGACGGTGGCATCACCCCGTGAGATGGTGAGCCGGGTGAAGGCCTCCGTCTCGTCGGTGCTGGACGGGGGCAGGCTGCCCGTTCTGCTGGGTGGGGAGCATCTCCTGTCGTTGGGGGCCGTCGAGGCCCTGGCCGAGGCTATCCCAAATCTCACGGTGCTTCATCTCGATGCCCATGCGGACCTCAAGGCGGAGTACCAGGGCAGCCCCTTCAGCAACGCCTGCGTCATGCATCACGTGAGCCGATGCGCATCTCTGGTGCAGGTGGGGATCCGCTCCCTGACGCGGGAAGAGCGGGAGACCATCCGCGACGCTTCCATCCCCTGTTTCTGGGGCCAGCAGCTCTGGCGGGATCCGTCGTTGTGGGGTCGCATCGTCGATCATCTGGGTCCCGAGGTTTACATCAGCATCGACCTGGATGTGCTCGACCCCTCCATCATGCCGGCGGTGGGGACACCCGAGCCGGGGGGGGTCGGCTGGTACGAGGTCCTGGGGCTGCTGCGGCGTGTAGCCCGCGAGCGTCGCGTGGTGGGCTTCGATGTCATGGAGCTGCTTCCCATTCCCCAGTTGGCGGCCCCGGATTTTCTGGCGGCTCGCCTGGTTTACAAGCTCCTGGGCTATATTTTGATGGACAATGGGGCCTGCGTCTGGTAAATGTTTTTTATTTCGGCTAGATAGGTGATTCAAGGTCGTCAAGGACCGGTTTCTCACAGAGAGAGTGATCAGGCTTTGGAAGAGGAATCCGCCAAAGGATTTCAGAACTGGCTCCGGATGTGCTTCCGGCGGCTGGCGCGCATCCGCGATTCGGAAAGCATAGAAAAGGAGATCGAGCAGCTCATCGACGAGGGGGAGCAGCGCGGTCTGATCTCCGAGGACGAAGGGGAGATGATCCAGGGGATTTTCTCCTTTCGCGACACCATCGCCCGCGGGATCATGGTTCCGCGCACCGATACGGTCTGTGCGCGCGTCGACACCAGCATGCCCGAGATCATTGATCTCATCATCCAGAGCGGTCATTCACGCATTCCCGTCTACGTGGACAGCATCGACAATATCGTGGGAACCCTCCATGCCAAGGACCTGCTGAAGCATTGGGGGTGCGGTGCGGAGGCCGAGCTGAGGGAGCTGGTCCGCCCTCCCTATTTCATTCCCGAGACGAAGAAGATCAGCGAGGTGCTCCATGACCTACGGGGCAACAAGTCTCACATCGCCATCGTCATCGACGAGTATGGCGGTACGGCGGGCATCCTGACCCTGGAGGACATCATCGAGGAGATCATCGGCGAGATCACGGACGAATACGATGCCGAGGAGACGCTCATCGAGGAGCACGACGACGGCTCCATGACCGTAGACGCCCGCCTGGACGTGGAGGAGCTGGAGGATGTTCTGGGCCTGGAGTTTCCCGAGGGGAAGTTCGAATCCGTCGGCGGCTTCGTCATCAGCCTTCTCGGAAAGGTTCCAGGCGTCGATGAAAAGGTGACATACCAGAATATCGAGATGGTGGTGGAGGCCGCCAACAATCGCAAGATCGAAAAGCTGAGGATTCGAAGAATCGGTCCCCAGGGCCAGGGGCATGCCGAGACCGAAATGGACCACGCCTGAGTCTGTTGCCGGAAGCTTCCGGCTTTCCTTCTCGGGCCGCGGCATGCCGGCATGAGCCCGCCGCCGACCCAAGGTGTCCCCCAGGGGGATCGATGACCTTCCACCATGGAGACGGAATGTGCTTCCCCCTTGAGCCTTTCCATCTCCCGCCCCGCCCAAGCCCTGCCCAGGGGCTTACACGTCTCGACGACGGCCCATG
This sequence comes from Syntrophobacteraceae bacterium, assembly GCA_025453975.1. Classification (GTDB taxonomy): domain Bacteria; phylum Desulfobacterota; class Syntrophobacteria; order Syntrophobacterales; family Syntrophobacteraceae; genus JALOOX01. The sequence continues at coordinate 28,814 of JALOPI010000032.1, forward strand.
CCCAGCCTTGTGCCCCGCGGGGAAGACCATTGACCGAAGAGCGTGGATCTGGATAGGATATGCGGGTCGTCGCCGGCCCGGGGGCGGCCTTCCGCGCTTCCTCGGCCAGGTTCATGCCGGAATCGAGGAGAACGGAGGGATGCGGGGTTTTCAACCCTGAGCCTGCAATCTGCAACCTTAAGCTTCGGGGATTCACTTCCTGGGATGGGGGAGTCTTGCATGCCGGATGATGGTGGCGGCCGCGTATTGAAAGCGGCAACGGGCTCGATGGGGTCATGACGGGCAACGGTGTCAGGGTTTTGGGGTGCGTGTCGAGCGGCTTTCTGCTCACGTTGGGCCTCCCCCGGTGGGATGTCTACCCCGTGGCATGGGTGGCATTGGTCCCTCTGCTCTTGGCTCTCCGGGGCGCGAGCCCCAGGCAGGCCTTTGGCTGGGGATATCTGTGCGGCATGGTCCACTTCCTGAGCATGCTGTACTGGATTCGCCACGTCATTTTCTATTACGGTGGCTTGCCCGCGCCCCTGGCCATTGGAGTTTTGGTGCTGTTGTGCGGGTACCTGGCCTTATACCCGGCGGTGTTCGCCTGGGTGTCCAGGCGATGGGAAGGGCGTCCCGCCCTGTGGGTTCTGGGGCTCCCGCTGGTCTGGGTGACCCTGGAGTGGGTGAGGGCCCATGCTCTCTCCGGTTTTCCATGGGGGAATCTCGGGTACAGTCAGACCCGTTTTTCGACCCTGGCCCAGGTGGCGGACATCACGGGTGTTTATGGCGTCAGCTGGCTGCTGGTCCTTTCCAGCACGGTCCTGACCAGCATCCTGGCTCGACGCGCCTCTCGCGTGGGCATCGCCGTCTTCACTCTCTGCCTGGCGGGTGCCATTGGTTACGGAGCCTGGCGCCTGGACCAGGTGCGCCGCATCCAGGAAGGGTTTCCGGTCTGGTGGGCGGCCGTGGTTCAGGGCAATGTCGACCAGAGCCTGAAATGGGACCCTGCGTTTCAGCAGGAGACCCTGAGTCGATACCGGCGGCTGTCCCTAGAGGCAGCGGGCCACGATCCGCCACCGGACCTCGTGATATGGCCCGAGACGGCCGCGCCGTTCTTCTACGGGCGCGAGCCGAATCTGTCGCGCCAGCTGGACGAGATGATCATGGAGATCGGGAGAGCGACGATCTTCGGAAGTCCGGCCATCATCCGGGAAGACGGTGAAGCCAGGCTTCAGAATCGTGCTTATCTGGTGGAGGGTCAGGGGACTGTCCTGGGCTCTTATGCCAAGCGGCACCTGGTTCCCTTCGGGGAGTACGTGCCGCTCCAGAAGCTGCTTTTTTTCGTTGAGCGTCTCGTGGAGGCGGCGGGCGATTTCGTCCCCGGCAAGGAGTCGACGCCCCTGGAATGGGGGGACAGGGATCTGGGGGTGCTCATCTGCTACGAGGGGATCTTCCCGGCCCTGGCTCGCCAAACGGTTGGAGAAGGCGCATCGGTGCTGGTCATCATCACCAACGACGCCTGGTATGGGCCGACCAGCGCCCCATATCAGCACCTGGAGATGGCCCGATGGCGCGCCATCGAGTTTCGGCGTCCCGTGCTCCGGGCCGCCAACACGGGGGTGAGCGCCATTTTCGACAGTACGGGGCGGGAATGCGGACGGATCCCCTTGAACGAATCCGGGCAGTTGGTCTGCGCCGTTCGGAGCGGCCTCATCGACACGTTTTACGGGCGGTGGGGCGACGCCTTTGCCTGGCTCTGCGTGGCTGGGGCTCTGATGGGCGCGGTATGGTCCGAGGTGCTTCATCGGAGCGATGGAGCCCGTCGGATGACCGAGCGATGAGGGGGAGCTGCTCTTCCGCGGGCGTCCCCGATGACGGGGGTGTGTCAGAGCCCCCTGGAAAAACAACCCAGTGAAAATCGAGGAGGAGAGACCCATGCATATAGATCCGGCGGAAGTCAAAACGGTATTGAAGGATCTGGACCAACGTTTTCAAAGCCTCGGGGGGTATCTTTGACATCACGGGCAAACGCCAGCGGCTGGCCGAGCTCGACACGCTGATGTCGAGGCAGGACTTCTGGGAAAAGCCCGACGAGAGCAAGCATGTGCTCAAGGAGCGCTCGGACCTGACGGATGCCATCCAGACGTGGCAGACTTTTTCGGACGAGCTGGAGGACACGGAGCTGCTCTTCGAGATGGCCATGGAGGAGGGGGACGAGGAGGCCGTCGATGAAGTGGTCCTCAAGACCCGTGCGCTCCAGAAGAGACTCCGTGACCTCGAGCTTCGGCAGATGCTGAGCCACGAGGACGACGCCAAGAATGCCATTGTGAGCGTCAATGCCGGCGCGGGGGGAACGGAGGCTCAGGACTGGGTCGAGATGCTTCTGCGCATGATGCTGCGCTATTGCGAGCGCAAGGGATTCGTCGTCGAAATGGCCGACCTTCAGGAGGGAGAGGAGGCGGGGGTCAAGAGCGCGACCTTCACGGTCTCGGGCGCCAACGCCTATGGGATGCTCAAGTCGGAATCGGGGATCCACAGGCTGGTGCGCATCTCGCCCTTCGATGCCAGCGGGCGAAGGCACACCTCTTTTGCGGCGGTCCTGGTCTACCCGGAAGTGGACGACCGCATCGAGGTGGACATCAAGCAGGCGGACCTTCGCATCGACACCTACCGGGCGAGCGGCGCCGGGGGGCAGCACGTCAACAAGACGAGCTCCGCGGTCCGCATCACCCACCTGCCGACGGGTATCGTGGTCCAGTGCCAGAACGAGAAATCCCAGCACCGCAATCGGGACATCGCCATGAAGATCCTGCGGGCGCGCATGTATGAGCGCGAGCAGCAGGCTCAGCAGGTGAAGCTTCAGGAGATGCACGACAGTCTCGATGACATCGGCTGGGGCAATCAGATCCGCTCGTACGTGATGCAGCCTTATCGGCTGGTGAAGGACCACCGGACCACGGTGGAGAAGGGCAACGTGGATGCGGTGCTGGATGGAGACCTGGACGATTTCGTCGAGGCCTACCTCATGCAGCAGCTCACCCACAAGGAGAGGGCTGCCGGGCTACGCGGTTGACGGGGGGGGGTGACGCGAGCCTTCGCTCATCAGCCCTGTACCGCCAAGGACGAGGAAAGCGTCATCCGAGAGGGGTTTGGGCTCGAGCCGTGACCCTTGATCCCTATTCTCATTTCCAGGGAGGCTGACCATCTCTGAAGGCATGGTATGGGTGGTGGGAGGCTCCGTCGTGGCCATGACGATTGCCGTGGCGCTGGCCGTTGGATCGCGGCGCAGCGCGCGGACGGCCGCCATGTACCACGTCGAGCGGCATTTCCGGAACGTGAGGATCGTCGCCTCGTCCGACCGCGTCGAGTTTCGAGGGCTGGACCGCGTCTGGGACGGGCAATGGCGGGGGCTGGGCGTCCTGGTGCTGACCGATGAAATTCTCTACTTTCGCCTGGCCGATCGAAACATGGATCTGAGTGTGCCCGTTTCCCGGATCGATGAGGTCCGCGTGGATGGCGAAGGGGACGGACGGAGGATGGCTGGCGGGCGATGCCAGATCCGAGTGGGGTATCGAGCGTTCGATGATCAGCCCAGGACGGCCACCTGGAGCGTCAGGGACGCGACGAGGTGGAAAGAGCTGATCCTGGACGCCGTCGAGGGGAAGAAGTGACATGGAGCAGAAGCCGGCCCGCAATGTTTACCTGAAAATGAAGACCCTGGAGGAAGCCCGCGCCATCTGGCGTGCGGAGACCCAGGATCGGCGCTGTCCGTCCCAGCGGGTCGCCACCGCCGCGTCGCTGGGGAGGGTCACCGCCCGGCCCGTCGTGGCGCGCCGCTCGGTTCCCCATTACCATGGGGCGGCCATGGATGGTTTTGCCGTCAAGGCGCGGGAATCCTTTGGCGCCAGCGAGGTCAGCCCCACGAGGCTGCGGATCGGTGAGTCGGCGTTCGCCGTGGATACGGGGGATGCGCTCCCCCAGGGGGCCGATGCCGTCGTCATGATCGAGCACGTGGAGATCCTCCCCGCCGGAGAGATCGAGATCCGGTCGGCGGCCTTTCCCTGGCAGCATGTGCGCAAGGTGGGCGAGGACATCGTGTCCGGCGAGCTGCTGCTGCCGCAGAATCACCGGCTGAGGCCCGCGGACCTGGGGGCGCTGCTGGCGGCGGGTGTCGTGGAGATCGAGGTGTACCGTCGTCCCGTGGTGTGGATTCAGCCGACGGGGACCGAGCTCATTCCGGCGGAGAGAGCCGCCGAAGCCGGGCCGGGACACATCATCGAGTTCAATGGCAGAGTGCTCGCGGGCCTGGTGGAGGAGTGCGGGGGGGCGCCGGTGGTGCGGGAGGCCATTCCCGACGACCTGGAGAGCATCCGCCGGTTTCTCCTCGAGGCCGCCTCCTCCGAGGCCGACGCCATCCTCATCAATGCCGGGTCTTCGGCCGGGTCCGAGGACTACACGGCGGCCCTCGTCGGGGATCTGGGATCGGTGCTGGTCCATGGCGTCACCATGATGCCAGGAAAGCCCACGGTGCTGGGCATCATTCAGGGGAAGCCCGTCGTGGGGGTGCCTGGATACCCTGTTTCGGCCATCCTGGCCTTCGAGCAGTTCGGTCGACCGCTGCTCTTCGGGCTTCAGGGGCTTCCGGAGCCACCCTTTGTCGAGGTGGATGCGGTCATGGGCCGCAAGATGCCTTCCAGGCTGGGGCTGGAAGAATTCGTCCGGGTCATCCTGGGCCGTGTGCAGGGAAGGCTGGTGGCCATGCCCCTCCAGCGGGGGGCCGGCATCATCACGTCCCTCACGAGGGCGGACGGCATTCTGCGCATTCCCCAGAACGTCGAGGGGGTGGACGTGGACGAGGGGGTCCGCGTCCGTCTCCTGCGGGGGGAGGGGGACCTGGATCACAGCCTGGTCATGATCGGAAGCCACGACAACACCATCGACGTCCTGGCCAACGAGCTCAAGCGGAGGGACTCCCGGACCCACCTGTCCTCGAGCAATGTGGGGAGCCTCGGGGGACTCATGGCCATTCGCAAAGGCCAGGCGCACCTGGCGGGCTCCCATCTCCTGGAGACGGCGACGGGCGAGTACAATTTCTCGTACATCGAGCGTTACCTCAAGGGCGTCCCTGTCCGGGTGGTGCAGCTGGCCATGCGCCAGCAGGGACTCCTCGTCAAGCCGGGCAACCCCCTGGGAATCCGAGGCATCGAGGATCTGGGGCGGCCCGACGTGTCCTTCGTGAACCGCCAGGCCGGCGCGGGCACGCGCATTCTCCTGGATCACTTCCTGGGGCGTCACGGGCTGAAGGCCGAGGCTGTCCATGGCTACGATCAGGAGGAGTACACGCACATGTCCGTGGCGGTCAATGTGCTGAGCGGGCGTGCCGACTGCGGCATGGCCATTCACGCGGCGGCTCGCGCCCTGGACCTCGATTTCATCCCCGTGGCCGAGGAGCGCTACGATCTGATCATCCCCGAATCGAGCTGGGAGGACCCCAGGGTGGGGCTGGTGCTGGAGATCGTCGGAGACGATTCCTTTCGGTCCATGGTGAGGGAAATGGGAGGCTACGATGTGGGGGCCTCCGGCCGGGTGATGGGGATCTGGGATGGCCGGGAGTGGCATGAGCGGGCCTGAAAGGACTGGATCCGCTCCCGTTGAGCCTCGGCCTCTGGCGGACGAGCTCCCCGGTTATCTGCTCCTCCACCGGCGAGGCGAGCTGGCCGAGCGCTCCCGCCGGCTGGATGCTCTGCTCGGCTCCTGCGCCCTGTGTCCCCGGCGGTGTGGTGTCGACCGGACCGCTGGAGAGAAAGGGGCCTGCGGCACGACGGCTGGCCCGGTCATCGCGGCCGCCAGTGTCCATCCGTGGGAGGAGCCGCCCCTTTCCGGAGAGCGGGGATCGGGAGCCATCTTTTTCTCTGGCTGTACCATGAGCTGCGTTTTCTGCCAGAATTTCCCCATCAGTCAGCTGGGAGTTGGCCGGGAGCTGACCCCCGAGGGTCTGGCCGGGGAGATGCTCAAGCTCCAGCGGCGCGGCGTCCACAATCTGAACCTGGTGACCGCCACCCACCAGATGCCTGCCGTGGTGCGTGCGCTCCTCGTCGCCATCCCCATGGGACTGCGCCTGCCCATTGTCTACAACACCAGCGGGTATGAAGCCGTCGAGACCCTCAGGCTCCTGGAGGGGATCGTGGACGTTTTTCTGCCCGATATGAAGTACTCCAGCCCCGAAGCCGCCCTTTACTGCTCGGGACGCCGGGATTACGTCGCGGTCAACCGCGCTGCCCTCCTGGAGATGTGGCGTCAGGTGGGTCCCCTCCGCCTCGGCCTGGATGGCATCGCCCGCCGGGGAATGCTGGTGAGGCACATGGTGCTGCCGGAGGACCTTTCGGGTACGGCGGAATGTCTCGGCTTTCTCGGAGAGGAGATGGGCGAGTCGGTGTGGGTGAGCCTCCTGAGCCAGTATTTTCCGGCGCACAAGGCCCATGGGATGCCGCCCCTCGACCGCAGAATCCTGGGTCGTGAGTACGAAGCCGCCCTGGATGCCCTCGAGGGCATGGGCATCGAGAACGGCTTCGTCCAGGATGCCGAATGCGAGGATGACCCGTGGGGGGGCTGGGCCTGAAATGTGGCGGTTTCACGGTGGTTTTTGCGGGTTTTCCTTTGACTGCCCGCCCAAGCTTCTCTAGAATCGCTTCGTTCATCCGCTCGAGCCAGGTGGTCGCACGAACAATCCGATCCGGCGGGATGCCTTGCAGCCGCGGGAAGGTTTGAGAGAGCCGTCTCAGGCGGGCCCCGGTCCTCCGCGGGCACGATGGCAACGCTTCAGGCTGGAACAGGTGATGTGGATGCAAGATAAGGCTTACAGGAGACTCTTCTGGAAGATTGTCGCGACGACACTCTCTTTCTCCCTGGTCCCGTTGCTGGCTCTGGGCTTCAGCATGTACCGCGAGTTTCGAGTCTCCTACACCGCCAAGATCATGGAAAGTCTGCGGACTCTGACGGAGAACAGAAGCCACGCCATCGATCTTTTTCTGGATGAGCGCATTTCACAGCTGAATACCATCGCTTACACGCACACCTTCGAGAATCTCACCGACGAAGCCTATCTGAACAGTGTGTTCACGCTCATGCAGAGCCGGTCCAGGTCCTTCGTGGACATCGGGATCATCGACCGGAACGGGATTCATGCGGCGTATGTGGGGCCTTACGAGCTCAAGGGGCTGGATTACAGCAACGAGAGCTGGTTTCAGGAGGTGCTGCTGCGCGGGGTTTACGTGAGCGACGTCTTCACGGGGTTCAGGAGGTTTCCGCACTTCATCATCGCCATCGCCCGGCGCCAGGAGAATCGCATCTGGATTTTGAGGGCCACCATCGATACGGAGATTTTCGACGGCATGGTCAAGGCGGCCCAGGTGGGGCAGCGAGGCGACGCTTTCGTCGTCAACAAGGATGGGATCCTGCAGACCCCGCCGCGATTCGGCGAAAAGCTGCTTTCCATGGCGAATTATCCCATCTCGTCCCGGTTCGCCGGGACTCGCCTGGAGGAGAAGGAGCTGGGCGGGGAGATGGCCCTCTTTGCCGCGGCATGGCTGCGAAACAAGGATTGGCTCCTGGTGGTGAAGGAGGATCCACGCGAGGAGCTGCTGCCGCTGGCCCACGCGAGGCTGCTGGTGGTGGGGCTCGGTGTGGGTGGTGTATTGCTGATTGTGGTGGGGACCGTTTTCGTCGCCCGTGTGATGATCGGGCAGCTCATCAAATCTGAACGCGAGAAAGCCTATCTGGATGCTACCTTGATGCAGTCGACCAAGATGGCGGCTCTTGGAAAGCTGGCGGCGGGTATTGCCCATGAGGTGAACAATCCCCTGGCGGTCATCAAGGAAAAGGTGGGCTGGATCAGGGATCTTCTCTCGGAAGAAGAGATCCAGGGCAGTGAGAACTATGGCGAGTTCGAGGATGCCGTCCGAAAGATCGACTACCACGTGGATCGGGCCAAGAAGGTGACACATCGGCTGCTGGGCTTCGCGCGTCGCATGGAGCCCGTGCTGGAAAAGGTCGACGTCAACAGGGTCCTGGACGAGACCATCGATTTCCTGCGCAACGAGGCCCATTATCGAAGCATCACCATCCAGACCGAATTTTGCCGGGATCTGCCCCAGACCATGAGCGATTCGTCTCAGCTTCAGCAGGTGTTCCTGAACATATTGAACAATGCCATCGATGCGGTGGGGAAGGATGGCCTGATCTCCGTCACCACTCAGTATCGGCCGAGCGACAGAGAAATAGCTATTATCATTCAAGATAACGGTCCGGGTATTCCCAATGAGATGTTGACGAGGATTTTCGATCCCTTTTTCACGACCAAGGAGATGGGGTCTGGAACGGGTCTGGGCCTTTCCATCAGCTACAGTATCATCGAGAAGCTCGGGGGACGCATCCTCGTGGCCAGTGAGGTGGGACAGGGAACGGCCTTCACCATCTATCTGCCGATCAAGGATGGGCCTCCCATCTGATGGCCTGGCCGTGGGCATGAGATCCAGCGCCCGGAATCATGGTCTGCAAAGGTCGGACACGATGCATCCCCCTGGGGGACGGCTTGTGCTCCGGCGGTGAGGGGAAGGCATGGAGTCGTTCAGGGTTCTCGTGGTCGACGACGAGCTGGATTTCCTTGAAACGCTCGTCAAGCGACTCAAGAGGCGCAAGGTGGATGCCTCGGGCGTGTCCAGCGGCACCGAAGCCCTGCAGCTGCTGGAGCAGGAGCATTTCGACGTGGTCATTCTGGATATCCGCATGCCCGGAATGGACGGCATCGATACCCTGCGCGAGATGAAGCGAAAGCGCCCCCTCATGGAGGTGATCCTTCTGACCGGCCATGCGTCGGTGGAATCCGGGATGCAGGGCATGCAGCTGGGCGCATTCGACTATGTCATGAAGCCCGCCGAGTTTGAGGATATCCTGGAGAAGGTCCGGCAGGCCTACGATCGCAAGAAGCTCCATGAGGAAAAGCTCAAAGAACAGAAAATGCTCCAGTGACGCATCAGCCTCTCGAGCGGTTGAGAGTGGCTGCGGCAGAGGGTTGAATGGTGCGGCGAACGAGCTGGCCCGAGCGTGATCTCCCCTTTTGGCTGGACTACCTTCCCGCCGCCGTCATGGTGATGGGCTCTGTGGTGCTCTGGATCACGGGGCCCCGTCTGGTGGGGGGCGTGGCGCTGTTGGCGGCCTGCGGGGGGATGTTTTCCGTCCGGCGGCTTCAGTCTGAGATCCGCCGCGCCTCCGAGCAGCGGTGCTTTCTGGACCAGCAGCTGATCCAGTCTCAGAAGCTTGCCTCCATCGGGGAGCTTTCCTCGGGGATCGCCCATGAGATCAACAATCCGCTGGCCATCATCGGCCAGGAAGTGGAGTGGATTCGACATGTGGTAGCGGAATCGGCCGGAAGCATGGGGCCCGCCGAGTCCGAGCTGAAAGACTCGCTCCAGGAGATCGCGCGCCAGGTCGAGCGTTGTGGCGAGATCACCCACAAGCTGCTCGATTTCGCCCGCAAGAAGGAGCCGCTCATCCAGTCGGTGGACATCAACCGGCTGGTGGAGGACATGGCCCGGCTCGTGGAGCGGGAAGCCACTTTGCACAACATCCGCCTGGAGCGAGCTTACGCCCATGACCTGCCCGTCACCAAGACCGATGCCCCCCTCGTCCGGCAAGTCGTGCTCAACATTTTGAACAACGCGACCCACGCCATCGGAAAGGACGGCACCATCACCATCCGGACCCGGGCCCGGGAGAACGCGGGGATCGAGATCCTGGTGAGCGACACGGGCTGCGGGGTACCGCCGGAGCATCTGGACAAGATTTTCGATCCCTTCTTCACCACGAAAGCTCCCGGCAAGGGGACCGGGCTGGGGCTGTCCATCTGCCACGGCATCATGGAGCGTCTGGGAGGGGGTATTTCCCTCGAGAGCAAGGTGGGGCAGGGAACGACCTTCACGATTCAGCTGCCCTCGGCCAACGATTAGGGAGAGTCTTGAAAATGGCGGGAAAGCCCAAGGTTTTGATTGTGGACGATGAAGAGCGCTTCAGGGTCACCCTCGGCAAGCTGCTGGGCTCCAAGGGGCTCGAGGTGAAGACGCTGGGGAGTGGACGCGAGGCGCTGAGGGAGCTGGAGGAGACCGCGTACGACGTGGTGCTGCTGGACGTCAAGATGCCTGAAATGAGCGGTGTCGAGGCGCTGGCGGCCATCAAGAAGACGCACCCCAATCTTGAGGTCATCATCCTGACCGGTCATGCCTCGGTGGATGTGGCCGTCGACATCATGCGGCTGGGGGGCTACGAGTATCTGCTCAAGCCGTGTCCCCTGGAGGACCTCCTCGACAAGATCGAAACGGCCTATGAGCGCAAGGTGGCCAGGGAGGAGAGGATGGGCCGGACGTCAGGCCCGGGCGGGTCCGACGGCGCTCCAGGGGACCGTGGCTGAAAGTCGGGATGATTTCGCGCAGACAGTGGCTTTGTCAATGGGCTGCCCATGGGGAGGGGAAGGATTCGATGCAGATTCTGTTCTGGATCTTGGTCGGTTCGGTGGTTCTGGGGGCCGCGCCCCTGTCCCGGGCCGATGAGGTGCGCATGAGCGGCGCCACCGAGGAGTGCCTGGGGTGTCACTCGGCCCTGCATCCCGGAATTGTGGAAAGTTGGAAGAAGAGCCGCCATTCCCGGACTACGCCCGGTGCGGCCGTGGCGGTGGAGGGACTTGCCAGCCGGTTCAGCAGCCGTTCCGTGCCCGAGGACCTCAAGGGCACGTCGGTGGGCTGTGCCGAGTGCCATACGCTTTCTCCCGATTCCCACAAGGACACCTTTGAGCATAACGGGCACTCGATCCATGTGGTGGTGAGCCCCAGGGACTGCTCCACCTGCCACACGAAGGAGGCCGAGCAGTTCAGCCGGAATCTCATGGCCCACGCCCATGGCAACCTGGTGGGTAACAGCCTTTATCAGCTCCTGACCCAGTCCATCAACGGACTCCCGGTGGTCGAGGGAGCCCGGGTGGTTATGAAGCCCTCGGAGCGGGGCACGGATGAAGAGTCCTGTCTGTACTGCCATGGCACGCGGCTGGAGGTGACGGGCACCCAGTCTCGCGAGACGGAGATGGGCACCATGGAGTTCCCCGTCATCGCCGGCTGGCCCAATGGGGGCGTGGGACGCATCAATCTCGATGGGAGCAAGGGAAGCTGCTCCGCCTGCCACACCCGCCATGACTTCTCCATCGAGATGGCTCGAAAGCCCTACACGTGCAAGGAATGCCATGTGGGACCGGATGTTCCGGCCGCCAAGGTCTACGAGGCCAGCAAGCATGGCAATATCTACTCCGCCAAGGGACATTCCTGGGAGTTCGGGGCCGTTCCCTGGACCATCGGAAAGGACTTTGGGGCCCCCACCTGTGCCGGCTGCCACATGAGCCTCCTGGTGGACACCGAGGGGAAGGTGGTGGTGGAGCGGTCCCATGAGGTGAAAGACCGGCTGCCGTGGCGCATATTCGGGCTCGTCTACGCCCATCCTCACCCACGGGAGCCCGACACGACGGTGATTCAGAACGCCGGTGGGCTGCCTCTCCCGACGGAGCTGGACGGCAAGTTCGTCGACAAGTTCCTGTACAGCGAACAGGAGCGGGAGAAGGCTCGCAAGACCATGCAGACCCCCTGCCTGGCCTGCCACGACGCATCCTGGGTGGACGGCCACTGGGAGCGCTTCATGAACACCATCCAGCACACCAACGCAGCTACCCTGGCGGCCACCCAGCTCATGCAGGAGGTGTGGAAGCGCGACCTCGCCGTCAATCACACCAAGGGGGGGAGCCCCTTCGATGAGCTCATCGAAAAGGTGTGGAGCGACGTCTGGCTTTTTTACGCCAATACGGTGCGCTTTGCGTCGGCCATGGGGGGGGGCGGTGACTACGCCGTCTTTGCCGACGGGAAGTATCATCTGACTCGGGCTATCCGGGAGATGGAAGACTGGCTCAAGGCCAGGAAGGGTGAGGGCGACAAGGCCCTCCAGGCCCCCCGCAAGGCCAGGTGAGGGAAGCGCCGGGTCGCGTGAGCGGCAGGAGGTATCTTCTCAATGAGCGGGGGCATGACCAACAGGACGTCGGTGAGCGCGCCTGCCCTCTGACCTTCGAGGATTCTGGCTTTTTTCTCTCGCGTGGATCAGCTTGCATCACCGCGCATCATGAATATCAGCGTCCCGTTGTTGAGTGGATGGGACACCGCAAGGCCCGCTCATTGAGAAAACACGGCACGAGCTTCTGGCGCCCGCCCTGGAGACGAGGGGTGTGGGAGGGCTCAGAACGGCAGGAGGCTGGTGGTGCCCGTTTCCCCATCGAAGTAGAGGAGCCGGTCGGCCCAGGCGGGCTCTTTCCCCGCCAGAATCCGCATTGCCTCCATGGCCTGGAGGCTGCCGATGACGGCAGCCGTGGGTCCCGGAACCCCCATGGCCTCCTCGGCGGGATCGCGCTGGCGGCGCAGACCGTAGATGGTCTCCAGCGAGTAGGCCGACCGGGGCATGAAGGTGCTGATCTGCCCCCACCAGCCGGCCACGGCGCCGTGAAGGAAGGGAATGGATCGCCTGCGGGCTCCCTCTTCCAGGGCGAAGCGGGCTGCGAGGTTGTCCAGGGCGTCCACGGCGATGTCCATTCCCGCCAGAAGCTCGAAAGCATTGTCTTCGTCCAGTCGGACGGGGTGGGACTCCACATCCACGAAAGGATTGATGGTCCGAGCCCTCTCCGCCGCCGTTTCCGCCTTGGACTGTCCCAGGGCCTTCGTGTCGCTCATCCACTGGCGATTCAGGTTGGATGGTGCGAAGACGTCCGGATCCACCAGGCGCAGGCAGCCGACCCCGGCCCGTGCCAGGAGCTGGATGATGGTCCCTCCAAGCCCTCCGCACCCGCACACCAGGGCGCTCCCCTCGCAGAGACGAATCTGCTCGCCGAGGCTCATAGCCTCGAAGTTCTTGAGATAACGGGCGGGGATGATCTCGCGGCCCAAAGCCATGACCTGGGCCTTCCGGGGTGATAGCCGTTCCCGCGCCGCCCAGTCCAGGAGCTGTGCATCGTCGATCACCTTGAGGATCTTTCCCTGGATCTGCGCTTCCTCGAGCTGGAATGTCGGGTCCATGGATGAGCAAAAGCCTCCGTCATGCGGGAACGATGAGTATCCCGGGGGCAACATACCGCAATGCGGCGCCGCACGCACCCTCAATTCCCCTTGACACGGTTTTAGCCCCCTGAGTATATTCGCCGAACCTATTGGCCGGAGTGGTGAAACAGGTAGACGCGCTGGACTCAAAATCCAGTGGGCCTTGCGCCCATGCGAGTTCGATTCTCGCCTCCGGCACCAAGAAAACTCAAGGGGTTAGCCGATTCGGTCAGCCCTTTTTTTTTATTGCTCAGATGGGCGATTGTGCCCGAAATTGTGCCCATCTGTGCCTGGTGATACTCTTCACGCCTTGCTGCAGCGGACTTGAGGTCCTCATTGTAAAATGAAAAACTAACCTGGCACTGGGGAGCCGTCAAGGATACTCGAAAAGTGTGTGGCGCGAACGTTGCTAATGCGTTTCACCCCTCCTTGAAGCACAAGAAAACGGTAGCCAAAGCTAACGCCATCCAAGATCTTCCAGCAGTTTAAGGAAACACGCCCCTGATGGGTGGCTGACGACGGCTCCGGGTGGGACTCCCACCACCCACGCGCGATCCGCTCCGGAGAGCGTCCTACGGCCGGGAGATTCACCGTGTTTCCGAAGCCGTCATCAACCCCCACCAGCCAGCCGCCAGAGGTTGACGCTACAGACAGAAAGAGAGGATGGGGCATGGCGAGGGGTCCCGCTCAAGCGGTAAATCATGGGCTTTGCCTGAGCCCTTCATGCGGTTGAGCGCCCACACGCACCGCAATCTCGCCCTCGCCAACCCAATACGAATGTAGCGGATATGCTGTGGGGCGTCAACGGGATGACACCGAGAGAAATAAGGGCTTAGTACCGGTCCACAGAAGAATGTGTCCATTAAGCCGCCTCCTTGATCGTCAGAGGACAGGCCATCACTTTTGCGACAGACTTGGTGGTCCATTTGAACGGATGAG
>JALOPI010000071.1 GCA_025453975.1 Syntrophobacteraceae bacterium
CCGTCAGCACAGCCTGCAACACCCCCTCCATTTTCTCGAAAACCTCGTTATTCCAAAATCTCAGGATCTTGTACCCCTGTCTCCCAGGAAAAGCGATCGCTTTTTGTCCTCTTCGACGTTTTCAGCGTGCTGCCCGCCATCCAGCTCCACGATGAGGCGACAATCGAGACAAACAAAATCGACGATAAACGGTCCAATGGGGTGCTGCCGGCGAAACTTAATCCGGAAAGACGCCTGCCGCGCACATGGTTCCAGAAAACCCTTTCAGCTTCGATCTGGCTTCTTCGCAGCTCTCTGGCCGTTTGCTTCATCGACACCCCTCACCCTGCCCTCTCCCCTCGAGGGGAGAGGGTCTTCCCGGTCCGGACGGCCTCCCTCTTTACTGGCATCTCTCTCCCTGCCGGGGGAGAGGGTTCTTCAGTTACAGTGGAGCTCGGATCGCGGGAACCTGGCCCAGTACGCCCGGGCGGAAATGATCATCCAGATCGGCTTGCTCCCAAGCTCGAGCTTGGGAGCCAGCAAGCGGTTAAGGACTTGCGCCAGGTAGTATTAGTCACTGGTTGAGGTCCCTTATCATTGTTCAGGGTGCCCCAGTGGGGCATGAGGAACTGCCTTGGCCGTCAGGAGGCTTTTCGGGGGTGCGCCGCTGACCGGGCCGTCGCGCCGGTCATGGCGACACCAGCCGACCCACGTCCAGGGTGAAGAAGATCCGCTGGTCGGGACCCGTGAGGTTGAACTGGAAGCTCAGTCCGGGAACGAAAGGCACGGGCAGGTCCCGTCCCTGAAGCTGATCGAGGACCAGGCTCCGGGTTTCCTCGTTGCTCATGACGGCCGTGAGCGCGGCCCCGCCCATGAGCACTCCCTGGCTCACCAGCAGCACGCGCTCGCCGGTGGAAAGCCTCTCCCAGTCGCTGCGGACATGCTCCACGGCCGAGGTCCGCAGGTCGGTGAGGGCCGTATCGACGGCGGGCACGGCCATGATGGCCCGGAAGAGGTCGCCTCCGGTGGCCGGGCGCGGGACCTCGGGGCCGGGACCCGGGGTCACGAGGGGAGCCGGCTCCGTCAAGGGAGGCAGGCTCAGCCAGTCCGTGCCTCCCATTCCCAGCACGGCCGGATCGATGTTGAAGAGGGATTCCCGTACGGTGTCGGGCTCGAGGAGTCGCTGGACCATGCGAATCCGCATCAGCATGAGCTCGGCTTCCAGCTCGGGGTCCAGCTGGAGCTGCAGGCCGAATCCGAATCCCCGCGGTTCCTCCCACCAGGGTCGGGACCCGAAAGTGAAGCCGGGCGAGGTCGAAAAACCGAAGCCGTCGTCGCACTGGATGGATAAAGGCGCGGGGCTGATCCGGGGACGCTCCCCCCGCCCGGTGCGCAGGCGGGCTCCCCGGCTCTGCTGCGCCACGTGAGCCATTTCGTGGGTCAGAAGCCGCTTTTGCTCCCGCCTGGACGAGGCCGGCGCCGGGTCGCCCAGGACGATGTGCCTCCCGACGGTGAACGCTCGAGCCCCCAGCGCATCGGCAGCCTCTCGGGCACTGGGCCCCGAGTGGATGTGCACCGATGGGAGGTCGACCCCAAAGCGGTTTTCGAAGTGCTCCCGCTGCGACTCGGCCAGGGGCTCTCCCCGACTGTTCGAGGCAGAGCCGGAAACCGGCTGCAATTCGGCTCCATCGGACATGGCCGCGGCGGCCAGACGGTCCGCCTCCCCCTCGTAACGGTCCCGGCCGGGGGTCCTGGCTCCGCGCAGCACATCGCGCACCTCCTCCGGCTGGAGCTGTGTCATGTCCCCATGCCGCACGGGGGTGTGCGGCCGGCGGGCCCATCGTCGCAGGTAGGTCACGAGGTCCATGATCCGGTTCCTTTTCGGTCGGCGCTGCTGCGAACAGTTTCAAGTTTAAGGCTCCAGGTTTCAAGTTGAAAATCAGCCTCCGGGAGCCCCTTTTCATGGGTTCGGGTGTCCCAGCGGGGGCATGGGTGACTGCTCTGAAAAGTCTCGATTTGAAGCCTTCTGGTTTCGACTGCCGGCGGCCGATCAGCGATTCACCGCCAGCTGCCGTTGCGCCGCCCTGATGAGGGTCTCTGCCGTCGCCGCGTTGATGCGCCTGCCGGCGGTCAAGGTCTCGACGCTGGTCCTGGACAGCTCTTCCACCGTTCGA
Organism: Syntrophobacteraceae bacterium; assembly: GCA_025453975.1. Classification (GTDB taxonomy): domain Bacteria; phylum Desulfobacterota; class Syntrophobacteria; order Syntrophobacterales; family Syntrophobacteraceae; genus JALOOX01. The sequence goes on from JALOPI010000071.1 coordinate 2,154, forward strand.
ATGCCCATATCCCGCAGGATGACGTCGACGTCCGCATTCACTCCGGGCACTTCCCTCACGGGGCGGATCCGGGCGATTTCGCGGCCGATCTCGGCGCGCATGGCATCCACGGCCTTGAGCTCCTGAGTGAGCCTGGAAAGATCGGCGGCGATGGCGGCCTGGCTGGCGCTCACTTCGGCGAGTCGCTGCGCTTCCGCCTCCCGCTCGGTCCGGAGGGAGCCCACCTGGGACCTGAGGGCCGCCAGCTCCACCTCCACACCGCTCTTCTGCGTCTGCAGGAGGGTCAGCTCGGCCTTCACCTCGTCCAGGGCCACCAGGTTCTCTCGCTGCTTCTCAACCCTTGCCAGCTCGGCATCCAGGGCGGTTAGATCCGCGAGCTGAGTCTTCCGCCTTTCCATCTCAGCCAGCTCGGTCCTCAAAGACTCGGGGATCTCGGTGACCACGGCCCCGGCAGCCGGCTTCTCCACGGCATAAAACATCACCTTGCCGTCCTTCTGGACCAGGGTCACCTTGCTCCCGGGCTCGATACGTTGAGGCGTGGAGACGAAATCCGTGAGATAGGTCCCGGCCTTCCTGGCGTCATACTCCTCGACGGCGGCCACCTCGATGCGGTTCTTCTGAAGCTCGATCATGGCTTCGCTGACGGGGGTCTCCATGAGGGCCTGCTTGCGGATGCCCGCGTCTCCGCCCCGGGCGGTTTCCGCGACGTTGAGGGCACTTTGGCCCATCACCTTGCCCGTGAAGCTGAAGCTCTTCCGCTGCTCGCGCCAGAGCCCCTTGAAATCGGTGCGCTGGTAAGTCTGCATGCCGCTGCGCATCGATTTCGCCTCGAAGGTGTTCTTGTGGGTCATGGACGAATGACCGACGCCAACGGGGGTTGGCTTGACCAGCGCGGCCTCATTCCTGCTGAAGAAATCCGGGAGGATGGCGCAGCAGAACTTGCTGACCAGCCACTTGAGCACGGGCCATATGGGGATCAGGGAGAACCAGTAGCCCATGGTCGGAAATGTCTTGACGTATTTGCGCAGGTCGAAATTGCAGATCTGGTGCACCTTGGAGTCCACGATCTCGACCCTGGCGAGATAGATCCTGTCGTCCTCGCCGCAGGTGGGGCATTGCACCAGCAGGTGATGACAGAAGCAGTCCTTGACATACTGGAGCAGTCCGCCGGCGAGCCCGTAGAAGGCGGCCAGGACTTCGTGGCGATAGTACGAGAGGTCCTGGAGAAACGAGTCGGTCACAGCCAGCTCTTTTTCGGGAATGACGCTGACGGTATTGCTCAGGAAGTTCAAGGCATACACCTGGCCGATTTCCTGATCGATGACGAGATCCATGGGCTGGATCTGCACCGGAATCCGAAAGGACTTGTCTGGAATGCCGTGGGGAAGAAACATCTGCAGCCGATAGCCGTCTTCGAAGGCCAAAAGGAGGCTCCGGATCCTGGCATGGAAAGCCAGGGACACCTGGGTTCTCTCGATGGACACACTGTTGGCCAACTGGCCCACAAAACCCGCTTCGTTCAGTCGATACGTCAGGAGCAGCTTGTCGCTGGACGGGCCCTGGACAACAGTGTACAGGAATCCCGGCCCGTCCACGGCGCCGGCGGGAGTCACGGCCAGGCCGTCATCTCCACTGAGCTGGCTGCCCTGGGGACCCACGAGGACCAGCACCTGGCTCGGCGCAAGGCTCTCGGCGCCGGTGTCGGGACGGAGCTCGCAGACCGCCACGGCGTCGTAGACCCCGGCCTCCCCCGTGATCTTCTCCTGGCACGTGCAGTAGCCCTTCATGGTCTTCTCGTCGATGGTCATATGGCCCGACGCACGGAAGGCGTATTTCGGCTTGGGAGAAGGCTTGGTCTCATCCATGAGCAGCTCGGGCCTGAGGAAATAGAGCCCCTTCCTCGATGCCACGGCGTAGATCAGGCCCTTGTCGTCCAGAGACGATTGAAGCTCCGTGATCTCCATGTCGCAAAGGATGGTCATTTTCTGCCAGTGGTGATTGTCGGCGATGCGGGCCATGCCGAAGACCGTGTCCACCGCCCGGACGGTGGCCGCCGCATAAAGCACCTCGCCGTCGGGCGAGAACGTGAGGGCCGAGACCTCGGCCCCCTCGGCCGAGGGCATCTCGAGGACCTGGATGAGCTCCCCCTCCTTCACGTCATGGATGTTGATGGTGTTGTCCGTGCCGCCGTACGTGTACAGCCGGTCTCCCTTGGGATTCAGCCTGGCCCGGGTGTGGTTGTTCTTGCCGAACCAGGTCGTCATCCCGGTGTCCGGGAACGGATACTCGGGGAAATCCTCTCCCTCGAACAGGGCGCAGAAGGTCCTGCTCTGCAGGAGCTCCCGCAGACTCAGGTAAATGTCCCTCAGGATGAGGTGCTCTTTGTGGGAAAGAAAGACGTAAGCGCCATTGTTGGAATTGATCAGCTGGATGATGAGGTTGAGGAAGCTCGTGAACTTCCGGCGCTGGTTGGAGACGAGGCCGGTGCGGCCCCCCTCGACGGCCTCCAGCTCCGAAGCGCTCATGAACTGAAACTCCCCGAGGACGGCCTGGATGAGCCCAAAAATGCAGTCCTGGACGAAGTCCATGAGGAGGGTGCCCTCGAACATGGCCTTCCTGTGCCTGGCGGCATCGTAGGGCTCCACCAGCACGATGGGGCTCCCTTCGGCGTCCAGGTCCAGTCTCAGGACGACGGTGCCGTTCCCGTCCTTCAGGATCGTTGTGCTCCCTTCCTCCAGCTGCTTGATGAGGGATATGAGGTCGATGACGTTGTCTTCGCCCAGGGTGTCGTCGCCCACGACGATGTCGACCCCGTCGCATCTCAACGCGTAACCCGGCGTGATCCGGACCCGGCGGCGCGGGGGATTCTCGTCCTCGTCCTTCTCGTCCACATCGGTGTCCGGCCCGCATTCGGCCACAAGCCCGCAGACGATTCCCCAGCCGTGGAGGTGCTTGTTGTGCCAGCGCAGGTCCCGCTCCCGGCAGAGGGCGTCCAGGGCGTCCTGGACCGTGCGCGCGTCGGTGAGGTCACAATCCTGGCTGTCGTAGCAGACATCGCGGGCCTGGATGTCCGTGAGGGGCGGGAATTCGAATCGCTTGCACCGGGGGCCGTCATAAGCCGAAAGCACCCCTCCCGCCACGGTTCCCAGGGTCATGTAATGGTGCACGATGCCCGCCGGAAGCTGCTGGTCCATGAGCACATCGCCCTGCACATGGACCGCCTGGCGCACCGGGACCTGCCAGAAGTCGCCCGCCAGCGCCTGAAGGCTGTCAAGCTCGATCTCGAGGGTCAGGCTGTCGAGGTTGATGGTCACCGCGGGGCCTTCCTCCACGTGGCCGTGGGCGTCGGCGGCGGACCCCGTGGTGAGGTCCCGGCCCCGGTCGACTCCGCCGGGGGCGAGGGTCCAGTCGGTGCCGTCCTTTTCCAGCTCGCAGAACCCGTCCCAGCGCCGCACCAGTGAAAAGCCGCCCGGCACGGTGTCGGGGTAAGTTTTGGTCAAGGTGCCGGTGGTCGGAGCAAATCCCGTCGCATGGTGCCGTCCCAGGTGCTGCTCGCTGGCGAAGTCCTCCGCCTCCCCGCTGAAAAATTCGTAGGCGAAGCTGCTCGAGATGAAGCCCACAGGCTCGGACCCGATTCCGGCCTGCTCGGCGCCGTTTTCGGACGACCACTTGAGGACCACCCGGCTCGGCATTCCGGCCGCATCGTACTCCACTTCGTGGATCTCCACCCGGAAGAGGATGTTTCCAACCTTGTCGTGGAGAGCGATCTCATGGGCGCAGGGGTCGCAGGGGTCCGGCGCACTCGATGCAACGCGCAACTGCAGGGTGAGCCTCGCCTCTCCCACGGGAGGGTTCTGGGCGGGGTCCTCGGGATCGATGGTGGTGGGGCACCACTTGACCTGGGCCATGGTCTGAGTGCGGGTGCAGGTGTCGGCCCCTTGCAGGCCGGGGTCCAGGAGATCCGGGTCCTCCAGGGCCGTCACGGCGCGCTCCCACACGTCCAGGTAGAGGGTGTGGTCGCCCCCCGGGAGTGCTGGAAATGCGGGGAAATCGGCCTGGTGCTCGGGCTCCAGGTCAAGCCCCGCTGGATCGCTCAGGACCGCTTCGGGATGGGGGCGCACCTGGGCGGGGATCCCGTCCACGGTGGCCGTTCCCCATTTCAGGCTGCAGGTTCGGGTGCCGTCGGGATTGTCGACGATGGTCATGAGCCCACGGCCCCGCGGGGTGCCGCTCCCGACGACATCCAGGAGGGCGTCGTTGAGGCGATGCCTGAAGATTTCCGACAGCTCGTTCCAGTCGCTGTCGGTCAGCATGCGCCCCATTTGCTGGTAGACCCCTGAATAGCGCTTCAGGGCATCGAAGATATCCCTCGATATTTGTGTCTTCATGGATCGGTCCCCTGTAGGTGATGCGACTGATGACTGTGGGTCCTGAGAGTAGTTTCTGGTTCCTGGAAACCAGAAACCAGAAACCTATCCCGGCATCCCGAGGAGCCCCGCGTCGGGAATCACGACGGCCTCGAGACCCACCGGCAGGTAATCCTCGAGCTTCCTTGCCACGGCCTCGGCAAGCAGGCTCAGGTGATCCCCGTGAAACGCGCCCATCTCCCCTCCGTCCTCGGCGCCGTGCCGGATGACGGCCGGAGTCGCGGGGTGCGGCACGCCGCAGCTCCGACTCCCGAACTGGGTGCTGAACATGACGGGGGGCTCCCGGGTGACTTCGTGAAAGCGCATCCCCCCCATGGCCTGCGTCCCGGTGACCGCGGAGTAACGCACGCACCCGGAGCCCGGTGGCGTGTCCGTGGGATGGTCCTTGCGAATGGGCCCGAGGAAAATACAGTCACTGGCCCGGAGGATTTCCGTCAGCGTGCCTTCGAGCACCGTGCAATACTCGAGGAGGCTCACGCCCCGGGCGGCCTGCACGTTTCGAATGAGACAGTCTCGGGCCGTGATCACCGGCTTGACGAGATCGATGCTGTGCACCTGCACCCGGCGCGCGGCACACTGGAACATCTCCACGCGGCCTGAATCGAGCTCCAGGCGGTTCTCCAGAACGAGGCCCTCGAACCGCCAGGTGTGGAAGTCGGGGTGGCCCACCCCGCCAGGCTCCTGGCCGAGCTTGATGGGCTTGCGCACTCTGACGGGAACGAAATCCTCGGTCCCGAAGGTCCTGTTGCTGAAAACGGTGAGGTTGTCCCCGGGATCGGTACACTTTGCAATCAGACGGTCGAATTCCGGCGAGGGAGGGTCCGACCAGTCGACGACGGGAATGCTCCTGGGGAAGAACCCCGCCGGGGGGACCGTGTGGAGGAGGATTCGGCCGGGGTGATGGTGTCCGACCCGCCAGTCGCCGTTTCTGAAATCAACCGTCCGCCGCGAGACATCGTCGTAGCTTCCGGGGAGGCAGGGCGATCCATGGAAGCTGGCCTGGCGCCAGACATGGGTATCGCCGTCCACGGTGGACTGCCGGTGGGCGGGGTTGGCCGTGGTCGAGGCCACGGCTCCCGAGGGGCAGCGAAAATCGACGGTCACCGCCGGAAGTCCGGGATGGCGCGAGGCCATGGACGGAGGCGCTGCCGGGCACTCCTGCCCGTAGCCGAAGCTCGTCGCCGGAATGAGGGGAATGTTCAGGCGCGGCGTGGTGGCCACCCGTTTCCAGCCCTCCTGGAGCACCACTTCGAGCTGTCCGACGGCCTCGGCGATCTCCTCGATGACCCGCAGGGTGCCTTTTCCCTGCCTCCACCGGACGGCGTGGGCCACTTCATCCCGGCGCCCCCGGACCAGGGGTGAAACGAGCCGGACGTCGAGAAGCTCCGCGAAGTAGGGCAGCAGCCAGTCCTGGCATGCCGGGGTCCCGTCGACCGGGTTGTCGGGGAACGCGTCGGCCAACCGCTGGACCAGGGTGGCATGGACCTGATCCAGCAGCAGGCCGCACCCGTCGAAAAATCTCTTGAGATCCGCCGGATCCCGGGTCCGGTAGAGGGCGGGAACAATCTGGTAAAGGGCGTCGGCCTGTTTCATGGAATGGTCCTCTGGGCTGTGTCGCTCACAAGTCGAATTCCTGGGTGATGATCTCGAGGACGGAAGCGGTCTCGTCCATGTGGATCACCTGGCCGTCCTCGGGAGTGACCCTTCGTATGATTCCCTCGCTGCCCGTGCCGATCCCGCGGGGTGCGGCCGGGGCGCCGCCCTGGTCGCGGAACCCGTCGGGATTGATGACGCACCGGCAGTTTTCGACCCCTTGAACGGCCTCCACCACGGCGAACGCCTCGCTGCTGTAAAAGGTGCGGCCGAGCTTCGCCTTCCGGAGCGAAAAGGCATCGAGCACGGCCTTCTGAACGGCGGCCGTGACCAACACCGGGTCGACCTCCTCGCTCCTGACCCGGATGGTGATGGAGAGGTCCAGGATCAGGGACTGGTAGGGGACCACCGTGACCTCCACGTTGGGCAGGGCATGGGCCGCGAGGAATGCTTCGAGGGTCTCGGCCAGGGTGCCCAGGCTTCCGCCTCCCGCGGGCACCACAGCCACTTCGATGCGCTCGGCCCTGGACAGACCCGGGTGGCGGCGAAAGGCGCGGGCCTGCCAGACGCCGCTGTTGGACGCCGCAAGGTGGGTGAAATCCTCGATGGACACGGCGCGCTCCAGAGTCAGAACGCTGGCCGGCCCGTTTTCCCGCATGGAATCGATGGATTCCATGTCGTTGCCCCCCGCGGCCGTGACGGGCTGGAGCACGCTCTCGACAAAGGGGTGGGGCTTCACTTCCTTTTCCAGGCTGTAGGCCTCGAGATTGCCCGAAAGGCCCGTTCCCTGCCGGAAGCGGATGCGGACGTTGTTGTTGCCGGTGGGGAGACGGCGGCCCCGGCGGCCGTCTCCAAACAGGATGGTGAGCTTTCCGTCCTCCTTCATTCGTACCAGGTAATGGTGAGCTTCGGGCTCGGAATCGTTCAGCGTCGACATCTGCTGCCACGTTCGCCCGTCAACGCTCACCTCCACGGCCGCGCGAACCCCGCTGGAGAACCGGCTGTCCACCACGAAGCTGACTTCTTCCGCGTCCAGGTCGAAGCGCTGACCGCTCCGGGTGGCATCGCCGGAGCCAAGGATCTTTTCGGGGCGGCTCTCCCCGTGACCGGAGGTGACGACATTCCCATGTATTATCGTGCCATGGCGCGTGTAGGAGGTGGAGGCCGCGATTTCCGAGAGCCCGCTGCCGGGGATGGCGGGAGCCACCTTTATCCAGCCCGCATCGGCATCGATCTCCTGGACCGTCACCTTCATGGCCTCGTCTTCACACGCCACGATGAGGATGCGCCCGACATCCAGCAGCTCCGGAAAGTCGTCCGGCTCCAGGGGCACGATGCTGTGGAGATCCGACCTCAGAGATGCGGAAGTCATGAAGACGGGCTCGGCATTGACGTCATGGTCCAGGGGACGAACGTCCACCGAGAAATTCCCGAAGAGTGCTCGGATGTTGCTCAGGGTTTTGGAAAGCCCGAGGGTGAAGCTCTTTTCGGACTCGTCGATGGTCTCGATCATGGCGGCGCTCCGGGACCCGCTCGACGTTTCGGCGATGAGCCACCCGCCCGAGGCCAGTCCGCCTGGGGCTCCGTCCAGGGTCAGGCCCTGGGGGCTGGACTCCGACACCACGGCCGATTCCTGGATGTCTCCGCCGGTAGCCGGGACATAGTAGGCCCTGGCGTAGGTGGTCCCCGACAGGTGGTCGTAAACCGGCACCGTGCCTTCCTTGATGGTGTCGACGGCACTGTCGGCAATCTTCTGAAGACTTGCGTTGAAAACGGCCGACTCCTCTCGGGCACCGCTTTCATGGGAGGGGAGAATGACCCGCTTGACCGTCGAACCGGAGATGGTCATGGTCTGGACCTCGGACAAGGCGGTGAGGTAGAGCTTCGTTCCCGCCGCCGGCGCCGTGCGGGAAAGCATGGCCCGGTTACCCTCGAGCACTTCGACCCGGGCGGCCTTCCACGTGCTCCCGTCCTTCCACGCCACCACGGACCCGGCGCTCAGACCATGACCGGCAGCCAGGGCCACGGCATTGTCACCCGCAAGCCGCGGGGCCTGCTTGAACCTGGGGCCGAGGAGCAGCCGCACCTGGTGGAACCGCACCTCGGCCGGCCATCCGGCGGGCTTGGCCTCTCCCTGGATTTCCAGCTCATCCGCGCTCACGGCCGCGACCTTCACGGTGACCCCCAGTGAGGTGCCGGCAGCCTGCTCGACCACCAGCACGCCGAGGGTGCCGGCGGAGACTCCCTCCACCGGTTTCTCCAGGGGAAACGTCGTCGCCGAACCGCTCCCCTTGTAGTCGAAAAGCTCCTGGGACCGGTTCCAGTCCGCCGGCCGCAGCTCGTTCATGCCGGAGTCGACTTCCAGGTCTTCCAGGGTTTCGAAAATCACCGGCTTGCCGCCGTCCTCGGGCTTGTTCTTGAAGGCGAAGCCCGCCTTCACCGTCCCCGACCTGTCCTTCTTGGCCATGAGCACGATGGGTGTCTCGGCCGAGGCCGGGGGAGCGGGGTGGTAGTCGATCATCTCGACCAGCCGCCGCAGATGGTCCCACTGGGTGGCGGTCTTGAGAAAGCCTTCATTGGCATAGGCGTCCAGGTGCTCGGTCAGGACGTGGACCGACCGAGCCATGGTGCGCAGGATCTCCCAGCCGTAATCCCTCTGGTCCGCCCGGACCTGTTCGAGCCAGCGACGCTGCCTCTGGGCGGGGCTTTCAGAAGGGGGCACGGGCAGGGCCGTCTCCAGCGTCCGCCAGCGGTTCGCTCCATCGCCCTCGGTGAACGCCTCGACCATGGCGAGGCGCAGGGCTTCCAGGTAGGTCGCCGCATTGCCGTCCACGTAGCGGAACCGCGAGAGCCCCGATCGGTTCCAGCGGGTCAGGTCCTTTCGCCTGGTGAGATCGCTCATCCGCGCTGTCCTCCCTGGGTCACGATCCTGAGGGTGCCCCGATCGGGCCTTGCCGGGTCATTGTCGCAAACGGCGATCTCGATGCCGTCCAGGGCGATGCGCCCGCCGTCCGATTGATCCGCGTAGCGCCTGTCCATGCGCTTGAAGCGGTTCAGGCAGACGGCCTCCACGCCGTCGAGGGCCATCACACGCTCGATGATGTCGCTGGCGTGGAGGTCTTCCCCAAACCGGAGGCGACCGGGCTCGAAAAACCCGCCCAGCCCGCTTCCCAATGCATCGAGCACCGCGCGGCGCACCTCAGACTGGAAATAATTGGCCGCCACCCTCAAGGAGAGGGAAATCTGGATGCCGACGGGCTCGGCATCCTGCAGGAACACTTCCTGGCCGGCCATGCGGTAGGCGTCGAGGTAGGGGCGCAGGACGGTGCGGGCGGAGGGATCGGAGGACCAGTCGGGCGATTCGAGATCGCGCCGCCGGTTGAAATCCTCCACCGCTTCCCGCATCACGGTGAGACTCCCGGCCCCGCCCAGCGCGGATGCCGTCAGGGGCTCATCCAGGAGCACGTTGCTCGAGAGGATCACGGCCACGTGAAGAGTGGTCCAGGACCCGCTCCACTGGCTCGTCGCGTGGGCGCGCAGGACCAGGGGATGGTCGTCCATGCGCCGGGCGTAATCCTCCCGGGTGACCATCCGCTTCTGGCTGTGAATGGATCGGGGACCGGCGGAGCGGGCCGTTTCCATGGCCGTGGGATTGAGGGTCCAGTAGCGGTGCAGGGCGTGCTGCCGGGCGCGCTCCACGAACTGGGGCGCATTGTCGAGGAAATGCTGAGCGGCCTGGAGGGCAGGGGCGCCGGCTCCATCGGGGTCCCGGATGAATGCTTCGAGGTGAGTCTGCTGCAGGGGCGTCAACTCGAGCTCCACAACGGACTGGACCTCCGCGGGGAAAAGCTGAAACGCCGGATGAAACCCCTTCAGGCGGCGCCGCATGGCGTCGGTGGCCTCGACGGGAGGGGGCGTGGCGTCGGGAATGCGGGCCGCGTCGTCCGCCAGGGCCACCGCATCGTAGCCGATCATGGCGAGCAGACGGCGCACGGACTCGGGCCGGCGCGCATCCTGGAGATAGGCTTCGGCGTGGACCCGGTCCAGCATGTCCGAAAGCTGGTCCAGCACCACCGAAAGGGCCTCCACCAGAACCACTTCCATGTCGGCGGGCGTCCAGCGGCGCCGCTCGGGAAACCGGGCCGCCAGTTCCTCCAGCATGAAGAGCCGAAACCCGTCGTAATCGCGAAGCAGCCAGTCGAAATCGTCGCCCACCGGTGGCAGCGGCTCCGGCAGCTCCACTTCCCGCGAGCCGCAGTCGGGACAACCTTCCCGGAAGGTCAGCCGGGGAACGGGATTATTTGCCATCGTCGGATTCCTCGGTTCAGGCTGTGAAGAAGTTTCTGGTTCCTGGTTTCTGGTTGGCTGGGCTGTTGGTGACGGTTCCTGCCATCTCCGCTTTCAGCTTTCCACCGCGAAGCGTATCTTCTCCGTGTGGTTGATGGTGGCCAGCCTGTACCCTATGGTGATGTTCAGGGTGGCGCCGTCCCCGACCACGGTGACCTCGAGGCTGCTGGGGTCGACTTCCCCCGCGAGCGCTTCACCGAGGGAAGCCAGGAGCCGCTTTTTGGTCACCTCCCACAGGGCGGCGTTGTTGGGCTCGAAAACCAGGGCACGGACACCGACCCCAAACTCGGGCCGAAACCAGCGCTCGCCGGGAGCGGTGAACAGCACCTGCTCGATCTGCTCGCGCACATGCTCGCGCCTCTTGCTCGTCACCGCGCCGTTTTCACCCATCTCCAGCGGGAATTTCATGAAGTCGGGGTTGTTGAGCCGAGTTGCCATGGGAAATCTCCCGTATCAGAGGGCCTTGCTCTTCATGGTCATGGCCGCCGGCGTGAGGGGCGGCAGCGGCGGCCCCGATGGAGCTCCGGGTGCCGTGCAGATGTGTGTGTGGCTGGCGTAAAGGCCCATGAAGGTCTGGGCCTTGAGGAGCGGCTCGCCGCCCTGGCCGCCCAGGTTGACCTGCTGGCCCTCGATGGTGATGCTCGTGCCCTTGATGGTGATGCCCGCGGCGGCCATCTCGATCTTGTTGCCGTTGGAGTCCTCGATGACGGTCCCGGAGGAGCTCATGGTCAGACTGTTGCCGCTGCTGTCCTCGAGGGTCACCGATCGCCCCGAGGCGTCCAGGGTGAGGGTGGCCCCCGCCGCGTCGGTGAGCACCACGGTGCCCTGGGCGTCGATGGTGAGCTCGGTGCCGGCCGGGTGGGCCAGCCGGAACTGTTCCGAGCCCGACTGGTCGTCGAACTGGAGAACGTGTCCCGAGGGCGTCCGAAGGACGCGCGTGGTGGGCTCCGCGAGGGCGGCCTCCTCCGGGATGTCCCCGCTCTGCTGCCAGAAGACTCCCACCCAGATGGGGTGGTCCACGTTGCCCTCCTCGAATTCCACCCAGACCTGGGAGTCCACTTCCGGGACCAGGAAAAGCCCCTGGTTCGCCAGGCCGCCGAAGGGCAGGCACGGCAGGGCCCAGCCCGTGTCCTGCTCACCCAGCACCGAGGGGACCCGCACCTTCAGGCGGCCCCGCTGCTCGGGGTCACGGTTGTCCACCACGAAGCCGCGGTACTTGCCGTAGTAGCGGCTCTGCAGCTGCTGGGCGATCTGTCTGACCAGTTGCTCCATTTATAGGATCCCCGCCAGTGGGTTGTCGGATGCGCCGAGGTCGTCGCCGTAGGCGTTTCTCAGGAGCCGAAAGCCGGCCCGGTAGCCGTTCACATCGAAGCGGTGGGTGACGGCGTCCACGTAGTAGGTGCCGCTGTAGCGCTCACCCACCCCGTCCACTCCCACGGGCTGCCCGGTGAGGAGCACATGCCCGTAAAGGCTGCCGTCGAGCTCCCCGTCGACCTTGATCTTCATGGACTGCTCGTTGGCCATCTGCTGGGCGATGGCCCGCATCTGGGTATCGTCGCTCACGCCCTGCCGATGGGGCCTCCAGACGAAGTCGCCCAGGCCCGCGCCCGAGCTGACCGCCGGCTCCCGGCCCAGCACCCTCAGGTTCGGCTCCACCTCCTCAACGGGCGACTCCGTGCCGGTTTCGGCCGCCACCTGGTACGCGACCCGGTCGGGCTTGTGGCCGTCGTCCTGGATGTTGAACGAGATGCAGTTGGTGTCGGGGCCGGCGTAGACCAGGATGGTCGGCTGGGTTTCCGCATCGAGCCGCATATCTCCGAAATACATCCCGCCTTCCCGGAAGATGATCTCGTAGCCGTTGGCCTGGGCGCGCCGCTCAAGAAACCGGATGTCCGTCGTGCTCTGGCTCAGGTCCTGGACCGTCTGGCCCTCTCCGGGGGAGTCGAGCACCTGGAGGTTGTTGCGCTGGGCGATGGCCGAGGCGATCTGGCCGTCGGTGGTGGGGCTGTCCTCACCCCACCGCTGGTCCACGTGGAGGCGGTCCAGCAGAAGGGAATGGTCCTGGCAAATGACGGTAACCCGCGCCGAACCCTTCTCCGACGGATACTCCGCCTTCACCTCCCGGACGTAGCCCCGCATCACCTCCTCGGATTCGTCTCCGAACACCGCCGAAATCCTGACCTCCACCCAGGGCTTGAAACGATCGTCGTCCTGGATGGTCCAGAGGCCGTCCTCGATGCGCCGCGTTTCGAAAACCAGGGTGCCGGTGGTCCATCGGCTCCGGTCCATTTCCACGACCACTTCCACCAGGGCCGGGTAAACGTCGTCGATTTCCGAGCCGGCGAATTCCACCACGCACTCGGCAGGCTCACGCCTGCTCTCGCTGAAGAGATCCAGGAGCCCCATGGGCCATCAAACCTCTCATTCCTTGATCTTGGGAATCAGGATCACGCGCCCGGCCATGTCCGGACCCAGCAGATGGGGCCCGAAAACGAACTGGGGATTGGCGTCCACGATCCGCCACCATAGCCGATCGTTGTTGTAGTAATGGCGGGCGAGGCGGTCGAGGCGATCCGTGGCCAGCACCTCGTGCTCGACGACACCCGTGGCCTCTCCGATGGCCCGAGGCCTGACACCGGCGAAGACCTCGGAACCGTCCGCCGCGGGCTCGAAGGAGCCCGCATCCTTGTACCGGGACTTTTTCACCAGCATGGGCTGATCCCTCCCACGATTCACGGCCCTGCCAAGCCTTGGCGGGGCACGATCGTTGGCTGTCCGCCTTCAGGGTCTACAGGGAAACCCCGAAAGAGGCCGAAAAGGACCCCGAGAGCCCCACGGCCAGGTTCATGGCGGCCCCCACCATCTGCCGCACCTTCTCCACCTGGTAGAACGGGTTGTTGCCCTCGATGACCTGAAAGCTCAACGTCACCCTGGCCCGGTAAGGCCGGAGGGTG
>JALOPI010000072.1 GCA_025453975.1 Syntrophobacteraceae bacterium
TCCTTCAGGAACTCGACGCCGGTGTAAACCCCGCGAGAGTCCTGCCCTTCGACTCCGATGGCGAGACCCTTCTGGGCCCCAATCCCCAGGAAAACGGCGTCATAATGGCCCGTGAGCTGGTCCATGGGAATGTTGACGCCGACCTTGGTGTTGCACTCCAGCTCGACGCCGAGCTTCAGAACGTTTTCGATCTCCCGGCTCAGGACGTCCTTGGGAAGGCGGTAGGCGGGAATACCCCAGCGCATCATGCCCCCCGGCTCATGCTCGGATTCGTACACTTTCACCTTGAACCCGCGTCTGGCCAGATGGAAGGCGCACGAGAGCCCGGCGGGGCCGGACCCCACGACGGCGATCTTCTCCTTGCGCTGGGTCAGCACTTCCTTCTTGTGCTCCAGGCGATGCTCCAGGCCATAATCCCCCACACAGCGCTCGGAGCTGTTGATGGCCAGCGGCGTGTCGAAGTCGCGCCGGTTGCAGCCGTCCTCGCAGGGATGCGGGCACACGCGGCCACAGGTGGCCGGAAACGGGTTGGTGCGGGTCAAAACGCGCCAGGCCCCTTCGAAGTCCTTCTGGTCGGCGAGAGTCCGCAGGAAGCCGCGGATGTCGTTGCCGATGGGGCAGCCGTGGCTGCAGGGCGGCGTCTGCATGAGATACAGCGGCTTCAGGGTCCGCCAGGAACCGGTCTTGTAGGGGACCACATTCCTCAAGTCCAGTGCTAATCCTAAGGGCAGCTTTTCCATATGTGGGTTGAACCTCGTGAATGGGCTCCCAGTACCCCCGGGCGCAACGCCTCGACCGGTATGCCGGCTCCCAGGCTCCAGCTCGAAAACCCGCCGGTCTGAGCCGTCATTTGGGCCCCGCGGTACTAGTACCTGGTTTTTGGTTTCTCGTTTCCGGCAGCCGTCACAGGTTGAATTTCTCGATGTTCTGGTCGGCGATTTCCTGAATCGTGGCCACGGCCGGGGTGGGAGCCCCTTTCTTGAACAGATGGCGGAAACGGCCCTGCAGCTTGAGATACTCTTCCACGGGCTTCTTGTTGGGGACCTTCATCACACCGGTGAGCTTGCCGTCCACGATCTCGAAGACGGGGAAGAGGCACGTGTCCTTGGCCAGTCGGCACATGAGGACCGAGAGGTCCCCCGTGTGGCCCCAGCCCAGGGGACACGGCGCCAGAATGTGCAGGTACTTGGGTCCCTCGATGGCGAGGGCCTTCTTCACCTTGCGCTGGAGGTCCCGGAAGTCGTCCACCGTCGCCGTGGCCACGTACGGGATGCCGTGGTCCGCCGCGATGAGGGGCAGGTTCTTCTTGCGGGTCCGGTTTCCCGTGGGAGTCGTGGTGGTGCGGGCCCCCAGGGGCGTGAAGCTGGAGCGCTGAACGCCCGTGTTCATGTAGGCTTCGTTGTCGTAGCACACGTAGAGCACGTTATGGCCGCGCTCGAACATGCCGCTGATGCACTGGAACCCAATGTCCGCCGTGCTCCCGTCGCCGCCCTGGGCGATGATGTTGACGGGCCCCTTTTTCAAGGCCTTGTAGGCCGCATCCACCCCCGAGGCCACCGCCGCCGAGTTCTCGAAAAGGCTGTGGAGGAACGGGATGCGCCAGGAGGGATCGGGATACGGAGAGCTGAAGACTTCGAGACAGCCGGTGGCCACGCAGGCGATGGTGTTCTCGCCGGCCGCATCGGCCACGAGCCTGGCCGCCAGGGCCTGCCCGCAGCCGCCGCACGCACGGTGCCCGCTGGCGAACAGATCCTTCTTCTCAACCCGGTTCAGATCGTCTGGTTTGATTTCCATGGCTATAAGTCTTTCTCCGCTATGATGTCCTTCTTGAGGCCGAGGAATTCGAGCTCCACCGGCTCTTTCTCGACGCGCTCCACCATGAGCCGCAGATCGTCGATGGAGATGTTTCGGCCCCCGAGTCCGGCCACGAAGCAGCTGATGCTGCGGTCGGCCTTGTCCGAGCGCGGGAACGACCAGCGCACGTCACTGGCCAGCACCCCTCCCCGTCCAAGGGACACGGACTTTTCCAGGACCACGATGTTTTTCTTGTCTTTCAACGCCTTGTAGACTTCCTGCTTGGGGAAGGGACGGTACGAGCAGATCTGGAGGAGACCCACGCGCTTGCCCTCGGCCTCCAGCCGGTCGATGAGCTCTTTCACGCTGCCCACGACGGACCCCATGGTCACGATGACGAGGTCGGCCCCATCCAGCTTGTAGGGCCTGACGAGCCCCCCGCTGTTGCGACCGAAGGCCCTGGCGAAGTCGTTGCTCACCTCGCGGATCACCTCCTCGGACTTTTCGAGGGCCCGGTGGAGGATGTAGCGGGTCTCCATGTAAAATCGCGGATCGGCGTAGAGCCCGATGCCGCGGGGCCACCGGGGGTCGACGATGTGGCGGGGCTTGAAGGGCGGCAGGAAGTCGTCCACCTGCTTCTGATCCGGAACATCCACGGGCTCGAAGGCGTGGGTCAGGATGAATCCGTCCATGCACACCATGGTGGGGAGATGGGTCTTCTCGGCGATCTTGAAGGCCTGAATGTGCAGATCCGCCGCTTCCTGGTTGTCCTCGGCATGCATCTGGATCCAGCCCGCATCCCGGACGGTCATGGAATCCTGCTGGTCGTTCCAGATGTTGAGGGGGGCCGAGATGGCCCGGTTGGCGCACGTCATGACGATGGGCAGCCGCATGCCCGCGATGCAGTAGATCACCTCGGTCATGAGGAGAAGCCCCTGAGAGGTCGTCGCCGTGTAGGTTCGCGCTCCAGCGGCGCTGGCCCCGAGGACCACCGAGGCCGCCGCGAACTCGCTCTCCACGTTCACGAATTCCGCGTCCAGCCTCCCGTGGTCGACGATCTCGGCCAATCCTTCCACGATGTGCGTCTGCGGAGTGATGGGATACGCCGAGATGACGTTGGGCCGGCAGAGGGACACCACGTCCGCAACGGCATGGGAGCCTTCGATCTGCTTAAGCATGTTCCTTCCTCTCCTGTATCAGCTCGTGAGCGCGCTCCATGGCCGCCACGTTGTTCGTGCCCACGGCCCCCGGGAATTTCTCCATGATGGCCTGCTGCACGGCCTCGAGGCTCACCAGTCCCGTGATGGAGCAGAAGGCCCCGATCATGATGGCGTTGGGAATGGGGCGCCCGATGATCTCGAGGGCGATCTCCGTGGCGGGAATGGTCTCCACCGTCGCCGTCGTCTTGAGATTCAGGTCCTCCGAGCGCACATTGGCATTCACCAGGACCAGTCCCCCCTCTTTCAGTCCGTCCAGCACGGGCACCGAATCGATGAGGTACTGGTCCTGGACGATGAGATAGTCCGGTGTCCGCACGTCTTCGCGGACACGGATCTTCTTGCTGTCGATGCGCACGAAGGCCTGAACCGGAGCGCCCACGCGCTCGGCACCGAAGGATGGAAATGCCTGGGCGAACTTGCCGTCCTTGAAGGCCGCGATGGCCAGTAGCTCGGCGGCCGCCACGTTCCCCTGTCCGCCTCGTCCGTGGATTCGTATCTCGATCATGGCCTTATCCTGTGAGAGATGGTTGCGAGCCCTTGGCTCCTGTTGCTGATTCCTGGCTCCTGGCCGGGGCTTCCGGCGCACCGGAGGGGAGCCCGCGTGGAGAAGGGGGTGGGCGGGCGCGTCTTTGGGCACCCGCCACCCGGCGAAGGACCTTCTCCCGCGAGGGCTCCGGGATCTGCTACTCCGCTTCCAGCCTGGCTTCCATGAGGCGACGGGAGGCGACGTCATCGGTGGTGTAGTCCGGAAGGAGGATGGGGGCCACCATGGGGCTCTGGATGCCCGCCTCGGCCAGCTCCTTTTCGAACCGCGTGACATGCGCCAGGGTGAGATCCTTCACCTCGACCCCGCCTTTCACATAAGCCGCCGCGCTCATCCCTGCCCGCCGCCCGAACGTGATGACGTCCTGCAGGCTGTTGCCCATGAGCCGGTTCTCGCCGTGGACACCGCCCACGCACTCGCCAGCACTGTAGAGGCCCGGGATCGTTGTTTCGCAGTCGGCGTTGATGGCGATGCCGCCGTTCTGGTAGTGAAGCGTCGGAAAGACCAGCATCGGGTCCTTGCTGATGTCGATCCCGTGCCGCTCGAACTGGATGAACTTCGCCGGAAGCTCCCGACGCACCGTCCCCTCGCCGTGGAGCAGATCGATCATGGGGGAATCCAGCCACAGTCCGTAGCGACCCGTCGGCGTGATGACCGCCTTCTTCTTTTCCAAAGCCTCCTTGATGAGCTCCGCCGACTCCACGTCCCGGGGCTCCAGAGGGAAACAGAACTGCTCGCCGTCCACGTTCAGCACATGGGCTCCCAGCCCCCGCACCTTCTCCGTGATGAGCAGTCCCACGTTCTGCTCCGGATAAGCCACGCCCGTCGGGTGGTACTGGGTCGAATGGAGGGACGTCGTCCCCACTCCCGCGCGGTACGCCATGACCACGCCATCCATGGTGGCGCCGTAGTGGTTCGTCGTGGCGAAGCCCTTGATGTGGAGCCTGCCGTTTCCCCCGGTGGCGATGATGACCGCCTTGGCCCGGGCCACGAAGAACTCCCGGGTCTCCATGTTGTAGAGGATCGCCCCGCCGCATTTTCCCTCGGAATCCAGGAGCAGCTCCACCGCCGGGCAGAATTCGATGGAAACGATCTGGTCCATCCGGTTTCTGGCCTCGTCCCGGAGGACCCGCATGATCTCGGCACCCGTCATGTCCCCCGCCGAATGCATCCGCTTGCGGGACGAGCCCCCGAAGTGCCGCACGCTGAGCCTCCCGTCCGGGAGCTTGTTGAACATCATCCCGAGGGATTCCAGCCATGCGATGGACAGGGGGGCGTCGTGGGACAGGGCCGCCACCAGGTCCGGCTGGTTCGTGAAGTGGCCGCCGCCGATGGTGTCGAGGTAATGGTAGAAGGGCGAGTCGCATTCCTGCGTCGCGGCCTGGATCCCCCCTTCGGCCATCATCGTGTTGGCGTCCCCGTGGCGGAGCTTCGTCGTCATGATGACGCTCGCCCCGGCTGCCGAAGCCATGAGGGCCGCCGATGTCCCCGCG
The DNA here is from genome assembly GCA_025453975.1 of Syntrophobacteraceae bacterium. Lineage (GTDB taxonomy): Bacteria > Desulfobacterota > Syntrophobacteria > Syntrophobacterales > Syntrophobacteraceae > JALOOX01. The sequence goes on from JALOPI010000072.1 coordinate 5,052, forward strand.
CCCCCCCCTCCCAGGATCAGGACATCCGTTTCGAAGTCGATCTTGGAGAGATCCACCGACTCCGGCCGGAGCATCGAGCGCGACTCCAGCATCCGCGTGATCTCCTCAGGGAAGGCCTTCCCCGCGTCGGGTCCCACCCGGACCTCGCAGCGCCCATCCTTCTGGTAGTCCGGATGGAACTTATCCAGCACCACCGCCCTTTCCTCCAGGGTCAGCGCCGGGAAGTGCTCTCCCCTTCGCGCCATGGCCACCCGCTCGGGCCGCGTCGCCTCGACGCGCTTGATCAGCTCTCTCATCTCAGGCGTGTAACTCATTGATTTTTCACTCCTCAAACTCGTTTCAAAGACTCATTTCACCGCGAAGAGCACGAAGAGCTTCTCGCTCCGCCTCTCCGCGCAAGATTTCATTCAGCCCCCGCCCGGCTCCACGGCATGCTCAGCCTGAAGCTCAAATCCGTGCGAAGGGGCGGACCACCTTGAGCCATGAGCTAAAGATACTGGGTGTCCTGAGGCCGCCAGGTCCCGGGAGGCGCCAGGTCCGGCTCGCGCTCCCGCTCCTTGTAGAGCTTCTCGAGCTCGGCGTGGGACATGGCCTGGAGGTCTTGGAGCATGGCGTCGTATTTCCTCGATTCGATCTCGGCCACGCGATGCTTCAGGTGCTCGGCTCCCGCCTGGATGTATTTTCCGAAGATCCGCCGTGCCAGCTGAGCGATGTGGTACTGGGGAAGCTCTCCCATGCAGCGGCTCGCGCACAGGCCGCACTGGATGCAGTCGAAGGAAAGATGCGCAGCCCTCTCGATGTCCCCCTGCTTCAAGGCCGAGATGTAGTCCAGAACATTCACCCCCATGGGACAAGCCTTCGTGCAATTGTTGCACGCCACGCATCGGAAGATCTCCGGGTAAAGCGCGTGGATCGTCTCGGCCACCGGGTTGAGCTCATCCAGTCTGTAGGGCGCCCGGTTCGCCGGGTAGAACGGGATCTGAGCCAGGTACATGTTGGGCTCCACCACCGTCTGGCAAGCCAGACCGAAACGGAGCTTGTACTCACCCTCCTTGCGGTAGACCGTCGGGCAGGCTCCGCAGATGCCCCCGCGGCACCCGCAGCCCCGGAGGAACTTGAAGCCCACATACTCCATGGCCTTCATGATGGTCAGCGTCTCCGGCACCTCGTAACGCTTCCCCATGACGAAGATCGGGATCGTCCGCGCTCCCTCGGGGAGTATGGCCCGGTCCCCCGTTGCCATCTGCTGGTGTTGTGCTTCTGCCATTGTGCCGGGGCGCTGATCGGAAACTCCCTCGCGCCTCGCGCTTCCTCGGGATCGGATCCGCGGGACTAACCGGCCTGGGGCTGACCTCCAGCCAGTTTTTTGCACTTCAGAAACTCGAGGGCCGATGCGTCGCTCAGGTCGAACCGGCAGACGGCGTCGTCCAGGCCCAGGGCCACCGCCAGGAGCTGAGTGAAGTAGTAGACCGGTACCTCTCGGCTGATCTTCCGTGATGGCAGGAGTTTTTTCTGGGTTTTTCCGAGGTTGAACTCACAGAGCGGGCAGGTCAGAATCAGGGAATCGGCCCCCGCGTCGAGGGCGCTCTGGAGGATCCTCCCCGACACATCCAGGGCCGCTTCGGGGTGGGCCAGGATCTGGTACGAGCCGCAGCAGAGCGTCTTATCCGCGAAATCCACCGCTTCGGCACCCAGAGCGGAAAGAAACTCCTTCATGAGGGTCGGGTGCCCCGTGGCCTCGATGGCCACCTCCCTCGGCCGCAGCAGCGTGCAGCCGTAGTACGGCGCCACCTTCATCCCCGCAAGGGGCTTCTTCACCTTCGAGCGCAAGGTCTCCCAGCCCACCCGGTCCCGGAGAAAGGTGAGGAAGTGCACCACCTCCACTTCGCCGGCGTAGTCCCTTTCCTCATCCATGAAGGCGTTGATGGTTCCCCGCTTCACATCGTCTTCACGCATGAGCCGGTTGGCACGGGCCAGGGTGTTGTAGCACATGGAGCACAGCGTCACCACGGTGTCGCTCCCCTGCTCCATGGCCCGGATCAGGTCCCGAACCGGCGCCACCTGGTGGATCAGATCGTCGTCCGAGAGGGAGTGCACCGCTCCGCAGCAGTTCCATCGCGAGATCTCCTCCATCTCCACCCCCAGGGCCGCCAGGGAGGCCACCGCCGACTCCTCCAGGTTCCTTGCCTTCGTCTTCAACGTGCATCCAGGGTAATAGCTGACTTTCATTACTCTCCTCACTCGTGGACCACGGACTCGGACGAGCCCGGACGGATATCCGCTCCAGGCTTCGACCCGCCCGTTTCGGGTTGAACGGGTTTCGAGCTTCAGGCCTCAGGCTTCAGTTTGGAGCCCCGGGAAGGGCGGGGCCTTCGGGTCCTCCGGAAGGCAACAGCCTGTATGGGCGTCGACGACACTCCGGCTTCCATGCGGCGGAGTGGCCTCCCAGGCCGGGGGGCGCGACGGGGGGGCTGCGAGCCCGGCCTCAGTGCCCGCAAGCCTTGTTGCAGGCGGTTGCCTCGTGGTATAGAATTCAGGGGCCAAATGGTTTGTTTCCCCGAATCGTCGTTGCTCGAAGCTTTCGCCCCCCGCGGACCACGGCTCCGGAATGCGGAGCGAGAGAGAGCCTGGGAAAAAGAAGTCTCTCAGCCCCATCGAGCATAAATGCCAGGAGTCCGGAGCCTGGATCCAGCGCCACCCCCCTGAACCCAGAATCCTTCCTGTCGCCGCCGTTTCAGCTCGTGAGCTTCCGAAAACAGCTCACCATGGCGATCTGGGGCAGCTCCCGCAGCGTCTCCTCATCCAGCTTCGAAGGCTCCACCAGGTCCACGTTCTTTCGGAGCGTCAGCTGGCGGATGGCCTCCATCACCCGGGCCAGGTCGATCCCCCGCGGGCAGCTCACCGTGCAGGTGTGGCACGAGGCACACGTCCAGCAGGTCCCGCTCTCCTGAACCGACTCCTCCAGGCCCAGCTGCGTCATCCGCATGATCTTCCGGGGCATCGTGTCCATGTGAGCCGACATGGGGCACGCTCCTCCGCACGTGCCGCACTGGAAGCACTCCTGGATGTTCTGACCGCTCAGCTTCATCACCTTCTCGATGAACTCGCCCTTCACCGTCTTGTCCGAAATCTCGATGGGCATACCTTTTCCTTGTATCCTCGGGAGCTTCTTGCGTATCGTGGCAGGGAGCGGTGAAACGGCGAGCCCATCTTCGGCTCGCCGCGCACCGCGTCAGTCGATTCCCGTCAGCCGATCACCGCCAGGACATCGCCTTTCTGAACCGTGTCTCCATCCTTGAAATTGATCTGCTTCACGGTTCCGTTGCCCGGACTCGTGATGGAGTTCTCCATTTTCATGGCCTCGAGGATCAGCACCACGTCGCCTTCCTTGACGGCAGCGCCAACGGCCACTTCGTACCGAATGATCATGCCCGGCATGGGAGCCTCGATGGTCGTCCCACCGGACACGGGGGCAGCGGCCCTGGGCGCCGCGGCTGGCGCGGCGGCGGCTGCGGCCGGGGCCGCGGGTGCGGCGGCGGGCTTGGGCGGAGGAGGCGGAACCACCGGAGCGGCAGCCGCGAACTGCGGTGATGCGGCGGGGGCCGCGGCGGGCATCGCCATGGGGGTGATGGCCGCGATGACGGGGGCCCCCCCCACCTGCTCCACATCCACCTCGAAGAACTCACCGTCCACAAAAACATTGAAGGTCCGCGAACCGGCGCCCTTGGGGGGCGCTTCCTTGACGCACTTTTCCACCAGAAGGCCGGCCTTGGCCTTCTTGATCAGCTCTTCTTCCGCCTTCACGTCCTCGAAAGTCCGGGGCTTCACCTCGGCCGGAATCTCCTCCTGGCCGTACTTCCACTTGAGGAAGCGCTTGCCGGTGGTCGGATAAAGGGCGTAGGTGATGATGTCGTCCAGGTCTTTGGCCAGGCCTTCCACGTCTTTCCGCGCCTTTTCCAGCTCGGGCTCCAGCACGTCGGCGGGGCGCGCGGTGATGGGGGTCTCGCCACGCGGATAGCCCTTGAGGGCCTTCTTCTGGACTTCGGGATCGATGGGGATGGCCGTCTTTCCGTAAAGGCCGTAGCAAAGGTCCTTCACCTGGGCCGTGATCATCTTGTAGCGCTCGTTGGGCGTGTCGAAGAGCACGTTGTTGACGGTCTGGATGCCCACGATCTGGCTCGTCGGAGTCACCAGGGGAACCTGGCCCAGCTCCCGGCGCACGATGGGAAGCTGCCGGAACACTTCATCGATCTTGTCGAGAGCATCCATCTCGCGGAGCTGATTCACCAGGTTGGAGAGCATGCCGCCCGGGGTCTGATGCAGGAGCACGTTGATATCCACGATGGACATGCGGTCGTCCAGCAGGTGCTTGTACTTGGCGGAAATCTTCTCCATATGCTCGCTGCACCTGGCGAGCTTCTTGATGTCGAGGCCCGTGTCGCGGCTGGTGCCCTGCAGGGTGACCACCAGGGGCTCGACGGCGGGGTGGGACGTGCGGTAGGCCCACGGGATGAGGCAGGTATCCACGATGTCGACGCCGGCTTCGATGGCCTTGAGGAGCGACATGTCCGCCATGCCCGACGTGAAATGGCTGTGGAGATGGATGGGAGCCTTGACGGTCTCCTTGAGGGCCTTCACCAGAATGTAGGCGTCGTAGGGGGCGATGAGGCCGGCCATGTCCTTGATGCAGATGGTGTCGGCGCCCATGTCCTCCAGGGCCTTGGCCTTGTTCACGAAGTAGTCCAGGTTGTAAACGTCTCCACCCAGCCGTGACTGGGTGAGGGAATAGCAGATACACCCCTGGAAGTGCATGCCGTTCTTCTTGATGATCGGGACCACGGTCTCGAAGTTCCGGTAGTCGTTGAGTGCGTCGAAGGTCCGGAAAATATCGATGCCGTTGGCGCAGGAGCGCTCCACGAAGGCCTCGGCCAGGTCGTCGGCGTAGTTGCGGTAGCCCACCAGGTTCTGGGCGCGGAGCAGCATGGAGAAGGGGGTCTTCTTGATGTACTTCTTCAGGGTCCGGATGCGCTCCCAGGGGTCTTCCCCCAGGAAGCGGTGCATGGTGTCGAAGGTGGCTCCACCCCAGACTTCCATGGAGTAAAAGCCCACGTCGTCCATCTGCTCGGCGATGGGGAGAAAGTCCTCGGTGCGCCCGCGGGTGGCGAACAGGGACTGGTGGCCATCGCGGAACGTGAGATCCTGAACCTTGACCGGGCTGGTCACGGGCGCTTTTTCTTCAAAGAGTCTGGCAACGAGCGTGCCGTGTTCATCTGCCATCTTTCATCTCCTCATATGTGAAAAACAGTTTCTGGCTTGTGGTTTCTGGTTTCCGGTATCGAGTCGAGCCTTCACGGCCGGCTCGACGCCGTCGGCTTCAGCGGGCCAGCCGCATCTGCAGAAATCGCCTCATGTCCATCATGGACTGGCGTCCCGAGAGGGCCCAGGGACTGAACACCACGGGCGGCGTCGTCGGGGGCCGGCTTTCCACCACGGCGACGGGTGCCGACATGGCTGGCTCGGCCTGGAGGAATTCCCCCACCGCCGCGGTGATGGCTGCAATGACTTTTGGGTTCACAGGCATGACCAGGCCTTTCTATCGCTACAGCGGAATGTTGCCGTGCTTTTTGGCCGGCAGCGCTTCCCGCTTGGTGCAGAGCACGTCAAAAGCCTCGATGAGCCGCGGCCGCGTCTCACTCGGCAGGATCACCCCGTCGATGTAGCCCCGGGAGGCGGCGATGTACGGGTTGTAGAGGAGATTCCGGTACTCATCGATCTTCTCCTGCCGTTTGGCCTTCTGGTCCTCGGCCTCCTGGATCTCCTTGCGGAAGATGATGTTGGCGGCCCCTTCGGCACCCATGACGGCGATCTCCGCCGTGGGCCAGGCCATCACCAGGTCGGCGCCCAGGTCCCTCGAGCACATGGCCAGGTACGATCCGCCGTAGTCCTTGCGCACGATGAGGGTGATCTTGGGGACCGTGGCCTCGGAGTAGCACCAGAGCAGCTTGGCGCCGTGCCGGATGATGCCGGCGTGCTCCTGCTGCCGGCCCGGGAGGTAGCCCGGGACGTCGGGGAGCGTCAGGATGGGGATGTTGAAGGAATCGCAGAACCGGATGAAGCGCGTGGCCTTGTCCGACGAGTCGATGTCGAGGCAGCCGGCCAGGACCTTGGGCTGGTTGGCGATGATGCCGACGGACCGACCGTTGAATCGTCCGAAGCCCGTCAGGATGTTCATGGCGTAATGCTCATGAACCTCATAGAATTCCCCGTGATCCACGATGGCGCGGATGACGTCCTTCATGTCGTAGGCGCCCATGGGATTGTCGGGGATGATGGCGTCCAGGGCGAGGTCCATGCGGGTCACCGGATCGTCGCAGGGGATCGTCGGGGGATCCGACATGTTGTTGTCGGGAATGAAGCTCAGGAGCCGCTTGATCTCCTCGATGCAATCCACCTCGCTCTCGCTGGCGAAGTGAGCGACGCCGCTCTTGGAGGCGTGGGTCATGGCGCCGCCCAGCTCTTCCTGGGTGACCACCTCTCCCAGAACCGATTTGACGACGTCCGGCCCCGTGATGAACATGTAGCTCGTGTTCTTGACCATGTAGACGAAGTCCGTCATGGCCGGCGAGTACACGGCTCCACCGGCGCAGGGACCCATGATGGCCGAGATCTGCGGGATGACGCCGGAGGCGATGGCGTTGCGATAGAAAATCTGGCCGTAGCCCGAGAGCGCGTCCACGCCCTCCTGGATGCGCGCCCCGCCGGAATCGTTGAAGCCCACCAGGGGCTTTCCGGTCTTGAGAGCCAGGTCCATGACCTTGCAGATCTTCTTGGAGTGCATTTCTCCCAGGGTGCCGGCCCGGGCCGTGAAATCCTGGGAGTAGGCGAATACCTCCCGGCCGTTGACCTTTCCGTAGCCGGTGATGACACCGTCCGCGGGGATGTCCAATTTGTCGAGGCCGAAGAGCGAGCCCCGGTGCTTGACGAAGATGTCGAGCTCCCGAAAAGTGCCCGCATCGAAGAAATGGCTCAAACGCTCACGGGCGGACAGCTTCCCGCGCTCGTGCTGAGCGGCCACGGCCTTGGCGCCGCCCATCTCCCTGATCTTCTCTTCCTTCTTCTTGAATGCTGCTATTTTGTCCGCTACGACTCCCATCGACTCCCTTCCCTTGATCCTCGGTTAGATTGAGGGCTTGCCTCCCGGCTGATGACTCGCCGCCAAGAGCCCAGGTTATGCGGATTCGCAGGCGGGATCGAGTCACGACCCCTTTGAGAGGTCATCCAGCAAGGCTTGTGGGAAAAGCCCGCATGGGCGGATCTTCCTCCGGCTCAACCCGACCTGGCCCTCGACTGTCAGTAATAAACGAGCACCCGGTGTCTGGAGGGGGCACGCAGGAGAGCGTCGATCTTCTTCTGAAGCTCCACGCGCTCGGCATTCCCTTCCCATGCCTTCCAATCGTCGAGAGTGCTCCACGTGGAAATGACGATGCAGGTGTTGGGCTCGTCCAGCTCCCGCAGGGTCTCGCCCGAGATGTAGCCCTTCACCTTCATGGCCCTGGCCCGCAGCTCCATGAGCACGCGGTTCAGCTCCAGATCGTTGCCCGGAACGGATTTCCGTTCGATGATGACCTTGATCGCCATGCTGGACGCTCCTATGTCGACCGGGACCGGCTCGAGCCGCCCCGGGCAAGGGGCTGGAAGGCCTCGCCCGCCGGCCTTCCAGCCCCTTGCGGGTTCTCAGATCTTGAGCCCCTTCACCAGGTCTCGGACGGCCTGCACCGAGCGGTCGAAAGCGCCCTTTTCCTCGGAAGTCATCTGGATCTCGACGATCTTCTCGACACCGCCGGCACCCAGCAGCGTCGGAACGCCAACGAAGTAGCCGCCCACGCCGTACTCCTTGTCGCAGTACGCGGCGCAGGGGAGGATGCGCTTCTGGTCCTTGAGGATGGCTTCGGCCATCTGCACGGCGGAAGCGGACGGAGCGAAGAAGGCGCTGCCCGTCTTGAGGAGGTTGACGATCTCGCCGCCACCCTTGCGCGTCCGATCCACCAGGGCCTCGATGCGCTCGGCGGACATGAGGTCGGGAATGGGAATGCCGGAGACCGTCGTGTAGCGCGGCAGGGGAACCATCGTGTCCCCGTGGCCCCCGAGGACGAAGGCCTGGATGTCCTTGACGGAAACCCCCAGCTCCAGGGCGATGAAGGTGCGGAAGCGGGCCGAGTCGAGCACGCCCGCCATGCCCACGATGCGGTTGGTGGGAAGCCCGCTCACCTGGTGAGCCACGTAGACCATGGCGTCCAGGGGATTGGAGACCACGATGAGGAACGCATTGGGAGAGTGCTTGACGATGTTGGCCGTGACGTCCTTCACGATGCCGGTGTTGATGCCGATGAGATCGTCGCGGCTCATGCCGGGCTTGCGGGCGATGCCCGCCGTGATGATGACCAGATCCGAATTGGCCGTGTCGGCATAGTCGTTGGTCCCGATGACGCTCACGTCGAAGCCTTCCACGGGGCCGGCTTCCAGCAGGTCCAGACCCTTCCCCTGGGGCATGCCCTCGATGATATCCACCAGAACCACATCCGCCAGCTCCTTGGCCGCGACCCAATGGGCACAGGTCGCTCCCACGAATCCACCGCCAACCACCGTGATCTTCTTCCGCTTCAGTGACATGCCCGCACTCCTTTCGCTTTGATGGTCAAATGTGATCGATCCAAAACAGTCCAAGCGCTGCAGCTCCGAGTCCCGCCATTCAGTCGAGCAGTGAAAAAAACTGGCGCGGAAACCTCGGGAAGGGCTTCACCGGCGCTCCCGAAGGCTCCGCGTGAGGATGAGGCTGGCTCAATCCGGCCATCGGACGCATTCCTCGAGCCAAGGCATCGTGATCCAGATCCTTAGGCCCCCAGGAGGTTCTTCGTGGTCTCGCCAATCTGGCCCAGGTTCCGGACCACCGTGATTCCGGCGGCTTCCATGGCCTCGATCTTGGCCTGGGCGGTCCCGCTGCTCCCGCTGATGATGGCGCCGGCATGACCCATCCTGCGCCCCGGAGGTGCCGTGAGCCCGGCAATGAAGCCCACCACCGGCTTGGTCACGTGCTCCCGGATGAAGGCGGAAGCGTCTTCCTCGGCCGAGCCGCCGATCTCACCCACCATGACGATGGCTTCCGTTTCGGGGTCGGCCTGAAAAGCCGTCAGCGCATCGATGAAGTTGGTGCCTATGATGGGGTCCCCTCCGATTCCGATGCAGGTGGACTGGCCGATGCCCTTCTTGGTCAGCTGATCCACGACTTCGTAGGTGAGGGTCCCGCTCCGCGAGACCACGCCCACGTTCCCCCGCTTGTGGATGGGGGCCGGCATGATCCCCACCTTGCATTGGCCCGGCGATATGATGCCGGGACAGTTGGGGCCGATGAGGCGCGAGGTGGCTCCCTTCAGGAAGTGGTACGCCTTCATCATGTCGATCACCGGTATGCCTTCGGTGATGCACACGATGACTTCCATCCCCGCGTCGGCGGACTCCATGATGGCGTCGGACGCGAAAGCCGGGGGAACAAAGATCAGGGACGTGTTGGCCCCCGCTTCCCGCCTGGCCTGGAGGACCGTATTGAAGACCGGGATGTCGTCCATGGTCTGCCCGCCCTTGCCGGGGGTGACGCCGGCGACGACGCGCGTGCCGTAGGCCGCGCACTGCCGGGTATGGAACTGGCCCTCGCGGCCCGTGATGCCCTGAACCACCAACCTGGTATGATCACCAACGAATACGCTCATGGAATATCCTCACTTCTCTATGCTGGTGCGAATGGCTCGGTATTCCCCGGTCGCTCCCCGCGAGGGGCCGAAAGCTTCCGAAACGTGAGCCAACGAGCTCCCCGCAGCCCCGGTGGCGAGAAAAGGGTGCCCATTCCCCACCCGTCTCTAAGCCTTGGCTCCCGCGATTTCCGCCACCTTGCCGGCGGCATCCCACACATCCCTGGCCACGAAGAGGTTCAATCCCGATTCCGCCAGGATGCGCCGGCCCTCCTCGACGTTGGTCCCCTCCATGCGGATGACCACCGGCACCTGGATTCCCACCTTCCTGGCGGCTTCCACCACCCCCTGGGCCAGGATGTCGCATCTCAGAATGCCGCCGAAGATGTTGATGAGGACTCCCTTGACGTTGGGATCGCTCAGGATGATCCGAAAGCCGTTCTCCACCATCTCGGCGCTGGCGCCGCCGCCGACGTCCAGGAAGTTGGCCGGCTCCGCCCCCGCCAGCTTGATGATGTCCATGGTGGCCATGGCGAGCCCGGCGCCGTTGACCATGTTGCCGATGTTGCCGTCCAGCTTGATGTAATTGAGATTGTATTGAGACGCCTCGACCTCCAGCGGGTCCTCCTCCTCCAGATCCCGGTACTCCAGCAGATCCTTATGGCGGAAAAGAGCGTTGTCGTCAAAGTTGATCTTGGCATCCAGGGCGATGAGCTTCCTGTCGCCGGTGATGACCAGGGGGTTGATCTCCAGGAGAGAGCAGTCGCACCGGATGAAGAGGTCGCAGAGCTTGCCGACCAGGGCCATGAACTGCTTGAGCACCTCGGGCTCCAGGCTCAGCTCGTACGCCAGCGCCCTGCCGTTGAAGGGCTGAAGCCCGTCCATGGGCTTGATGCGCTGCTTGATGATCTTTTCGGGGGTCCTGGCGGCCACCTCCTCGATGTCCATGCCACCCGCCTCGCTGGCCATGATGACCAGGCTCGCCGTCGCCCGGTCGGGCACGATGCCCAGGTAAAGCTCCTTGGCGATATCCAGGCCCTCCTCCACGAGGAGCTTCTTCACGACTCTTCCCTGAGGTCCAGTCTGGTGGGTGACCAGGGTCATGCCGAGCATGTCCCGGGCTAGCGCTTCCGCCTCGTCCAGGGAATGGGCCAGCTTGACGCCGCCGCCCTTGCCACGCCCGCCCGCGTGGATCTGGGCCTTGACGACCACCGGCAGCGTGGCGAGCCCCTCCGCCACGCTGCGTCCTTCCGACGGGCTGAGGGCAGCCCCGCCTCGGGGAACGGGAATTCCGAAAGTCCTGAACAGCTCCTTGGCCTGATACTCGTGTATTTTCATGGTTGCCTCCGATGTCCATGCCTGCCGTCTCCCCGGAAAGGCCGCCGGCCGCGTCCCGTCCGATGAGGACTTCACGTCGAAACGCTTATACGGGATTAGGGAAAGCGCGAATATCCGACGGCTTCTGATTTTGATGTCAGGAATCCCTTTCGAGCTTGTAATGGAATTTCTTACAGCATCCCCGTCCCATGAAGTGTTTTCCGCGACGCCCGAGGCAGATGGGAGGCCGGCCGGTGTCGAGCCGCCCCCTTTCAGGCTCCGGCAGCACTGCCCGCGACCCGGGAGAATCATCCCATGCCCCCGGGAGCCCGTTTGGGAATGGCCCCTCCCAGCCGGCCCGCCAATCCCGGACTGGCTCCGGGAGAAGAGGTCTCGCGAGTTGACAAGGCGGCCCTCCCCCGACATAGTGTTCCCTCGAGGCCGACGCCCCGGCGTCGCCTTCCGACAGGTGCATTCGGGCCCCTGGCCCACCAGGGTATTCCCGGCCCGTGCGCGGACCCAGAAGCCGAGCCCAGGGGGGGTCCCCGCCCGGGCAGCCGTTCAGGGGCTCCAAGACAGGCGCAGACAGTCTTTCGGGCAGGTTCAGCCTATGACCAATTCCGCCGAGGACAGACACAAAACCAGGGAAGAGCTGCTGGAGGAGATTCAGGCGCTTCGAGACCGGGTGCTGGAGATCGAGGGCAGACATCCACCGGGAACGGACGGGGATATCCCCGCCCAGGAGCCGTCGGTGCTTGGTCGGCTCGAGCTTTACGAGACCATCGTCCAGTCCATCCTCACAGGCGTCTGGGTAGCGGACGAGAACGACCGCATCCGGTACGCGAACCGGGCCATGGGCGTCATCGCCGGCCTGGACCCGGCAGCGCTTCTGGGGTTATCGGTTCTCGACGACCTCCAGCCCGAAGCCATAAGACACTTCGAGCCCTTCTACCGCGGAGCCAGGGAAGCCCTCCGGCCCGTGCGCTATGATGCCGTGCCCATCCGCACCCCCGGGGGGCGTGATACCTGGCAGTCCGGGTGGCTCATCCCCATCGTGAGGAACGGCCGGTATGATGGGGTGATCTGCACCGTCGAGGACGTGACACCCGCGCGGCTCGCGGAAACGAGGCGCAGGGAGAGCGAGGACCAGTTCGCCATCATCTTCCGGGAAAGCCCGGATCCCATGGGGATCAGCTCATTGAGCGACGGCCGGTACCTGGACGTCAACCCGGCCTTCGAGCGCATCCTTGGATACCCCCGGGAGGAGACCATCGGTCGCACTTCCGTTGAGCTCGGAATCTGGGCCGATCCGTCCGATCGACAGCGGCTGGTGGAGAGGCTCAGGGAAGGAAAGGTCGTCAGCGACTTCGAGCTGGATCTGCTGGCCAGGTCGGGAGAGCGCCTCAGGTTCCAGATCTCGGCCAGCATCATCCAGATGGGATCCCAGGGCACCCTGCTGGTGGCCGCCCGGAACATCACCGCCCGGAAGCGAGCCGAGGACGCTCTCCGGGCCAGCGAAGCCAAGTTCTCGACCATCTTCGAGTCCAGCCCGGAAATCATCAGCATCACCTCCCTGGGTGAAGACCGCTACCTGGAAGTCAACGAATCCTTCACGCGATCCATGGGCTACAGCCGCGAGGAGGCGTTGGGGCGCACCGTCCTGGACCTGGGGATCTGGGCGGATCTCGAGGATCGCTCCCGACTGGTGGACGCTGTCCGAAGCCAGGGAGTGGTGCGCAACCAGGAATTCGACTTTCGATCCCGGGACGGCCGGGGGATTCACGGCCTCGTCTCGGCCGAGATCATTGAAATCGAGGGCAGTCCATGCCTGCTCACCCTCATCGTGGACATCAGCGGCCGGAAGCGCGAAGAGCGGGCCATGGCTTTCATGAACCGGATCCAGGACGTGTTTCTGAAATCGACGGATGAAACGATGTACGGCGCCGTTCTGGACATCCTGCGCGAAGCATTGGCCAGTCCCTTCGGCTATTTCGGCTACATCGACGACGACGGAAGCCTGGTGTGCCCTTCCATGACCACCGAAATCTGGGACCGGTGCATGATGAGCCACAAAACCGTCGTCTTCCCCCGGGAATTGTGGGGGGGCATGTGGGGGGCATCCCTCGTGGAGGGTGAGACCCTCGTGGCCAACGGGGGATTGAAAGCTCCCGAGGGACATCTCCCCCTCTTCCGCGCCATCTGCGTTCCGGTCCTGTTTCAGGGACGGGTGATCGGTCAGATCGGCCTGGCCAACAAGGACACCGATTACGACGAGCACGACCAGGCCTTTCTCCAGAGGATGGCCGCATTCATCGGTCCCATCCTGCAGGCCCACGTGGAGCGCAAAAGGGAGGAGCAGGAGCGAGCGAGGGCCGAGGAGGCACTGCGGGAAAGCGAAGAGCGCTTCTCATCCTTCATGCGCCACCTGCCCGGCTTTTCCCACATCAAGGACAGGGACCGAAGGATCATCTACGTCAACGAGCGCTTTGAGACCCATTTCGGCATGCCCCTCCCCGAGTGGATCGGCAAAAGAACCGAGGACATCTGGTCGGGCGGGGCGGACGTGAAGATGCGTCTGGACGACGAGGCCGTCCTTGCCGAAGGATGTGCTCTGGATATCGAGGAGGAGGTCCTCACCCGGGGTGAGCTCCACACCTACAGAACCGTCAAGTTTCCCATCCCCCGCCCCGACGGGAGCAGCTGGCTGGGGGGCATCTCCATCGACGTCACCGAGACCAGGAAGGCCGAGAAGGCCGTGCGCGAGAGCGAAGCGATGTTTCGAGGCCTCGTGGAAACGGCACCCGTCGGCATCGTCATTTCCGACGGCCCCGGGAAGACCATCCTCTCCATGAATCGCAAGTTCTTCCAGACCTTCGGCTACAGCCTGGAGGAGATCTCGGATCTGGGCCAATGGTGGGCCCTCGCCTACCCGGACGCCGCCTACCGCCAGGAGATCCGGGAGGTCTGGCTGGAAGGCCGCACACGAGCCCTCGAGGCGGGATCGGAATTCGGCCCCATCGAAGCCTGGATCACCTGCCGGGACGGCTCGCGCCGCTACGCGAGCGGGCTGTTTTCCAACCTCGGCCATATCAACGCCGTCTTTTTCGTCGACATCACGGAGCGCAAGCGCGCCGAGGAGGCTCTCCGCGAGAGCGAGACCAAGTACCGGACCCTGGTGGAGCACCTTCCCCAAAACATCTTCGTCAAGGACAGGGCCTCGATCTATCTGTCCTGCAACGGTCGTTTCGCCGGGCTGGTGGGGCTCACGCCGGAGGAGGTCGTCGGCAGGACCGATTTCGACCTTTTCCCCAATCGCCAGGACGCCCGGAAGTACCGCGAAGACGACCGTCTCGTGATGGAGACCGGGGTCGCCCACACTCTGGAGGAGCATTACGACCACCTGGGAGGGAGGAGCTGGGCCAGGACCACCAAGGTGCCCCTGCGCAGCGAGGAGGGGAGCGTCGTCGGCGTGGTCGGCATTTTCGAGGACATCACGGAATGGAGGGAGGCCCAGGAACGGCTGAGGGTCTCCGAGGAGCGCTACCGCGCCGTGTCGGACCTGAGCTCCGACTACTCCTTCGCCTTCCGCGTCAATGCCGACCAGTCGGTGAGTCTCGAATGGATCACCGACGCCTTCACCCGCATGACGGGAATCCCCGGGGAGGATGTCATGTACCCCAACGCCTGGCTGCGCGTGGTTTACCCCGAGGACATTCCCCTGGTCCATGGCGTCCTGAGTCAGCTCCGCTCCGGCCGCCAGGTCAGCTACGACGCGCGCCTGCTCGACCGCTCGGGGCAGCCCTTCTGGGTGAGGACCTACATCCGGCCGGAGCTGAACGAGCATGGAGCACTGGTGCGCTTCTACGGAGCCACCCGGGATATCCATCAGCGGAAGGCGACGGAAGATGCCCTGGGAAAGGAGCGGGAGCGGCTCGCCCGCGCGTCGCTCTGCGGGAGAGTCGCCCTTTGGGAATGGGATGTCGCTTCGGGTGAGCTCAGCTGGTCGGACATCGTCGACGAAATGCTGGGCCACGAGCCGGGTGGATTCCCCCGGACGCTCCAGGGCTGGGAGGATCACATCCACCCCGAGGACCGGCCCGCCGTGAGGTCCAGGCTCGAAGCCTACCTGGCTTCCCCGGGAGAGGAGGCCCTGGAGGTCGAGTACCGCATACGCCGCAGGGACGGGACTTACCTCTGGTGGCACGGAACGGGGCGGACCTCCGCCGTCGGTGGCGGCGTGACCTTCATGTCGGGTGCCTGCACCGACATCACCGAGCGAAAGGAAGCGGAAGAGCAGATCATGGCTTCCCTCAAGGAAAAGGAGGTGCTGCTTCAGGAGGTTCACCACCGGGTGAAGAACAACCTGCAGGTGATCTCGAGCCTCCTCCATCTCCAGTCGGACGACATCCTGGACGAATCGGCGCGGGCGGCTTTCAGCGAAAGCCGAAGTCGCATCCATTCCATCTCGCTCATCCACGAGCGGCTGTACCGTTCCCATGACCTGGCCCGCATCGACATCGCGGAGTACACCGAGAGCCTCTGCCAATCGCTGCTGGGGTCCCATGGGGCCAGGGCCCGGGTCACGGGCACCGTGGACATGCCCAACCTCTCCCTGAGCCTCGACCTGGCGGTGCCTTGCGCCCTGATCATCAACGAGCTGGTGCTGAACTGCCTCAAGCACGCCTTTCCAGAGGGGCGAGAAGGGGAGCTGCGCATAACCATGGAGGAGGCGGGCGACCTGCTGGTGCTTCGCATCAAGGACAACGGCGTCGGCTTCCCGGAAGGGCTGGACCTGGCTGACGCCCCGTCCCTCGGCATGACCATCGTGGCCACGCTGGTCCGCCAGCTCAAGGGGCGCCTGGACCTGAAGACAGGCAACGGCGCGGAGGTCGTGGTGACCTTCCCCTCCGGGGGACGCCCTCAAGGGGACGTTGTTGACTAACTGGACTTATTCCACGGGAGTCGCGTCTTGAGCATGGAAGCTCGATCGGCCAACGGGGTCGACACGGCCCCGCCGCTCTGGAGCTGGCAAACCCTGCTCAGTGGCCTCGCCACCTTGATCCTTCTCGCTTCCCTGGCAGCCGCCATCGACTGGCGAAGCACCTGGAGCGAGCTCATCGCGAGCCACAAGGGCTTTGTCCTTCTGGGTGGGCTGTGCCATTACCTGACTTACCCGGTGCGGGGGGCGAGATGGAGGCTCTGCCTCGCTCACCTGCAGGTGCGGCAGGCCGGGGCCGGCTTCGGGCTGGTCGTCTTTTTTCAGAATTTCGTGGACAACGTCGTCCCCGCCAAGCTCGGGGATGTCTACGGGGCGCACCTGGCTCGGATCAACTTTGGCGTGCGACGGTCGGAAGCCATCGGCTCCATCGTCTTTCAGCGGATGATCGATTCGTGGATCGTGCTTCTCCTCTCATTTCTGGCATCCTGGAGCCTCCTTTCCCATCAGCTCCCATCGCCGTTCTATGCAGCGCCATCATGCTGGGCTTTTTCCTCCTGGACCGGGCGGCCCCTGCATGGCTTCCCCGGAAGATGGCCGACCTGGTCTCGGCCTTTCGCAAGGGGATGTGGCCCCGCCGGGAGAGGGTGATCCCCATTCTGGGCTTCACGGCGATGATCTGGCTGCTGGAAACCCTCTGGATCTTCCTCCTGGTCCATGGCTTCGGAAAGGCCCTGACCCCCAGCGAAGCCGTTTTCATGACCATGGTGCCGCTCCTGGCCACGGCTTTTCCCCTGACTCCCTCGGGGGCCGGCGTGGTGGAGCTGACCCTCTTCAGCTGCCTGCGGGTGGCGGGCCTGGACGCCTCCCTCGCCGCATCCATCACCCTGCTCAACCGGTTCATCGACTACTGGTTCCACATTGGCGCG
>JALOPI010000005.1 GCA_025453975.1 Syntrophobacteraceae bacterium
CAGCTTCCCATGTGCAGCACCGGCGGAATCCCCAGGGCCCCGCAGATCTCCCCGAGCCCCGGCCCGGCCAGCCTGGCGGCCTCGGCCTGCTTGAAGCCGGCCTTGGCGTTGGCCACGGCGGCGCATCCCGTGTCCACCACGAGGATGTCGTTCTCGATGAGGCGCCGGGTCAGGGTCACGTGGCCGTAGTCCTGCGGGAGACGCGGGTTGTTGCAGCCCACGATGCCCACGGCTCCTCGGATCTTCCCGGCCTTGATGGCCTCGATGAGCGGCTGGGGCGTTCCGCCCAGGGCCCCCACGATGGATTCCACCGAGAAGCCGCCCACCGACGCCACGGGCTCGACGGGGATGTAGACCTCGCCGCGCCGCCCGAAGTTCTCGATGGCCTCCTTCACGAGCTCCACCGCCTTGGCCGCCGCGTTGTCCGGGTGGAGCTCCCGGTGCTCCATGCCCGGGAACCTGGCCTTGTCGCTGGTGCTCACCATCTTGGTGTGATAGCACGCCGCCACGGTCCCCAGGGATGGCATGATGCACTGGTAGTCCACCAGCATCAGGTCCACCGCCCCCGTGGCGAGGACCAGCTCGGTGGTGAGATGGTTTCCCGCCATGGGCACCCCTGCCCGCATGAGCAGCTCGTTGCCCGTGCAGCAAACACCCGCCAGGTTGATCCCCCTGGCCCCCCTGGCCTGGGCCATGGTCACCAGCTCGGGGTCCTGCACGGCCCGAAGGATCATCTCCGAGACGATGGGGTTGTGACCGTGGACGACGATGTTCACCTCGTCCTTCTTGAGGACACCCACGTTGACGGCATTGGCCCCCGGCTGGGGCGTCCCGAAAAGGATGTCCGAGACCTCCGTGGCGATCATGGAGCCACCCCACCCGTCGGAAAGGGCATTCCGCATGCCGTGGAGAAGCAGGCTCACCCAGTCGTTGTCCACCCCCATGTGAGTTCGGTGCATCATCTCCGAAGTCTCCCGGTCGATGCCCCTCGGCGTGACTCCGATCTTTTTCCAGAGCTCCTGGCGCTTGACGGGAGCGCGCTTGAGAAGCGTCAGCTCCTTCCTGCGCGTGCCGTATTCCTCGCCCATGGCGTCGGAAAGCTCCCCCGCGATCTCCTCGGGAGTCTTGCCTTCCACCGCCAAACCGAACTCCGCGGCCAGTCTCTCAAGCTTGGCCACGTCCCTGATCCGGTAGCCCGGCGCCCGCCCGTGAGCCACCTCCCCCAGGACCTCCACCAGATCACGGCCGTGGTCCGAGTGGGACGCGGCTCCGGCCGCAATCATCCGTCCCAGGTTGCGCGCCACGATGATGTCGGCGTCGGCCCCGCACACACCCCGCTGGGGACCGTCCCCGAAAGGATCGATCCGGCAGGGACCCATCATGCAGATGCGGCAGCTCAGCCCCATCTCGCAGTAGCCGCAGTTGGGCTGCTGCGCCGCGTATCGGTCCCAAACCGTCTCCACCTGGTCCCGCTCCGCCTTCCTGAGGAGCAGCTGGCCATCTTCGGTGATGGTATTCATGGAAAACTCGCGACCCATCGAATGCCTCCTTTCTGAAGACCCCATCCATGCGGGGATGGGATTTCCCCCCTGGACCGGGATCATGGACACCTCTCATCGCAGCGCGGCACAGCGCCAGGACACGGGAAAAGACCCTCTCGCCGCCGCGACTCCCCTTTGCACCCCGGGCCGTAACCTGACATCAGCAGCTACAAGCCGGGAACGACCTTGCCCAGCTCGATCTGCTGACGCCTGGCGGCCTGGAGCAGGGTGAAGCCGGGGCAAAGGTCCGGCTGGGACGCCCCCTGGGAGACCGTCCGCGCCACCTCGTCGGTCTTGCGCTTCATGGCCTCGGAGAGCTCCTCGAACGTGAGGGCCCCGCTTTTACACACTTCCACGCACGCCGGGATCAGCCCCTGCCCCTGACGCTCGATGCAGTTGTCGCACTTGACGGCGATCCGCCTGCCGGGCGCGGCGGTGTGGTCTTCGTGATAGCGGATGACCCCAAAGGGACAGGCCATGGCGCAGGACGCGCAGTTGATGCACACGTCCGGCTCGATGAGCACGGTATCCCGCTCGGCATCGCGGCGGATGGCTCCCGGAAGGCACGCCAGCATGCACGGAGCGGGGTCGCAGTGCCGGCACCGGTTGGGAAAGCCCTCGGCGTGCAGGCCCACCCCTACATGGATGCGGGGCTTGGGCAGCGGCGATTCCAGCACCGCCGTCACCAGGCTTCTGGTTTGTGAATGGGCGGTGGCGCAGGCCACACGGCATTGCATGCAGCCCACGCACCTTTCGGGACGAACGACGACTTGCCTCATGGCGCCTCCTCCTTTGAAAATATTCCCCCGCGCTCCGCTGGACCGAGCCCCGGCCTCCCAGCACGGCGGGCAGCCGCGTCCTGAATCTTGAAGCCCGAGGATCAAGACTCACGCCATCAACTGCCCGACCTGGAACGACCTCCCCAGCAGGATCTCCCTGGGCTTTGGCACCGGAGTCTCTTGCTGGATGAGAGCCATGAGCACGCCCCCCTGCTCGATGTCGTTCACCAGGGTCATGCCCACCAGGCGATCGCCCCGGAAGACGAGCCTCCGGTACGCTCCGGTCCGGCAATCCGTGTGGTGCAGGACGTCAAAGCCTTCGTCCGGCGGGGGATTCACCCACCCCGCGGTCATCACATCCATGCCGAAGATCCGGATCACGTTGCGACTCAAGCTCCCCCTGTGGACGACCCGGCGGCCGGCCATGTTCATGCCGGCGATGCGCCCCTGCTGGACGGCCTCGGGCCAGATGGCGTTGACCCAGCGGGTCTTCCGGGAAACATCCATGTGCTCGGCCACGTCCCCCGCCGCGAATACGCCGGGGATATAGGTCTGCATGTGCTCATCCACCAGGATGCCGAGGTCCACGGGGAGGCGGTCCCGCGGAACGAAATCGACGGCGGGAAGCACACCCTTGCCGATGACCACCAGGTCGCATTCCACCGTGCTGCCGTCCGAAAGATGGGCGGCCCTCACGACCCCGTTGCCCTCGAAAGCCCTGACCCCCAGCCCCACCCGAACTTTCAGGCCGCAGCGGACGAGCTCGTCCCGAATGAGCCTCCCGGCGGTTTCGTCCACCTGCAGCGAGAGCGGGTACTCGGAGCGGATGAGCAGGGTCACCTTGAGGCCCCGCCTGAGCAGACCGTAAGCGGCCTTGAACCCCACCAGGCCGCCCCCCAGGACGAGGGCGCTCCGGGCGCCCGGCAGCGCCTCGAGCATCCGCCGCACGTCGAGCTCGGTGCGCATGAAGAAGATGGAGTCGAGATCCGCATTCTCAGCCTTGACGGGCCGCGGATCGGCGCCGGTGGCGATGAGGAGGCGGTCGTAGCCGAAGACCCGACCGTCGCCGAGCATCACCTGGCTCCCCACCACGTCGAGGGAGGTGACGCGCTCCCCCAGGACAGCCTCGATCCCCAGATTCCGGTAGAACCCCGGCCCTCGGATGGGCAGCGCATCCGGCGTGATGCTCCCCTCCAGCACCATGCTGATCATGGGACGGCAATAGGGGACGCACCCCTCGTCCGAGATCATGGTGATGGATCCCTGGGAATCGAGGCTGCGTATAGCCTCGGCCGCATGGATGGCCGCAACGCCGTTTCCGAGAATGAGGTACTTCATGGATGCCTCCTCCGCCTTGTTGAGGTCCGCCCCTCCACGCCGTCCCGCGCGCCTCGCCGTTGCGTCACGCTTCGGCTCCGGTGGCGGGCTCACGTTCGATGCTGGAAACACCCGGCAGGGCATCGGCCTCCTCCCGCTCCCCGGAAACCTGGAACTTCCGCATGAAGCGCAGATCGATGACATTCTTCAGCCTGAGCACCATCCCGCCGCTCCAGGTGAGGCCGCCCTTCCACAGAATCCCCGTTCCGTCCCCCATGTTGAGAATGAGCATGGGAGCAGATCCCGCCGAGAAGCGCCTGAAGGATCCCCCCTCCAGGGCGGCCAGCAGGTTGTGATGGAGAACTGGGCTCTGCCGCACGGCGTAGACCCCCACCTTGTCCAGTCTCAGACCCTGGATGGCGATGCAGTCCCCACCGCCGAAAAGCCACGGATGGTCGGGTGAATGAAGGGCGCCATCGACCAGAAGCTCTCCGCGATGCCCCGTGGAAAGGCCTGAGTTGACGAACAGCCGGGAGGGGGTCACCCCCACGGCGACGAAGGCCAGGTCGCAGTCGAGGGTGGATCCGTCGGTGAGGCGAGCCCGTTGGCCCTGGAAGGACTTCAGATGCACCCCTTCCAGAATCCTCAGACCACGACGGACCAGTGAACGCCGAGCCAGCGCCCGGACCCTGGGGGGAGCGCCCCGAAGGAGTCCATGACCGGCCACCAGCGTGATGCCCGCCTCGCCGCCGGCTTCCCTGACCAGCCGCCAAAGGTTCCCGGCGACCTCGACTCCCGCGGCCCCCCCGCCCACGACGAGCAGCCGGAGGGGCTCGCGCTTCAAAGCCTTGAGAAGCTCCATGCGCGCCAGAACCAGGTTGAGAACCGGCTTCACGGGGACCAGCGTCTCCAGCGATCCCCCGGTCCACGCCACGGGCACGTGACTCCCCGTGTTGAAGGACGCCACGTCGAAGGGAAGGCGGCCGCCGTCGGAAAGCCACAACAGCCGCTCGTCAGCGCCGATGCGGACGACGCGCCCCAGAACGAAAGACCCGCCGCGATCCTCAATGGTCTTGCCAACGTGGAGCCTCGCCTGCCGGGGGCGAAATATCCCCGAGAGCAGGCCCGGGCCCATTCCGGAATAGTAGTGGTAAGGCGAGGGACTGACGAGGGTAACCCGATGGCCTCTCTCGATGAAGTCACCGGCGCGGGCAAGCACCGTCGCGTGCGCGTGCCCACCTCCCACAAGAACCAGGTGCTTCCCCATGGCATAGGTCCCGATACGACAGGAAAAGCTGAACGTGATGGAACCGCTTTACACTGGCAGTTTCTTCAATTCTCATGTTATTGGAGGACATTGTCAAACATTTCGGATGGTCCGATCCCGCCCCGCTCCCAACCGCAGGGCGCGCATCCGTGATGGAGCCCTCAACGGTTGAGTAAGCCCGGGCTTGCATCCATGCCCCGCTCCTTCCAGCTTCCCGCCTCGAGGATGGGGTGCTGGGGGCTGCCTCCCGCGGAGGAAAAGGATCGCATCCCTCGCCATCCTGAAGGGGGAATAGAGTTTTCGCCCGGCTGTATCGAAATCCATGCACGGGTCCCACGAGCCACGGATGCTCCCAGGCGCCGTGCAGTGATGTGGAGGCGGTCATGCCCACCCAGCGCGAGCAGAATATCATTGAAGAATTCCAGCGACGAAGAACGCGCATGATGCACTCGTTCGGCTTCTGCATCCTGCTCATCATCCTCGGGCTGTTCATCCTGCAGGTGATCGACAACCGTCCCGTCTTCCTCGGCATCAGCCTCCCGGCCTGGAAATCCTTTGCCGCGGTTCAGCTGGTCCTTGGAGTTGTCATGGCCGTCAGGGGATACTGGCAGTACCGGTGCCCCGTGTGCGAGGAAATCGTCAAGGGGCACGACAAATACTATTTCGGGGTCCTGACGGACCCGGAGCGCTGCCCCAGCTGCCGGAGCAAGCTCAGGGAGTGAGGAGCCTCCCGACAGAGACCGGGCTCCGGTTTCAGCCTATAGCCTGAAGCCTGGGCCTCGAAACCGTCGTTCCAGCACGGAGCACCCACCATGAATCGAGCCTCCCGCCTCATCCTTGCCGCCATCCTTTGGGCCTTCGCGTGGTCCTTCGGCGGCTGCACCCCGGGGACCAGAACCGCGGCGACCCCGCAAGCCCAATCCCTCACCATCCTGCACATGAACGACCTCCATGGCCACGTCCTCCCCTATCAGGACAAGACCCTTCGGGAGGACCAGCGAGTCGGCGGTGCCGCCTATTTTGCCGCCATCATCCAGCAGGAGCGCGCCCGGAACCCGGAGGGAACGATTCTGCTCTCCGCCGGGGACATGTTCCAGGGAACCCCCATTTCCAACCTGCTCAAGGGCAAGCCCGTCATCGAGATCATGAACCACCTCCGGTTCGACGCCATGACCCTCGGCAACCATGAATTCGACTGGGGCCGGGACGCCCTCGATGAGCTGGGATCCGCCGCCCGGTTCCCCTTTTTGGCCGCCAACATCGCGAAGAGCGGCGGCGGAGGTCTGGAGGGCGTGAAGCCCTACGTGCTCCTGAAGCGCGGGGGCATGGATATCGCCGTCATCGGTGTCATCACGCCCGAGACCCCGTACATGACCAAGCCGGCCCACGTGTCGGACCTGAGCTTCCAGGAGCCTGCCTCGGTCCTGCCCGACCTGGTCCAGAAGGTGCGGAGGGAAGGCGCCGGGCTGGTGATCGTGCTGTCCCATCTGGGATTGGATGCGGATAAGGAGCTGGCTCGCCAGGTTTCCGGAATCGACGTCATCGTGGGCGGGCACAGTCACACGGTGGTATCCGAGCCGGTGCGCGTCAACGACACGCTCATCATTCAGGCGGGAAGCTACGGAGCCTACGTGGGGGCGCTGTCCCTGGAGGTGGATCCCGAATCCCGGAAGATCGTGAGCTACCCAGGGCAGAACGTTCTGCGACCGGTGGTCGCCCTCGAGCAGGCTCCATCCGACCCGGCAGTCGCGGCCCTGGTGGGGCGGTACGACCGCGCGCTGAAGCCCGAGTTTGCCCGGGTGGTGGGCAATTCCGAAGTCGACCTCATGCGGGAGGCCATGGCCGAATCCAATGTGGGCAATCTCATCGCCGACGCGATCCGGGAGGCCGGCGGGGCCGACATCGGCTTCCAGAACGGCGGCGGCATCCGTGCCGACCTGCCCGCGGGCGACATCACCATGGAAGGGCTCTACACCCTGCTCCCCTTCGACAACGTGGTGGTCACCATGACCCTCAAAGGCGAGCAGGTGCTTCAGCTCCTCGAGATCAGCGGCGAGCTGAGCAACAAGATCCTGCAGGTTTCGGGGCTTTCGGTGGTGTACGACCTGAGCCGACCGGCGGGCTCACGGGTGGCGAGGGCCAGCATCCGGGGCAGGAGCCTCGGACGGGACGCGTTCTATCGAGTGGCCACCAACGATTTCCTGGCCTCCGGCGGGGACCGGTTCACCCCCTTCAAGGACGGCTCGAATCTCGTTTACGGGGACACCTTGCGGGACGTCGTCTCCGAGTATCTCGGGAAGCATTCGCCCGTGCGGCCGGCCGTCGAGCAGCGCATCGTGATCAAGAAATGAGATGGGAGAGCGCATCCGGGTCCTCGTCAACGGAAGACCCGTCGAAATCTACCGGGGGATGAAGGTGAAGCACGCCCTCATCGCCTACGATCAGAATGTCTACGCGGCGGCGGCCGAAGGAAGGGTCGTTGTCGAGGACGTCCATGGCTTCCGGGTCGGACTCGAGGGCGCCCTTTCGGACGGCGCCGCGATCACCACCCGCATGCTCCCCCAGAAATGAAGGGTCCGCCGCCGGGTCTCGGACCCGGCGGCGGACCTTGGCAGACATATACCCTAGTTCCCCCTCGAAACCATGGTCCTCGGGGGGACGCCCAATGCCACTGTTGTCACATTCCCACTGCCGAGAGGCTCTCCCGTCAGTTTGACTTCTCCTGTGCCTCTTTCCCCTGGACCTCTTTCCCCTGGACCTCCACGGTGAATCGGGGCACTCGTGGATCATTGGTCAGCACGAGGGACCTGGACTTCTTGCCCTTCTGAAACTGAGCCGGGTGGAGCTTGATCACGATCTTTCCCTCGGCCCCGGGGAGAATGACCTTATCATACCCGGCCACCTCGGTGCCGCATCCTGCCTGGACATCCTTGATCTCCAGGGCTGCCGTCCCTTTGTTCCTGACCACGAACGCATGACGGTAATCGTTTCCAGTGGTCACTCCCCCGAAATCGAAGAACCAGTGGGGAACCTCCAGGGCAGGAGTCCCCGCGGTGGCTGCCGCGGCCTGGGCGGCACCCGGTTTGACTGTTTCCTCCGCCTTCACCGAGGTATGCGCATACCCCAGGACCACGACGGCAAGCAGGATCGACTGAGCTATCCATCTTTTCTTCAAAGGCTTCTCCTGATTGGATGATGAGCGGTTCACTTCCCACAATGCAGACTCGCCCATTCATCATAGAGCGATTGCCCGCGGTTTCAAGGAGAATGTGCGGACGACCTCAAGGGGTGCCATGGCCCGACAACGTCCGGGCATCGGCCGCGCCAAGGGCGGTCCGGCGCGTCTTCCCATCCCCTAACCTCCCAGGTAGGCCCTGGCCTGGCCATGGATCGTCGGGCTGACCATTTCCGAAACCTCGTTCACGATGCGCTGGAGCGACTCCGTCACCTTGGCCCGCAGCTCGGGCTTCAGGCGGCTCACATGTTGAAAGGTGTTGAGCAGGCGGCTCGTTGTGGTGGCGTTCACGGGAGCCAGGTCGATGACGGTCTCCGTGAGCCACTGGATGCCCCGGTCGGTCCACACCATCTTGTTGTTGGCCGCCATGGGAAGGAAGAGAGCCCGGGACCAGGTGGGGATGCTCACATCGAAGGTGGGACGCTCCCTCTCCTGGGCGATCCGGTCGAAGACATCCTCGCAGGTCCCGCTCGACACCACCCTCAGGTAGTTGGCATAGCCGCTCAGGTGGCCGGACCACCGGCCGTATACCTCCTCCATGATCGGGCGGCGCTCGGGGGACGAGCTGCGGTTGAGGGCCAGCAGCGCGGCCACGCGGTCGTTGGCCGTGGTGGCCCGCCGGAAATGGTCCACGATGAGCCGGTGGCTCTCTTCCGAGTCGTCCGCGACAACGAGATCCAGGAGCACCTGTTTCAGGAAACGGTCCTCGATGCCGTGGCGTGGGGAGCCATTTTCAGGAATTCGGCAGGTGTCGAGCCCCAGGAAAAGATCCAGCAGCCGGTCGCGGTAACGACGGTTGACGGTGTGCATCAGCTTTTCCCGCGCCAGCACCAGCTCGCGGACCCAGGTGACGTACTCCCGGTCGAGGGGCGGCTCGTCGATGCGAAGGAAATAGGCCTTGAGAGCCGACGGCAGAGTCCGGTCCTCCAGAATCTCACCGTAAAGGGCCAGCCAGTCCGGGCTGACGGCCTCCGCCATGTCCTGGAGGAGCTTGATCCGCTCCCGGTCCGTGAGCTGCCGCATGGCCTCGAGGCGGTTGCAGGGGCTGGGGTCCAGTCGAGCCTGCCGGCGCAGGGATTCGGGGGTCGCGCCTTCATCTCGGAACGTGCCGTAAAAGGAGGCGTCGCGGTTCATGGAGGCGAAAGCCGGCGGGGCCGCCACGCCCTCGATGGACAGCTCGGCCTCGAGATCCTTCAGCTCGAAGACCCGGGCCGTTCCCGGCATGTCCGCGCCCCCGTCGTCCACCAGGGCCAGCTCGATGGGAATATGGAACGGCTTGAGCCCCTCCCGGACTCCCTGGCGAAAATGAATGTGGTAGCGCCGTCCGGCTGAATCGTACCGCCCCGATGCCGTGACCCTGGGATACCCGATGGTGTAAAGCCAGCCCTTCTTGAACTGTTCCAGGGAAATGCCCGAAGTCTCCTCGAAGCACTCGAAGAACTGATCCGTGGTGGCGTTGCCGTTTCGATACCGACTGAAATAGAGAGCCTTCCCGGCCTTGAACCGATCGAAGCCCACCACCAGCCTGAGCATGCGGATGACTTCCGCCGCCTTGACGTAGGTCACGCCGTCGATGAGCTCATCGGGATCATTGAAGCCTTCCCGCACGATGCGGCCGGCGTGCCCGGCATCCTCGATGGCCAGGGGCCCGAGGAGCGGATTGCGGATGCTTTCCAGCTGGTTGAGGCGCACGAAGGAAGGGTCGAAGGTGTCCGCCATGTACTGCCGCTCCACGTCCACCGTGTAGGCCTCGTTGAGCCATACGTCGAAGGGGGTGTCCATGGTGGTTTCGCTCCCGCACTGGTTGTGCTCGAACTCGTGCACGATGACCGCGTGGGCGTACAGGAGGGAAGGGTCCAGGGTGTGCTCGTGGATGAGGGCGGCATCGGTCACGATGGTCGTGTTCCCGACGTTCTCCATCCCGCCGAAGTTGGACTTGCTCATGCAGATGGTGCGGTAGGTATCGCCCGTGTACTCATAATCCTGGGTCCGCTGGATCCAGAGGACGGAATCCTTGAGGATCTCCATGGGAACGCGGGCACCCTCCACCGAGCCCGGTGGGACCAGGTATTCCAGCCGCACCCGGCGGCCCGAGTCGTAGACCACCTCGTCGGCCAGCACATCCCAGGTCCCCGCGCAGACCAGGAAGAGGTAGGGCGCCATGGGAACGGGGTTGTCGAAGGTGATGACCTGCCGGCCGGGATCGCCGGCCTTGGGCACGGGGCGGCCGTCGGGATTGAGCTTCCGATCGACGTTACCGTTGCTGAGGAGGTGGGTGTAGGCGGCGTCGGCCTCGATGGTCGTGCGCATGGTGCACTTGGCCCGGCAGTCGTCGAAAATGGGCATGATCCGCTGAAACCCCCATTGCTGGCACTGGGAGATGTACTGCCGCGGAGCGCCGGGAGGCGTCACGTCCCGGTAGATTCCCTCGAGAATGTGGTCCGACGGAGCGCAGCGCGTGGTGGTGCGGATGTGGAACCGCCGGCCCGCGGGAATCGTCCTGCCCAGGAGAACCCCGAGTCTGTTACGCTCCGCCTGGTATTCGAAGGCCAGGGAATCGCCGGAGCCTGGCGCCGCGCCGGGACCGTCCACCGCCTCCACCCGGACGATCTCCAGACTGTTGGCGTCGAGATCCAGCCGGTCCAGGGGGATTCGCGCCGTCATGTCGAGGACGTTGGATGCTTCCACGATGCCGTCCAGGACATTGAGGTGAATGGTCAGATGATGGAGCACCACCGGCAGTTCCCCGAAATCCTCGCGCCTGTATTTCCATGCCCGTTCCGTCATGATCGCTCCGTTCGCTCCTGATGTGGTTTGAGTCTTGGAGACTGGCTGCATGGGGGAAGCCATGCTCGCGCGCCCTTCACGGCTTTTCGCTGGATTCCGCGGAGTGGTTCCGCCAAAACCGCTCAGTAGAAAATGGTACGGCACCGGTGATAAGGCTTTTGTCTGAAGGGCTCGAGCTGCCCCAGCTGCCAGAGCCACTGGTCCACGGCGGCGCTCGTCACCGGGCGCCCGGCGCGCTCCAGCGCATCCCGGATCTCCTCCACGGCCCAGATGGTCAGGGCCCGGATCTCGACCTCCTCGGGGCTTCCCGGAGCGAGGGGCACCAGTCCGTCCACGGCGTGCTCCAGGGATGGATCGTAGGAGAGGATCCCCAGGGCGCGCAGGACCTGAGGCAGTTTGTAGTCGGCGAAGGCCGTGAGCTCGTGCACATCCGTGAAAGCTCCCAGCCCCTCTCCGCCGAAGGCATGGTAAAGGTCGGAGACCAGAAGCTGGGCCCGCTTCCAGAAGCAGATCCTTCGCCCGTCATAGGCGGCTTCATCGCGAAAGCTGGGGAAGGAGGCCACCACCTGCTGAACGAGGCGAATGCCGCTCCTTTCCGCCGCCCGCACCAGCCTCGCCGCGTCCCCCCCCCATTCGACCAGGAGGATGCGACCGGCCTCCCTGAGGTTGGCCAGCCTCTCCTGGAAGAGAGGAATCTCGCCCTCTCCACGAAAGATCCGCCTCAGTGTGCTCTCGCGCAGATCGGCCAGGAAATCGGCCCGTGTGACGGGAACCCCCTCGGCGACGGCCCGCTTCAGGCTGGCGGCCAGCCCCCAGTAGCCCGACCACGCCCGCCCCTCGAAGGGAACCGTCCAGGTGGTTTGCCCGGGGTCGGGCCAGAAGCAATGGTTCAGGACGTCCAGAACGAAGATCCACCGCGCTGTTTCCGCCGAGGGGACACCCTCCAGATGGCACGGGTGGTCCCAGCCCCCCCTCGGCTGGAGCGCATGCCCCCAACGGGCCAGTGCCACGGGAATCCGCTCTGGATGGAAGAGCACCCGCCTCGAGCGCTGGACGACCCCCTGGACCGTCTCGAGGACACGAAGGCCTGGCACCTGGCTCAGCCCGCCCATACTTCCCTTCCCCAAGGGTGTTGTTTCATGACCTGAAACGCTTTCGTTCATGACTTGACTTCCGCGACGAAAACAGCATACTTTATTTGCTGCGCCGGTTCTAGCTCCAGTTCACGAACGGCTTCCCCTTTGTTATCATCTTGAAGGCTGACTCTCGAGTCGGAAGAGCCTTGCCGCTCATCCAGGGGATGAGCGCCGTTGGAGAAGTGTGCTTCGCCAACCGAACCCATGCATGGAGGATTTGGAATGAAGAAGACGCTCTTTTTGCTGGCCCTCATCGCCGCCGTGGTCGGGTTGCTCTCCCCCGGTGTTTCGGCACAGGAAACCGTCAAGGTCGGCATCATTCTCCCCCTGACCGGAGCTCAGGCAGCCTTCGGTGAAATCGAGAAGAACTCCTTCATCATGGCTCTGGAGGAGATCAATGCGGCGGGAGGGATCAACGGCAGGAAGCTGGAGCTCGTTTTCGAGGACGACACGGGAAAGCCTGAAGTGGCCCGCTCGGCCGCCGAGAAGCTCATCAACAAGGACAAGGTGGTCATGCTGGGCGGCGGGTACGGAAGCTCCGAAACCTTTGCCATCGCCGGGGTCGCTCAGCAGAGTCGCATGCCCTTCCTCGTGAACACGGGCTCGGCCGACAAGATCACGGAGCAGGGCTGGGAGTACGTATTTCGCCTCAACCCCCCCGCCAGCGACTATCCCGAGGGGCTGGAAAGCTTTTTGAAAGAAGTCGTGAAGCCCCAGACGGCCGCCATCCTCTACGAGGACAGCAACTTCGGCACCAGCAGCTCCAAGAGCTTCGAGGAGACCTGTGAGCGACTGGGCATCAAGGTGCTGGTCAAGGAAGGCTATTCCAAGGGCGGCGTGGATTTCAAGCCGCTCCTGGTCAAGGTGAAGCAGGCCAATCCCGACCTGGTCTACATGATTTCCTACGTCATGGATGCGGCGCTCCTCATGAACCAGTCCATGGAGCTGAAGCTCATGCCGAAGCTCTTCGTGGGAGGCGGCGCCGGGTTCACCATGCCCGAGTTCAAGAAGAATGCGGGCAAGGCGGCCAACATGGTCTTCTCGGCCACCCTGTGGTATCAAACCCTGCCCTATCCGGGCGCTCAGGAATACTTCGAAAAGTACATGAAGGCCTTCGGCAATGAAACGGAGTACCACGGGGCGGAGGCTCACGCGGCGGCCCATGTCATCGCCGACACCCTCAAGCGGGCCAAGTCCCTCGCCCCCGAGGACCTGCGTCAGGCCCTCGCCGCAACGGATATCAAGACCGTTTTCGGCCCTGTCAAGTTCACCTCATACAAGAAGATGACCAACCAGAACAAGCTCCCCACCTACCTGGTTCAGTGGATCGACGGAAAGCTCGAGCTGGTCTGGCCCAGGGAAGTGGCATCCAAGCCCTATGTCTTTCCCATCGACTGGGAAAAAATCTGGAAATAGCCATCCTGGATTCGGGGTTGCCCTGGCACATGGGCAGCCCCGTTTTTTTTGACTCCCAAGGACTCACGCCAAGGACCCAACCGTATGGAAGTACTGATTCAAACCCTGGTTTCGGGACTGCTCATCGGGGGGATTTACGCGCTCATCGGCATCGGCATGTCCCTCATCATGGGCGTGATGAAGATCATCAACCTGGCTCACGGGCAGCTCATGATGGTGGCCATGTACATCACTTATGTCCTGTTCGAGACGTTTGGGCTAGACCCCTATTTTTCGCTGTTCATCGCCATGCCGTGCCTGTTCGCGCTGGGGGCGCTGATCCAGAAGCTTCTCCTCAACCCCCTCCTCAAGGTCGACTCCATCCTGCCTGAAAACCAGGTGCTCATGACGGTGGGCGTCGGGATGGTGCTGACGGAGATCATCCGGTTCATCTTCCGCTCCGACTACAAGTCCGTGAAAACCTCCTACAGCTCGAGCGCTTTCTACCTGGGCGAAATTTCCTTCAACGTTCCCATGGTGGCGGCCTTCGGGCTGGCCGTGCTCCTGACGGCGGGGCTCTTCTTCTTCCTGCTCAAGACCGATCTTGGCAAATCAGTGCGCGCCACGGCCCAGAACACCGATGCAGCCCTCCTCATGGGGATCAACGCCCAATGGATCACTATCCTGACCTATGGGCTGGGATCCGCCCTGGTGGCCGCCGCGGGGACGCTGCTCCTCCCCATCTATTACCTGTTCCCGGACATCGGCGGACCCTTCACCCTGAAGGCGTTCGTCATCACCATGCTCGGGGGCATGGGAAGCACCGTGGGGGCCATCGTCGGCGGCGTGGTCCTGGGCATTGCCGAATCCCTCGGGGCGACCTACATCTCCATGATGCTCAAGGATGCCGTCGCCATGGTGATCTTTCTCATGGTGCTCATCTTCCTCCCCGGAGGATTGAAGACGTTGACCAAGGTTTAACTCCACCGCCATCCGGGAGGACAGTTTCCGGTATCTTCAGGATATGTCTATGAAATCATCTCATTGGCCCATACTGGCTCTCCTCGCTCTCGTGGCGCTTTTCCCCGTGGGGATCAGCTCCGAGTATTACCGCCACATTTTCATCATTTCCCTCATGTGGGTGGTGATCGGGTCGTCGTGGAATCTCCTCGCCGGGTATACGGGACAGGTGTCCTTCGGGCATGCCATCTTCTTCGGCACGGGAGCCTACACGGCGGGACTCTGCGTGACCAAGCTCGGCATTTCGGCCTGGTGGGGCATGCTGCTGGGCGGACCCATCGCCCTCCTCGTGGGACTGGTCATCGGCTGGATCTGTTTTCGGCTGAGAGGCCCTTATTTCGCCCTGGCGACCATCGCCATCGGCGAGATCTTCAGGCTGCTGGCCACGGACTGGAGGAGCTTCACCGAGGGCATGGAGGGGATCCTCATCATCCAGACTTTCCGCAGCAAGCTTCCCTATTATTACCTGGCATTCGCCCTGGCCGTGATCTGCATTTTTGCCATCCACCGCGTCATGAAATCCAAGTGGGGCTACTACTTCGTGGCCATCCGCGAGGATCAGGACGTGGCGGAGCACATCGGCATCAGCGCTTTCCGCTACAAGAGCCTGTCCCTCATGATCAGCTCGTTTTTCACGGGCACCGCCGGCGCGTTCTACATGAACTACATGGCCTTCATCGATCCCCACGTGGTCTTCTCCCTCCACGACATCTCCATCATGGCCATTCTGGTGGCCATCATCGGCGGCGTGGGAACGCTCTGGGGACCTCCCGTGGGGGCCTTCATCATGGTCTGGCTCCAGGAGACCTTCCGCAGCGCGTTCTTCGGCCTGCTGCCCAAGTGGGTGAGCGAGGCCCACGTCCTGGTCTTCGGCCTCCTCGTCATCTTCGTCATTCGCTACCTGGCCAATGGCATCATTGGAGACTGGCCCAAGATCCGGCGCCTCTGGTCCAAGGACCAGGATTTGTCCTATTCCAGCAGCGGGAGCTGACATGAGCTTCTTTGAAACCAAGCATCTGACCAAAAGCTTCGGCGGACTCATCGCGGTGAACGACTTGAGCTTTCAGGTGGAAAAAGGGGAGATCTTCGGCCTCATCGGCCCCAACGGTTCAGGCAAGACGACGGTTTTCAACCTGATCACCGGGTTCTACCCCATCACTTCCGGGGACGTGGTCTACCGGGGCGAGCGGCTCAACGGGATTCCCACGTGGAAGATCTGCAAGAAGGGCGTGGGCCGCACTTTCCAGGTGGTCAAGCCGCTACGGCGCATGACGGTCCTCGAGAACGTGGTCACCTCGGCCTTCAACCACACGGGGGACCTTCAGGAAGCGGAAAGAAAGGCCGTGGAGGTGCTGGAATTCTGCGACCTGATCAAGAAGCGCGACTACCCCGGCAAGGGACTCACCATCGGAGACCGCAAGCGGCTGGAGATCGCCCGCGCCCTGGCTACGGAGCCCCAGCTCCTCCTCCTGGATGAGACCATGGCGGGACTCACGCCGCAGGAGCAGGCCGAAGGCGTCGAGCTCATTCGCAAGGTGCGCGGCTCGGGGATCACCATCATCATCGTCGAGCACATCATGCACGTCATCATGAACATCTGCGACCGCATCCTGTGCATCAACTACGGCCAGGAAATCGCCTCGGGCTTCCCCTCCGAGGTGGCCAACAACCAGGCGGTTATCGAAGCTTACCTCGGAAAGGAATAGCTCATGCTGCGGGTGGAGCATATCGACGCGGGCTACGGGGACATCCAGGTCCTCTGGGATGTGTCATTTCAGGTGAAGCCGGGTGAGTTCGTGGTGCTCGTAGGGGCCAACGGCGCCGGCAAGAGCACCATCATGAAGACCATATCCAGTCTCCTGCGGCCCACCGGCGGAGCGGTTTACTTCGAGGATCAGAGGCTCGACCAGGTCCCTCCCTACAGGATCATCGACCTCGGCATCGCCCATATCCCCGAGGGACGCCAGCTCTTCCCCGAAATGACCGTGAAGGAAAACCTCGAGCTGGGGTCCCTCGGCCCCCGGGCCAAGCCGAAGCGCAAGGAATCCCTGGAATGGGTGCTGGAGCTCTTCCCCCGCCTGAAGGAGCGCCAGAAGCAGCTGGCCGGGACCATGTCGGGCGGCGAGCAGCAGATGTGCGCCATCGCCCGGGGCCTCATGTCCAAGCCCAAAATGGTCCTCTTCGACGAGCCCTCGCTGGGACTTTCGCCGCTCCTCACCCAGGAGATCTTTCGCCTGGCCCGCCAGATCCACGACGAGGGGCTGACACTCCTCATGGTCGAGCAGAACGTGAAGCAGACCCTGGCCATTTGCGACCGGGCCTACGTCCTTGAGAACGGCCGCATCGTCATGGAGGGCAAGGGACGGGAAATGCTGGAGGACCCCAAGGTCAAGGAGGCCTTCCTGGGGATCTGAGGCTTCACGGCTCGGACAGGCAGACCATGGCCCGCGTGGCGCATGGAAGGTCTCGAGACCGTGAGCGGGGCCAGCCGGGCGGCGGCCCCGGATTTCCGGGGAGCGGGCTTCCCGGGTGGCCCGCCGACGGCGTTTGGGCGTTAGGCCGCGCCGGTGCATCTACCACAGACGGAAGGCCGCCCCTCCAAGTCCTCCGCTGGCCTTGAAACAGACCGCCCCCGTGCGGGACAATCCCCCGGGCCTGTCCGAGGGACTTTCCATCGGCGCCGGGGTCCCTGCGAGCCCTTTGCCCACATCCCTCGAGAAAACAATGCACCGCACCCGTCATGGAGGTCTGCAGTACCGCCGGCCGGAAGTGACGGTGCGAGGCCTGGCACCGATGAGAATCCCTTCGCCCGCGGGAGAAGAAGATGGACATTGAGGTGTTGGATGCCAAGGAGCTGATGGAGCTGGCTCGATGGCTCGGTGCGACTGACGTGGCGATGATCTCGACGGAGGAAATCTCCGTGGAAGACCATCTGGCAGGGATGTGCGGCGAATTGCCATGCTCGAGCTACGGGCTCGGGGCGGGCTGTCCTCCCCACGTCACGGGCCCCTCCGGATTTCGAGAGCTTCTGAAAGAGCACCGGCAGGCACTGGTCTTCAAGATCGAAGTCCCCACGGAAGTCCTTTTGTCCCAGGAGCGACAGGAGATATTCGGGCTGCTCCACAAGATCGCCGCCGACGTGGAGCAGCTGGCGGTTCAGAAAGGGTATCGCGATTCCAGAGGCTTTGCCGGTGGGTCCTGCAAACAGCTTTTCTGCCGGGATCATCCCGCGTGTCGGGTGGTGAGCGAGGGGAAGGAATGCCGGAGTCCTCGACTCGCCCGCCCATCCATGTCCGGCTTCGGCATCGACGTGTCCAAGCTCATGCGGAGTGCCGGGTGGGCCATGAACCGGGCCGGCGGCGGGGCTGAAACGGGCTCGCCCTCCGGCACGGGGACGGTCTGTGGTCTGGTTCTGCTCGGCAGGCCGCGTGGGGCAACGGGGGAAAGCTAGGAGGCCGTCCGAAGTTTCCTGCGTCATTTCAAACGGAGCGTAGCGAAGAGAGAAATCTCCAGGAATCCAGTGATCACGAAGATCGAGATTCCTCGCTATCGCTCGCAATGACGGTTCTCGGACAGCCCCTGGTCCGGGACATCGAGAGCGCGACCATGCGCTCCAAGTCAGCTCAGTGAAATGAGAGTCCATCAGATGAAGACACTGGTTCTGGGAATCGGCAACCTGTTACTGTGCGACGAGGGGGTGGGCGTCCACGTGGTCCGGGAGCTTCTCAAGGCTGATCTGCCGTCGGGAACCGAGGTGATGGAGGTGGGGACCGCCATACTGGATGCCCTGCCCGCCATCGAATCAGCGGAGAGGATCATCGTGGTGGATGCGGTACAGGCGGACGGCACGCCGGGAACCATCTATCGCATGCCTTTCGATGCCTTCGCTCCTTCACGCGTCATCGCCTCCATGCACGGCTTCGACCTGTCACGGGTGCTGGCCCTCGCCGGGAGGACCGACCAGCCGCGCATCACGGTCATCGGCATCGAGCCCGCCGTGGTGGACTGGTCCATGGACCTTTCGCCGAGCGTCGCGAACGTCCTGCCCCTGGCCGCCGAAGCCGTCCTGGATGAGATCCTGGCGGGAGCCACCGGTGCCTCCGGGCAAGGCGCCTCCACCGGATAGAGCGCAGAGGCGGTCCCGACGGAAGCCTCGGTGGCGCGAAAACGGCGCGTTATCGGGCAGGACCGGCGTGAAGGACCACGGGGCGGCCTCCCGGCCGCATGATGTGGACCGCGCAGGAGAGACAGGGATCGAAGGAATGAATGACCCTCAGGGCCTCCACCGGCCGGGACGGATCGGCAATGGGGGCGCCGACGAGCGCCTGCTCCATGGGGCCCTTCTGGCTCCGCGAGTCCTTGGGCGAGGCGTTCCAGCAGGTGGGGGTGATCACCTGGTAATTGGACACCTTCCCTCCGCTGATCCGTACCCAGTGGCCCAGCGCCCCGCGCGGCGCTTCGGTGAGCCCGATGCCGCTCCCCCTGGACGGCGTCGACACTTCCTCGTATACCGGCCCTCCCAGGTTGTTCTCCAGCTCATTCAGCCACTCCCTCATGGCCTCGCCCACCAGCTTCGCTTCCCGGGCCCGGGCCAGGTGACGGTCCATGACGGAAATTCCCCCCTCGTACCGCCGGCTCACCGCCATTCGAGCCAGAGGTCCGGCCTCGAAGGGCGCATTGGCATAGCGGGGCGCCTTGAGCCAGGAATAGGCGCCGGTTTTGGCTTCAGGGTCCACGGGGTTTGTCACCCCGCTGGCGGGAGGCAGCGCCCGGGTCCCATTGTACCATGAATAGGCCACGTGCTCGGTGATGCGTCGAACATCCAGGGACAGCGGAGACCCGCCCTTGAGGAGCCCGCGGGAAAGGAGCTTGCGGGATCC
Organism: Syntrophobacteraceae bacterium; assembly: GCA_025453975.1. GTDB lineage: Bacteria > Desulfobacterota > Syntrophobacteria > Syntrophobacterales > Syntrophobacteraceae > JALOOX01. The sequence continues at coordinate 19,358 of JALOPI010000005.1, forward strand.
CGTGTCGTCCAGATCGAAGACGCCGAAGGACAGCAGGTTGCCGCTTCCACGGCCGACGGTCAGGTAGTCCGAATAATGGCTCGCCACGGCCTCGACATCGGGGATGTAAGTACCGTCGATGAAGCTCAGCAGATTCTGGAGATGGGCACGGAAGGCCTTGATGCGGCCGGAATCGGGCGTCGACGTGGAGCCTCCCGCGACGAAATTGGCGGGCATGGGCAGCCTGCCGCCGAAAACGGCGCCCATCTGGTGGGCGACTCGCCGCATCTCGATGGCTTTGGGAATGTGGGCCGCCACATCGTCCAGGGAGGGCTCCTCCCGAAAATCCAGGTCCGCGCCGTTGTCGGCGTCTCTGGGGTTCCATGCCGGAGTCCAAGGCGCCGACGCGGGTGCTTTGACGAAATCCAGCGCCGCCAGAAGATAGAAATGCAGAATGTGGGACTGGATGAAGTTGGCGCCCAGCACCAGGTTTCGAATGATCCGGCCGTTGGCGGGGGCTTTCTTCCTCGCCGCGCCCTCCAGGGCCAGTGTCGCCGCCATGCCGTGGGACACGGGACACACCCCGCAGATCCGCTCGGTGATGGCGGGAGCATCCATGGGATCCCTGCCCATGAGAATGGTTTCAAAGCCTCGAAATAGCGTTCCCGTGCATCGGGCGTCCACCACCTGGGTGAGTCCGCCGACCGTGTCGATGGTCACCTCGACCTTCATGTGCCCTTCGATCCGGGTGACCGGATCCATAACCGTGATCACTTTAGCCACGACATCCTCCGATAGTTTTGGGCTCTGATATTGGAGTGTTCGACATGCCCGAGCCGGATCCCCGGCCCTCCCTCGCCACGCCGGGAAAACCAGACATGCCGATCAATGGCAGGTACTGCAGCTTTGCCCTCCCGTCGGAGGATGGTTTGCGGGCAGCTGCGACCCGCCGCCCGAATCGTCGTCGTCTCCCCCTGGGCCTGAAGAGCCGTGACAGCTGGAGCAGGACTGGTTCTCGGTGCGGGGATGTCCGTCGGGCAACGCTCCCGCCGAGCTGAAAAAGGGTGAGAATCGATCAGGGAAGCCCTTCTCCGTGCAGCCGATACAGATCGCATTGGCGCCGATGCACCAGCTGGTCCCACCGTTCCACTTGCGACTGACGCAGTCTCCGCGCGTGTTGGGGCCCTTGCAGCCCAGATCCCTGAGGCAGAATCCTTCCTGGCCAATGGTCTCGGCCCAGTCCCGCCCGTTCCGGGGACAGCTGCCATGAATGGTGGACCTGAAATAATCCGTGGGGCGGCCATCCGAGTCGAGGCTCAACCGTGATCCCGCCAGAAGCTTGGCGGTCGTCCCGATGATCCAGTCCGGATGAGCCGGACAGCCGGGAATGTTGACCGTCGATACCCCCGTGATGTCGCGAACGCTTCGGATGCCCGTGGGATTGGGGGCCGCGCCCGACATGCCCCCGAAACTGGCGCAGGTCCCGATGCTCAGGACGGCGTGGGCCTTGGGCGCCAGACGCTCCACCACCTCCAGCGCCGTCATGTCGCGGCCGTTCTCATTCCAGACGTAACAGCACCGGCCGCCAAAAGCCGTGGGAATCCCCCCCTCCACCGCCAGGATGAATGCCTTTGATCGCTCCGCGGCCAGGGCGGTCTCGACGGCGAGGGATCCAGCGGCCCCCATGAGATTGGGGTGGTAGGCCAGGCTCACCGTGTTGAACAGAAGATCGGCGACGTCCACGGGCTTGCTCGTGGAGATGCGGTTGGCCAGGGAGACCGTGCACCCCGTGCAGTTGGACGCGGCGATCCATATGATCGGAGGGCCGCTTCCCGTGGCCAGCACCTTCTCGAGGATGCCGAGGGTGGAATGGTCCAGCCCCAGCGCCGCCGCGGAGCCCAGGCAGTACTTCAGAAAACCCCTTCGGGAGATTTTCAAGGCGACTCCTTTTCCGTTGCGAGGATTGAAGCCATCGAAGCCAGGCCCATGTCTTTCGGGGCGCATGGCTCCTGGAGAAAACACAGCATGCCCATGTCAAGGATCTTCAGCATGTTACGGACGAATACACTCTGGAGATCTCAAAGGTCACATTGTCGTCGGAGAAACTTTATTCACGAAGGAAAGAGTCGATGAGTGATTGGTGAGCTTCAGGCTTCAGGGCTCTGAGAGCGTTGGCGGGGCAAACCTATGGTGTCATGGAGATGGGAAAAGGACCCTGCCCATCGCACCGGTCGGCCGATGGGCGGCACCAGCGGGCTGGGATGGCAATACCCATGGTCTGGAATCGGGAATCGGGAGCCGGGGACCGGAGGGGATCCATCCGGCAAAATCTGAAAAACCAGGGGCGATGGAACGATCTGTCCATCGAGGGGCGATCCGCGGCGACCTGGCAGGGCGGAAGCGAAGTCTCCCCATGCCAGGCCGCGCGTGACCACGCATCCCGCCTCACGCGGGAGAGTCGAGGAAGATTTCCCTCCGGTCCTCGCGGTGGTCCACCAGGTAATACAGCGTGGCTTTCTGCTGAAACTCCTTCAGCATCTGGTTGAGAGTCCCACGGTCGATGTCGTAGGCCCGGATGTACACCATGCGGTAGCCTGCCGGCATGCGCTCGTAGCTCCCCAGGATGCTGGCGATGCGCCCCCCGTGACTCCGGATGATGTCCGTGAGGTCCTTGATGGTCCCGGGGCGGTCTTCGATCTTGAAGGCAAACTGGACGCCCTTTTTGCCGAGACCGCTCAGGGCGATGAGCACGTTGAAGATATCGTCCCGCGTGATCATGCCCACAACCTCTCCCTTGGGGCTCATCACGGGCATTCCGGAGATCTTATGCTTCAGGAGCAGCTCCGCGGTCTCCTCCACCGTCCAGTCCACGGGGACGGTGACGGGCTTTTTGGTCATGATGTCCCTGACCTTAATCTTGGAGAGGAGGTAGAGGAGCTCGTGCACGTCGAGCGTCGTCGCATCCGATGCCGACGCCCGCTTGAGATCCGTGTCGGAGACGACCCCCACCAGCTTTCCCTTCTGAATGACCGGGAGCATCCGAACCTTGTGCTCTTTCATGATGGCCGTGGCGCGCTGCATGGACTCGTCTTCCCCAATGGAGACGACGTTCTTGCTCATCCAGTCCCTGACAAGCATGGAATAACCTCCTGATCGAGTCGCCTGGTGATGGAATCCGGAAAAACCTGATGGTGAAAGTTATTTATGGAATGCTTTCCGTAGAAAATCCATAAGATTTTTGCGCCGATTCAGGCCGGGATCCGCCACCGCCATGTCATGGAGGCGGCGGAGCACCCGGCCCACCTCCTGTCCGGGCGGAACCCCCAGAACGCCCATGACATCGGCCCCATCCACCGCCAGCTCGGCGACGCTCCAGGGAAGCCCGGATTCGACCTGATGGAGAACCTCGCGGCGGAGCCCGGGCCACCCCACGGAAAGCTCGTGGCAATCCGCGGAAAAGGCCGCCGCGTGGGCTTCGCCGAGATCGATCCAGTCCCACAGCAGATCGCGACCCACACGGACCATGGCCCGCCTGAGCTCCCCCCCGGACCAGCGGAGGGATGCCGCCGTGAGCTGATGCTCCACCAGGGTCTCCACCTCCCGTCGCTCACGGGTCGAGGCGCGCCAGCGAGCCAGGATTTCGTCCGCGATGCGGGCGCTCCCCGAGGGATCGACAGGACAGGGTGCGACGGCGGGACCGGCCGCGTCGGATCCCGCCACGCGACTCAGGTCATGGAAGAACGCGGCCAGCCGCACCATCGCGCGAGGGGGGGCATGATGCACCGTCGCCGCTGCGTGGAGGAGCGACACCGGGAGCTCCCCCTCGACACCCGTGCTCTGAGATCGGGACTCCATTTCGGGCAAGGTCACCCGAACCACCCCGCCCCGCCACATACAGGCTACCCCCTCCAGGATCCCCTGACCCAGGAGAAGGCGCAGCCACTCCTCACGGATTCTCTCGGGCGCCACACGGGCCAGGCCGGAAGCCTCCCGCGCGAGGGCAGCGAAGGTGGTCCCCTGGATGACGAGTCCATGGGTGGATACGAAACGACCGGCCCGAAGCGCTCGAAGAGGATCTTCCCGAAACCTTTGGGCAGCGTCGCCGACCCCGCGCAGGCGGCTTTCGCCGAGATCCCGGCGGCCTCCGTGGGGATCCAGGAAACCACCCCCGGGAAATCTCCACGCCATGGCGTTCACGGTGAAATCCCGGCGTCCCAGGTCGGCCCGAATCCCCTCGTCCCCGAGGGCCGAAACGGTGGTCACTTCAACGGCGCGTTCCCGGGTCAGCACCTGGACGGTCCCATGCCGCAGTCCAATGGGAGCCGTTCGGGGAAACAGCTCCAAGACCTGGGCGGGAGCCGCGTCCGTGGCCAGGTCCCAGTCCTTGGCCTCGATCCCGAGGAAGAAATCCCGGATCGCGCCCCCGACGATCCACACGGAATGTCCGGCATCATGAATCCGCCGGAGGGCATCGAGGACATCATCCGGGATGGCTTGGGCGAAACGGGCATCGTCCGACATGATGGAATGGCATCTTCTCAGCAAGCGGGAGTACACGATGTTCTCATCGACCCGGCAATGGGACGCAGATCTTGATGATGAGCAGCGATTCAGGCCAATGAGTGCGGTGGAACGGTCGAATCAGCGCGCATCGGCGTCCCATTGATTCTGCCTTCAATCATGGAGAAGGTACATGGAATTCTTTCAAGATGACGAAGAGCTTCAGGTCTATCTGGCAAAATCCTTACCCGGGCTTCTGGCGCCCTGATGATCCTCCAGGGCCGCGCACTCAGGGAGCGAGCCTGCATTCTCATTTTTTGCGCTTGATCTTTCACGTCCTGTTCTCTATATGATGACTCTAAGCTGCTGAAGAGCCATGATCATATCTTGAGCCGGAACCAGAGGATCGAAAACGGGGGGAACGTGATGGAAGCGACTAAAGTCATGGAAGAGGCGAACAAGATCATCGAGGACTTCACTCCCGGTCAGTTTGCCTTGTACATCGCCGTATATACCGTTCAAATCTGCCTGTGCTTCTGGGTTGCCCTGAAGCTGCTTTAGCAAAGGGATTCAGGCTCTCACTCGCGATCTTCGCCCCACGCGGGCGAACCGAAGACCGTGCTTCCGTTAAGGGATCGATCGAACATATGATGTCGGAAATGGCGTTGAATCTCCTCCTTCTACTTCTTCCGGGCCTTGGGCCCGGGATGCGGGGACCCGGCGCCTTCGGACCGGAGCAGCTCCCAATGAGCTGATCTCGGCAGCCAGAGAGAGTGCAAAAGGCCATGGGTTCCCGCCCATGGCCTTTTCGTTTTTGGGGAGACCATTCAGTGTGACGCAAGTCACCGGGAATCGAGAGGAGGTGAGGAGCATGGGGCTTACTGGCCCAGTGGGTTCATTTGAAATCCTCGAAGGACGGAAGTACGGCGATCCCAGCCATTTCACGGATCCAGTCCTGCCTGGCAGGCAGCCACAGCAAAGGAGCTCCCATGAGCCGCAAGATCATTGTTTTCGACACCACCTTGAGAGACGGCGAGCAGGTTCCCGGCGCCAAGCTCAATAAGAGACAGAAGATCGAGATCGCCGCGCAGCTGGCCAGGCTCGGCGTCGATGTCATCGAGGCCGGTTTCCCCTGCTCGTCGCCCGAGGATCTCAAGGCCATCCAGGCCGTCTCGGAGCAGGTGAAGGGCCCGGTGATTGCCGGCCTCGCCCGGGCCGTTCGGGAGGACATCGACATCGCGTGGGAGGCCGTTCGGAACGCCGAGCGGCCAAGGATCCACGTGTTCCTGGGGTCTTCGGACATTCATCTCCAGAAGAAGCTGCGCCAGGATCGAGACGCGGCCCTGCAGCGCGCCGTCGATGCCGTCAAGTATGCCAAGAAATACTGTGAAGACGTGGAGTACTCCACGGAGGACGCCTCCCGCACCGATTTCGAGTACCTGTGCCGCGTCATCGATGCCGTCATTGCCAACGGCGCCACGGTGGTCAACGTGCCGGACACCGTCGGCTACGCGACTCCGGAGGAGTTCGGCGACCTCATTGGGAGGCTCCGGGAAGGCGTTTCGGCCCTTGACAAGGTGACTCTCAGCGTCCACTGCCACAACGATCTGGGGCTGGCGGTGGCCAACAGCCTCGCGGCCATCCGCCAGGGGGCCCAGCAGGTCGAGTGCACCATCAACGGCGTTGGAGAGCGGGCCGGCAACGCATCGCTGGAAGAGATCGTCATGGCCATCAAGACCCGACATGGGGTCTACCAGGCTCACACGGACATCCAGACGGCCGAGATCTACCGCACCAGCCGCATGGTGAGCCGCCTCATGAACATCCCCGTGCAGCCCAACAAGGCCGTGGTCGGCGCCAACGCCTTCGCCCACTCCTCGGGCATCCACCAGGACGGGATCCTCAAGGACCGCACGACCTATGAAATCATGAAGCCCGAAGACGTGGGGATCAAGGAGCACGCCATCGTCCTCACGGCCCGATCGGGGCGGGCGGCCCTGCGCCATCGGCTGGGCGACCTGGGCTACGACCTCAATCCCGAGCAGTTCGAGCGGGTGTACCAGCGATTCATCAACGTGGCGGACCGCAAGAAGGAGATCAGCAGCCGGGATCTGACGACCATCGTCGAGATCGAGCTCACCAAGGTGCCCGAGACCTTCTCGTTCCACAGTCTGCAGATCATGAGCGGCAACACCATGACTCCCCTCGCTTCGGTGTGCCTGACGCGCGAGGGCCAGAACATCACTGACGCCGCCACGGGCAACGGTCCCGTGGACGCTGTTTTCAACTGCATCGAGCGCATCATCGGGCAGGAGGGGATCCTGCGGGACTACGATCTCAAAGCCGTCACCATGGGAAAGGACGCCCTGGGCGAGGCCATGGTCCGGGTGGAGATCGAGGGGGCGGTCTATTCGGGCATCGGCACCAGCCCGGACGTCATCGAGGCCAGCGGGCGGGCCTATCTCAACGCCTTCAACCGGTTCTTCGCCAATTCCCAATGAAATGGAGCGGTGGAGGCCAGGGGCCTCGGGCTCCAGCTCCCGGGATCGAAGGTCGGAGCCAGGCCGGGCTCCGCCACCGCGTGAGTGCTTGAAGCTCCCCCAGGAAGGGGGGCTGGGGTAAGCAGAAGACTCGCCGAAAGGCCCCCAGCCTCCCTGGAGGGCAGAGATGCCGAAGCCCGGGGACCCGGCTGGGAAGAAGGGGCTGCCCTCGGCTCCAGTGGTGGTGGGTCATGGCGGGCGGAATCACGGCCTCGGGCACCGCCATGTCTTGCCAAAACGGCGGTCCCTCCGTATAGTCCCCTTCATGAAGCGAATCATTCGGATCAGCCTGGGAGTGTTTTTCATCGTGCTGGGGATTCTGGGTCTCTTTCTGCCTTTTCTCCAGGGGATTCTGTTCCTCGTGATTGGAACGTTTCTGCTGGCCTCCCAGCTGCCGTTCTTCGCCCGCATCTTCTGCTGGCTTCAGAGGAAGCTGCCCCCCCTCGAGCGCATCATGGAGCGCATGCGGCACCGTATCCACGAGGACTGGCATCCCCCTCCATGTCCTCCGGAGGATGAGTGACCGCGCGGCTTTGCAACCGGAAAGGATGAATCATGAATCAGGTCGTTCTGCTCGCCTTCAACGGGGACCCCATGTGCTTCATGCACGTGCTGCTCAACGCACTGGACATGGACGGAAAAGGTACCACGGCGAGGATCATCCTGGAGGGCGCGTCCACGAAGCTCATTCCCGAGCTCACCCGCGACGGCAGCCCCCTGGTGAAGCTCTACGAGCAAGCGAAGTCCCGAGGGCTGCTGGAAGGGGCCTGCCGGGCCTGCTCCAACAAGATGGGTACCCTGGAAGCGGCCCGCACGGAAGGACTGCGGCTCCTGGACGACCTGAGCGGCCATCCTTCCGTGGAGCGCTATCGAGAGGCAGGATTCGAGATCATCACGTTTTGACGGGATCGGGCTCTCGCCAGGGCCCGGTCGGCTCCGTAAGGGAGTCGACCGGGCCGGGATGTCGTGATCCTGTCAGGCTTCCCCGCGTGGGGCGCCAGGTCTCGAGATGCAGCTCGCGGGGCTCAGCGGGCATGAATCCCTGGCTTCAAGAGGATCGGCCCCCCGAAGGTGCGGGAACGGTCCGGCGTGGGAGCGGGCTGATCAGGCCGTCGGCAGGTTGGACTCGGCGAACTTCCAGTTGAGCAGGTGATCGATGACGCTCTTGACATAATCCGCCCGGCGGTTTTGGTAATCCAGGTAGTAGGCGTGCTCCCAGACGTCGATGGTGAGCAGGGGAGTCTGACCGTGGACGAAGGGGGTGTCGGCGTTGGACGTCTTCACCACCTTGAGCCTGTCCCCCTCCAGGACGAGCCAGGCCCAGCCGTTGCCGAACTGGCTCATGGCGGCATTGGTCAGCTCCTTATGGAAATTCTCGTAGCTGCCGAAACCGGCATCCAGGCGCCTGGCCAGATCCCCTGCCGGCTTCCCCCCTCCTCCGGGGGTCAGGCTTTTCCAGTAGAAATCGTGATTCCAGACCTGGGCCGCATTGTTGAAGATAGCGGCCATGTCCGGAAAGCCGGAGGTCTTCTGGACGATGTCTTTCAGGGGCATCCCAGCCAGGCTCTCACCCTGGATGAGCTCCAGGGTCTTGTCGACATAGGCCCTGTGGTGCTTGCCATGATGAAAACCGATGGTCTTGCGGGAGATGTAGGGCTCGAGGGCATTGTCCTTGTAGGGAAGCTCGGGAAGCGCCAAGGTGGCCGTGTTGGCGGTCTTGGAGCTGCATCCGCCGAGACCGGCCATCCCCGCGCCCAGTAGAGCCACTCCCGCCGCTGCACTCGCCAGAAAACTCCTCCGACTCATCTCTCCATGAACCGTCTGGATCGACATAAAAACCTCCTCTGTGAGAGATAGAACGTGCTGCGTCCACAACCTGAATGTCATACGCACTGGCACCGCGAGTGTCAAGAACGGCGCCGGTGGCAAGACGCGGTATGCGAACGAGGCGGAATGAGGATGGAAGTCCGGCGACCAAGGAGCGCTTTACCGAGAGACTGGCCAAGGTGGCTCTTCACGAGGTGGCGCACACCTTTATGCTTTACCACTGCGACGACCCGCAATGCCTCATGCACTTCAGCCCCAGGATCGGTCATCTGGACATCGTCGTGCTGGCCTTTTGCGACCGCTGCGAATTCGTGCTCCGAGAGAACGTCTTCCAGCTTTACCTCCACCCCAGGGAGCTCCGGCGCTGATCCATCGGGAGGAGAGGGCTGATTTTCACCACCTGCGTTCCGGGATTGGACTTTTGGAAGGAGGGTGGCAGGGCCGCCCTTTCGATCACCCGGGCACATCTCCGTGGGCGCTGGGAAACGAGCGCTGCCTTGTGGTATAAGCTGGGGGTCGTGAACCCCTTGTCGAGGAGCGGAGCATGTCGAACGATGACGGTCAGGCTGGCCTGGGGATCGCCCAGGTTTTGGAGGAGCACGCCGGGGAAACCCATATCATCGTGCTCCAGGACTTTCCGGACCCCGATGCCATTTCGTCGGCCGTCGCCCATCAGCTCATCAGCGCCGCCCACGATATCAGGTGCGACATCGTCTACAGCGGCAAGATCAGCCACCAGCAGAACATGGCCCTGGTGAAGCTGCTGGGAATCGAGATGCTGCGCTACGACCCGTCACTGGACTTCAAGAAGTACTCCGGCTCGATCTTCGTGGACAACCAGGGCACGACGGCGGAGGAGATCGTCAGGGAGCTGGAGCGAGTGGGGGCGCCGCCGCTTCTGGTGGTGGACCACCACGAGCTTCAGCAGCGGCTGAATCCCCTGGCCTCCGACATTCGCCGGAACCTGGGGGCTACGGCGACCATTTACGCCGAGTATCTCGAGCGCGGCCTGGTGCGAATGGACAAGGCCAGGCGGGACCATGTCATGGTGGCCACCGCCCTCACCCACGGCATCCTGACGGATACCGTGGGCCTCATCAGGGCCTGCCCCGAAGATTTCCACGCCGCGGAGTATCTCAGTCGGTTCCGGGACGCGGACTTGCTGGAGCAGATCATGAACCAGGCGCGATCGAAGCAGACCATGGAGGTCATCCATCGGGCACTGGGAAACCGTGTCACCGTCGAGAGCTTCTCGGTGGCGGGCATCGGGTACCTGAGAGCCGAAGACCGCGACGCCATTCCCCAGGCGGCGGAATTCCTCGTGACGGAGGAGAACGTCCACACGGCCATCGTGTATGGGATCGTCGCCGGGACGGGCCGGGAGGAGGCCCTGGTGGGCTCCATGCGGACCCTGAAGCTCACCCTGGACCCCGACGACTTCATCAAGGAGGTTCTGGGCAAGGACGCTTCGGGAGGGTTCTATGGCGGGGGAAAGATGTCCGCGGGCGGCTTCCAGATTCCCATGGGCTTCCTCTCCGGCGGCGAAAGCGAGGAATTCCGCAAGCAGAAGTGGGCAGTCTTCGACGAGCAGATCAAGCAGAGGGTTTTCGCCAAGATCGGTGTCAGAAGCCAGCAGACTCCCAGCAACCGCCAATCCTGAGGATCACGGCCCCCGAAGCACGTCCTTTCCGGTTCTCGCCGACCATCGATCCCCCCGGGCGGTCGACGCCTCCTGCCCGGCGATGACGAGGAGAAGCGGCCCAGCCCGGCTGATGGATCTTGCATGGATGGCAAAGCCCATTAGCTTTGAGGTAATGAAGGTCATCGGTGCTGATGGGTCTCAGGATTGGAAGTGGCTGACGGAACCGAGGAGGGTTATGTGTGGAACCTGGAGGAGTTGAAGAGACACAGAGACATTGTCGCGGCGATCAACTGGGAGATGACTCAGGAAACGGCCATCGAAACCTATCTCGAATGGGGCACGGGGTGGTCCCGGAAAGACACCTTCATGAGCCACCCCGATCACGAATCCTACTATTTTGTCATTTATGACTGGGAAACGCCCCCGCAGGTCACCCTCATTCGCAGGGATGTACGGGACGTCGAGGAGAAGGCCAAGCTTCAGGCGCCCGAGCAGCTGATCCGGTCGGCAATCCAGGAGGGGGGTCGAAAGCCCGGAGTGGGGGTGTATGCCATCAATGATTCCCTGAAGGTCTGGCTGAAGGAAGCCCTCAACGGCTGATGAGGAGCCCGGTCGTTTTGGGGTCGCGAGAGCGATATGGACGTCGGGCTGCTTGTGAGGTATTGTGAGTGAAGGAGCAAGTGCAGTTGCTGAATTGTGCAAGTCCCAGCCTGACGGAGCGCGTGCGCGAGGTTTTGCGTGCTCCGGACCCTGGACCGGGTGGCTCCAGGAAACGGTTGTGCAGTTCCGTTGAAGCGGTGTCGAGTGGGTCTGATGGAGCACTTTTCAAACAAACGGGTGGGTGGAGAGGGTGGCTCTCCGCCGAAATCGGAGGGCATGCCTCGCTGGCGGCGGCTCGGTGCGGGTTTCGCGAGCTGGCCGTTGATTGCCATTGCCATCCTGGCCCTTGTCTTCGCCGGCACGGGGGCTTCGTGCCTCGACCGTCAGGGCTGGCCCCTGTATCTCGCTTCCACCCTGGCAGGTCTCGCCCTGGGGGTCGTGGGGTGTCAGCTTTCCTCGAAGAATGGGCAAACCGTGGCATCGGGCAGCACTGCCGAATCGGCCGACACCCGTGGTTTGAGTGAAGCCCCCCCCCTTCGGGCGGGCTCGATGGATTTCCGTGGCCAGGGCGAAAACAGCGGCAGCATTACGGTGACGGCAGCCCTCGGCGGCGAAAGGGAATTCGCGGAGGCCGTCATCGAGACAGCCCAGCTCGCCGTGCTCATTCTGGACCCCTCGGGCACGGTGATGCTCGCCAACCGTTTCTTTCAGGAGACGACCGGCTACGAGCCCTCGGATCTGGGGGGGCGGAACTGGTTTGAATCCCTGGTGCCCCTGGAGGCGCGAGATCATTCGCTTCGGGTCTTCCAGGAATCCCAGCGCGCGGGGGCGGGCGTGGAGGATGTCAGTCCCGTGCTGGCCCGGGGTGGAGCCCAGCGGCATTTCAGCTGGCGGTGGAGGGCGCTTCGCGATTCCGGCGGTGCGGTGAGGGCGGTGCTTGGACTGGGAATGGATCTGACCGAGCGCGACGGCATGGAGGACGCGCTGCGAAAGACGGAAGAGCGCTACCGCGCCATCGTGGAAGATCAGACGGAGCTCATATCGCGATTCAGGCCCGACGGCACCATCACCTTTGTCAACGGCGCCTATTGCCGCTATTTCGGCGAGGAGCCGGAGATGCTCCTGGGCCACAAGTTCTGGCATCATGTGCCCCGGCACGAGCAGGAGCGCCTTCGGAGACACATCCAGCGCCTCAGCCCGGACAACCCGGTTTCCACCATCGAGCACCCCGTGAAAACCCCCCAGGGCATCCGCTGGCAGCAGTGGACGGACCGGGCGATCCTCGACGGCGAAGGGAAGGTTGTCGAGCTGCAGGCCGTGGGTCGGGACATCACCGAACGGAAGCGGGTGGAGCAGGCCCTCGCATCCGAGCGATCCAGACTGTACTCGGTCCTGGACAGCCTCCCCGTTTTCGTGTTTCTTCATTCGGCCGATTACACCATCCGGTTCGCCAACCGCTTTTTTCTTCGAACCTTTGGCGAAGGAACGGGAAGACGCTGCTATTCCGTCCTCAAGGGGCGTTCAGAGCCTTGTACCGAGTGTCGGTCCAGGGACGTTTTTTTGAATCATCACCCCCAGAGCTGGGAGTGGGTGGCCGATGCCGGCGGGCGCACCTATCAGATGCACAGCTATCCCTTCAGTGATGTGGACGAAACACCACTCATCCTGCAGCTGGGCATCGACATCTCGGATCAGAAGCGCAATGAAATGGAGATGCGACAGTCCGAAGCACGGCTGCGCGAGCTTTCCAGCCGCCTTCTCACAGCCCAGGAGGAAGAGCGGCGGCGCATCGCCGCGGAGCTGCACGACAGCATCGGGTCGTCCCTCACGGGGATCTCCGTCTTCCTCCAGACGGTTCTGCTCCAGATCGACGAGGGCTCTTCCCTCCGGGAGTCCGTCACGAAGCTCGTATCCGTGACGAGGAGCACCATTCAGGAGGCCCGCAGGATCATGTCGGACCTGCGCCCTTCCATGCTGGACGACCTGGGCATCGTCAAGACCCTGGAATGGCTCTGCAGGGAATTCCAGCAGCTGCATCCGTCCATCCGCATCGAGAAGGCCATCGAGATCCAGGAAGACGACATCCCCGAGCCCCTGAAGATCACGATCTTCAGATTGGTCCAGGAGGCGCTTCACAATGTCGCCAAGCATAGCAGGGCCGAGCTCGTCACCCTCACCCTGGATGAGGTTGGAGGGCGGATCAGGCTCATGGTGGAGGACAACGGGGATGGATTTTCGGTGCCGGAATCTTTGTGGGAGGAGCCTCAGAAGAAGGGATTGGGACTGAACAGTATGAGGGAGCGGGTGGACCTCTCCGGGGGCCGCTTCTCCCTGGATTCGCGGGTCGGGGAGGGAACCATCGTCACGGCCCAATGGCCCTCATCATCGTCAGGCGAGGGGATGGGCTGACAGGGGGGCCCGGGGCATCCCGGACTTCGCCCTCTGGCCCTCAGGGACGGGTGGGCGGGAGCGAGCCCATGACCCCGGTGATGAACTCGCTTCTGGCCTGGGGATCGGAAATGACCAGGCCGACGATTTCATCGAGGCCGTCCATGATCTGCCTCACCGCGGCTTCGGAGCGCTCCTGATTCTGCGGGCTTCCGGCCTGAAACTGGAGCCAGATGATCCGGGTGAGCATCAATGCCAGCTCGGAGGAATGGCCCTGGATCGTCAGCATTTGATCCCTGGCCTGCTCGGCTCGCGCCACAAGGTCCCTGAGGGCCTTCTCTCGCTCCTTCAGGTCGTTCTCCAGGGCATGCAGCGTATCCAGAACGGTTTCGACATTCTTTTTCTGTGATTCGAGCCGAGCAGTCAGCTCCTCATGCTCCGTGAGCAGGGTGAGGAACTCCTTCTTCCGCTGCTGCGCGTCCGCAAGCAGATCCCGGCTTGCCTCCTCGCGGATCCTGACCACCTGGTCCTGGTAGCTCTGCAGCCCCGGAACCTCGAAGCGCAGCCTTTCCAGCCAGTCGTATTGGGCAATGACAAATCCCGACAGAATGGAGAACGTCAGGAGCACCCCCGCGACCAGCGCCTGGATTCTCTGGGTTCCAGCCAGGTAAAAGGTAAATCCCGCCATCATGAAAAATACCGAAAGACCGACCAGAAGCTTCATTTCAGCATACCAGAGCAGGTGAATCCGTAAGACGCGAGCCCATCGTTGAAAACCGTGACTCCATGTTCCTGATCCATCACGATCCCCAAGGTCTCGCGCAGCCTCGACTTTTGAGAGCATACCAAATTGATGCGTATTTCCAGCTGTTTTTTTTTGAGATCCAGGGACAGGCATGGGGGGGAAAGAGGGCGAATGGGCTTTTGACACCGCCGCCGCCAATGGTATGCTGGATTCGGGAGGATTGGGAAGCATGAAAAAAGCCGCCGTGGTCATCCTGCTCGCCGCCGTGCTGGCTGCGGCCGCCGCCTGGTGGCTCGGGCGTCGGGCGAAAGTCGAGCCTGACCAGCTCGTGATTTATGGGAACGTGGACATGCGCCAGGTCAACCTGGCGTTCAACGCGACGGACAGAATCAGCACCCTGCTGGTGCAGGAAGGTGTTGGGGTCAAGCCGGACCAGACCCTGGGGACCCTGGAGAAGGAGCGATTCGAGGCGGCCGTGGCCCAGGCTGAAGCTCGAGTCGAGGCTCAGCGTCAGGTGGTTCGGAGGCTGGAGAACGGGACCCGTCCCGAAGAGATCGACCAGGCCAGGGCCAATGCCCAAGCGGCTCAAACTGACGTGGACAACACCCTTCGAACCTTCGAGAGGCTGAGGGAGACTGCCACCGCGGGCGCCACGAGCCGCCAGAGCCTGGACAACGCCAGGACGGCATTCGAGACAGCCCGCTCAAGGCTGCGCGTGAGTCAGAAAGCTTTGGAGCTGGCCCTGCTGGGCCCGCGGGAAGAGGATATCGCCGAGGCGAGGGCGGTCCTGCGTGCCAACGAGGCCGCCCTGGTCCTCCTCCGGCGCGATCTCGCCAATGCCACCCTGGTGTCCCCTACCGCCGGGGTGGTCCAAAACAGACTGCTTGAGCCGGGAGACATGGCCTCGCCCCAGAGGCCCGTTTTCAGCATCGCCATCCTGGACCCCAAGTGGGTGCGCGCGTACGTGCCGGGGCCAGACCTGGGAAAGATCCGCCACGGCATGAAAGCGTCCGTGTCGACGGACAGTTTTCCGGGACGGAGATACGAGGGCTGGGTAGGCTTCATCTCGCCGTCGGCATCCTTCACCCCCAAGTCCATCGAGACCACGGAGCTGCGCACTTCGCTGGTGTACGAGGTCCGGATCTTCGTGAAAGACCCCTCCGATGAGCTTCGGCTGGGAATGCCCGCCACGGTCCTGATTCACTGGGATCGGAATGGGGCAGCCCCGGAGGTTTCGGGAAGGGGCGACCAGGCAGGTGGCCCGGCATCATGATGGAGACGGTGGCGGCCGAGTCCCAGGTCCTGAGCTGCCATGGGCTCGAAATGGAGTTCGCGGGCCTGCGCGGCGAGCGTGTGAAGGCCCTGGAGAACGTGAGCCTCTCGGCGCGGCGTGGGGTGGTCACGGGCATCGTAGGTCCCGACGGCGCTGGAAAAACGACCTTCATTCGCCTGGTGGCCGGTCTTCTGACTCCTCGTGCCGGCACCGTCCGAGTCCTGGGCATCGACGTGGGGAGCACCCCCCAGGCCGCCCAGTCCAGGATTGGCTACATGCCCCAGAGGTTCGGACTCTACGAGGACCTGACGGTCCGCGAGAACCTGGACCTCTACGGGGACCTTCACGGCATATCCGCCGAAATCCGTGCCGACCGCTATCCCGGACTCATGCGCATGACGGGGCTGGCGCGCTTCATGGACCGCCTCGCGGGGCGCCTCTCGGGCGGCATGAAACAGAAGCTCGGGCTGGCGTGCACCCTCGTGAGCACTCCGGATCTCCTTTTGCTCGACGAGCCCACCGTGGGCGTGGACCCGCTTTCACGCCGGGAGCTGTGGGAGATCGTGCATCATCTCGTCCAGGAGCGGGGAGTCACGGTGCTCCTCGGCACCTCCTACCTGGATGAGGCCGAACGCTGTGATCACACGGTCGTGCTCCTCCAGGGCAGAGTGCTGGCATCCGGTCCTCCCGGCGACATCGTCAGGGTGGCAGAAGGGAGGTCCTTTCGCGTGGAGCCACCCGCCCCGCTCAAGCCGCGTCAGCTTCAAGCCCTCCTGGCGGATCAGGACTGGGTCACCGACGCCTCCCTGGAAGGAAGCCGGGTGCGCTTCATCACGAATGACGGGCTCCCAGCCATGAGCCCGGTCTTTCGAAAGGAGGCCGTGAAGCCGGTGAAACCGCGCTTCGAAGACGGTTTCATGGTGCTCCTCCGCCGCGCCGCCGAAGGAGAGAGCCGATCCGTCGTGAGCCATGGCGGGGAAGGTGAGGAGGGGAATGTGGACGGAGATGCCGGCAGGGTGTCGGCACGGGCCCCTTCGCCCGACGTCGGATTGAGTCCGGTCGTTCCCGTCTCCGCAACTGGCCGGGAGATCGTGGTGGAAGTCCGCGACCTGGTGCGGCAGTTTGGGTCCTTTCATGCCGTCAGAGACGTTTCATTTCAGGTTTGCAGGGGGGAGATCTTTGGTCTCCTGGGACCCAACGGGGCGGGCAAGAGCACGACCTTCCGCATGCTCTGCGGGCTTCTGCCTGCCACCAGCGGCACACTGAGCGTCGCAGGCACGGACCTGCGCCGCGCCCGGGCATCAGCGAGACAGCGCATTGGCTATGTGGCGCAGAAGTTTTCCCTTTACGGCCAGCTGACCGTCTTGGAAAATCTGGATTTTTTTGCCAGCGCCTACGGCCTGGCGGGAGCCCGCAAACGGGACCGCATTCGCTGGGCCGTCCAGCAGTTCGACCTGGATCGCCATGGGGGATCGGCCGGCGAGGAGCTGCCCGGAGGCTACCGGCAGCGGCTGGCCATGGCCTGCGCCCTCATGCACGAGCCCGAGATCCTTTTCCTGGACGAGCCCACTTCGGGGGCGGACCCTCTGGCCCGCCGCGAATTCTGGCACAGGATCAGCGGCCTGGCCGATCGCGGCGTCACCATCATTGTGACCACCCATTTCATGGAGGAAGCGGAATACTGCGATCGCATGGTGATCATGGTGGACGGCCGCATCCTGGCCACTGGAGCGCCGGCCGATATCCGCAGGCTGGCCATGGCGGAGCCGGGCGGGGAGCCGACCATCGAGGATGCCTTCATCGCCATTGTAGAAGCGCACCATCAGGCATCTCAAGAGCGGAAAGACTGAGGTCCAGCCAATGTCGATCGTTCCCCGGGCACCGGACGAAGCCCAGCCCTCAGCCATGAGCCTTCGACGGACCCGCTCATTGATCCGCAAGGAAATGCTCCAGGTTGTCCGGGACCCGAGCAGCATTGCCATTGCCCTGGTCCTGCCCGTTTTTCTCATCCTGCTGTTCGGCTACGGACTTTCCCTGGATGTTCGGGAGGCACCCCTGGCAGTGGTCCTTGAAAGCCCCGTCCCCGATGCCACGGAAGTGCTTGGCGTCCTCGAGCTTTCGAGCACATTCAAGGTGACGACGGTCACTTCCATGAAGCATGCGGCGGAGCTCATGCTCGAGCGCAGGATCGACGGCATCGTGCGCATCACCGGCGACTTCCCGCGAGACCTTGCCTCGGGCCGGGGTGAGATCCAGGTGATCGTTCACGGAGTGGACGCCAACCGGGCACGGATCATCGAGGGTTACGTCCAGGCGGCCCTGGGCTCGTGGATCTCGCGGCGGGACCTCGAGCAGACTGGCCAGGGCCGGGGGACCGTGAGGATTCAGAGCCGCATATGGTTCAACGAGGCCGTGGAAAGCCATTATTTCCTGGTCCCGGGCTTGGTGGTGCTCATCATGACCCTCACGGGGGCGCTCCTCACTGCACTGGTCATGGCCCGCGAGTGGGAGCGCGGCACCCTGGAGGCGCTCTTCGTGACCCCCGTCCGAACGGGGGAGATCCTCATTGGAAAAACGGTACCCTATTTCCTGCTGGGAATGGGGGGACTGCTCCTCACCGTCGGCGCTGGCCGGCTCCTTTTCGATGTCCCCCTGAGGGGCTCCCTGGTCCTCGTGGTGGCGGTCTCGATGCTCTACCTGGTGGTGGCCCTGGGACTGGGCCTGCTCATTTCTTCGGCCACGCGCAGCCAGTTCGTCGCTTCCCAGATCGCTCTCATCGCCACTTTTCTGCCCGCGCTTTTCCTTTCAGGCTTCATCTTCGACCTCGCCAGCGTCCCCAGGGCGGTCCAGGTGGTGAGCTACCTGCTGCCGGCCCGATATTATGTTTCGGCCCTCCAGACCCTCTTTCTGGCGGGGAACGTCTGGAGCATCATCCTGGCCAACTCGGCCGCCATGCTGCTCATGGCGCTGATCCTATTCGGGCTCACCATCAGGAAGACGAAAAAGAGGCTGGACTGATCATGCATGCTCTGCGTCGCATCGGGGCACTCATCTGGAAGGAGCTGCTGGCCATTCTCAAGGACCCCAGGAGCCGTTTCACCGTATTCGGCCCGCCCATCCTTCAGACATTGATCTTTGGCTATGCCGCCACCTACGATCTGAACCGGGTGAGCTATGCCGTCCATGACCAGGACAACAGCGGCGCATCGCGTCAGTTTCTGAGCGAGCTGGACGGGTCGGGAGTCTTCAGGCGCGTGGCCACGCTGCATGAGCAGGGCCGGATCCAGAGCCTCATCGACACCAGGCGTGCCCTGCTGGTGATTCAGATCGGTCCCGACTTCGAGCGCAGGCTTCTGGGGGGCCAGACCGCGGACGTCCAGGTCATCGCCGACGGCCGCAATTCCAACACGGCTGGAACCGCGCTGAATTACATCGTCACCATCACCGAGCGCTTCAACGAAAGGTGGAGGCAGACACACGGAGATGCCCCACCGCCGGCCCGAATCGTGCCCAGGGCCTGGTACAACCCCAGCATCGAAACCCGCTGGTTCATGATTCCGGGACTCATCGGCATGCTGACCCTCGTCCAGATGGTCATCCTGACGGCCATGTCCGTCGCCCGCGAGCGGGAGCAGGGGACCTTCGACCAGCTCCTGGTGACCCCATTCCGCCCCGCCGAGATCATGGTCGGGAAGAGCGTTCCCAGCATTCTCATCGGTCTCGTCCAGACAACCCTGGTGCTATGCGTGGCCCTCTTCTGGTTCGGGATCCCCTTTCAGGGCTCCTATTGGACCTTTTACCTGGGAGTGCTCGTTTTTCTCGTCGCCGCCGTGGGGGTCGGGCTCATGATCTCATCGGTGGCGGCCACCATGCAGCAGGCCTTGCTGGGAAGCTTTCTGACCATCATGCCCTTCGCCCTGCTTTCGGGCTTGAGCACCCCCATCGCCAACATGCCGCGGGAAGTCCAGTGGATCACGCTGGTCAACCCGCTGCGCTACGCCATCTCCATCGTGCACCGGGTTTTCCTGGAGGGGGCTCCCCTGGAGGTCATCGCGTCGGATCTCTGGCCCCTGAGCCTCATAGCCTTGATATCCCTTTCCGTGGCGGCATGGATGTTCCGGAACCGGCTGACGTAACGACGGGCCCCTCTGCTTTTCCGGCGAGCCGCCCGGGCGATCCAGGGCCAGGGGGCCCCGTGGGTTTTTCATGGCCTTCGGGTCACTGTGTACCACCTTTCACGCGCACAACGGGAGCGTTGGACTCCCGCGGGGCCCTGGAATTGCGCGAACGGCCCAGGCTCTCTGATTTCAGGGGGAGGATCATGAAGACCATCCCGGACACATAGAGAAATGTTGCACAATATGCCGCCCCCCGATTCCATTTTCATGTTCGTTTCTCGGGATTTCTGTGCTAAATATCGGGACCCCGTGAGGAGTCAAGTGAGCTGTGCATAGCGGGTCCCGACTATTGGCATTGCGGCAATTCGCCATCCTTCGGCAAAGGAGGTGCAATGGAAGACCGGTTTGTTGTCAAGGGAGAAGTTGTGGTTTTGGACCGTCAGAATGGTCTGGCATGGCAGCGGAAGGCGTCCGAGGAGCCCATGGTCTGGCATGACGGCTTCGGCTATATTGATCGTTTGAACGCAGCCAGGTATGCGGGCTTCGACGATTGGCGGTATCCCACCAGGGAGGAGCTCGCCATGCTGATCCTGCCCGAGGAAGATCGTAACAGCGGACTTTACATCCATCCGCTCTTCACCTCCCAGAGGAATTGCTGGACGTCCACGGAAGCCGGGCACCACAAAGCCTGCTACGTCGACTTCTACTATGGTGACGTTTACGTTATCGAAGAGAACTATGCCAATCATTACATACGAGCGGTGCGAAGCCTGCAGTGAGAGAGCGGTCTCCGCGGCGCGGGGCGGTCCCTTGACCTCGCCGCGGACGCTGGAAGGATCATCGTTCGAGGTGGTCCTCCACCAGCCCGAAATCCCCCAGAATACAGGCAACATCGCCAGAACGTGCGCGGCAACCCAGACCCCTCTCCACCTCATCGAGCCCCTCGGGTTTCGGCTGTCTGACCGATACCTCAAGCGAGCGGGCCTGGATTACTGGCCGTCGGTTGTCCTGCGGGTTCATCGCGATCTGGAGAGCTTTCTCCGTCAATGGGCTCCCCGTCGGTGCATTTTTTTCTCGGCGCGCGCCGAGACGTCCATTTTCAGCTTCCGGTTCGAGGCCGGAGACTGCCTCGTCTTCGGCTCGGAAACGGCGGGCCTGCCCCATTCCGTTTTGGATGGAGCCCATGACAGAGTGGTGAAGATTCCCATAGATCGCACCAGGGTGCGGAGCCTCAACCTGGCGACGACCGTCGGCGTGGCCCTTTTCGAGGCCATGCGCCAGGTGATGGCGAGACGATGCGGCGTGTCCGCGGCATGTACCGGGGATGGGTGACCCATCCGTCGACGAGACGGCGGACCGAGACCATCGATGTTCTCTGTGGCATTCAACCTCCTGACCCACCTGGACAAATTCATGGAGAAAAGAGTCACTCGGGAATGGGTAAAGGCAAAGGTTCACGAATTATGCCCGGATTTGGATTCCATGGGGATATACCCCATTGTTCTGGGCAAGGGCCACCGGTACTGAGTGGTGCTCTTTGAGAGCAGGGACGGCTCTCAGAAGAAGCCCCCCTTGAGCTCCTTTCGCATCCGTCTCAAGGAGGAGGACAAGGACATGCTGTCGTCGATCCCCCTTTGGGAGCGGGACTTGCATAATGCCGTGGGCGAGGCACAGAGCAAGCTGTCGTACGCGGGAAAGACCAGAAAGAGGTCTTCCCCAAAAAGGAACCCAGAAAACGGAGATGGAGTAAGTGGCAGAAATCGAGTGGAAGGGGGCCGTTTGGAGAGCTGCTTACGGTAGCCTTTCCATCAAGGAGCTGTTGACGATCCTCAAGGGCTTCGGCCCGATGGAGACACTGTCGTTCGAAAAGCCTGGGCTGTGCAGGGGTGAGATCAGCGTCTCCCTGTCCGGCGAAGGGAAAAAGGAGATCACGCTTTATCATCTCGAAGTGATGGCACCGAAGCGGACCGGCACGGGGCGGGCGGCGCTCCGATGGCTCAGGAGCGTGTTCAAGGGGGATCTCTTCGTGGAAGACCCCGGCTTCATCACGGTGAGAGGCGCCAACCGGGAGAGCTTGCTGTTCTGGGTGAGCATGTTCCGGGAGGGGCTTATCGACGCCCTCGATGCCGAAGCCATCGAGCTTTACCCTCACATGAGCGACCAGGAGCTTCTGAGAGTTGAGTCCGAGCTTCGCGGTCCATCGGCCGGGGAAAGGTCATCGACGTACCTTCAATGAGAGCCAGGGACAAGGTCAAGAGTGCAGCGGAGACGGCTCTCATCTGCCGGACGCTCCGTGGTGAGGGAAGAATCCGGGTGGTCTTCACCAACGGTTGCTTCGACCTGCTCCACCTGGGGCACCTGCGGTATCTGGAGGAGGCTCGCTCCCTGGGGGACCTGCTCGTCGTGGGAATCAACAGCGATGCCTCCGTCCGGCGGATCAAGGGGGCTCTGCGTCCCATCCAGGGCGAAAGCGAGCGGAGCGAGCTGCTGGCTGGTCTGTGCTGCGTGGATTATGTGGTGGTTTTTGACACCCCGGATCCCCTTCCCCTCATCGAAGCCATTCAGCCCGACATCCTCGTGAAGGGCGCCGACTGGCCCGAGGACCAGATCGTCGGAGCCGAAGCCGTGAAAAGGACCGGAGGTCGCGTGGAGAGGATTCCGTTGACCCCCGAGCGATCGACCACATCCATCGTGCGGAAGGTGATCGACCGGTACGGCAGAGATCATCAAGATCATTCGCGCTAAAGGACCTTGTCGGCGCACAACCTGAGAGTCGGGCGCGCGTTTGCGCTCCCCTCCTCCAGGCCCCGCGTCGGATCATGTGACAGGAGCGACCAGTTTGGCATCCCCCAAAAGCAAGACCTTGAAGCAGCCCGGTCCGATCAGGCAGGCTGACCCGACCTTTTCCCAGAAAGCGCATGAGTGGCTCGAGGCCAACAGGAATCTCGTGGGTGCCGCCACGGCTGGGCTTTTCGTCCTCTTCCTGATCGTGCTGGGCGTGCAGAGCTACCTGCGGAGCCAGGAGTCGCGGGCAGGAGAGCGATATGCTCAGGTGATCCGGCAATGGCCCCAGGATTTGAGCGGTGCCGACGAGCAGACCTTGAGCAGGCTCATCGCCGACCTGGAGCAGCTCGTCCGGGAGCATGACGGGAGAACGGCCGCTTGGCTGGCGCGCATGGATCTGGCGCGGGTTCTTTACCAGGTGAGGCGCTACGAGGATGCCCTCGGGCAAAGCCAGAGAGTGCTGGACGGAGCATCGGACAAGATCCTGAGGAGCATGGCACGCTATCAGACGGCGGTCACGCTGCAGGCCATGGGCCGATCCGAGGAGGCCATCGCCCACTGGACAGCCATGAAAAGTGAAGGGGCCATCGCTTCGGAAAGGGAGATCCACTGGAAGCTGGGGGCCCTCCACGGCGTCAGGAAGGAATACCCCAGGGCCATCGAGCATTTGGAGGCCGCCCTCAAAGCGGGGGGAGACTATCCCTCCAGTCAGCTTCTCGAGGACCAGCTGGCCGTCTTCAAAACCGCGGCATCCCGGGGGTCCTGACGCGCTCCAGCTCGAGATCGCGCGGCATTGGCTCCTGTCAGGACAATTTCCTTGACAGCGCCCATCTATTTGGCTATTCAGCGGACACTTGACTTGATTTCTCCATGAAGGTGGCTCGGTGAGAAGACTGTTTTATTTTAGCGGCTTTAGCGGCGGGTATTGTTTTACGAGGCCCGCTCATGGAAGGGTGAGCTAACCCGATCCGAGACACGAGCAGACAGAGCCATGGGGGGGCCGAAGCAGCGGAGCCCATGGTGTGAGTTGCGAAGCTGTGGATTCCGCCCACAGCTTTTTTTTTGCCTGGATGCGGATTTTGAGCAGGGAGGGTTGCTGGACGATGATGTTCAATGTCGAATTCGAGACACTGCCCCGGGAGGCGCTGGAGGCCATCCAGCTTCGGCGCCTGCAGTCTGTGATCGAGCGGGTTTACGCAACGGTGCCGTTCTACCGGAAGAAGTTTGACGAAGCCGGAGTGGTACCATCGGACATCCGGGATCTGGCCGACCTGGCCCGCGTTCCATTCACCACCAAGCAGGACCTCCGAGACAACTATCCTTTCGGCATGTTCGCCGTCCCCATGGACAACGTGGTCCGGATCCACGCCTCGTCGGGCACCACGGGCAAGCCCACCGTCGTGGGCTACACCTCCCGCGACATCATCACATGGTCAGAGCTCATGGCGCGGGCCCTGGCCGCGGGGGGAGCCACCCGCGGCGATATCATCCACAATGCGTATGGCTACGGGCTTTTCACTGGCGGCCTGGGCGTTCATTATGGGGCCGAGCGGCTGGGTGCCTCGGTCATTCCCATCTCGGGCGGCAACACCAAGCGGCAGATCATGATCATGGCGGATTTTGGACCGACCCTCATCACCTGCACGCCTTCCTACGCTCTGCATCTGGCCGAGGTGGCGGCCGAAATGGGCGTGGATTTCCAGTCCTTGAAGTTCAAGGCGGGGATATTCGGCGCCGAGCCCTGGTCCGAGCAGATGCGCCAGGAGATCGAGGACAAGCTGCACCTGGACGCCATCGACATCTACGGCCTGAGCGAGGTCATGGGGCCGGGAGTCTCCGTCGAGTGCATCGAGGCCAAGAAGGGACTCCACGTGTTCGAGGATCACTTCATTCCCGAGATCATCAACCCCGAAACGGGGGAGGCGCTCCCGCCGGGATCCACGGGGGAGCTCGTGTTCACCTCCCTCACCAAGGAGGCCTTCCCCGTCGTCCGCTACCGCACGCGGGACATCACGTCCCTCAACCCCGAGCCCTGCATCTGCGGCAGGACCCACATCCGCATGAACCGTGTCAGCGGGCGCACCGACGACATGCTGATCATCCGCGGGGTCAACGTGTTTCCGTCGCAGATCGAAAGCGTCCTCATGGAGATCGACGAGGTGGAGCCCCATTACCAGCTCATCGTCGACCGGGAGGGCAACCTGGATATGCTCACCGTTCTGGTGGAGGTCGGCGAGCATGCGTTCTCGGATGAGGTGCGGGTGCTCCAGGGTCTCGAGAAGAAGATCTCCAAGAACATCAAGGAATACCTGGGCGTCTCCGTCAAGACCAGGCTGGTGGAGCCCAAAACCATCGCCCGGAGCGAGGGCAAGGCTCAGCGGGTGATCGACAACCGCAGGATTTAGGTCGCGGAAGCACAGGACAGGAGGAGAGCATGCGGGTCGAGCAGATTTCGGTTTTTCTGGAGAACAAGGCGGGACGGCTGGCTGAAGTGGCCAGGATCCTCTCCGACGCGGGAATCAACATCCGGGCGCTTTCACTGGCGGACACCTCGGATTTCGGCATCCTGCGCCTCATCGTCAACGACAACGTCAAGGCCAAGGAGGCGCTCAAGCAGCAGGGATTCACCGTGGGGAGGACCGACGTGGTCGCGGTCGAGGTGGAGGACCGGCCGGGCGGGCTTCACAAGATCCTGGACATCCTTCACCAGTCCAACGTCAATGTCGAGTACATGTACGCCTTCGTGCAGCAGAGCGGCAGCAATGCGGTCATCATCTTCCGGTTCGATCACCTGGATGAAGCCGTGAGGGTTTTGAAGGCCAACGGAGTGACGGTCATCGAGGGGGACAGGCTGTACGCCATGTGATTTTCATTCACCAGGAAGGGGGAGCACCATGAAGCGTGGGACAAAGGTTCTGGTCGGGGTAATGGCTCAGCTGGCAGCCATCATGAGCTTCTCGTTGCACAGCGGACTCGCCGCCGAGGCCTATAAAATCGGAGGCCTTTTCTCGGTGACCGGCCCCAACTCGTTTCTGGGCGATCCCGAAAAAAAGAGCCTCGAGATGGCAGTGGAAGAGATCAATGCTCGAGGTGGGATCGACGGCCGGAAGCTGGAACTGGTGATCCGCGACACCGAGGGTGTGCCGGACAAGGCGGTTCTGGCCGCCAACGAGCTCATCAGCAGCGAGAATGTCATTGCCATCATCGGGCCCAGCCTCACCCCGACCACGCTGCCCCTCGTTCCCCTGGCCGAGAGCAACAAGGTTCCCCTGATCAGCTGCGCGGCGGGAATCGAGATCACGGAGCCCGTGAAGCCCTGGGTGTTCAAGACCGCTCAGAGCGACGTTCTGGCCGTGGCGGCCATCTACGACCACATGAAAAAGCAGGGTATCAGGAAGGTGGGCATCCTCACCGTCGAGAACAGCTTCGGCGAGAGCGGCAAGAAGCAGCTCCTGGCCCAGGCGGCGCAGGCGGGTATCGAGATCGTTCAGGCCGAGTCCTTCGGTGGGAAGGACACCGACATGACGGCTCAGCTCACCAAGATCCGTTCGGCCCAGCCCGACGCCATCATCTGCTGGGGGACGAACCCCGGGCCGGCGGTGGTCTCCCGCAACGTTCAGCAGCTGGGCATCAAGACCCCGCTCTACCAGAGCCATGGGGTGGCCTCTCCCAAGTTCATCGAGCTGGCCCAGGATGCCGCCGAAGGCATATTCCTGCCCACGGGCAAGATCCTCGTGGTTGATCAGCTCCCCGACACGGATCCACAGAAGCCTGTCATCAAGAGCTACATCGAGCAGTTCGACCAGCGGTTCAAGACCCCGGTGTCGGGATTCGGCGGCTACGCGTACGACGCCATGCAGCTGCTGGCCAAGGCCATGCAGGGATCGGGGGGCGACCGCGAGAAGATCCGGGCGGCTTTGGAAAAGATCACCGGTCACGTGGGGATCAGCGGGACGTTCAATTTTTCCCCCGCGGACCACAATGGACTGGGTAAAGACGCTTTCGTGATGGTTCAGATCAAGGACGGCAAGTGGAAGCTGCTGTCGCCTTGACGTAACGGTGCGAGTGCCCCCCCCGCCAGCCGGGGTGGGCATGGCGCGCCGCTTCGCCGGCATGGGGGCCTGGCCGCAGCCGTGCGAAGCCGTCGGACATTCTCCATGATTTCACATCCATCCTTACCATCAAGACTTTGACCATGCAGGAGCTTCTTCAGTATCTCTTTTCGGGATTGACCAGCGGGGCGGTTTACGCCGTCATCGCCCTGGGGTTCACCATGCTTTACAACGCGACGGGCCTCATCAACTTCGCCCAGGGCGAGTTCGTGATGCTGGGGGCATTGAGCCTCATATCCCTGTGGAAGGGCTTTGAGCTGCCCCTGGCCGTGGCCTTTGTTGGAGCCGTGGCGGCGGTGGCGGTGGTGGGGATTCTCCTGGAGCGTCTGGCCATCGGAACCGTGCGCAAGCCCCACCCCATCGTGCTGGTCATCATCACGGTGGGAGCCTCCATCCTCTTTCGAGGGGTTGGAATGATGATCTGGGGCAAGGATGCCCACAGTGTGCGGGCATTCTCGAAGCATCCCCCCATCGAGGTGGCGGGGGCGTCCCTGCTTCCCCAGAGCCTCTGGATCCTGGCCATTGTGCTCCTCGTCGTGGTCTGGCTTCAGTTCTTCCGTCGCAGGACACTGACGGGCAAGGCCATGGAGGCCTGCGCCATCAACAAGAAGGCGGCGGCCCTGCTGGGGATCGGCACGGAGCGCATGACGATGCTGGCCTTTGCCGTCAGCGCCGCCATGGGAGCCGTGGGGGGCATTTTGATCGCCCCCGTCACCATGAGCAGCTACGACATGGGGACGATGCTCGGGCTAAAGGGCTTTTGCGCCGCCATGCTGGGGGGCCTTGGCACATCCTGGGGCGCTGTCCTGGGAGGCCTTCTGTTGGGGATTTTGGAGGCCCTGGGGGTGGGATTCATCTCGTCGAGCATCAAGGATGCCATCGCCTTCCTGCTCCTCCTGGTGATCCTGTACCTGCGCCCCAGCGGGATCCTCGGGAAAAAGGCCGTTCACCGTTTCTAAACCGTGGATCATTCATGAGCATGGACAGGCGCGAGCGGTGAAATGAAAAACCTTTGGCTGGCTGGAGCTGTTGCGGTCGCGGGGCTGCTGGTGGTCAATTCCTATCACCTTCAAGTGCTGACCTTCATCGGCATCTACACTCTCCTGACCCTGGGATTGAACATGCTCATGGGGTATGCGGGCCAGATCTCCCTGGGACATGCCGCCTTCTATGGGCTGGGGGCTTACACCACGGGAATCCTGACGGCTCACTTCGGCTGGACGCCCTGGATGACCCTGCCGGCCTCCATTCTGCTCACGGCCGCGGTGGCTTATGTCGTGGCCCTGCCGATTCTGAAGCTCCAGGGGTATTACCTGGGCATGGGGACGCTGGGCTTCGGGATCATCGTCTTCATCCTGTTCAGGGAATGGAGCCGATTCACGGGCGGGGATTCCGGGCTGGTCGGCATTCCCCCCCTCACCCTGGGCTCGTTGAGCCTGGGCTCCCGCCGGACTTACTTCTTTCTGGTCTGGGGAGCCGTCCTCATCGGTTTCGAGGTGTGCCGCCGACTCGTGGATTCGAGGGTGGGCAGGGCATTGAGGGCTATACACGACAGCGAGCATGCGGCAGCGGCCATGGGCATCGACACCAGCCATCTCAAGGTGCGCGTGTTCGTCCTCAGTGCCATCTTCGCCGGGATCGCCGGCTACCTGTACGCTCACATGGTTCAGTTCATCAGCCCCAGCTCCTTCGATTTCATGACCTCCGTCCGCATGGTGACGATGGTGGTCATCGGAGGAATGGCCAGCATATGGGGATCGCTGCTGGGAGCCTCCGTCATCACCCTTCTCCCCCAATGGCTTCATGTATTCATGGATTACGAGATGCTCGTCTACGGGCTGATCCTCATGGTGATCATGATCTTCCTGCCCCAGGGGCTCGTGCGGGGAATCATCGATCTTGTCGAAAGGTCGAGGGCCAGGTGACCCCGTGGTGAAATCCATCGTCGAGCTTCAGTCCATCTCCAGATCCTTCGGGGGCATCCAGGCGCTCTACGATATCTCTTTTCAGGTGACACAAGGCACCATCCAGGCCGTCATCGGTCCCAATGGAGCGGGTAAGACCACCCTCTTCAACATCGTCACCGGCCTTTACGCCCCCGACGAGGGGCAGGTGCTTTTCGAGGGCCGGCCCATCCAGGGCAGACCGATCCATCACATCGTTCGGATGGGAATCGCCCGCACTTTCCAGAACGTGGAGCTGTTCGGGAGCATGACCGTCCTGGAGAATGTCCTGGTGGGGCGGCACTCGCGAATGCGGTCGGGCTTCTGGGGGGCCATCGGGCGGTGGAAAGGGGTGCGGCGCGAGGAAGCCGACGCCGTGGAGCGTGCCATGGAGCTGCTCCGATTCACCGGGCTCGAGGAGCAGGCCGGGCAGAAGAGCTCGGATCTGCCCTTTGGCTGGCAGCGATTTCTGGAGATCGCACGGGCCCTCGCTTCGGACCCCCGGCTGCTGCTGCTGGACGAGCCGGCTTCGGGTCTCAACGCCGTGGAAACGAGCCAGCTGGGAGAGCTGCTCCTCAAGATCCGCGACCAGGGTGTGACCCTGCTCCTGGTGGAGCACGACATGAGCCTGACCATGGGGATTTCGGACCACATCCAGGTTCTGCATCAGGGGAGAAGACTGGCCGAGGGTACTCCTCGCGAGATCCAGTCCAACGATGCGGTGGTCTGCGCTTATCTGGGAAAAGACTGATCGGGGGCTCACGGCCGATGTGCTCCCTGGGGGGCTGTTCTCCGCCGCCTTAGGAGGTCGAGCATGCTGCGGATGCGCAACGTCAAATGCTATTATGGAAAGATCCGGGCCATCAATGGCGTGAGTCTCTCGGTGCAGGCCGGAGAGATCATTGCCCTCATTGGCGCCAATGGGGCCGGCAAGAGCACCCTGCTCCAGACCCTGTGCGGCCTCACCGCCCGCTGGGAGGGAGAGATCCATCTCGAGAAGCAGTCCCTGAGGGGGCTCAAGCCACAGGCCATCGTTCAGCGGGGCATGTGCCTCGTGCCCGAGGGGCGTCTTCTTTTCCCGCCCATGTCCGTGCTGGAGAACCTGAAGCTCGGAGCCTACCTTCGCTACAGGCGGCGTGAGCACGATGCGGTGGGGGAGGATCTGGAGTCCGTTCTGGAGCTGTTTCCGATCCTTCGGGAGCGTGCCAGGCAGCCGGCGGGGACCCTTTCGGGCGGCGAGCAGCAGATGATCGCCATCGCACGGGCCCTCATGGCGCGCCCGCGGCTTTTGCTCCTGGACGAGCCGACCATGGGCCTGGCGCCTTTTCTGGTGCGCATGATCCTGGATACCCTGGTCCAGCTCAAGGAGCGCGGGATCACGGTGCTCCTGGTCGAGCAGAACGCGAGGGCGGCTCTCCAGATCGCCGACCGGGGCTATGTGCTCGAGAATGGTCGTATCGTCCTGGAGGGGGCCGCCGAGGACCTTCTGGCCGACCAGGATGTCAAGCGTGCCTACCTGGGTCGTGACTATCGGGAGTTTTGCGAAGGGAGAAGTTAGACGATGCCCATAAGGAATCCTGCCGTCGAGTGCCTCGATTTCGAAGGAAGGGGACAGCAGCAGCTGGAGCGGCTTCAGAGCACCCTGAACCGGGCCTACAAGAATGTCCCCTTTTATCGTAATCAGCTGACCGAGCACCGCATCGACCCTCTCCAGATCGAGAACCTGTCGGACCTGGCCAGTGTGCCTTTCACCGACCGAAGCCACTTCAGCGAGCATTACCCCTACGGCCTCTTTGCCGTTCCACTCCGTGATGTGGTGCGCATCCACACGGCCCAGGGGACATCGCTCAACCCCGTGGTCAGCGGCTACACCAAGCAGGACCTCGTCGTGTGGCGCGAGCTGGTGGCCAGGGCGCTGGCCGCGGCTGGCGTCTCGGGCTCGGACATCCTCCAGATTCACCTGGAGGTCGGGCTGACCAACTGGGGACGCGAGTACAAGGACGGGGCGGAAGCCATCGAAGCGAGCGTGATTCCCCTGACGAATCTGCCTCCCGAAAAACAGCTCATGATCCTCAAGGATTACAGGACCTCGGTTCTGGTCACCACGGCCTCGGCAGCGGCTGAGCTGATGGATCTGCTGTTTCGGTCCAACCTGAACCCCAACGAGCTGGCCCTGAAGACGCTGGTTCTAGTGGGCGAGGCTCCCGACCCCGGCGGGTTGGCCGCCCAGCTTGAGGAGAGGCTGCACGTCCGTGCCTGGACTCACTATGGCCTCAGCGAAGTTCCCGGGCCGGCTCTGGCCTTTGAGTGTGACGAAAGGTCCGGGCTGCACCTGAGCGAGGATCACTTTCTGGCGGAGGTCATCGACCCGGCCGGGGATGTCGCCGTGGAGCCGGGGATGCCCGGCGAGCTGGTGCTCACCACCCTCACAACGCGGGCCTTTCCCCTCATCCGTTATCGGACCGGGGACAAGGTCCGCTGGCTCGAGGGGCCCTGCCCGTGCGGCCGCACCCTGAGACGCATGGAATGGCTGCGGGAGCGTTCGGATGAAGCCATGGTCATTCGCGGCGTCAAGGTATACCCTCGGCAGTTGAAGGCTTTGCTCCAGCGCATCCTGGGTCATGAGCCCCAGGGGACCCGGTTTCAGATTCAGCGGACGGGCCGACGGGATCACCTGGTGGTGTGGCTCGGCGTGGATGAGCTCATTTTTTCCGACGAGATCAAGGAGATGGAGCAAACCTCCCTTCGCCTGGGCTCGGAGATGGCCATGGAGCTGGGAATTCCCGTGCGTATTCAGTTCAAGGAGCCCGGGTCGTTCGAGGCCGACGGGTCATGACAGACCGCATGGGCGCAGCGTCCCCGGGGACATGGGAGCGATGGGACCACCGCCGTCCCTGGCTCGCCGGCTTCTTTTCGGAATCGAGGGGACGGTGATAGCCATTATTTTGACATCCTGATTCATACCCATCCTCAAAGCCCCGACGGGCCACTGGACCCTCCCGCCGGGGGTACCTGCCGAGTCAATCCAGCCATTGTCAGTGATAGGCCCATGGGTGCCTGGCTCTTCGCGGAGGAGCGGGGGTCTTTGAAGATCTTCACGAGGAAGCGGCGCAGCTCTTTTTGTGAAAAAGAGCGTCAAAAGTCTATCGACTTGCTTGCATCCTTATGCTAGCGTTCAGGTGGGGCCTTGAATATCGATGTGATTTTTCCTGTCGTCGGATTGGACGCTGTCCAGTTCGAATCCTGAGCAGATCCCGAGCACGCGTTAACCAGTGGCACCGAATTCCGGGTACCCGGAACGGGCAGGCGGGGTGATTTGCCGGTGTGTTGGCTTGCTTTTTGATCCTTCGGATCAACCGGGTCACGTCCCCGTCGGCGGATTTGGGTCCGCCACTGCTTTCGCGACAGATCTCCTGGGGGTGGACGAGCAGAGCCGCGGGGATTCGGGAACGTCTCGATGATGTCCTTCGGCTTCGGCAAGCCGTAATCCGAGCATTTGAGAAAGCCCTTGATGTTTACACCTGTCCTGCCGACAGTAGTGTTTACCGAACCAAAGTCAAAATCATAAGTGAATTTGATGGGTTGAGAGAATTCATCCACGCAAGTCATTTCCACGGGGCTGCAGATATCCATGTCCATGTGCTCTCCCAATGAGCAGGAAGTTCGACACCGGATTGCTCGAATCCGTGACCTCCCTACCCTGTCCGGGTCGCTCCAGCGATTGGTGGAGATCATCCATGACGAAGTCTCGTCGCCGGAGGAGCTCGAAAGCCTCATTCGATACGACCAGGCCCTCTCCGCGCGGATCCTGCGAGTCGCCAATTCCACCTATTACGGCATGAGGGGAAGCGTGCCGACCCTCTCCAAGGCCATGATTGTGATCGGTTACGAGCAGGTCAAGTCCCTGTGCTTGTGTGCCCTCCTGATGGATATGTATTCCAATCCCACTTCCATCGATGCGCGGGAGCGTGAAAGGCTCTGGAAGCACTCTTTCGCCACGGCGCGGGTGGCGAGCGAGATGGCTCGATCGAGGCCCTGGGTCAGTCCTGAAAAAGCCTACATTCTCGCTTTTTTTCACGATCTGGGCCGGGTGGCCATGGCCTTTTGCCTCCAGGATCATTATCAGGCCATCCGCCAGTTGTCTCGAAACGGAAGAACACCGCTTTGGTCCGCCGAGCTGCAGTACGGACTGACGCACACGGTGGTGGGGAAGTGGCTGGCGGCTCGGTGGAGCCTGCCCGAAGTGTTTCAGCTGGTCATGGAGTTTCACCATTTCCCCGAGAAAAGCCCGGCTTTCAAAGCCGAGGTGAAGCTCGTCGCTCTCGCCAACACGCTGGTCAACAGCAGAGAAGATCCCGACCTCCTCGAGGATGAATCCACTTCCCGTTACCGCAAAGACCTGTTCATCCCGGACAATGAGTGGGATGCGGGCCGGGAGCGGCTGGGGGTGATATGGGCCGAGGTAGAGCAGCTGTGGACGTTATTGCGATAAGGTGACACCCATGGATGAAACGTTGAGCAGTATTCTGCGGACCGGGCTCCTGAGCTCCCAGGAGCGGGATGAGGAGTCCAGTCGTTTCCTTGGGATCATTGGGAGGTGCGCTGAGCTGTTTTCCTTCCAATCCGAGGAGCCGGCCGAGGATCGCATCCTCAAGGAACTGGCCCGCATCATCATAGAGGAAACGGATTTCGAGAACTGCTCCATAGTCCTGTGGGATCCAGGCGCCGATCATCTGAGCCTCAAGGCGGCTTACGGCCTGGACGATCTGCTGGGAAGCGGCACGGTGGGGAATCGCCATCGGGACCTCGCCTTCGATGTCGGCGAGGGAATTGCCGGCCGGGTTTTTCAGATGCGATCCCCTTTCTTTCTGGAGAACGCCGTCAGTGATCCCTTGCCGCCCAAAAGGGGGGCGACCGTCGCGCCCATCTCCCTGGTCTGCCTTCCCCTGAACGATCTCGGGGTCATGAACATCAGCTCCGCCCAGCCTCGGTGTTTTTCGAGCCAGACCAGGCGGAACTGGGAGCTCATCAGCCGCATCATCAGCTTTCTCCTCGGCGGCGCCCTGGCGTCCAGGGGGCCAGGCCAGGCCAGACTCCCCATCAGTCCGGATCTCAAGAACGGCAAGAGCCATTCGCATTCCGCGGAGAGGGAGCCGGCACAGGACCTTCCGCTGCCGCAGCAGGCGCTGGAAAGCACTCCCCAAGGAATCTGCCTCCTCGATTCCATCGGTGCCATCGTGCAGGTGAACCAGAGCATCGAGCGCAGGCATGGGCTCAGCGCCTCCCAGCTCAAGGGTCGCTCCCCGGCCATTCTTTTCGCCAGCCCTTCGGAATTCGAGAAGCTCTTCAGGGAAGTGTCGGCCTTCCAGGCCCAGGAGCTGACCAACGTCTCCATGATGACCCGGGAAGGCGAATCCTACCCCGCCGACGTGAACCTCGTGCGGCTCTTGGGGGAATCCGGCACCACCAGCGGCTTTCTTCTGGTAATCCATGACATGACCAAGAGGAATGTGCTGGCCGAGAAGCTCATTCAAACCGAGAAGCTGGCGGCCCTCGGAACGATGGCAGGGGGTGTGGCTCATGATTTCAATAATCTTTTGATGGCTATTCTGGGGAATATTCAGCTCATGCTGCCCGCCATCGCCGATGATGAAATCCAGCGGCGGCTGCACAACATCGAAAAAGCGGTGCAGGATGGGGCGAGCACCGTGCGCCGGCTCCAGAAGTTCACCGAGCGGAGCAGGGATTCCCAGATGCCGGCCGCATCCGTGGATGTGGCCGAAGCCATCAATGACGTCATCGAGCTGACGAGACCGCGCTGGAAGAACGCCATGGAGCGCTCGGGGAGGAGCATTCGCTTCGAGCTGAGCCTGGCCCCGGCGTGCTTTGCCTCCATCAGTGCCTCGGATTTGAGGGAGGTGCTCACGAACCTCGTGTTCAACGCCGTTGAAGCCATGCCGGAAGGGGGAGTCATCACCCTGTCGTGCAGGGAATCCGGGGATCAGATCCTGCTGGAGGTATCGGACACCGGCGTGGGAATGACCAAGGAGGTTTCAGGAAGGATATTCGATCCCTTTTATACAACCAAGGGGGTGGGCAACTCGGGGCTGGGGCTGAGTGTCTCCTGGAGCCTCATCGCCCGGAGCGGCGGAGAGATTCGGGCCCGGAGCGCGCCCGGCAGGGGATCGGCGTTTGAGATCTCTCTCCCCAAGGCATCTCCGCTTCCTGGAGCGAGCGTGTCATGCAGATCCCCATCGACACCCAGGTTTTTTCGGCTCCTCATCGTCGACGATGACCCGGAGATCCTGGAGATTCTGAGAGACATGCTGCGTCTGAAAGGACACCGGGTCACGGCAACGGCTGATGGACACGAGGCCCTGCGGCTCATCGATGCCGAGCATTTCGACCTGGTCCTGACGGACCTGGGAATGCCTTCGGTGAGCGGATGGGATATCGCCAGACGGGCGAAAGCGAGGAGCCCCAAGCTCCCCGTCATCCTCATCACCGGCTGGGGAGCCCAGTACGAGGAAGACGATCTCACGGCCAGCGGGGTCGACCACGTGCTTTCGAAGCCCCTCAGCTGGGACAGGCTCCTGGAGGCGGTGACCGATTCCCTCAACCCTGTCATCACCGAGTCCACCGGTCCAAGGTCCATTCTCCACATCGCTTGAACGGCCCCTCGGCTCCCGGAGACCTCACGGCGCCCCGGACGGGATTCAACCGGCCCCAGCCCCCCTCGGAAGCTCCTTACTCCGGGTCCCGTCGCGTGCCTGACGCCACGGATCCATCGTTTCCCAACGTCCGTCGCCAACCGTTTTTCCCTTGCCTGCCCCACCCCACATAGAGATTTCGCATCTTCTGGAAATATGCTAAGAGAGCGGTTCATCAGTGGCAGCTAGGCATCAGCATGGAAAGAATCATGGGTGGGAATGATGGAAAGCTCAGCCCAAAACCGCTACAAGGCCTCCATTGACTACCTGTATGGTCTGCAGAAATACGGCATCAAGTTTGGTCTGAACTCCACGGAGAGAATCCTGGAGCGCCTCGGAAACCCCGAGAAGCAGCTCAGATGCATCCATGTGGGCGGAACCAACGGCAAGGGATCCACGGCGGCCACGCTTTCGAGCATTCTGCGGCATCATGGATTCAAGGTGGGCCTGTACACTTCGCCGCACCTGGTTCGCTTCACGGAGAGATTTCGGGTCGATGAGCGTGAAGCGGCCGTGGATCGCATTCTCGGTGTTTTCGAGCGTGTACGGTCGGTGCTGGACGACGGAGAGCCCCCCACGTTCTTCGAGATGGTTACGGCCATGGGCTTCCAGTATTTCCTCGAGGAGCAGGTGGACTGGGCCGTCATCGAGGTAGGTATGGGGGGGCGGCTGGACGCGACCAACGTCATCTGGCCCGAAGTCGGCATCATCACCAACGTGTCGTACGATCACCAGGAGTTTCTGGGCAGCAGCCTGGCATCCATAGCCCGCGAGAAAGCGGGAATCATCAAGGAGGGTGTGCCCTTGATCACGGGAGCCAGACAGCCGGTGGTCAAGGGGATTTTGAAAGCCACCTGCTTCAGCCAGCAGGCGCCCGTTTACTGCCTGGGATCGCATTTCCGCGTACGCCGCAACCCCGACGGCTCGTTTCAGTACCATGGCATCAAGCAGAAGTGGCGTTCCCTCGAGCTGAGCCTCAAGGGCACCCATCAGGTCCAGAATACCGCCCTGGCATTGGCTGCCCTTGAAGTTCTCGAGGGCAGCGGTAGGCTGACCCTGGACACGGCATCTCTCAAGGAGGGACTGCTTCAGGTGCATTGGCCATGTCGGCTGGAGATCCTCCAGAGGGACCCGCTCGTGATCCTGGACGGCGCGCACAATCCCCATGGCGCCGACAGCCTGAGGGATGCGCTCAAATCCTGTTTTACCTATGACAAGCTCCACCTTGTGCTGGGGATCATGGCCGACAAGGACACACGCGGAATCCTGAGGCGTCTGCTTCCCCTGGCGGAGACAGCGATCTTCACTCAGCCGCGTTACGCTCGGGCCGAAAAGCCGGAGACCCTCAAACGGCTGGCGCGTCCCTATGTCCAGAAGCATTACGTCATTCAGGATCCCGCGGCGGCCATTGCCGAAGCCCGGGCCCTGGCATCGCCCAGGGATGCCATTTGCATTGCCGGCTCCCTTTATTTTGCCGGTGAAGTGAAAGAGCTGTTTGGAGAGCAGACCCTCTCGCTGTGATGAGGAAACGGGGGCTCGAGCCGGGCGGGGATGGAGCTTTCCGGCGCCCGCATGACCGGCCGGCTTTTGAGGCGCTCAGCTCCGTCAGGGCTTCGGGTCTGAGAGCCTGCCTGCGACAAGGACACCCGACGGGGTGCTCGGAAACAACGCCGCTTTCCACGGAAGGGGCCGCGACGCCATGGTTTTCAGCCGATTAGCTCGCATCAGGACGTCGGTCCTGGGCTCGCTCTGCCTGGGCGTATTCTTCTTCATGCTCACGGGTGGCTTTCACGGGAAGGCCTGTGCCGAGGAGGAGCTGAAGGACCTCGTCACCGATGGGGGCTTGGCCTCCCAGCTTCGCGGCGCCTGGACCATCGACGCGGACCAGCTATCCTATGATCGGGAGAGAAAGGTCTATGAGGCCGTCGGCAACGTTCGCATCGTTTCCGGCAAGCGCCACATCGAGTCGGACTGGGCCGAGCTGGATACAGCCAGGCGCATCGTGGAGCTCAAGGGAAATGTGACGCTCAAGTATGGCAGTGACTGGCTCCGCGGAGAGCATGTCATCTGGAATCTGGATGAGGAGACGGGCTGGGTGGATGGCGGTTTGACCTACTTTGCCGCCAACCAGCTTTACGCCCAGGGGGAGAATATCGAGAAGACCGGGGCGACGAAGTACGAGCTCAAGAATGGGTTCGTCACGGGCTGCGACCCCCAGGGGCCGGACTGGAAGATTCGCTACGAAAACATGAAGGTCGACGTGGACGGCATTGCGTGGGCCAGGAGCACCTCCTTCTGGGTCGGGGATGTACCGGTGTTCTATATGCCCATTGTGGCGGTGCCCCTGAGCCGGAATCGACAATCCGGGTTTCTCCTTCCGTGGGGGGGCTATTCCGAGCTGAACGGCGTCCAGGGCGAGATCCCTTTCTATTGGGCCATCCGCCAGGACATGGACGCCACGTTTTTTGGCCGATACATGTCCGAGCGGGGCTGGATGAGCGGCGTGGAATACCGCATCGCCAACGAGAGGTGGGGGGAGGGGATCTGGCTTTTCAACTACCTCAGTGACCAGGCCGACAAGGCCCACCTGGCCGCCCAGGAATATCCCTTCATCCGGAGCGATCGTTTCTGGCTGAGGTCGCGACATTCCTTTGAGCTGCCCTGGGAGATCGAGGCCAAGATGGACCTCGATTTCGTGAGCGACCGAAATTTTCTGCCGGAGTTCGAGCGGGGATCGGCGTCCATAGATTATTCCGACAAGATTTTCAGGGAGCATTTCGGGCGTGGTGTCATCAACGACGAGTACACCCTCGCCAGGGAATCCAGTCTCTACCTGGAGAAGAGGCGGGAATCCAGCCTCATCAGCATGGACACCCGTTACTGGGACCAACAGGACAAGGAGATCGACGAATTCACCTTGCAGCGCCTGCCCTCTCTCGCCTTCAGTGTCATTCCCACATGGATCGATGCCCTCCCTGCCTATTATACCTTCGGTACGAGCTACACCAACTACTGGAGGCGCGATGGGGACCGGGCAAACCGCCTGGATGTTTCTCCGAGGCTGACCCTGCCGGTGCATTGGGGAAATTACCTCGATGTGGAGCCCTCCATTGGCCTGCGCGCCACTTCCTACTGGGTCGACTGGCGTGATGACGTGCCCGAGGAGCCCAGCGAGAGTCAGGGACGCCTGTTCACGGACTTGCGCATGGAGATGAGCAGCCGTCTCAACCGGGTCTACCCGTTGCAGGTCGGATCCTTCACTGCCTTTCAGCATTCCATCCGTCCGGAAGTGGTCTACGAATATGTTCCGGAGCCCATCGAGGGAGACATCCCGCTCTTCGACCGGTTCGACGAGGATCCCACGCGCCATGATATTCGTTATGGATTCACGACCTTTTTGACGGGGAAATCCGTCAAGACCGATGCACAGGGCAACGAGCGGGTGAGCTACCAAGAGGTGGCGCGGCTCCAGGTGCTGCACGGCTATAATTTTGAGCGGGTTCCGGTGAATGTGCCCGATGTCCGGCTGGAAAGCAGCCGTGAAAAGGGGGTGACGGACATAGGGGTCCGCCTGGACCTGAAGCCTAGGCAGTACGTGACCCTCTCGTACGACACCGAGTTCTCCCCTGATCGCGGCAACATGGAGCTGCACGACTTCTACATGGTTTTGAACAGCGGCCTGGGGCACCGGCTGCGCCTGGACTACCAATACCGCAGGGATTCGCTGGTGGATGAGATCATTGCCAGCACCAGCATCAAGGTCTTCAAAAACCTCTATCTCCTGACCTATCACGACTACTCCATCGACCAGGACGATCTGTACGCCCATGGTTATGGAATCCGTTATGACCACGGCTGCTGGGCCATCGGCCTGTCCTACGAGAATGAAGAGAAAGACCATCGCATCGCCTTCACGGTGAATCTGCTGGGGCTGGGCTCTTTCGGCGCCAGCCGAAGCTACGGCAGGGGGGACAGTGACCTGGACCTCAAATGAAATGCGATTACCATCTTGACAAACAGGGACTGTTCCTCTATAGCTTACGGGCTTCAGGCTAGACATATTCCTTGCGGAGAGCAACCGATGAAAACGAACAGCGCCAAGTTTGAACCGAGCCAGCGTAAATGGATCGTCGTGGATGCCGAGAATCAGGTTCTGGGGCGTTTGGCCACTCAGATCGCCATGAGGCTCCGCGGCAAGCACCTGCCCCACTTCACGCCCCATGTGGACCTAGGTGACTTCGTGGTGGTGTTGAACGCCGATAAGGTGCGCCTGACAGGCAACAAATGGGACCAGAAGGTGTACTATCGCCACAGCGGCTATATGGGGGGGGTCAAGGAGACCGCCGCCCGGAAGCTCAATCAGGATAATCCCGAGCGGATGATCCGGCTGGCTGTGTGGGGAATGCTGCCCAAGAACAGGCTGGGAAGAAAGCTCATCAAGAAGCTGAAAGTGTATCGCGGAGCCGAGCATCCGCATGAAGCACAGCAGCCCGTGGTGATGCATTTCTAGTCGATCACCGGGCTTTCAACGGATGCATGAGGGAGAGTGAAATCTGATGGCCGAACAGCGTTTCTATGGAACAGGAAAACGTAAGACGGCGGTGGCGCGCGTCTGGCTTCAGCCCGGAACGGGAGTGGTCACCATCAACAAGCGGTCCCTGGACGCATACATCGACCGGGAGACGAGCAAGATGGTCATCACGCAGCCTTTGGTCATGACCGGCACTTACGGCAAGCTGGACGTCATGGTAAACGTATTCGGGGGTGGCGGATCCGGACAGGCTGGGGCCATCCGTCACGGGATCTCCAAGGCTCTCCTGGAGTTCAATCCCGAATTCCGGGAGGTTCTCAAGCGTGCGGGCTTCATCACGCGGGATTCGCGGGTCAAGGAAAGAAAGAAGTACGGGAGGCGGAGCGCGCGGGCCCGGTTCCAGTATTCGAAACGTTAGTGAGGCGGATGGTTCCGCCGACGTTGCGCATGACGCCGGTCGGCCAGCCACTCTGGAAGGAGATCCGTGGGGCTTGGGTCGGGATGAGCCCTCTCCCCGGGAGAAATGGTCCCTGGACCATCGCGGGGAATGGGCCGTAGCCAGGCCGTTGGAACCACCAGCCCGTCTTCATAGCTCCATCCTTCAGCGACTTCGAATTCGAAGCACAAAGGGCACCGCGCTCACAGCGCCGTGCCCTTTGTGCCTTTTTACGGCAGGGAGACGAAAGGCATGATACGCGTTGCCATAGCAGGAGCATCTGGTTACACGGGCTTCGAGCTGATTCGGATCCTCATGCAGCATCCCGAGGCTCGACTGACGACCATCACATCCAGGGCACAGCTGGGGCAGCGCCTGGACAGTTTCTACCCTGCGCTCAAAGGTCATTGCGGACTGGTCTTTCAGGAGCCCGACCCCGCAATCCTGACCAGAGATGCGGATGTGGTCTTCACTGCCCTCCCCCACCAGGCCGCCATGGACACGGTCCCCGCCCTTCTGGACCGGGGAGTGAAGGTCGTCGACCTCAGCGCGGACTACCGCTTTCGAGACCCTGCCGTGTATGAGGCCTGGTATCAGCCCCACAAGACCCCGGAGCTTTCAGCCCGGGCGGTCTACGGCCTTCCAGAGGCTTACAGGGACGAAATACGCCGCGCCCCTCTGGTGGGGAATCCGGGCTGCTACCCCACCAGCATCATCCTCGGGGCGGCGCCCCTTCTGCGAAATGCCCTGATTCGTCCCGAGACTCTC
The DNA here is from genome assembly GCA_025453975.1 of Syntrophobacteraceae bacterium. Taxonomy (GTDB): domain Bacteria; phylum Desulfobacterota; class Syntrophobacteria; order Syntrophobacterales; family Syntrophobacteraceae; genus JALOOX01. Next base: position 60,254 of record JALOPI010000005.1, read on the forward strand.
ATTGCCGACTCCAAGTCCGGCGTGTCCGGGGCCGGTCGCGGAGCCACGCTCGCCGTTCATTTTTGCGAGGTCAACGAGGGCTTCAAGGCCTACAAAGTGGGTGATCACCGGCACACCCCCGAGATCGAGCAGGAGCTGGGCAGGTTGGCTGGCAAGCCCGTGACCATCAACTTCACTCCCCATCTGGTTCCCATGAGCCGGGGGATCCTGAGCACGGTGTACGCCACCCTGGAGGATGGAGCCACTCCTGAAAGGGTCGACGAGGCGTTCGAATCCTTCTATGGAGACGCCCCCTTCGTGCGCCTGTGCGAAAAAGGAGCCATGCCCTCAACGCTCCAGGTACGGGGCAGCAACTACTGCGACATCTGCTGGCGGGTCGACCCGAGAACGGGGCGCGTGATCGTCGTATCGGTCATCGACAATCTGACGCGCGGCGCATCGGGACAGGCGGTCTGCAACATGAATCTCATGTGCGGACTGGCCGAAACGGCGGGGCTGCTGGCGCCCCCCTGGCAGCCCTAGGCCGCTCATGCCCCATTATGATCTCCAGCAGAAGCGAAATTTCAAGCTGGTTCTGGAATACGACGGCTCGGGCTATCATGGCTGGCAGAGGCAGGCAGGGGTCCTCACCATCCAGGAGGTGCTGGAGCTTCGCATCGAGATCATGCTGGGAGCCCCCATTCGCGTGAGGGGCTCTGGGCGGACGGATGCCGGGGTGCACGCCCGGAGGCAGGTGGCCAATTTTTACGCTCGCACACGCCTGGAGCCCCGGGAGATCCAGCGGGGGCTGAACAGCCTCCTCCCTCCGGACATTGTGGTGCTCGAGGCCGAAGAGGTGGCGGACTCCTTTCACGCACGCTTTTCAGCCACCGGCAAGACCTACGAGTACTGGATTCTCAACCGGGAGACACCGTCTGCCCTGGAGCGAAACCGGGCATGGCTGATCCGCCGGCATCTCATGCCGGAGCCGGTCGTGGAGTGCCTCCGACTCCTGGCGGGGAGCCACGACTTCGCGGCCTTCATGGCGGCTGGATCCTCCGTCAGGTCAACGGAGCGGACCCTCCATCGGGCGGAGCTGATCTTCCCCGATTCCGAGCACTGGGTGCTTCGTTTTGAGGCCAACGGTTTTTTGAGGCACATGGTCCGGAATCTAGTGGGCACCCTGGTGGATGTGGGTAAAGGGAAGCTTGCCCCGGAAGGATTCAGGGAGATCATGAACAGCGGCGACCGGCGCCGTGCCGGGATGACGGCACCGGCTCACGGTCTTTTTTTGGTGGATGTCGCTTACGATATCCAAGGCCATCGGGACACACAGGGAGGGGAGGAGCATGAGGCTTGCTGAAAGGGTGACTCGCATCCAGCCATCGGCAACCCTGGCCATCAACGCCAAAGCCAAGGCGCTGAAGGCCAAAGGGGCTCATATTGTCAATTTCGGAGTGGGAGAGCCGGATTTCGAGACCCCGGAGCACATTCGGGAAGCGGCCATTCAGGCCATCCGGGACGGCCACACACGCTACACCGCCGTCGGCGGCATCGACGAGCTGAAAGACGCCATTCGTCAAGTCATACGGGACGATTATGGCCTGTCCTATCAGCGGGAGGAGGTCCTGGTCTCCTGCGGGGGCAAGCATGCCTTGTACAACCTTTTCCAGGCGCTCCTGGACCCCGGCGACGAGGTGATCATCCCCTCTCCTTACTGGGTGTCCTACCCAGACATGGTGGTCCTCACGGGAGCCCAGCCCGTCATCGTGCCCTGCTCCGAGGATGCGGGCTTCAAGCTGAAGCCCGAGGATCTTCAAGCGGCCATCAACGACCGCACCCGGATGCTCATCCTGAACAGCCCGTCCAATCCCACGGGGGCGCACTACACGCCGTCCGAGCTGGCTGCCCTGGCGGAAGTCCTGACTCCCAGAGAGAACGTGCTCATCGTCTCGGATGACATCTATTACCGCATCCTCTTCAACGGTCAGGAGTGGGCCAACATCGCCATGGTTCAGCCCAGGCTTCAGCCCCGCACCTTCATCCTGAACGGGGTGAGCAAGACCTACTGCATGACGGGCTGGCGCATCGGGTACCTGCTGGGGGACGCCGGGGCCATCAAGGCGGCCACCAAGATTCAGAGCCAATCCACGAGCAATCCGTCTTCCATCGCCCAGTATGCCAGCGTGGCGGCGCTCCGCCAGCAGACGGGGGTGGTGCGGGAGATGGTGAAGGTTTTCGAGGAGCGCTGCCAATACGTCGTCGGCCGTCTGGCCGCAATGCCGGGCATCACCTGTCCCAGGCCGGCCGGCGCCTTCTACGTTTTTCCGAGCTTCAGCCATTATTACGGACGCGGAGCGGGAGACCGCGTCATCCAGACATCCCTGGACCTGGCGGATTATCTTATGGAATCCGCCCACGTGGCGGTGGTCCCGGGCGGGGCTTTCGGCGAGGACCGCTGCCTGCGGTTCTCCTATGCGCTTTCCCATGAGGACCTCAGGGAGGGATTCGATCGAGTGGCCAAAGCTCTCGAGGCATTGGCCTGAGAACCATGGGGCGGGGCTCGAAGCCGGAATGAGAGAGGGGGTCGGGAAATGCTGAAAAAAATCAATCCCACCACCACCAGGAGCTGGGGTGAGCTGCAGCGTCATCGGGCCCGCATGGAGACCGTCTCCTTGCGGGAGCTTTTCGCCAGCGACCCGGGCCGGTTCGAGAAATACTCGATCCGCCTTGGCGACATCCTGTTGGATTACTCCAAGAACCTCCTCACCGACGATACCCTGGACCTCCTCATGGGGCTGGCTCGAGAGACCGAGGTCGGCGATGCCATCGCCAGCATGTTCAGGGGAGAGCCCATCAACGAAACCGAAGGGAGGGCGGTTCTCCATGTGGCTCTGAGGAACCGCGGAAGCCAGCCCTTCCTCGTGAACGGCCGGGACGTGATGCCGGACGTGCTGGCCGTCCTCGATAAAATGCGGATCTTTTCGGACCGCATCGTATCGGGAGACTGGGAGGGATACACGGGAGAGGGAATCACGGACATCGTGAACATCGGCATCGGGGGCTCGGATCTGGGGCCGCTCATGGTCACCGAGGCTTTACGCCCCTACTGGAAAAGCCACATCCGCTCCCATTTCGTCTCCAACGTGGACGGGACTCACCTGAGCGAGACCCTGAAAGGTCTTCGGGCGGAATCCACGCTCTTCATGATCGCGTCCAAGACATTCACCACCCAGGAGACCATGACCAACGCGTTCTCGGCCCGCGAGTGGCTCCTGGAGCGGGCCGGGGACTCATCAGCCGTGGCCCGGCATTTCGTGGCTCTCTCGACCAGCAGGGAGCGAGTGGCCCGGTTCGGCATCGACCTCGAGAACATGTTCGAGTTTTGGGACTGGGTGGGAGGCCGCTACTCCCTCTGGTCGGCCATCGGGCTGTCCATCGCCTGTACCGTGGGATTCGAAAACTTTCTGGAGCTCCTTGAGGGTGCCCATGAAATGGACCTCCATTTCCGATCGGAGCCCTTCGAGCGCAACCTGCCCGTTCTGCTGGCCATGATCGGGATCTGGCACACGAATTTCTTCGGGTGCCGCACCGAGGCCATTCTACCCTACGACCAGTACATGCACCGGTTCGCGGCCTATTTTCAGCAGGGCAGCATGGAGAGCAACGGGAAGTCCGTGGATCGGAGAGGTTCCGTCGTGGGTTATTCGACGGGCCCCATCATCTGGGGGGAGCCGGGGACCAACGGCCAGCATGCCTTTTACCAGCTGATTCACCAGGGAACCCAGGTCGTGCCCTGCGATTTCCTGGCTCCCGCCATCAGCCACAACCCCCTCGGAGACCACCACCGGATCCTCCTTTCCAATTTCTTTGCCCAGACCGAGGCTCTGATGAACGGCAAGACCAGGGACGAGGTCATTGCCGATCTCAGGACGGAAGGGAAATCCGAGGAAGAGGTACAGCGGTTGTGGCCTTACCGGGTATTTCAGGGCAGCCGTCCCACCAATTCCATTCTTTTCAGGCAGCTGACTCCGCGCACCCTCGGAAGTCTCATCGCCCTCTACGAGCATAAGATCTTCGTTCAGGGCGTGGTGTGGAACATCTTCAGCTTCGACCAGTGGGGGGTCGAGCTGGGCAAGCAGCTGGCCGGCCGAATCCTGCCCGAGCTGGCCGATGGAAGCCCCGTCTCGACCCATGATGCCTCCACCAATGGCCTCATCAACGCTTATAAGGTCATGCGCTCAAGTGATGACTGATTCCCACGGGAGAGACCATCACTATTTATTGACTAGCTCAAACATATTTGCTAAGGGAGAACCCGACGGGCGCATCGGTTCTCCCCCTCTTCGAGCTGAAACGATCATAAACGACTGACTGCTCACAGCCGGCTTCGCCAGCTCTCCCATTCCCTGCACCCTTGCGGGATCCGGATGTTGCTGCCCCGTCAGCATTCTTTCCATACCTTGTCGAAATTCATCATAATCCGTTCCAGGATCTGGCCCCGGCTTCACCGCAACAGGGAAGCCCGGGCCTTGTCTACCGGAGCGGACCGCAAATCCCAAAAAGGCTCGACGTCCGTCGGAAGGAGGTGAGGACACCAGCCATTGCCCAGGAAGCGCTCAGGTACGCATTGTCAATCCCATCCGAGAATCAGGAGGTCACATGAGTCGAGAGGATTATCTTGCCTGGACCAATCGAGAATTTGATGCGTCCAAAATCTTCGCCAAGCCGGAAGCCTTGCGGGGCATACGCATTCTTGAGCTTTGCACTTTGATCCTGGGTCCTGCCGTCCCCGATTATCTCGGGGAATTCGGAGCGGAAGTGATCAAGGTGGAGCTGCCTGGGGCAGGCGACACCATGCGCTCCGTCACCCCTTACGGAACCTTCTGGAAGAACGCCTCCATCGGGCAGCTTCCCCAGAACCACAACAAGTATCACATGGCCCTGGATGTTCGGGTTTCCATGGGAGCGGAGATATTCCGCAGGCTGGCCAAGCGGTGCGACGTGGTCGTCGAGAACCTGCGCGCGGGCACCATGGATCGATGGGGCATTGGATATGAACAGATCAGGGAGACGAACCCCGGCATCATCTACATCGCCCTCAACGGGTTCGGACAGTGGGGCGCTTACGCCGAGGGGCGCGCCTCTTACGACGCCGTGGCCCAGACCGTCAGCGGCCTTCTGGCCACCACGGGATTTCCGGGGCGTCTCCCCCTCAAGACCGGCGTATTCATAGGGGATTATTTCGGGGCCCAGCTGGGTGCCCTGTCGGTCCTGGCGGCCCTCCACTACCGGGATCGGACCGGCCAGGGGCAGTTCATCGAGCTCTCCCAGGGAGAGGGCTTGATGCGCCTGCTGGATTGGAGCTGGATCTATTATTATCTCGAGAAATACAACCGGCCTCGAACTGGAAACCGCGACCTGGCTATCTGCCCATCGGACGTCTTCATGTGCCAGGATGGTCCGGTGGCCCTGGCCGCAGCCCGGGAGGAAGAATTCAAGGGACTCTGCCAGGCCATGGGCAAGCCTGAAGTGGCCGAGGATCCTCGATTCAAGGATCTCCTCACGCGCTTGAAGGACGAAAACGCGTCGGCTCTCCTCGGCATCATTCGGGAATGGGCTCAAGGGAAGACCGTTGCCGAGGTGGATCAGCTGGGAGCAAAGTACGGCTTTGCGTCCTCTCCCATACTCACGGCCAAGGATCAGTATGAATCCCCCCACTTCCGGGCCCGGGCGTCGGTCTTCGAGTACGAGGACCCCATCTACGGGAAGATGGTGGAAGTCTGCTCCCCGGCCAAGCTTTCCAAGACCCCTGCCCGCCACAAATGGGCCAACAAGCCGGTCGGCATGGACAATGAATTCATCCTGCGCAAGTTTCTGGGGCTGCGCACCTATCAGATCCAGGCCCTGGCCGATAAGAAGATCATCGGGAAATGGGTGGAGAATCCTCCGGGAAGAAAGCCGCCCGCGGACTGGGATGGCAAAGCCGGCATCATTTTCTAGGACCCGAACAGGAATCCATTCCTACCGATCAAGAGGAGAGACCACGCATGGAAATCCCTAAAATCACCACCGTGCTGCCTTTCGAAGACTTTCCCGTGGAGGCCGACCGGACCTGGGTCGACTGGATTCACGACGCGGACGATCCCAAGAAGAACCATCTGAAGCCGGAAGCCCTGGACGACATCCTGGTCCTGGACGTCAGTGAAGGCAACATCGGAGCCCTCTTCGGCTCGTCCATCCTGGCCGAATTCGGCGCCGACGTCATCCGCATCGAGCCGCCCGAGGGGGACATCGCCCGGCAGTTCTCACCCTTCGGATATCAGTACAAGGGAACGGGCCTCGGCTATCTCATGGAAGGCCGAAACAAGTTTCACATCACCCTGAGCCTCGAAAAGCCCGAGGGCCAGGAGGCATTCCGGCGGCTGGCAGCTCAGGCGGATGTCGTCATCGAAGCCTTCAAGCCCGGCGTCATGGACGGATGGGGACTGAGCTATCGCTTTTTGAAGGAGATCAACCCGCGGCTCATCTACGCCAGCATTTACACCTACGGTCATTTCGGACCCGAGGCCGGCTGCGGCAAGCCGGACTACGACATCTGCGATCAGGCCCGATCGGGAGTCATGGCCGTGACGGGCGAGCCCGTGGAGGAGGAGGGATCTCAGCCCTGGACCGTTCCCACCAAGGAAGGCAACTGGATGGGATGGTACGCAGGCGGCGCCTGGGCGGTCTTCGGGATCCTCACCGCACTTCACTACCGGCACATCACCGGAGAGGGGCAGATGGTGGATGTGGCTCCTCCCGAGGCCGAGCTTCGCTTCTGCGATTATCATATTCAATACTATCACACCGTTCAGCAGCTGCGAGGGCTGGTGGGCGCCTACGACAGCGCCGTCTTCCCGTACACCATCATCAAGACCAAGGACGGCTACAGCTTCATTGCCGGCTTCAGCGACCCCAACTGGGAAGGCCTCACCAACATCATGAAGAATCCGGAGCTGCGGGCCCAGTTCCCCAGCATTTTCGATCGCCTGAACAAGGCCAACCAGGCCGTCATCCACAAGGAGATCGAAAAATGGTCCGTCAACTACACCAGCGACGAAGTGCTGGACATGGTTCAGGATTACGTGCTCAACCGCCGGGGTCCCGGCATCGTGGCCACCGCCAAGATGACGGACATCAAGGACACCTTCGAGGATGAAGCCTGGTGGGAGCGAGGCGTTTTCGACAAGGGCACGGATCCCTATTACGGCGATGTGGCTTTCCAGTGTCCCCCCTGGAAGATGACCCTGACGCCGGCCCGCGTCAAATGGATGTGCCGTCCCGTGGGCGGGGACAATGAGTATATCTTCATGAGATATCTGGGGATGGGAAAGGAAAAGCTCGATGAGCTGAAAAAGGCCGGGGCGGTCTGACGGCCCGTGGCCGAATTCCCCCGAGCCTCGACAGGAATCCGATTCGGGCGGGCATGAAGCCCGCCCCTTGGTCCGATGCGCAATTCCGTATCGGAACGAATGTTGATGGCTCTGCTTTGGAGTAGTCCGGAAGGTTCTTTCATGGGGGCGGGCTGAACCCCGCCCCCATCACCGCACTGGTCGGAGTGTCGGAACGGCTTCTCGGCGGCGCATCCTACAGCTGCTTGGAGATGGTGAAAAAGAAGGTGGTCCCTCCACCGGCGCCGGCCTCGACCCAGACTTTCCCACGGTGACGCTCCACCAGCTCCTTCACGATGGCCAGGCCGAGCCCCGTCCCTTCCGTCCCCCAGGAATCATTGTCCCGCTGAAAAAGGCCAAAAATCTTCTCCGCGGCCTCCCGGCTGATGCCGACACCGTTGTCGCTGACGGAGAAGAGATACGCATCCTCCAGCTCCCTGCAGCCCACTCGGATCTCCGTCAGGGGGTCCCCTCCATATTTCAGGGCGTTGTCCACCAGGTTTCGAAACAGGCGGAGCAGCGCCAGGCGGTCCGCGCGGGCCTCCCTGGCGTTCAGAGCCAGGATCCATTGGATCTGGCGGACCCTGAGCCGCGGCGAGAACTCGTCCTGCACCATCTGCAGAACCTCCTGAAGGCTGACCTCCTCCACCCGCAGCGGGGCCTCCTTGGCCGCGACATAGGCGTTGATCTCGTCCACCAGGGCCGCCAAGTGCTCGGATGACTTGAGGATCTGGTCGCAGTACAGCTTTCCTCGCTCATCCAGCACAGGGCTGTAGTGCTTGTGCAGCAGCCGGGTCAATCCAAAAATGCCCACCGCCGGGCTCTTCAGGTCATGGGCCACGGAGTAGGCGAAGAGCTTGAGCTTCTCGGAGCTCTCCCGCAGGGCCTGCTCGGCTTTTTCGCGCTCGGCGATCTCCAGCTTGAGCTCCTCGTTGGCCAACGCCAGCTCGCCCGTCCGCTGGGCGACACGTCTCTCGAGGTCATCGTGAGCCCGCCGCAGCTCCTCCTCGGCCCGCTTCCTTTCAGTGATATCCACATCGACGCCCACCAGGCCGGCCACGTGACCCTCGGCATCCGTGAACGTCGCTTTGTTGACGATGACGCTGTGGAACGACCCGTCCGCGTACAGGAGCACACCTTCGGAAGAATCCTCCCCCGGGTTCGCCAGAAGGTCGCGATCCTTGGCGTCGTAGGGCTCAGCCAGCGCCAGGGGCAGGATGTCATAGACGGTCTTGCCGATGATCTGCTCCCTGGTGAGCCCCATGCGGTCCTGGAAGGCGCGGTTGCACCCGAAGTACACGCCGTTGATGTCCTTGAAAAAAACGGGATTGGGGATCGTGTTGATGAGGGTCTGGAGGAGACGGAGCTGGTCCTGCATCTCTCTTTCGGCCCGCTTGCGGTCGGAAACGTCCTCAATGATTCCGATTCCACCCAGAACAGTTCCGTCCTCGGCCAGGATCGGCCCGAAGGTCGCCTTGAGGTAGCGCCAGCGGCCGCCCACCACGGACTGGTAGTGCCCTTCGTAGTGGCCATGCTTGCCCGCCAGGCAGAGCTCGATGGCTCCCTTCATGGCATCGTCCTCGATGAGCCCCGGCAGATGGATGCCGGCAAGGCGTTGGGGGTTCGACCCCGCAATGGCTCCCATGGCCGGGTTGCATGCGGTAACGTTGCCGTGCCGGTCGAAGTGCACGATGCCCAGCGGAGAGTTCTGGAAGATCATCCGGTATTGCTCCCCGGATTCCCGAAGACTTTTCTCGGCCTGCTTGAGATAGGTGATGTCCGTGATGGCGGCGATGATGCCTCGAAAGCCCTCGCTCTCATCGAAACGAGGCGAAGCGGAGACCAGGATCGAGACCCGTTTTCCCGCGGGGGTCACCAGCTCCATCTCGGATACCATGCGCCGTTTGAGTCTGCGCTGGAAAGCGGCCTCATCGAAACGCGGGCGGAATGGGTCCTCGAACAGGTCGGCCACCGCCTTGCCCAGCAGCTCCGAATCGGGGCGACCCACGATCTCGCACAACCGGTTATTCACGTATTCTATGGCTCCCCGCTCATTGACCACGCCAAGGCCTTCGTTCAGAGTCTCCACGAGCATGCGGAACTGCTGCTCGCTCGCCAGGAGGGCCTTCTGAGCTTCCAGGCGCTCAGTCATCTCCCGTTCCAGGGCCTCGACGGCCCCCTCGGCCTTCGCCTTCTCCACCCTGAGGGAGTCGATGAGCGACAGATGACCGATGCGGGCCTCGAAGGAACTGCGCGTGAGCCGTCCCATGGCAAAGGCATTGAGCGTCATGAGAACCCAGAACAGCGCCAGCAGGCCTCCCATCAGGGCATGGAGGGGGCTTCCCGTGGCGAGGAGCCGAAGGAACAAGGGTAGAGCCACCGGAACGGTATAAGCCAGGAAGGCCAGAGGGGTGATGGAGAAGGCCGTGGAGGCGCCGGCGACCATCCCTCCCAGGACGAAGATCAAAAAGACCTCGTGGAAGGCTGAATCCACCGGGAAAAACAGCACACCGGCCGAGCCCATGGCAGCGCCGGACAATGCCAGCAGAACGACGAAGGGGCGGTACCGGCCGAGGGCTGGAGGAGATTCCGGTTCGTCACGCCTGTAGCGGCGCACCAGCATGTACCGGGGCGGAAGAAGTGCCAGGTTGACCACGATCCAGGGCAGAAGGACTTCACGAGGGGCAGCGCTCCAGAAGACAGCGCCGAGCACCAGGCAGTTGATCAGCGTCGCCAGCATGTTCACCGGTGCATACGCAAACAGGTGCTGGACCTGCTGACTCCAGAGGCGAGCCCCGGATTCGTTGCGCGAACCCCTCTCCACTGGATCCGAAATGGCCATGTCGGTCGAAGATCTCATGTCGGGATGCCCCCGATGTCCGTGACGCTCAGGTCCCGCGGGACTCAAGGCCTGTGGAGGCTCAGGTCAGACGGGACAAGTCGAAGGATGCCCATACGGGCGTGTGGTCGCTTGGCTTGGAGGCCGCGCGAGGCTCCATGTCGACATCGCACTCCAGGCAGGCAGGCCAGAGTGGCTCAGTCACCAGCACATGGTCGATCCGCCAGCCCAGGTTCCTGCTGAGCCCCCCCCGCATCCGGTAATCCCAGAAGGTGAACTGCCTGCGATGGGGGTGAAGTCGCCGGAACAGGTCGACGAAGCCCCAGGACATGGCATCCTTCAGCGCCGCCCGCTCGTCCGGATGGAAGCCCACCTCGCCCTCCAGCCGCTCCGGGTCGAACACGTCCAGGGGCTCGGGAGCCACGTTGATGTCCCCGGTCCAGATCACAGGCATGGACCGTAGGAAGCGGCCGTCCATCCAGCGCTTCAGCCGGGAGAGAAAGCCCAGCTTGTATTGGAATGCCGGGTCCAGGGGGTCGCGCCCCTGGGGCACATACGTATTGACCACCCAAACCCCGTCAACCCGGACGGCCAGGAGGCGAGCCTCCTCATCCGCATCTCCGTCTTCGAAGCCACGCACCTCCACCTCGGGCTCCCTCAGGCTGAGAACCGCCACCCCATTGAAGGACTTCTGGCCCCGGACCTTCAGAGTGTATCCCAGCTCGCGGAAAGGCTCGGCGGGGAAGCTCTCCTCGAGGCACTTGATCTCCTGCAGGCAGACCACATCAGGGCGCCGGCTGGACAGCCAATCCACCAGAACCGGAAGGCGGGCCCTGACGCCGTTCACATTGAAGGTGGCCACCTTCCAGGGATTCAAGGCCATGGTCCACGCTCCGTCTCGCGCCTCGGTGGGCGGCTTCCGATACCGCGGGCGGACCGGAGCCCGGCAGCCGCGATGCCGGGGACTTCGATCCTGCTCCAGGAAGGTCCTGCCCGCAGAGCCCCGATGTCTTTGTCAAACTGCACGTTCCCGAGGTTTTGCATTGAATTTGCATTCAAGAATGACTTGGAACTGTCGAGATGTATCCCGAGACAAAAATCGTTGCTCGAAACGGGCTCCATGGAGTCGCCTGACCGCCGGACCATGCCTCAAAGAGCCCCACAGCCGGCGTTCTTTCCTCCGAGGAGCATTCATCAACCACCATAGCCACTTTAAAAAGGAATTGAAACCATGAAAAGAATCCCCATCATCGCTCTTTCCCTGGTCTGCCTCCTCCCCCTCGGCCTGCCAGCCGTCTCTCTAGGGGAGGAGGTCACCGTGGGCGCGGGCGCCGCGCCCACCGAGAACATCTTCGCCAAGATCAAGGAACCCATGGAGAAATCCATCGGCCTCAAGCTGAACCTGATCAGCAGCGGCCCGGTCCAGGCTCTCAAGGACCTCGACGACAAGAAGGTGGAGGCCGCCAGCGGCGGGATCACCTTCGGCGACTGGATGAAGATGATGGAAAAGGAAGGCTCCCCCGTGGCCGACCCCGGGGTTTACAAACACCGGGTCATCGGCAAGGACATCGTCAAGCTGATGGCGCACAAGGGCGTTGCCGTGAAGACCCTCTCCAAGGATCAGCTCAAGGCCATTTTCACCGGAAAGGTCACCAGCTGGAAGGAAGTGGGCGGCCCCGACCTGCCCGTCGTCGTGGTGCTCGGCAGCAAGATCCCCGGCACCCAGTCCGTCTTCCAGAAGCAGGTCATGGACGAGGAGCCCTATCTCCAGAAAACATTGGAGGCCACCACGGCAGCGGATGTGAAGGAGAAAGCCCAAGCCACGCCTGGCGCCGTGGGCCTGGGACCCGTCTCCCTGGTGGATGCGACGATCTCGAGCCCCGAGATCCCCGAGGTGGGAAGGCCCATCACCCTCATCACCCGGGGCGAGCCTTCTCCGGGAGTCGCCAAGCTCATCGATTACATCAACGGCGAGGGAAAGCAGTACATCTCCAAATGAGTGCTGGCAGCCCCATGGAAGACACAGGGAGCTCTGACGGGGGCGGCTCGTCAAACAACGGGTCCCCCCGTCAGGAATCCACAACGGAGAAGAGCAGTGACTCTATTGAGATCCAGAAAAATCGGTTTTCGCATCATGGTTCCCACCGTCCTGCTGGCCATGGTTCTACTGGGAGCCACGGGAACCCTGATGGTCATGAACTATCAGAAGACCATCTCGTCCATGATCGACCATCGCGCCATGTCCCTGGTCAATCTCCTTGAAAAAATCAGCATCCCGTACCTCGACAACTACGACTATCCCTCACTGGACGGCTTCGTTCAGGAAACCGTCGCCGACGCCGATGTCAGCTTCCTGGTCTTCTTCGATCACAAGGGGAAAGCCGTCACCCAGAGAAGCGAAGAGCCCAAGGACCTGGCCAACATCAACGTCTATGAGCGAGCCATCAAGGATGGCGGCGGCAAGGAGATCGGCAGGCTCAAGATGGGCTTCAGTCGGGAAGGGCTCATCCGCGGCGTGCGAAAGAGCTCCCTCACGGTGGTGGGCTGCATGGCGGTCACCGCGGCCCTCCTGGCACTGGGACTGCTGTTCATCGTCCGGTCCATCACCCGTCCTCTCCAGCGGATCATTCGCGCCCTGACGAGCGTTTCGGACCAGCTGGCCGGCGCTTCCTCGGAGCTGGCGTCTTCCAGCCAGGAGGTGGCTGACGGCGCATCGCAGCAGGCGGCCGCCATCGAGGAGACTTCTTCCTCCCTGGAGGAGATGTCGTCCATGACTCGCATGAGTGCTCAGAATGCCCAGGAAGCTGACCTGCTCATGAGGGACGTCGACAAGGCCATGATCAACGCCGATGAATCCATGAAGGCCTTGACCGGGTCCATGGAAGCCATCTCCAGGGCCAGCGACGAGACGTCCAAGATCATCAAGACCATCGACGAGATCGCCTTCCAGACCAACCTCCTGGCTCTGAACGCCGCCGTGGAGGCGGCCCGGGCGGGCGAGGCGGGAGCCGGTTTCGCCGTCGTTTCGGACGAAGTGCGCAACCTGGCGCTGCGCGCGGCGGAAGCCGCCAGGAGCACCGCGGACCTCATCGAGGCGACCATGAGAAAAGTGAAGGAAGGACGCTCCATCGTGGAGAAAGCCCACGGAGCCTTCCTGGATGTCAACCAACGCTCCTCGAGGGTGGGCGGACTCGTGCGCGAGATCGCCGCGGCCACCGGGGAGCAGGCCTCGGGCATCGAGCAGGTGAACCGGGCGCTGACGGACGTGGATGGGATCACCCAGCAGAACGCGGCCAGCGCCGAGCAGTCGGCGGCGGCGTCGGAGACCATGACTGCCCAGGCCCACCAGATGCAGCTGTCCATCAACGGGCTCATCGGCCTCGTGGGACTGTCCGCCAAGGGCGTCACGGATGCGGGGAGACCCTGGTGGTCGGCCTGGCGCGGCAGGACGCAGGCGGTGGAAGAGCCCAGCATCGAATCACTGGAGCCATTGCGGCATGGACCTGGTGGGCAGGATGTATCGCCCGCCCCTGCCCAGGCGCCGACCCGATCGCTCCAGACGGGCCCGCCGACCCGGCACCTGCCACCTCCGGGTGATCTCATGGCATAATCGGCGAAAAATGCATGATACCGCCCTCGTGGGGGCAATGTTGTTGATTTACCGTCACCCCGGCGAAAGCCGGGGGCCAAAAAGTGGCACAAAACCTGACTTCCGGCTTTCGCCGGAATGACGTCCAGGGCTTAAGTCAACAGTATTGCCTCGTGGGGGTGGGGGAAACCCCGCCCCCGCATCCAGGCTCCACCCCGCCCCCCTCAGTAACAGAGCTTTCGGACACTCCAATTTGTGGCGCTGCATTGGCCCGCGTCACCTCTCGAATCGGAAGCCTCCAGGAGCTCCCCCCCACGCCAGGAGACCCCTCTCCTCTTCTTCACGAAATCGTCACACGGTCGTCGTCGTTCCGTAACGGAAGCCTGACACTTTAGGACTCCGTACGATATCCCTTTCTCATGAGCAATACCCGACACATACTTCAACCAGCAAGGAGTGAGCCATGCGCCCGGCGGCCAGACTTGTGGGACTTTCGATGCTGATCCTCGGCATTCTTTCATGGACGACGATGCTCCCCTGCGCCAAGGCCGAGGATCTGATCGTTTACACAGCCCTCGAAGACGATGAATACCCTGGCTATCTCGAGCTTTTCAAGAAAGCCCACCCCGACATCACGGTCAAGGTGGTGCGCGATTCCACCGGCATCATCACCGCGCGGCTCCTGGCGGAGAAGAACAATCCGCAGGCGGATGTGGTCTGGGGTCTGGCCGCCACCAGCCTTCTCGTTTGCGACCAGGCGGGGATGCTGGCTCCCTACGCCCCCAAGAGCCTGGCCCGGGTCAACCCGCTTCTGCGCGACCCTGCCGACCCGCCCCGCTGGGTGGGGATCAAGGTCTGGGAAACGGGATTCTGCGTGAACACCCTGGAAGCCAAAGCCCAGAGCCTGCCCATCCCGACATCCCTGGCCGACCTGGTCAAGCCCGTCTATCGCGGCAAGATCATCATGCCCAATCCAGCCTCCTCCGGCACCGGCTTTCTGACGGTCTCAGCTATCCTTCAGTCCATGGGCGAGCAAAAGGGATGGGAATACCTGGACCAGCTGCACCAGAACATCGCCCAGTACACCCACTCGGGATCGAAGCCCTGCAAGATGGCCGGAGCTGGCGAGATCCCCATCGGAATCTCCTTCGGTTACCGCGGCATCATCCAGAAAAAGAAGGGCGAGCCCGTTGAAACGGTTTTCCCCAGGGAGGGATGCGGCTGGGATGCCGAAGCCAACGCCCTCATCAGGAAGAGCGTCATCAAGGCTTCCGCCGGAACCTTCCTGGACTGGGCTCTGGGCCCCGAGGTCATGAAGGCTTATGCCAGGGTCTATCCCGTCACGGCCTACCCGACGGGCGAGCCGATTCCCGAGGGGTATCCCGCGGACCCCTTTCAGCAGCTCATCCAGAACGACCTGAGCTGGGCCGCCAAAAACCGGGAAGCGATCCTGGCCGAGTGGTCCAGGCGATACGACGGCAAGAGCGAAGCCAGGAAGTAGTCATCGAGCCATGCGCCCTACCCAGGAAACAAAAACCGGAGGAAAGCCCATGCTGCACCGAAGGACGGCCGAGACCGAGCCATCCGCACCGCCTGGTCCGGAAAATCACCTGAGGGTGGAAGGCATCTCCAAGCGTTTCGGCCACTTCAAGGCCCTGGACGATGTCTCCTTTACCCTGGGCCGAGGTGAGCTTCTCTGCATTCTGGGGCCCAGCGGGTGCGGCAAGACCACCCTGCTGCGAGCCGTGGCCGGCCTCGACCGGCAGGATGCCGGCAGCGTGCTCCTGGACGGCCGTGATGTATCGCTCCTCCCCGTATCCCGGCGCCATGTGGGGATCGTCTTCCAGTCCTACGCGCTGTTTCCAAACCTCACGGCGGCCCAGAACATCGCCTATGGACTGCAGACCCGAGGCATGCCCCGGAGCCGGGTGAAGGACCGCGTGGAGGAGCTGCTGGCCCTGGTGGGCCTTCAGGGCCAGGATCGGAAGTTTCCCTCGCAGCTGTCGGGCGGTCAGCAGCAGCGTGTTGCCCTGGCACGGGCCATAGCGCCCTCGCCATCCCTGCTCCTCCTGGACGAGCCCCTCTCCGCCCTCGACGCACAGGTCCGCTCCAGGCTCCGCATGGAGATCCGTTCACTTCAGCAGCGGCTGGGGGTGACCACGCTCATGGTCACCCACGACCAGGAGGAAGCCCTGGCCATGGCTGACCGCATCCTGGTCATGGATCGGGGAAGGGCTCTTCAGGCGGGCACGCCGGATGAAATCTACAACAGTCCCGGCTGCCCCTTCGTGGCATCCTTCATCGGATCCATGAACTTCATCCGGGACACCGTCAAGGAATCCCCTCGAACCTTTCGCAAGGGAAGCCTCCGTCTGCTGGTGGAGGATTCGGGTCCCATGCCCGATGGGGCTGCCGCTATTCTGGCCATTCGTCCCGAGGACATCGAAATCCGCCAGAATGGCGAGCCGTCCCGGAACCTGCTCAAGGCCGAAGTCCAGCGGCTCGAATACCGCGGCTCCAACTTCCGCGTGGCGATGAGCCTGCTCATTGAGGATTCGGAAGCTTCCCTCATCGAGGCCGACGTGACGGCCGAGAAAGTGCGCAAACTCAGAATATGCGAAAAGACCCGCATCCATGTGGATCTGCCGACCCACCGGCTCTTGGTCTACGCAGCCTGACCGGCAGGCTCTTCAGCGGAGACGCCAGGCTTACGGTGGTGGATCTGGAAAAGTGGGTCCGCCGGGCCTTGATCATCACCGCCTGCCTCTGGATGGTCTGCTGCGTCCTCCTCCCGGTGGCGCAGCTCCTCTGGAAGAGCTTCCTGAGCCCCCTCGGGGACTTCATCGGCCTTTCGAACTATGTCACCTATTTTCGCACCCCGGCCCTTTCATCCTCCCTCACCAACAGCCTTTTCGTCTCAACCTTCACGACGGCTGTATCCACCAGCATCGGTTTCGCCTATGCCCACGCTCTGACGAGGACCTGCATCCCCTTCAAGGGGTTTTTCCAGGGGGTCGTCATGATGCCCCTCTTCGCCCCCACCCTCCTCAACGGCATTGCGCTGGTCTATCTCTTCGGCCGCAAAGGGCTGATTACCCAGGGCTTCCTCGGAGTCATCCCGGGCTGTTCCATCGAGCTTTACGGCCCTTTCGGCATCGTATGTGCCGAAGTCCTTTACACTCTGCCCCAGGCCGTCCTCATCCTCTCGGTGGCCCTTCGCATGACTGACGCCCGCCTCTACGAAGCCTCCGCATCCCTCGGGGCCTCCCGCATGAGGACCTTTCTGACCATCACGCTTCCCGGAATCAAGTTCGGTCTCATCAGCACCTTCTTCGTCTGCTTCGTTCTGGCCTTCACGGATTTCGGCGCGCCCAAGGTGGTCGGCGGCCATTTCAACGTGCTGGCCACGGACATTTACAAGCAGGTGATCGGTCAGCAGAACTTCGTCATGGGTGCCGTGGTGAGCTCGGTCCTGCTGGTGCCCACGCTCATCGCCTTCGTGGCGGACCGGATCTGCCAGCGGCGGCAGTTTTCAGCCCTGACGGCCAGAGCCATCCCCCTCGTCCCCCAGCCGTCGTGGGTGCGGGACGTCGTGGCCCTCGCCCTGTGCACGGTCATTGCCGCGACCATCCTGGGATTCTACGGAACCGCCCTGTTTGCCTCCCTCGTCAAGGTCTGGCCCTACGACCTCTCCCTCGGCTTCCAACACTACGATTTCAGCCGCATGGGCGGCGGAGGGATCGCCGCCCTCATCAACAGCGTGCGCATGAGCTTGTACTCCGCCGTCCTGGGAACGATGGCGGCCTTCGGCTCGGCCTACCTCATCGAGAAGGGCCGAGGAATGCGGACTCTCAGGCAGATCTCCTACATGCTGTCCCTGGTGCCCCTCGCTCTCCCCGGGATGGTCATCGGCCTGAGCTACATTTTCTTCTTCAACACCCCTTCATGGCTCATCCTCGGATGGAGCATCCCCAATCCCTTCCACATCCTTTACGGCACCATGGGCATCCTGGTGCTGAGCAACGTCGTCCACTTCTACACCGTCAGCTTTCTCACGGCCACCACGGCCCTCAAGCAGCTGGACCGCGAGTTTGAGACCGTATCGGAGTCCTTGGGCGTACCGTTTTACCGGACCTTCATCCGGGTGACCGTGCCCGTCTGCCTCCCCGCCGCCATCGAGATCGCGGTCTACTACTTCGTCAACTCCATGGCCACGGTGTCGGCGGTGATCTTTCTATACAACGCGGACCTCCCCCTGGCTTCAGTGGCCGTGGCCAACATGGATGACGCCGGCGACATCGCCCCGGCGGCAGCCATGGCCATGCTCATCGTGGGAGTCAACATCCTGGCACGGGGAGTCCATGGGGTCCTCAAGCGCTGGTTCGTCGGGAGCACACAGGCCTGGGCGGCCAGATGATCCACCTCACTCGGAAAGGATTGGATGTCATGGAATCACCGGCTCGAAGCCGACCCTTTACCGGCCCCCTCAAGGCCGTCGTCCTGGACTGGGCGGGGACCGCCGTCGATTTTGGCTGCATGGGGCCCGTGGGGACCTTCGTCGAAGTCTTCCGGCGTGAGGGTGTAAGGATCACGACGGCCGAAGCCCGCGAGCCCATGGGGTTGCGGAAGATCGACCACCTGCGGGCTCTCTGCGCCATGGAGTCGATCATGGACCGTTGGAAAACCGCCAGGAGCGAACCCATCGGGGAGGAAGACATCGGGAGGATGTATGCCAGGCTCGAGCCACTCATGATCCAGGCCATCCGCGAACATTCAGACCCGATCCCCGGTCTGCTGGAATTCGTCTCCCGCTGCCGGGCCCGCGACATCGCCGTCGGCTCCACCACGGGCTACACGCGGCCCATCATGGAGGTGCTCGTGGGGGAGGCTGCGAGGAAGGGCTACCGGCCCGACTGCGTGGTGACATCCTCGGAGGTCCCCCGGGCGAGACCCGCCCCGTTCATGTGCTACCAGTGCGCCATTGAGCTCCAGGTCTACCCCCTGGAGGCCATGGTGAAGATCGGGGACACCGTCAGCGACATCATGGAAGGACTCAACGCCGGCATGTGGACCGTCGCCGTCACCCGATCGGGCAGTGACCTGGGCCTGACCGAGGCCGAAGCCGAGGCCCTGCCGGCCGGCGAGCTCCAGGAGCGGCTGGATGCCATCGCAGCCAGCTTCCGGGCGGTGGGCGCTCACTACACGGCGCCGGACATGGGGCAATGCTGGCCGATCCTGGAAGACATCGGCGCCA
Source organism: Syntrophobacteraceae bacterium (assembly GCA_025453975.1). Classification (GTDB taxonomy): domain Bacteria; phylum Desulfobacterota; class Syntrophobacteria; order Syntrophobacterales; family Syntrophobacteraceae; genus JALOOX01. The sequence goes on from JALOPI010000005.1 coordinate 79,348, forward strand.
GGCTCTCCACCGGCGAGCGGCCCTGAGCCGTCGCCGCGCGCCGAATCGGCCGGAAAGGTCGATGAAGGGACCGATCCCCGGAGTGAGGAACGGTCAGACACCCCGTTGAAAGCCAGGTGCTATTCCATGCTGAACCACCCCACACATGCTCCGAATCAGGCCCAGGCCGCCGAGGGGGACGTCAACCTCTCCCCAAGGCGGAAATGGTGGAGCGAGCATCACCTCTCCGAGGCCGCCAGGGGCATCCTGGAGGAAGACGCCCGCTTCTTCCTGCACCAGTCCCTCTCCACCCCCTGCCTGAATGTGCTCCAGGGGGCCCGGGGGACGATTCTCACCGACCTTCAGGGTAGATCCTACCTGGACTTCCACGGCAACAGCGTCCACCAGGTGGGCTACGCCAACCCGCAGGTTGTGGCAGCCATCAAAAAGCAGTTGGACGTCCTGTCCTTCTGTCCGCGGCGTTACACCAACGTCCCCGCCTTGACCCTGGCCTCGAGGCTGGCAGGGCTCGCCCCCGGCGACCTCAACCGGGTGCTCTTCGCTCCCGGCGGCACCTCCGCCGTGGGCATGGCCCTCAAACTGGCACGCGTCGTCACGGGACGATACAAGACGATCTCCATGTGGGACGCCTTCCACGGCGCCTCCCTCGACGCGGTCTCCGTGGGCGGCGAAGCACAGTTTCGGGTGGGAATCGGCCCTCTCATGCCCGGAACCGAGCACGTCCCGCCCGCAGAGCCCTTTCGATGCCGATGGGCGCCCGAAGGCGGATGCGGCCGGTGCGGGCTCAAGTGCGCGGATTTCGTGGAGTATGCCCTCGAGAAGGAGTGCGACGTGGCTGCGGTCATTGCCGAGCCCGTCCGCTGCACCACCGTGGACCTTCCCCCTGCCGGTTACTGGGAGCGGGTGAGACGGGCCTGCGACCGCCACGGCACCCTCCTCATCTTCGACGAAACGGCGGTCTGTCTGGGCCGCACCGGTCGGATGCTCGCCTGCGAGCACTTCGACGTGTCTCCAGACATCCTCATCCTGGGAAAAGGCCTGGGGGGCGGAGTACTACCCCTGGCAGCCATCATCGCCCGGGATGCCTTCAACGTCGCCGGTCACATGGCATTGGGCCATTACACCCACGAGAAGAATCCCGTGGCGTGTGCCGCTGCCCTGGCGGTCCTGGACTGCATCGAGGAGAATGGCCTGCTCGGCCGCTCGAGAACCCTGGGCGACGTTACCCTGGGGCGGCTGAAAGCCATGCGGGGGGTGCATCCCCTCGTGGGGGACGCGCGGGGGCTGGGGATGCTCCTGGCCCTTGAGCTCACCCTCCCCGCAGGCGAGCCCGCCGTCAACGAGGCCGACGAAATCCTCTACCGCTGCCTGGCGGAGGGTCTGAGCTTCAAAGTCTCCTCGGGAAACATCCTCACCCTGACTCCGCCCCTCACCGTTTCCGAGGACGAGATGGACAGGGCGATCACCACGATCGAATCGGCCCTGACACAGGTCGAAGCCCGGACAGCGCGGCCCGATGGACCCGCGCAGACGCTGAAAGGATCCCCATGAATCTCGACCAGCTCCCCGAAAACCCTTATCTGCTGCTGACCCCGGGCCCACTCTCCACGACCCGCTCCGTCAAGGCCGTCATGCTTCGCGACTGGTGCACCTGGGATGAGGAATACAACGTCATCGTCCAGACCATCCGCGCCGAGCTCGTGGCCCTCGCCGGCGAGTCGGCGGACTACACGTCGGTGCTCATGCAGGGAAGCGGGACCTTCTCGGTGGAAGCCACCCTGGGGAGCGTCGTGCCCGAGGACGGCAAGATCCTCATCATCGCCAACGGCCATTACGGCGACCGCATGGCCCTCATCACCCATGTGCTCCGCATTCCCACGATACTCCTCGATTTCGGCGAGGTGGGCCGCCCCGTTCCCGAGAGCGTGGAATCGGTCCTGGAGAGCCACCCCGATGTGACCCATATGGCCATGGTCCATTGCGAAACGACCACGGGAATGCTCAACCCCGTGGAGGACGTCGGCCGCCTGGCCCGGTCCCACGGCAAGACCTTCATCGTCGACGCCATGAGCAGCTTCGGCGGCATTCCCATGGACATCTCGTCCATGGGAGCCGATTTCCTCATTTCCAGCGCCAACAAGTGCATCCAGGGCGTACCCGGATTCGGATTCGTCATCGCCCGAAGGGCGGCACTGGAGGCATGCGAGGGGCGGGCCCGAAGCCTGAGCCTGGATCTTTTCCAGCAGTGGCGCGAAATGGAAGCCAAGGGTGGCAAGTGGCGATTCACATCGCCCACCCACGTCGTCCGTGCCTTCGCCCAGGCCTTGAGGGAGCTGGATGAGGAGGGCGGCGTCGAAGCCCGCCACGCCCGCTACCAGGCCAATCAGCGGACCCTCGTCGCGGGCATGGAAGGTCTGGGCTTCCATTGCCTCCTCCCGGAGGTCTGTCGCTCCCCCATCATCACGGCTTTCCTCCTCGCCAGTCAGCCGGGGCTCTCCTTCAAGACTCTCTACACGAGCCTGAAATCCCGGGGGTTCGTCATCTACCCCGGAAAGATGACCACTGCCGACACTTTCCGCATCGGCAACATCGGAGACGTCTACCCCGAGGACATGCAAAAGCTGGTGAAAGCGGTGGAGCATGCCATGGGCCGGAAATGACTCTCCGGTCCACAGCCCGACACCGGGACCCGACCATTCCCATGTCCGGCAGGATAGCCCGAGCCACGAGGTTGAACGCCATGAAAGCCATCTGTATTGGAGGAGCGGGGCGGATTTGCCGGGAGGCAGCCCTGGATCTGGTCGAGTACTCGGATTTCGAGAAGATCACCATCGCCGACATCAACGCCGACGCGGCGAGGGAAGTCGCGCGCTGGCTGGACGATCCCCGCGTCGACCATGCCGCCATCGACGTGAACGACGGAGACCGCGCCAGTGCCCTCATCGGGGAATACGACCTGGCCCTGGACGGCACGACCATCGCTCTCAACGGCAGGACGGCAGCCTGCATCGCACGGGCAGGTGCCCACGGCCTCAACCTGAACGGCTTCGGGGACGAGATCGAACAGGACGAGCACTTCAGGAGCCTTGACCGGGTGTTTGTTCCCGGCTTCGGCATGACCCCCGGCACCACCAACATGATGGTCAAGCACGCCGCCGACTCCATGGACTCCGTCGAAACGGTGAGGGTCAGCCATGGAGCCTTTCGCCCCATCGCTTTCTCCGAGGCCATCACCGCGACCACGGTCTACGAGGTTGCTCCCGAGCTGCCGGGACGCGTGGTCTACGAGAACGGGTGGTTCGTTCGGGTTCCGCCCTTCGCGAGGCCGCGCGAGATCGAGCTGCCGCACCCCTACGGCACTCACACACAATACATCATCCCCCACTCCGAAACTCATACCCTGGCCGATTTCCTGAAAGACAAGGGGGTGCGGCTCATCGAGGTGCGGGGCACTTGGCCCCCCGCCAATATGCAGCTCCTGCGCTCCCTTTACGACTGGGGGTTCATGCGCAATGACCCCGTTTGCGTCGACGGCGTCACCGTGGGAGTCATGGACGTCATCTCTGCCTACTTGACTCAATGCCCCGAAGGAAAGGTGACCGATCTGTATGGGTGCGCCCTGCACGTGGAAGTGATCGGGAACCGCAGGGGCCACAAGATCCGACATGTCCTGACCCATACCCACCCGGCCTCCGACGGAAGCGAGCCCGGATGGGAGAAGCTGCGTGCCTACACGCGATGCGTCGGCATCCCCCTGGCCATCGGGGCCGACCTCATCGCACGGGGCCGGGTCGACGCCAGGGGCGTCGTCAGTCCCGAGAAGGCCTTTCGCCCCATGGATGTCTTCAACGCCCTCCAGAAGCGTCGCATCTTCATCCATGAGGATATCATGCCCTTCAGCATCGCACCCATCGCGCAATACGCGAGGACCGCATGAGCCTCCGAGCCGGCGCCGATCGAGGCGCCATCCTCATCGTCATCGACGGCTGCAGGGCCGATGTCCTGAGCCACACGGCCGTCCCCAACATGGACATCCTCATCGGCTTCGGTGTCTCCACCTTCTCAGCCCGCACCGTGATGCCTTCCACAACCCTCCCCGTTCATTTCAGCATTTTCACCTCGCTCCCTCCCGAGCACCACGGGATCACCGAGAACCTGCGGCGCCCGGTTCCTTTTCCCGGCACCATGACCATCACCGAAATGGTGAAGGCCGCAGGCGGCACGACATGCATGTTCTGCAACTGGGAGCCTCTGAGAGACCTGGCTCCCGCTGGGGCCCTCGACCATCTCCACTTCGCGGCCAACCTCCACAGCCCCTGCGGAGACCTGGACATCGCCGCCGCGGCGTCTGCCCACATCACGGCCTTCCTGCCGGATTTCGCCTTCGTCTATCTGGGAAGCACCGATGTGGCCGGGCACGACCATGGCTTCATGTCCCGGGAGTACCTCCGGGCCATCCAGAAGGCAGACCGGGCACTGGGTCTGATCCTGAACAGACTGGAGGGCCACGGGCTGTCCGACCGCTACAACCTGATCCTCATGAGCGACCACGGGGGAATCGACCAGAGTCATCACGAACCGGTCCCCGAGGTCCTCACCGTACCATGGATCGCCTATGGACCGGACATCCGCCATGGCATCGCCATCGCCAGCCCGGTGAGCGTCCTCGACACGGCCCCCACCCTCGCGAAGCTGCTGCACCTTCGCGAGCATGAATCGTGGCGGGGGCGAATCGTCGAGGAGATTCTCAGGGAGGGAAGACACGAAAGAACGGTCACTGGGTAGAGTACCGCGTCTGGCCGGGGCCCTCCCCCGGAGCCTCACGGGAGGCGCCATCGGTCGAAGGCCAGGAGGGCAATGCCCGCCAAAACCCAGAGAGCCCCCTTGAGCCAGTCCACCGCCCTGGCCCGGAACACGATCGTCCGGGGCAGCCCGCCGTCGTAGCCCCGGGACAGCATGGCATCGTGTACCCTCTGGGTCCGCTCGAAGCTCCGCACCAGGAGCATCCCCAGAAAATTACCCAGGGTGCGCAGCGTGTCGAGATCGAAGCGCTTTCTGAATCCCCGCGCCCGCATCCCCCGGTTCATGCGCTGGGCCTCGTGCTGGAAAACATAAATGTAGCGGTGGGCCAGGAGGAGCATCTGGCCGATGGTCTCGGGCAGCCCCAGGCGAGCCAGGGCCTGTATCGTGGTCGAAAAGGGGGCCGTGGCCAGGAGGGGATCCACCAGCAGGGCGATGGCCGAGGCCTTGAGAACGATGACCCCCGCCAGGTGCAGGCCACGCACATTGAAGGGAAGCCAGGAAAGGTGCTGGAAGACGACGACGGTATCCCCCACCTTCGCAGGCACCGTCAGGGGCATCACCACGAGGAACATGCCGAGGAACCCGGCCATGGCCGAAACTCGGCGGAGGGAGCGGCCGAGGGGCAGACGGGCCGCAAGGATGGAGCCCAGACCGACGACGACGGCCATCAGTGCCGTGTCGAGGCGCACGAGCCCCGAAAGGCAGAGAATGAAAACGAACAGCGCGGGGATCTTGATGCGCGGATCCCAGCGATGGAAGAGTGAATGGTCGGGACCCTCGGCATCCAGGGCCGGCACCGACCAGTCCCTTTCATCCTCGTCCATTCCAGCCGCCGAGCGCCGCCCCCGGCGCCTGAGGGCGTGGACGCTCAGCAGCCAGAGCCCCCCGAGTCCTCCGAGGAAAGCGAGCAGCTGATACAGGGAAAGCTCCAGGGGTCCCGCGCTCATCAATGGGCCGGCTCCACTGTCATCAGGGGGGCGGCGCCGGAGCAACCGCACCCAGAAGCTCCGGTTTCACCTTGTAGAGGAAGGAAACGGTGAAAGCCGCGACGGCACTCTCGATGCCGATGACCGGCAGGTGGGCCAGAACCGCGATCCTCGCCACCCCCAGAAAGTCCTCGCCTCCCGTGGCGAGCAGCCCCGCCAGAATCCCCACGGCCATGACGACGCAAAGCCCGCCGGCCAATCCGGCCGCCACCACGTGCCGAGCCAGCGTCGTCCCCTTCAGCCATCGAAACAGGAGCCCGGCCAGAAGCGCGGGGACCCCCATCATGAGGCCGTTGGCCCCGATGGCCGTGATGCCTCCGAACTGGAACAGGAAGCTCTGCAGCACGATGCCGACCAGAATCGAGACAAACGCCGCATGACCCAGTAGAACCCCCACCAGCCCGGGCAGGAGCAGGTGAACGCTGGTGGGTCCCATGGGGATGTGGATCAGCGAGGCCACGAAAAAGGCCGATGTCACCACCGCCACCTTGGGCAGCTCGTCCGGATCGGTCTGGCGGACGCTCCAGGCCGCCAGGAGCGCGCTGGCGGCAAAGCCCGCCACGGCGACGGATGTCGGAAGCACCCCGTCTGAAATGTGCATGGTCGAATGCCTTCTCCAATGGATTCACCCAACGGCCGACGGACTTCCGCCGCGCGGCCCCGGCCTCTCAAGGAGGCGGGATCCCCGCTTAAAAAACCCTGCCCCCACCGCGCTCAGGGACGCCGGGATGCCTTTCGGGAATGGATGTAAAGTCCGACCCCCGCCAGTCCCAGGATGTAGCCGATCCCCGCGACAATCTCCTTGAGACCCGGCCTGGCCATATCCTCCCGCAGGAGCCCCAGCTCCCGCTTGATCTGGCCCAGCTCGCGGGAAAGCTGTCCTTTCTGCTGCTCCAGGAGCCTGGCCAGCTCACGGCAGTCCACAGGCCCCTCCGAGGCCAGGCTCGCCCCCTCGCCCGCCTGGGCGACGGGTGCCGGAGACACCCCCTCGGCGGCCAGTCCCTTTCCAGCGCCCGGCCACCCCGTCCACCCCACATGGACCAGGAGAACGGCGGCCCCCAGGGTTTTCGCGAAACGTCTCGGGACCATCCTCACTCCCCCAGCTCGCTTTTCCTCAGCTTGAAAGTACCCTTGTGGCCCATGGAAGCGTTGATCACCACCGTGAGATCGTCTTTCACAGGGATGGGGATGGCGCATTTCCCCTCCTTGTCCGTCATCCCCTCCGCCACCTTCCTGCCCTGGCTGTCCAGGATTTCGATGGCCCCCCCTTCCACGGCCTGACCATCGGGGAAATAGCTTTCGGTGATGATCCTGCCATTTTCGACGTAGGCGAAGACATTCACCTTATGAGCACACACCGGCCCCGCCAGCAGCACGGCGAGCAGCACAACGCCCAAAGCCCATCGAGCCTTCATCCATCTCATGCCCACCCTCTCCCCTCTACTTCATGTCCACGGTGCGCACCCAGAACACCGCCCCGATCTCGACATCCTTGGGCTTCCCGTCCTTCTTGAGCTTCCAGGTCGCGTCCCGGAGAGCCGCAAACCCCCACCAGCCTGCCCTGGGCATGGCATAAGTGAAAACGCCGTTTCGGTCCGCCCTGACCACCTGGGTCACCAGGGGGTCGGACGGGGCCTTCACCATGCTCTTGTTCTCCGGAGACTCGTTGAGATACTCCACCTCGACTTCGGCGTTGGGAACCGGCTTCCCCTTGTGAAGCACCTGTCCCGTGAAGACATTGCCCGTCCAGAATCCGTATGGCCGGGTCATGGGAAGGATCTCGACTTCCAGACCCAGGGGCTCGTCCCATCCTTCCTCCAGCCCCAGGGCATTGACGCACACCTTGGTGTAATGAACGATGAATTTGTCCTCGGCCGGCTCCCAGTAAGGCGTGGGCTCCACGAAGAAAGTGTAGTCGCCCGGCCGCTTGATGGAATACTGCGTCTTCCAGAAGGTGAAAAATTCCTCCTGATCCGCGCCCTTGCCCCGGGCCTTCTCCAGGCTTGCCAGAAGGTCCTGGACCTTGCCTTTGTGGAATACCCCGAAGCGCTTGGGCTTCTCCATCTCCATGTACGTCGTTTCCATGGGGTGAATGAACTTCACCTCCAGGGCCAGCGTTCTGGAGTCTTCCTGGGTGACGATATCGTCCGACGGAATGATGACTCCAAAATGCGCCATGGCCCGGGGCACGAGGCCGGCCACCAGGGCAAGCACCAGAGCGGAACCGAAGAGCAGTCGTGGCATGAAGTCCTCCCTCGCTGCGACACGCCGATCCCCGTGGCGGCGCGCGCACAAAAAAAGCCAGCGTGAAAACGCCGGCCTTCATGACCCTGTTGAGTGAGCGAAAACAACCGATGTGGAATGAGAGCACCACCAGATCAATCCGCCTGGCTCGCCCGGTTCATCCGGGCACGAGGACTTCAGTCCTCCATTGCCTGCCTTACTAGATCAGGTCTCCGGTTCTGTCAACGTCCAATGTGGGCGGGCTGGGCTCTTGCCCCACCGGCGGCTGTCTCCATCTCGGAGCCCCTGGTACGGCAGCCTGCTTGCCCACGGCTGGTGGTCCATTGGGCCGCTGATCTGCCCCCTTGACAAGGTTCCGGGATCATGATTGGGTATTTGCGAATCTGCCTGGCAACATCCATCCTCACTGAAGCCACGAAGGCTTTGAGTGCTCGCGAACGAGCCCGGGTGCTGGTGGCTTCTTCTCTGAGATTCAGAGTGTCGCCGAGCCCCTCCATCGCGCCTTCCGATTTCCCCATGGAAAGAACGGTTGTCCGCTTCCGAGCGTCCATCGTCGGCGCGCCAAGAGGACAAGAATGTGCTTGCATTGAACCATCCTGATCAAGGAGACTGGATATGAAGAGGCTTTTCAAGGGACTGCCATGGACGTCGCTCCTTCTGCTTTCGGCGGCCGGCACAGCCCTGGCGGCCCATCCCCTCATCACCGACGATGCCGGCACCGTCGGCAAGGGGAGCGTGCAGATCGAGCTCAATTACCAATACACCCATGCGAAGAACGAGGGAGTCCGGGAGGACGAGCACGAGGTCGAGTCCGTCGTGACCTACGGCCTCCTGGACCACGTGGACCTGGTGCTTGCGCTCCCGGTCCTCTTCACGCGCGCCGATGAGGAAGGCTTTCGGGATCGGGAGGAAGGCGTCGGCGACATGTCGTTCGAGGTGAAATGGCGTTTTTACGAGCGCGAGGGACTAGGCCTGGCCCTCAAGCCAGGAATCACCATTCCCACTGGCGAGGAAGACCGTGGTCTGGGAGCCGGCAGGGTGGGGGCCACGGCGTTTTTCATCGCCACCCAGGAGTGGGAGCCCTTCGCCTTTCACTTCAACCTCGGCTATATGCGCAATGAAAACAAGGTGGACGAGAGGAAGGATCTCTACCACGTGTCCCTGGCCGCCGAGTGGGAGGCGGCGCCCTGGGTCACCGTCGTCGGCAACCTGGGCGCGGAAGCCGACACAGACCGGGGCTCGGATACCCCTGCCGCGTTCCTTCTGGGCGGTCTGATCTTCCCCGTGACGGAATGGCTGGAGCTGGACGTGGGCGTTAAAGCCGGCCTGACCCGGCCCGAGGGGGATTATTCCCTCCTGGCCGGCATGTGCTTTCATTTCTGAGCGACACCCTTCCTGGAGCCAACGGCTGTGCCATCTGTAACGACCCATCGGGAAAGGAGCGAGCCCCCCGGGACCCAACGGCCGGAGGCCGTCAAGGGAGCCCCTCCCCTCCTGGAGACTCGAAGGCTCTGCTTCCACTATCCCGGAGGGGGGATCGCCCTCGACTCCGTCAATCTCCGCGTTGGCTCCGGAGACCGGCTGGCCCTGGTTGGTCACAACGGTGCCGGCAAGACCACCCTCGTGAAGCACCTGAACGGTCTTCTGCGCCCCACCGCCGGAACGGTGCTCTTCCAGGGGGAAATCCTGGCGGGGGAGCACCTGGCGCGAGCCCGCCTGAGCATCGGCCTCCTTTGTCAGGACCCGGACGACCAGCTCTTCTGCAACACCCTGGAAGAAGACATTGCCTTCGGCCCTCATCACCAGGGGCTGAGCCAGACGGAAATCGATGACCGCGTTCGGTGTGCCCTTGCGGCCGTGGGACTGGAATCCCTACGGTATAAACCGCCCCATCACCTGAGCTACGGGCAGAAGAAGCGCGCCGCCCTGGCCACGATCCTTTCCATGGAGCCGCGCATCCTCATCCTGGACGAGCCCACGGCCAACCTGGACCCCAAGCAGGAACGGCTCTTCCTGGATCTCCTCCAGTCCTTTCCGGGGACCCTCGTCTGCATCAGCCACGACCTCTTCTTCCTGTACCAAATCTGCACTCGGGCCGTCGTTCTGGAAAAGGGCCGGGTGCATCACGATTTTTCCATGCAGGATCTCGTTTCGCAGAAAGAATATCTGAGGGACCACGGACTCGATTTCACGTTTCGATTCAGCTGCTGCCGGGAAAACGGGGACCACCCGCACCCTCACCCGCATCCCCACGGACACCGCGTTGAGGGAGGCGGCCACGCGGGTCGGGAGGGTAGCTCTCAACAGCGCCGGGAGGGACCGCCCCCCGCGGAGCCCGCCCCCCTCATCCGGCTGGAGGGCTACTCCCTGCGCTACCCCGACGGCTCCTGGGGGATTCGAGACATCGACTTCACCGTCCGTGAAGGGGAGAGCGTGGCCATTGTCGGCGAGAACGGAGCCGGCAAATCGACCCTCGTTTCCTGCATCGCCGGGATTCTGGAGGGTGAGGGAGCCTATCGGTTCGAGGAGGAGACTGTCCGGGGGGCCATCAAGGACGACCTGTGGAGGAGGATCGGCCTGGTTTTTCAGGACCCCGCCGACCAGCTCTTCTGTCCCTCCTGCAGGGAGGAGGTGGCCTTCGGCCCCCGGAGGCTGGGTCTTTCCCCCAACGAGGTGGACCGCAGCGTTGGGGACGCCTTTCACCGCGTGAGGCTCCAGGGCTTCCAAAGGCGAGTCCCCCACCATCTGAGCGCCGGCGAGCGCAAGCGCGTCGCCCTCGCCGCCGTCCTAGCCATGTCCCCGCGCCTCCTCATCCTGGACGAGCCCACGGCCAACCTGGACCCCCGGAGCGAGGAGCTCCTCTGCCGCATCCTCGGCGACCTCCCCACCACGAGGATTCTGGTCAGCCACGACATCGACATCATCGCCCTCCTCTGTCAGCGGACCGTCGTCATGCACCGGGGCAGGATCATCCGGGATTATCCCACGGCGGAGCTCATCCGCGACAAGAGCCTCGTTTCCATCAACGGCCTCGATTACACCTTCAAAAACGCCTGCTGCCAGGAGATCATGAAGCTGCAGGAGCGCGCGGAGAGCTGATCCCGGGGCCTTCGCCCCCCGTCGGCACCGATCTGGCTCCTCGATCCTTGTGCTCACCCTTTGTCGGGTGGTATCTTCCCGGCACAAGGGGTGCTTCCGCCGCCCCGAGGCGATTTGAATGATCCCGTCGGCCCGCCGACTGATGCGCCCGGCATTGCCCGGGCTCGAGGACAAGGGAGAGCCATGGCGCCAAGGAAAACCCAAGCTCAGCCGAAGCCCGAGGAGCGACAGCCCATCGATTACAAGGCCCTCCTCAACGAAGCCCAGCTCAAGGCCGTCATGCACCGCGACGGGCCGCACCTCGTCATCGCCGGCGCGGGAACCGGCAAGACCCGCACCCTGGTCTACCGGCTGGCCTACCTGGTGGAGCACGGCATCCCGCCCCACTCCATCCTGCTCCTCACCTTCACCCGCAAGGCCGCCCAGGAGATGATGCACCGGGCGAGCGAGATCCTGGACGAACGCTGCGGCAATGTGTTCGGCGGCACGTTCCATTCCTTCGGGAACATGATCCTGCGGCGCTACGGGAGCCATCTCGGCTACGCCCCCAGCTTCACCATCCTGGACCGTTCCGACGCCGAGGAGATCCTCGGCCTCCTGCGGACGGAAATGGGCTACCAGAGCCTCAAGACCCAGTTTCCGCGCAAGGAGGCGCTCATGACCATCGCCTCGCGCTCGGTGAACACCGGCAAATCCATCGCCCAGATCGTCAAAGAGGAGTATACCCAGTTCGCTCCCCAGATCGACGGGATCTTCAAGGTGTCCGAGGAGTACGCCCGCTACAAGCTCGACCGGTCCCTCATGGACTACGACGACCTCCTGGTCAACCTGACGCGCCTCCTCAGGGAGCAGGAGCACCTCCGGGTCCGGCTCTCGGAAACCTACCGCTACATCATGGTGGACGAATACCAGGACACGAACCGGATCCAGGCCGAGATCGTGCGGCTCCTGGCCTCGAAGCACGGGAACGTCATGGTCGTGGGAGACGACTCCCAGAGCATCTATTCCTTCCGGGGGGCGGATTTCAGAAACATCATGGATTTTCCCAAGCTCTTCCCCGGGTGCGCCGTGACCACCCTGGAGCAGAACTACCGCAGCGGCCAGGCCATCCTGTCCCTCACCAACGCCATCATCGCCCACGCCCGGGAAAAGTACAGCAAGCACCTCTTTTCGGACATCGAGACGAGCGCCAAGCCCTTTTACTTCAGGCCCAAAAGCGAGAATCACCAGGCCCGGTTCGTGTGTCGCGAGATCGCCGGCCTCCTCAGGCAGGGCGCGAAGCTGGGGGACATCGCCGTGCTGTTCCGGTCGGGCTGGCACTCCAATGATCTGGAAGTCGAGCTCTCGGCCCACGGCATCCCCTTCGTGAAGCACGGGGGCATCAAGTTCGTGGAGGCGTCCCACATCAAGGACGTGCTGGCCCTCCTGCGCATCAGCCTCAATCCCATGGACTCGGTGGCATGGCACCGGGTGCTGAAGCTCATCCCCGGCATCGGCGGGGTCACTGCGGCAAGGATCGTCAAAATGGGGGTGGACGAAGGGCTGGGCTACAACGCCCTGGTGGCGAAGGATCTCTCGAAGAAGAAATACACCGGACAGCTCCAGGGGCTCTACGACCTCCTGGCCGACGTGAGAGCCTTCGGGGCCGACCTGAGCGCGGCGGTGGGGAAGGTCCTGGAATTCTACAAGCCGTACTTCAAGGAACAGTACGAAGACCACAAGGACCGGGCCAACGACCTGGTCTCGCTCTTTCACATCGCCGAGCGCTACGCCAGCCTGGACCGGCTCCTTTCGGACCTCACCCTCGAATCCCCCGAAAAAAGCGGCCTGGACGAATCGGCCGAGGGACTGCGGGACAAACGGCTGGTGCTCTCCACCATCCATTCCGCCAAGGGGCTGGAATGGGACACGGTCTTCCTCATCCACCTGGTGGACGGCTGCCTGCCTTCGTCCTACTCCATGGTCCGTGAGGAGAGCATCGAGGAAGAGCGGCGACTCTTCTACGTGGCCGCCACGCGGGCCAAGCGCGGTCTGTACCTGGTGGCCCCGATGCTCCAGGGCAACAACTACTACAGCTCCTTCGGCGGCCCTTCCCGCTTCCTCTACGAGATCAAGGACCTCGGCAGGCTCACCCGCAGGGTGACCTGACCCGCGCCGGAGGCACAGGCGTCCGTGGGATGAAGCCCATCAGGTCCGCAGGAGGGCTTTCCCCAGCGTGTAGACCTTGTATCCCCCGCTGAGGCTCCTGACCGCAAGCCCCTGCTGAGCCAGGATCCGCGCGGCGTAATAGGAGCGCTGACCGACGAAGCAGTACGTCCAGATCTCCCGGTCGCGGGGGAGCTCGCTCATGCGGCTCCGGATGTCGCTCAGGGGGATGTTGACGGAGCCCTCGATCCGCCCCCCCTTGAGCTCCGCGGGGTCCCGCACATCCACGATGAAGGCTCCGCTCCCTTCCAGCTCATCCCAGTGGAACACCCCGGCGTCCCCGCGCACGACATTGGCCGCGATCATTCCGGCCATGTTGACGGGGTCCTTGGCGGACCCGAACTGGGGGGCATAACAGAGCTCGGCTTCTTCCAGGTCGAAGACCGTACCGCCTTTCTGGATGGCCATGGCGATGACGTCGATGCGCTTTTCGACCCCCTCCTTCCCGATGGCCTGTGCCCCGACGATGCGGCCGCTCTCCTTCGAAAAGATGAGCTTCATGGTGATGGGCGAGGCGCCGGGGTAGTAGCCGGCGTGGTGCCCCGGATGCAGGTAGACCTTCTCGAGGCGGTCGGGGCCGTCCCAGAGCCCCCGGCGCCTGAGGGCCTTTTCGCTGGAGCCCGTGGATGCCACGGTCAGGCTGAAAACCCCGACGACGGCAGTCCCCTGGACTCCCCGGAACCGGGCGTCCCGTCCCAGGATGACATCCGCCGCCACGCGCCCCTGCCTGTTGGCGGGCCCGGCCAGGGGCAGGAGCGTCCACCGGCCGGTCACGGCGTCACGCACTTCGACGGCATCGCCCAAGGCCCAGATGCGAGGGTCGCTGGTGCGCATGCCCTCGTCCACGCGGATCCCCCCGAGATCCCCCAGCTCGAGCCCAGCCTCCCTGGCCAGCCCGGTCTCGGGGCGGACGCCCACGGCCAGAATGGCCAGGTCGGCTTCCTCCTCGGCTCCCGAGGCCAGCTTGACGCCGAGGCGCCCTCCGTCCGCCTCCTCGAAGCCCGCCAGGGCCTCGTTCAACCGCAGCCTGACGTTGTGCCGGCTCAGCTCCTCGTGAAGAGCCACGGCGATTTCGGGATCCAGGACGGGCATGACGTGGGGCTGCATCTCCACCACCGTGACCTCGAGCCCCAGCCTGACCAGGTTTTCGGCCATTTCGAGCCCGATGAAGCCTCCCCCGACGACTACCGCGCGACGGGCCATCCGGTCGGCGATCCACCCCTTGATGCGGCGGGTGTCCGGAATGGTCCTCAGGGTGAAAACCCCCGGCAGATCCAGTCCCGGAACCGGGGGCTTCACCGGATGGGCACCCGGCGACAGCACCAGCCAGTCGTAAGGCTCATGGCGCGTTTCCCCTGTCCCGAGATCCTTGACCTCCAGCCGCCGGTCCACTCGGTCGATGCGCACCGCCTCAGTACCCAGGCACACCCGGATGTTGAACCGCTTCTCGAAAACTTCCGGCGTCGCCACGAGCAGGCTCGCCTCCTTGGGGATCACCCGGCCCACGTGATACGGCAGACCGCAGCTCGCAAAAGACACATGGGGACCGCGGTCCAGGAGAACGATCTCGATCTCCTCGGAGAGCCTTCGGGCCCTGGCCGCGCAGGACGCTCCGCCCGCCACGCCGCCCACGATCAAAAGACGTTTTCCGTTCTTCATCCTGGTCTTCAAACCTCCAAATGAGGGATTGGCAAGAGAGGAGGCTGGAACAGGAAACAAAAAAGGGGCCCAGCCGCGCATGGCTGACCCCTCTGAGCTTCCTGGCGTCCCCAACCGGATTTGAACCGGTGTTGCCGGCGTGAAAGGCCGGTGTCCTGGACCAGGCTAGACGATGGGGACAAAAGTAAGCTGGCTTTTAACCAACGACCGGGGTGTTGTCAAGGATATAGTTGGTGGGCCGTGCGCGACTCGAACGCGCGACTCTCTGCTTCATGGGCTGCCTGGTCTGCTTCCTGGCCTTGACGGCCCGGTCAAGGTCGATCTTCATCTCCGGCCTTCTGTCGAGAACCGCCTTCCGGTTCCAGAGCCTCGCCTCGTCCCGGATCCTGACCATTTCGCGGTTGTCCTTCTTTCTCATGGCCGCGACGTACCGGTTTGCCAGCTCCTCCTGCTTCTGATTCCGGAAGCTCTTGATCTCCTCCAGGGACCGGTGGATGTCCCAGGCCTTGCTCGAGCTTACAGGCTGGAACCCGAGCCCCTTGGCGACCGCCTCGCCCGTCGTGAGCTTCCTCGGGCCCTTCTCCCCGGGCACATTGATGGGGGCGCCCGAGACGGTGGTTTGCCCTTCCCTGGCCAGACGCATCGAGGAGATCACGTTCTTCAGGAAGGTCGGCGAGACCGTCTCGATGGCCCGGTCGGGCCGGCCGGACCTCAGGGCGTCCACCGCGCCGGTGAGATCCTCGAGCATCGCGAACGGGATGCCGACCAGCTCGCCGATCCCGGTGCCGAGCTGCCCGGTGAGGGACTGGTTGATTCTGAGTCGATCCACCACCGGGAGGTCCATGCCGATGGACCCGCCGATGTCCACGCCCAGCGCCGACGGTGCCCCGTACATGACGAGGTCTCTCATCCCCTTGGGGAGGGTTTTCCTGACGCCCAGCCCCAGGATGTCCTCCCCGAAAAGCTGCCGCAGGAGCGCGGCCAGGGCCCCGTACAACGGGAGCGACCCGATCCCGCCCAGCATGGTCATGGCCAGAAGCGAGAAGCCGAAGGCCTTTTTCCCCTCCCTGTCCCCCTCGGTCAGCATCCACCGCCACATGGAAAGCAGGTTGTGGGAGAAGGACCGGAACGTGTAGGCCGTGCTCATGACCTTCCCCGCCGACGTCCCCCGGAGGAAGCCGGGGCGGTTGCCCTTGCCGTAGACGAAGTGGGCGTCGTTCACAACGCCCTCCGCGAACTGCTTGGCCACATCCGAGGTGGCCTTTTCCCCGGCCTCGAGCCCAAGTTCCCGGAGCGTCCTGGCGTTGGTGATCGCCCCGTCCCTCGCGGCCCGGAAGGCTGCCAGCCCCAGGCTCATCCGGTTGTAGCGCTCGGCCATTTCCATGGGGAATCCCATGACCCGGGCGGCCTTCCCGAGAACCTGCCTGGCCGGGCCTTGCAGCTTCCCGCGCATTTCCGTGACCAGGGCGGCCTGCCCCCACCCCTCCCTGAACATGTCGGTCAGGAATTTGCGCTCGTCCTCCCGCAGGCTGGCCTCCGCTATTTTCTTTTGCGTCACGGCCAGCTTGATGTCGCCAGCAGCCTTGAGGAAGACTTTCCCGGACTGGATCACCCCGAGGTCCATCCCCAGGCGCGGCACGCCGGAAATGATGTTCTGCGTGAGGTTGACGGCCGCCGTC
>JALOPI010000033.1 GCA_025453975.1 Syntrophobacteraceae bacterium
GTCAAGGTCGTCTTTCCATGATCGATATGTCCGATCGTCCCCACGTTCACGTGCGGCTTCGTCCGCTCAAACTTCTTCTTGCCCATCGTCTTTCCTCCTCAAGCGTGGTTCACATCAAAGAGATCAGAACCCAAGGTCGATCTGTTCAATCCCGGTCTGTCGAGTCAAGCGGGAAAATCCGCAGCACAAAGAGCGAGGCACTGCTTATGGCGAATGAGCCAATCCTCTTCGGATGATGTTGATCGAGTAAGAAGTGGAGCCCACGACCGGGATCGAACCGGTGAACCTCTTCCTTACCAAGGAAGTGCTCTACCTACTGAGCTACGTGGGCATGAGAGATGCGGCCATGTGGCTGGGAGAGGTTTCGTCGCAATGCAGGACGCTCACTTCGGTTCTGGAAGCCACCCAAAGCGTCTAACGCTAGGCACGTTATCATATTCCCTGCATGTAGTCCCAGCGATAATGGCCAGCTCCACGAGTGGCCCTATCTCCTACATCTGGAGTCAGGGTTGGTGGAGAGGGGAGGATTCGAACCTCCGAAGGCTTCGCCGGCAGATTTACAGTCTGCTCCCTTTGGCCGCTCGGGAACCTCTCCACTTCTGAGCACATCCTGATGCATTTCTGCCCAGGAAAGCGTCACCTCCTAACACGGCAGGCGAGGGAGCGCAACAAAAAAATGAGCATCTGTTGGCGGCAAATGGAAATGCCCGCACGCTTCCTGCCATTCGCCGGTCTTGAAATGCGGCATGCACGGGCATGAAGCATCGCATGCCCGGCGGGACTGGGCCGACCCGGGGGCCGTGGCACGAGGTGGCGCTTGGAAACGGGGTACCAGCTATCACGTTTCTGCTGGGAAAAGCAATGTGAATCTTGGAAGGGGACCCTTGGGTCCGATTGGCGGGATCGTCAGCGAGGCATGCCCGAATCCTGGCTCTCTGCCTCTGGGCTTTGGACAGCGTTCTTTCTGGGTATCACGAATCGAATGGTGGCTCCATGACCTTCCCCCTCACTCTCCGCCCAGATGCGGCCTTCATGCAGCTGTACGAAGCTCCGGCATAGGGAAAGCCCAAGTCCCGTGCCCTGGAAATGCCGCATCGAGGATGATTCCACCCGCTCGAAGGGGTGGAAGATCCTCTGGAGATCCTCCGGCTTGATTCCCATGCCCGTGTCGGCCACGGAGAACTGGACGCATGGTCCGGAGTCTTCGGCGGTGAGCGTCACTTCGCCTCCGTCGGGAGTGAATTTGACGGCATTGGAGAGCAGGTTGAAAAGGATCTGCTTCATTTTCTTTTCATCGAGGAAGACGAAGTCGGGCTCAGCCGTTGCTCTGGCCTTGACCCTGATGCGGTGCCTCAAGGCCTTCTCCTTGACCACGATCAGGCTGTGGTGCAGGAGCGTGCTGACCGAGGCTTCAGACAGCTCGAGCTCCAGCTTTCCCGCTTCGACCTTGCTCAAGTCCAGGATATCATTGATGACCGCCAGCAGGTGATGGGCGCTGTCGCTGACGTCGATCAAATACTCTTCCTGAGCGGCGTTCAAATCTCCGTAACTTCTGTCGAGGAGAAGGTCCGTGAATCCCATGATGGTGTTCAGTGGGGTCCGCAGCTCGTGACTCATGTTGGCGAGGAATTCACTCTTGGCTCGGTTCAAGGCATCGGCTTCGAGCTTCTCTTTCCTCAACCGTTCCTCGATCCGGCCATGGCTTTCGGCCTCCGCTTCGAGCGACTGGACGACTCGGCTGAGCTTCACCGTCCGCAGCCTCACAGCCTCGTCGAAGGATGCCCTGCACTCCCGAAGCGCCATTTCCGAGGCCGCCAGTTTTGCAGCCTTGTCTTCCAGCACCCTTTGAGCCTCGCTCAGCTCCCGCCTGTATCGGGCTGTGGTGTCCAGGAGGACGTTCATGGCGCTTCCGAGCTCGTCGAATTCGTTCTGGCTTCCGGGGTGGTATCGGACAAGGGTGTCGCCTCCCTCCACCCGCTTCAGAAGATCGCGGAGATCCCGAAGAGGCTTGGCGATCCTCGAATCGAGAAGTCGAATCGCGCAGAGGAGGATGACCAGGGCCAAACAGGTGGGAAGGACGTGGGGCTGAAGGCCTCCCGCGGGGAGCCGGTAAGTCTTGTGGATGTCTTCGCGGGAGGAATCCTCCGGATGGGCCCCATCAGCCCGATGGGCGAGCCGGGAGGCACCGGGGCCGTGGCGCTCCATCACCACCATGACCCAGACGGAGTGACCGGCAAGGGTGAAGAGGAGCAGGGCCGCCAGGAGGCGGAGCTTTTGATGAAGAGTATTGAGCATGGGCATCGGCGGTTGTCGGCATACCCGCGGCTGATGGAGCTGCCAGCGGGCTGCGAAGGCTAGTGCGATCCGTTCTCGCGCAGGACTTCATCCAGCACGGCACCGAGCTCGTTGAGCTTGTAGGGTTTGTCCAGGGCTGCCACAAAGCCGTACTCCCGGTAGCGTGACATGATCGGATCGGTGGAATAGCCGCTGGATACGATGGCCTTGACCTCCGGGTCCAGCTGAAGGAGCCTTTCGATGGTCTCGCGACCTCCCATGCCGTCGATGATGGTCAGATCCATGAGGATGGTGTCAAACGGCTTGCCCTCGCTTTTGGCCTGCTGGTAGAGCTTGATGGCCTCGAGGCCGTCCCGGGCGTAGGCGACAGAGTAGCCCAGGTACTTCAGCAATGCGCCCACGACTTCGCGTATGATCTCCTCATCGTCCATGACCAGAATTCTGCCCCGGGCTCGCGAGGTCTTGGAAGCCTTGACGGACTCCCGCTGGGGCTTGGACTCCGCGGCGGGGAGGTAGATGTGGAACGTGGTCCCCAGTCCCTCCTCCGATTCCACCACGATCTCACCCCCATGCTTCTTGACGATGGAATAGGCCGTCACCAGCTCCAGCCCGTTCTGGGTCTCATCGCTGGTGAAATAGGGATCGAAGATCCTGGACAGGCTGTCCTCTGGCAGCCCCCCCCCCTCATCCTGAATCGTGATGGTCACGTACCGCCCGGGCTTGAACGGAAAGACGCGGTTGCTTTCGATGAGAATGTTGGATGTCCGGACGCTGACCGTGCCCGAGCGCCTGTTGGCCTTATCCGCATTGGCCATCATATTCTGAAGCACGATGCGGATCTGCTGGGCATCGGCGTCGACCGGCCACATGTCCTCGGACAGGCTCACCTCGCAACGGGTGCCCCTGTCCTTGAAAACCAGTCCGCTGATGTCCTTGATGATCGACTGGAGCTGGATGGTCCTCTTGATGGGAGCCCCGCACTTGGAGAAGGGCAGGAGCTGCTGCGTGAGGCTCTTGGCCCGCAATGCAGCCTGCTCGGCGGCATCCAGCTTGGCGTAGGCCTTTTCCTCGGGGGAGAGGTAGATCTTGGCCAGCGAGATGTTACCCATGATGGCCGTGAGGATGTTGTTGAAGTCGTGGGCGATGCCACCGGCCAGCTTCCCCACGGCCTCGAGCTTCTGTGCCTGCTGAAGCTGAATCTCGATCTTTCGCTGCTCGGTGATGTCGTTCAAGATGATGATGAAGGTGATGGTGTCGCCCGTGACCGGCAAAGCCTTGAGATGCACCTGTCTGCCGTTGATGCTGAATGTCGAGCTGTCGTGTCCGTTGCTGGAAAATGGCTCCTGGGATTTCAGTATCTCCCTGATCGTCTCTCGATCCGCGCCTTCGAAGATCTCTTCCAGCGAGGATGCAAGGAGCTTCTCCTCCGAGGTCCCCACCAGTGAGACCGCCACGGGGTTGGCGTAAACGATGCGGCCCTTGGATGTCACCTCCACGATACCTTCGGCCATGCTTCCGAGCACCAGCTCGAAATGACGCTTCACCGCAAGGAGCTCCTTGGTGATCTCCCTTGGGTGCACCACTTCCAGGCCGTAGGTGACGTCAACGGGACGGGAAGCCGTGGAGCGGTCGACCAGCTCCAGAGCCTTGATGACATTGGCCGCCAAATGATTCATGGGGCCCTTGGCAATGCAGGCATCGGCTCCGATCTCCCTGAAATCGAGGTTTTGATCCGCGGCGATGGCCGAGAGGATGATGATGTAGACGTCATCGAGCTCGGGCGTCTTCCGGATGATTCGGCACAGTTTGTCGCCGCTGATATTGGGCATGATGAGATCGATGAAGATGACATCGGGAGTGTAGCTCTTGAGGACATCCAGAGCCGAGAGCCCGTCCACAGCCGTGACGACCTGGTGTCCCGCCTCGGCCAGCAGGTTGGCCATGAAGCTAACGATCATGGGATGATTATCGACGACCAGGATTTTCTTCTGCATGGACCTGCCCTCTTGCTCTCGAATGGTGTTCAGGAAGTCTCACCCAGCTGCCGACCATGAGACAGCCCGAGGGAGCCGCTGGTCATTCCCAGCGGAGTGTCACGAAAGGTGAAGCTCTTGAGAGCCCGGCGGCTACGAAGGCCAGGGTCTCGCGCCATCGGTCGAAACGACGGTGTTGGGACGACCTTCTAGACAGCGATCTCCCTGATGTGCTGGAGCGCCTCGGCAATGGCGCCCAGCTCTGTCTCGATGCGGTCGACGGCCTCCGGCATGGAGTCCAGGGTGTTCTCCCTCGCCTGTCTTTCTACCGTCAAGGCCGCTTCGTGCATCTGCTCGAACCCGAAAGTCAGGGCCGCCCCTTTGATGGAATGAGCCGTTGCGCTGATCTGCTCGGGCAGGCTGGCCCGGATGGCCGCCCTGAGCTGCAGCAGGTCCGAATGTGTTGCTTCGATGAAGCCATGAGCGATCTCAACGAACTCATCGACCGATAGTCCGACGTTTTCCGCCATTTCGCTGAAGTTCATGTCAGAATCTCCACTCCATGGGTGACCCATTTCCTGATCATTTCGTATACGTTTTCCCTGCGAACCGGTTTGGCGATGTAATCGTTCATTCCGGATTCCATGCATTTCTCGCGATCGCCCCTCATGGCATTGGCCGTCATGGCCACGATGGGGATGTCCTCGAACCCCCGCTTTCGGATGGTGCGGGTCGCTCGAAGTCCATCCATCACCGGCATCTGGACGTCCATGAGGATCATATCGTAGCCGTCGGGCGAGGAGCAGAACTTCTCGACGGCTTCCCGACCGTTGCCCGCCGCCTCCACCTGATACCCTGCCTTGGTCAGAATGAGCTGAGCCAGTTTCTGATTGGCGGGGTTATCTTCGACAAGCAATATGCGTACCGATTTCTTAATTTCTTCCCCCGAGGATCGAGGACCTCCGTTTCCATTGGATTCTTCCTCCATGACCCCCTGCTGACTCCCGAGGATGCGGGAGAGCATCTCCACCAGCTTTTCGGGTCTGGCCGGCTTGGGCAGGAAGCCGTTGAACCCCGCCTGGTGAAAATGGCTGCTGTTCTGACTGGTGGACGATGAAAAAGCCAGGAGGGGAATCTGGCCAATGGATCCCGGCTGAAGGCGAATGGCCCGAGCGACTTCGAATCCGCTCATATCGGGCATTTGAATGTCGAGGATGCAAAGATCGAAGGGCTTTCCCTCCCCATGAGCCGACGCCAGCAGGCCGGCCGCTGCCTGTCCTTCCAAAAGGGTTTGGACCTCCACGCCGTGGCGTGCCAGCAGGTGCTCCATGATGTCGAGGTTCAGCCGGTTGTCATCGACCACAAGGAATCTTCTCCCTTCCAGGGAGATGGGCCTGGCAGCGGTTCTCGGCGTTTCGACTCCTTTTCCCAGCCATGCGGTGAAGTGGAAGGTGGCGCCCCTGCCCGGATGACTCTCGACCCAGACATTGCCATCCATGAGGTGGGCGAGCTGGCGGCAGATGGCAAGACCCAGGCCGGTTCCGCCGTACTTCCTCGTGATGAAGCTTCCCGACTGCTGGAAGGCTTCGAAGATGCTCCCCTGCTTCTCCTGGGCGATCCCGATCCCCGTGTCGCGAACGGTGGTATGAATGAGAACCCGCTGCCCGTCGTCGTCTTCCTGGCTCAGGCTCAGCTCGATCTCGCCCTGATCGGTGAACTTCGCGGCATTCCCCATCAGATTGACCAGGACCTGTCGAAAGCGGGACGGGTCTCCCATCACCCCCGACGGCAGCCCATCGGATACGCGGCAGAGCATCTCGATGGGCTTGCCGTTGATCCTGGGCCGTATGAGGTCACAGACATCGTAGGCGATCATTTCCAGGTCGAAGTCCACGGACTCCAGCTCCATCTGGCCCGCCTCGATCTTGGAGAAGTCGAGGATCTCGTCGATGAGGGTGAGGAGGGTCTCGCCACTCTTTTTGATGATCTGGGCATAATCGATCTGCTCATCATCCAGGGAGGACATGAGGAGCATATCGGTGAATCCGATGATGCCGTTCATGGGAGTTCGGATTTCATGGCTCATGCGGGCCAGGAACTCGCTCTTGGCCACATTGGCGATTTGGGCTTCCATGGCGAGGCGCTGGGCGTGCCGGATGGTGAGCTCGAGCTGCTCGTTCATGCCCTGGAGCTCCTCGTTGGCGAGACCTATCTTCTCCTCGGCCGCCTTCCGGTCGGTGATGTCCACCTGCATGCCGTAAACCTCGGATACCTCGCCGTCCTTCAATATGGGAAAAAGGGAAGCGTAGACCCACTGCGCGGGACGATCTCCCGCTTTGACGCGCCATTCGCGGGGCGAGGCAGCCTGGCCGGTGGCCCAAACCTCCGCAAGCTCCGTTATGAAGGTCTGGGCGCTTTCGTGGTCGAGGAGGAGATCCGGAAGGCGGCAGCCCAGTGCCTCGGAGGGGGACAGGCCATACAGCCTGGCGGATGCGCCGTTCCAGCTCTTGAGAGCTCCGTTCTTGCTCATTTCCTGGATCGCCAGCAACGGGGTGTTGTCGAGTAGGGACTGGAAGCGCGTCACGGATTCCCGTCGAGTCTGCAGACAGCGGTCCATGATTTCGTAAAGTCGGGAAACGGCATCACCCAGCTCGCCGCAGCCCCTCCCGGGACTCCAGCGGGAGGCCGTCGCCTCCGCATCTTCTCCGACGCTCTCCTGGATCGTCCGGACCAGGCGCCCGATGGGAGCAGAGATCGTCCGGTCGAGGAAGAGCAGGCCGCCGAGGGTGAATAGCAGGCCAACGGCAATGAAGGCCGCCCCGTGCCCTGGCCACCCTCCGTGCACGCCCGACCGCAGGGGGGGATTGGTGATCTGAAGGCTGGCCGTCCCTCTGCCCAGGGGGTCGAGGAGGAGCACGGAAGCTCCCTCGGGTGTTTCCTGGATGCTGAAGTCAGCCTCGGTCGGCATGGCGGGTGGTTCAGCGCCTACCCGGCTTTCTGTCTCGGCGGTCGAGGTGCTGACGGGGAGGATGCGGAGCTCCATTTCCGCCGCATCGAGGATTTGGGCCAGGTCTTCGCTTTTGAGCACCCTGACCATGATGACGGTCTCCCCGGGTGCCCGGCGCTCCGAAGCCGGATGGCCGCGGACGGCGGCCAGCATGAGCAGGCGGTCACCCAGGGCCAGGAATCCCGTGAATTTTGCCGCGCCCTCCGTCGGCCCGACGGCGGCCAGCCGCAGGGAGAAACGCTCCACATCGTCTCGAAGATTCGGAGACGGCTCGAACCGTCCGTCCGGCCGCGTCTGGAAAGGCTCGATGAAATCCATCCCATTGGCGTCCCGCACCCGGAGCATGAGGTCAAACGGGTATGGCCCGGGTGACTCACGGATGAGGCCTTGACGAATATCCGAGACCTCCGTGGGGGGAGGCTGGCCCCACCACGCTCGGGAGCGGACCCAACGGTCGGACTGCTCCGAGAAGATCCGGAGCTCGCGGGCGAGGCGATGGGCTGCGATCTCCAGCCGGTGGCGACTGGAGCGGGATTGCTCCCGGTGCAGCGCGGTTCTCATTTCATGACGCGAGGCCATAAAGAGAGCCGCACAGAGGCCCGTCATGGTGACGGCCAGAAGCAGTGCCGATTTATGGCGGATAGTCACTGGCTTTGCCCTTCCCGTTGAGGCAATGACGAGTCGAAGGCGCCCCCCGGTGAGACCTCCTCGGGGTCTGGGGGACTCCAGGGCAGCGAGACGATGAGCTCGGCGCCGCTAGCGCCCGGCTCCGCCAGGGTCAGGGATCCCCGGTGATCCTCGATGATCTGGCGCGAGATGAAAAGGCCGAGGCCGGTGCCTTCCTCGGGTGGCTTGGTGGTGAAGAAGGGATCGAAGATGGATGACTTGGCTTCGGCGGGGACACCCGGTCCGCTGTCCGTCAGCCGGATCTCCACCGAGCCGCTCATTCTGTGAGACTGGATGCGGATTTTTCCTGGACCGCCATGCATGGCGTCCACCGCGTTGCTGATGAGGTTCACGAAGACCTGAGTGATCTTCCGGGGGCTGCAGGAGATCTGGATGACGGGGTCCACCTCCAGCTCTACCTGGATGCTCCGCTTAAGCCTCTGGCGGAGTAGCCTCAGAGACTCTCTGATGGGCTCGATGATCGGGCGCCTTTCCATAAGCGAGTCGTCCCGTCGAGTGTAGGCCCTGAGACCCTCCATGATCTCCCGGATCCTCGCGCTCCCCTGCTGAGCCCCCATCAGATAGCCCTCGGTCCTGGACAGGCGGGCAGCCAGGAGAGGATTGGGGCCGCAGTGACGACAATGCTCTTCCAGCGCGGGCCTGGCGGATTCCCAGAAGCTTGCCAGCA
Organism: Syntrophobacteraceae bacterium; assembly: GCA_025453975.1. Classification (GTDB taxonomy): domain Bacteria; phylum Desulfobacterota; class Syntrophobacteria; order Syntrophobacterales; family Syntrophobacteraceae; genus JALOOX01. Next base: position 8,630 of record JALOPI010000033.1, read on the forward strand.
GCTCGATGTTTCCACCGATGAAGGTGAGAGGACTGCTGATCTCATGCAGCACGGCGGCCGCAAGGGTTCCGATGGTGGCCAGACGGTCGGCGTGAATCAACTGGCTGGTGCGCTCCTCGACCATCTGCTCGAGATGCTTTGCATACTGGCTCAGCTGACGCTCCTGCTGTCTGAGGGCGATCTGGGCTCTGACCCTGGCTCTGAGCTCGGCGCCGTCGAAGGGCTTGTTGATGTAGTCCACCGCTCCCAATGAAAGCCCGGCGACCCTGGTTCTCGAGTCCTGGAGGGCCGACAGGAAGATAACGGGTATTTCTCGAGTGGCCTCCATTTCCTTCAAACGCCTACAGGTCTCCAGGCCATCCATCTCGGGCATCAGTACGTCGAGGAGGATGAGATCCGGTCCCAGAGCCGATTTCTCCAGCGCTTCCAGGCCCGACAACGCCTCGACGAGAGCATAGCCTTCAGGTTTCAGGTACGCCTTCAGCAATCGCAGATTGGAACGCTCGTCATCGACCACCAGGATTTGTGGTGCCGTCTCTTCTTTCCGCATGACCATGAATTCGCTCAAATCAGGGGAGGCCTTGCCCGGATGGCGAGCGGAGCCGGGGCCCCCAGGGTGATCACGATGGTTTTGGACCCAAGGTTGACGCTGAATGCGGGAGTGCGTCCCCGGGGACCGTGACCGCTCGATCCCCCCAAGACACCTGATCTATCGGAAGATACTCCGGCGGGTATGAGGTGGTTTTGGCACAAACCTGGATTTTGATGTGCGCTGGAGAGCCCTGAATGCCCCAGGGGGTGAAGGTCGACGCGGCCGGGTCGTCACGAAGCCTGATGGAATCCTTTCTCCGCCTGGGAATCCAGGATCTTGCGCACGGTTCTCGACAGCTCTCCCACCACGTAGGGCTTCATGAGAAAGGCGAGGATTCCCGTCTGACGAGCCTGCTGCTCGGAAACGGCCTCCATGAGGCCGGTGCAGAGGATGATGGGAATGTCCTCCCTGTGCTTCTTGACTTCCCGGGCAAAGGTGCAGCCTGTCATGGCGGGCATCGTCTGGTCGGTGATGATGAGGTCGTATCCTTCGGGGCTCTGGCTGAAAAGCTCCAGCGCCCTGACGCTGTCCGAGACCCCCGTGACCTGGTACCCGAGATTCTCGAGCAGGGCCTGAGCCATTTCCACCAGGGTCTCCTCGTCATCGACCAGAAGAATCCTTTCGTGACCCGTCGGGATGCGCTCGGCTATCTCGGTCTCGATGACGCATTCGGATTCCACTCGCGGCAGATAGATCTCGAACGTCGTCCCTTCTCCGGGCTTGCTCGAAGCCTTGATCCCACCATCGAGGCTCTTGATGATGCCGTAGACTACCGAGAGTCCCAGTCCGGTCCCTTCTCCCTTTCCCTTTGTCGTGAAGAAGGGATCGAAAACGCGCTCCATGATCTCCGGCGTCATGCCGTGTCCCGTGTCCCGGACTGTCAGACGGATGTATGGGCCCGGCTTCAGGTCGGGGGCCCCTCCCTCGGATCCGGTCCCGACGGTCAGCCTGGACAGCGTGACCTCGAGGATCCCACCGTTCTCGCGCATGGCGTAAGCCGCGTTGGTACAAAGGTTCATGACCACCTGATGGATCTGGATGGGGTCCGCATGGATCATGGCCAGGGGATCGAGGATCTCCTGACGGATGTCGACGGTCGTGGGGAGCGAGGCCCTGAGAAACTTCAAGGTTTCCTTCAGAATGGGGGCAATCTGGACATGCTTTCTCTCCTGCTCCCGCTTGCGGCTGAAGGTGAGGATCTGGTTCACGAGGTCCTTGGCCCGGAATCCCGCCTGAAGGACCTTGTTCAGTTGACGGTGCAGCTTCGAGGTGCTCTCGACTTCATGGAGGGCGAGCTCGGTATAACCGATGATGGCCGCGAGAATGTTGTTGAAATCGTGGGCTACGCCTCCGGCGAGGGTGCCGATGGCTTCCATCTTCTGAGCTTGCCTGAGCTGGGCCTCCATGCGCTCATGCTCCGCGGCGGCAAGCTTCCGCTCGGAGATGTCCCTGATGATGCCCATGGCGTGCCACGAGTCTTTGAGGTTGATGGCGGAGGTGGATAGCTCCACAGGGAAATGCGCGCCATCCTTCCTCACAGCCGTGAGCTCGATGGTCACGCCCATGAACGAGCCTTTACCGGTCGTCTTGAAGTTTTCCAGGCCCATTTCAACGGCTTGGTGGTAGTGGGAAGGCGCGATGATTTTGTGCAGCACCTGCCCCATCACTTCATGGCTGGAATAGCCGAACATCTTCTCCGCGGCGGGATTCCAGTAGGATATCTCACCCCTGTCGTTCATCAGAATGATGGCGTTGGCGGCCGTCGTTGTGATGGCGCGGAACCGCTCCTCGCTCTCCCTCAGGGCCTGCTCGGAAAGGTTGCGCTCGGTGATGTCCCGGCTGACCATGACGGAGCCGATGATCCGACCCTCTTCGTCCATGAGCGGGGTGCCCGTCACCTCGAAAACCCTGCCGCTGACGATATCGACGATCTCCCTGGTGGAGGCTCTCTCCTCCCAGCCTGCCGAGGCCTCCCAGCACACGAAGGGAAAGGGATGGCCCGAAGCTTCGAAGTCCCTGCAGTCCCGTCCAATGACGGATTCCCCGTTCACGCCCATGAGGCCTGCTGCGAAGCGGTTCAAGCGGAGGATCCGGTTTTCCCGGTCCAGGATGCATATGGCATCGGGAACCGAGTCGAAGGTACGCTCCCATGCCCTGGCGGCACCCACGAGGAAGGCCAGGGTGTTGTCCAGCTTGCCATACATTTCCCTGAAGGCCCTGGCCAGGTCGCCAACCTCGTCGCCGCCCGGAATCTGGTTCAGTTGACTGCTGAGGCTGGCTTCCAGCCGGAACTTGTAATCGATGTCGCTGCCCATTCCCGCCGTGAGCTGCTTGGCTGCATCCCGAAGCTGCGTCATGGGGTGGGTGATGCGACGAATCGCCGTGGAGCCGATGAGAGTGGCCAGGCCCAGGCAGCACAGGATGCCCCAGAAGATGCGCCTCCGGGCGGTTTCAATGGGTGCAAAGGCTTCCGCGGTGGATTGCCGGGCGGAAACGAGCCAGTCCACCGCGGGGATGATCCTGGTCGCCACGATGAAGGAGCCGTCGGCGCCCGCGCCCGGTACTTCGCCGCGATCGATCCCCCGAAGTATGCGCTCGCTTTCCGGATGGAGGAGGACCAGGTTGGACCGGGTTTGGACCTGGACAAAGCCGGTCTGGCCGATTCTGGTCTTCTGGACCCCCCCCAGGGCGCTCGATTGGAGCAGCTTGATGGAGCATCCCAGGATGGCGACGAGCTCTCCCGAGTTGTTGAATACGGGGGAAGTCAAGGTGATGACCGGCTCCCCCGTCCTGCGGGACCGGTAGGGTGTGCTGACCACCCCCCGCTTCTCCTGAACCGTTCTCTGGTAATACTCTCGAAATGCAAAGGAGCTTCCCCGAATGCCCGGATGGGGCGGAAAGTCCGCCCAGAGAGATCCGTTGGCGTCCAGCAGGAACATGCCGTTGGCGAAGTCGGAGTGCATTTCCATCAACTTCCTCATCTGGGCTTCGATGGCTGGAGCGTTGCGCTGCTCCACGTCCTTCAGGGGAAGAGTCGAGGACATGAGCTGGACGGTGCCCAGGGACTGGTCTATAAATCTGGAGATGACCTCTGCGCTGGTGCTGGCAATGGTCTCCAGGCCGGATGAGATGGAGTCCCGCAGCGAGATTTCCAGAAACCGCAGGTAAAGCAAGCCCATCACGCTCAGAGAGATCACCGTCGTGGATATCAAAAGCGTCAGCAAACGTTTCCGAAGCGTCATGCACGCACTCCAGCATATGTTCTTGAGACGGATCCAGGCCGTGGGAAGGATCTTTTCCATGGACAGGCATGAGGCATGCCATGTACGGGGGGCATACTATCCGTTGTGCGGACGAAGTCTATTCCAAAAAGTATCTTTCTGCTCATCAGTCCGGTCTCACGGGGAGGATTTCCCCTTGACCATACCGCTTGGGTGCTCTTTAATCCGGGCATTTGAGGATGGATTGACATTTCAAGACGTTAGATGGAGAGGACGATGCCTCCTGGTGGAGCGCAAAAGACTTGGGGTCCACTCATCGGGATCCTCGAAGGGGCCCTGGAGAAGCTGAGATCGCGGAGTGTTGATGGAAGCGGGTCCCTGCTGGTGGAGCTTGGTCACCAGAGCTCCGAGGCGGGCTTCATGGCCCTCTCCCGCTTGGCGGAGCGGTTGACGGGGTGTCTCGAGGGATGCGCCCGTCCAGGATGGGATGGGCAGGGCGCGGCGAGCCTCGATCATGCCATGGGTGCTCTGTTGGAAAAGATGCGGCGGGAATCCCCCGGGCCGGATTTCGATGCGAGTCTGAATGAAATCCTTTCCTTTCCGTTGGTATCCCAAAGCTCGCACGACGAGGGCTCCACGGCCGGGTACGCCTCACCGATGCGGGAGCCCCTATCCGAGACCGCCCGCGATTATGTCATGGACCGGCTGGACTGGTACAGGGAGGTGCTCAGGGAAGACCCTTCCTCGGCCTTCTTTGCCGAGCTGGCGGAGGAGCTTTGCGCCGAGGGGCGCTGGCAGGAGGCCGTTCAGACCTTGCGGGATGGACTCCGCTACCATCCAGGGCATATGCGCGGCCACGCCTTGCTCGGCTGGGCGCTCTGGGAGTACGGGGCCGCGGAGCAGGCAGAAAGAGCCCTCGAGCTGGTGAGGACTGAGCTGGTCCGCTGCGCGGTCGTGTACAGGGTTTTGGGGGAGATCCGTACTCATCATGGCGACCTGGAGGAAGCCGGCCGCCTGAAGACGATCCACGATCTGATGCGAATGGGGATGGATGATCGGGTTGCCGGCGAGGGGGCCGTCCCTGTCGCTCCGCCCCAGGAGGCCATCAAGCCGGGGGATGAGCCCACGGCTGCGGGCCTTGGGGATTCCAGGGTCATGGGTTTTCTCATGGCCATGATGGATCGGGTGGGGATTGGCGCGCCCATGAAGCCCAGGCCTGTCAAGGTTTTCACCGCGGAGGATCGCAAGGCCCTGGAAAAATGGATCCATGCTCACGCTGGCGGTCTATAGCCTGAGAAACCTCTGGATGCGGCGAATGACGACACTCCTCACCGCGGGGGGGATGGGGCTGGTGGTGTTTGTCTTCGCCACGGTGCTCATGCTGGCCGAGGGACTGGAGCGCACCCTGGTCACGACGGGGAGCGGCGAGAACGCCGTGTTCATCCGGCGGGCCTCGGAGGCCGAGGTGCAGAGCGTCATTCCGCGCCATGAGGCTCCCATCATCGAGGATATGGCGGACCCTCGGCTGGGGCCGGATGGTGTCCGGTACGCCGCGCGGGAGCTGGTGGTGCTCATCGGTCTGAAGAAGAAGGGTCTGGACAGTCCCGCCAACGTCCTGGTCCGGGGTGTCACTCCATCGACCTCCCTGGGACTCAGACATCAGATCCGTGTTGTCGCCGGGCGGACGTTCCAGCCCGGGACCACGGAAGTCCTGGTCGGCAAAAACATCGTACGCCGTTTCGACGTGGGCGGGCTCGGGGATCACATCCACTTCGGAGGCCGGAGCTGGACCATTGTCGGGATCATGGACGCCGGCGGCACGGCCTTCGATTCGGAGGTGTGGGGCGATGTGGATCTGCTGATGATGCATTTCAGACGCCCGGTCTACTCGTCGGTGATCGTGAAGCTCAATGACCCGAGCCAGTTTCCCGCGCTTCGGGAGCGGGTGCTCCGGGATCCGCGGCTGACGGTCGATGCCCTGCGGGAGCCCGAGTATTACGCAGCTCAGTCGCGGCTCATGGCCCGCTTCGTGCGCGTCCTGGGAATCACCCTGACCTTCATTTTCAGTCTCGGGGCTGTGATCGGCTCCATGGTCACCATGTACGCGGCCGTGGCCAACCGGGTGTCCGAGATCGGCACCCTGCGTGCCCTGGGCTTTTTGAAAAGTACCATCCTCGCGACCTTCATGACCGAATCGGTCCTTCTGAGCCTCCTTGGCGGCGGCATGGGGCTGACCGCCGCCTCGTTCATGGATCGGCTCACCATCTCCACCATGAACTGGCAAACCTTTTCGGAGCTCGCTTTTCGATTCGTCCTCAACCGACACATTGTGACGGAATCTCTGGTTTTTGCGATGGGCATGGGTCTGGTTGGAGGGCTTTTTCCCGCGATCCGGGCGTCCAGGATGGAGATCGTGGAGGCTCTGCGCGTCAAATGAGGACCACCCACGCGCCAGACGCGGGAGAGCGTGGTGCAGGGTGGCGTGGCCCCTCTTCCTTCGCATGGGAGAGTGTGGTGAGCAAGGCTCCCCGCGGCCACCCGACTCAGTCGCAGGGCTCGTCCAGGTGCTCCGGCCTCAGGAGGTCAAAGACCGTCTTGACGGGATTGAAGGTGATGCGGGGCACCTCGACAAACACGGTGATCCAGTCGGCCATGGCACCGTTCCAGAGACCTGGAAGCTCCAGGGCCTTGAGATCCCGACCGTCCTTGGACTTTTTGCTGATGAAGACCGCACCGGGATCCACGTGCTTCTGGAGGGGGAACGGCTTGCCTTCGTGATCGCGCAGGCCGCAGACCAGGTCCACGGGATTGAAGTGTGACGATGCGCTCCAAATGGACTGCTGGTCGGGCCGCTTCATATCCACCTGAGCCTTTTCGACAATCTGCAGGGAAAGGGATCCGCCGCTATCCCTGATCCAGAACGGCGCTCCTCCCGGCTCTCCCTCGTTGGGCACCACGCCGCAAACCCGAATGGGCCGATTCAGCCGGGCAAGGAGCAGCGCGAGCCTCCGTTCTCCGTTCCATTGGGAATAACCGGTGGGAAAATCGATGAGCAGCCTGTGGCGGGCATACTCCTCGGCCTCCCGCAGCCGGGCTTCCGATCCGTCCGCCTGCAGACGGCGGATCAGATCGTGGGCGGTCTCCTGAAGCTCCACCAGGAATCCCGCCAGGATCTTTTTCCAACGGGCCGTTTCATCTTTGAGCCGATCCTGTACGACGTTGTCGATATTCTTGATGAAGACGATATCCCCCTGGAGCGAATCCAGATTGGCCAGCAGCGCGCCGTGCCCCCCCGGCCTGAAGTGCAGGCGCCCCTGCAGGTCCCTGAACGGGCGATTATCCATGTCCACGGCGATGGTATCCGTGGATTTGGACTGGTGCGAAAAACCGACATGATATTCGACATGGTAGCGCTCTGAATGCCGTGGTCTCAGGTCGTCGAGAAGAGCCATGAATGGAGCGTCGTGCTCCGGAGAGACGGTGAAATGCAGGCTGCAGGTCGCCGAACCGTTGCGAGCATAAAGGATCGATTCCACCAGGTGCTCCTCGAAAGCAGTCCGGCACTCCGAGGGGTAACGATGAAATTTGATGAGACCTTTGGGCAGTGCTCCATAATTGAGCCCCCGTCCCGTGAGGACATAATCCAGCAGCAGGTGGAAGCGCCCCTGATTCAACAGCTGCCTCAGGGATCGGCCGTCCCTGGAGATGCAGTACTCCAGGTCCTGCAGAAAAGGGAAACAGCGCATGGAATCCACGAAGCGCAGGAAATCACAGGCGATGGCCACACCCTGCTCCACACGCAGATAGAGCTCGTCGCATTCGAGATACTGGGGAACATAGTAGATCTGGAGGAGCGACTGAAACATCCTCGTCGCGGCGCCCGAAGCTGGAACGAATTTCTGAAAGCGGCCTTTGCGGGCTGCCTCATCGTGCTTCTCGAGATAATGGGGCACGCGCTCGGCTGCGATCCTCAGGATGCCGTCGCCCACCCGTGCCGGGCGCGTCAGATCCAGGAAGCAAGACCCGGCGGCGAATACCTGCAGCTGGTCCTGAACCTGACCTTCACTGATGCCCAGGGCTTTCAAGTGGGCGCGGTCGGCATCGGAAAGACGAAGCTCGGACATATCCTCCCCCCCTGATGTCTGGGTGACCGTTTGCCTGCGTGTCCGGAAAAATCGCGAGCTGGTCATGACGGGCGCGGATGACGGCCCGGGTCAGCCGGCTCCCAGGCTGAAGCCCGGGAGCCGGCTGCCTTTTGAGGACTTGCGCCCTGCCGTGCTAGCCCGTATGGCCGAGAAATGTTCAGGGGCAGCGGGGCGTCATGGGGTCGAGATCTCCACCTTGGCCCTGGACTTCAGCTGCTCGATGTAGGCTGCGTACTGTTCGTTGACTTTCTGCTGGCGCAGATGGGACTCGATATTCTCCTTGATCTCCTCGTAGACGATGACGCCGGATTCCTTTCTGTCCACGACCTTGATCAAATGGTAACCGAATTGAGTTTCCACGACAGCACTCATCTCCCCCGGCTTCAGGGCGAAAGCCGCTTCCTCGAAGGGGGCCACCATCTGTCCCCGCTGGAAATAGTCGAGATCGCCGCCCTTGGACGCACTGGGGCAGTCGGAAAGCTCCTTGGCGATGGCGGCAAAATCCTCGCCCTGCTGAATCCGCTTCTGAATGCCCTCGATCTTTTTGCGGGCACTCGATTTGTCGGCTTCGGAAGCGTTTGGATCGAGCTTCACCAGGATGTGGCTGGCACGAACCCTTTCGGGTGCCTTGAAGAAGCTGGGGTTGCTGTCGTAGAAGGTCTTGGTTTCTTCCGGGGTGATCTGAATCTTGTCGGCGATGACCTGATCGATCATCTTCTTGACCATCAGGCGGCGGTTGAACTCGTCCTTCAGCTCGCCCTCCGACATCTTGAGACGCTTCAAGGCGTTGGTGAAATCCTCCTCGCTGGTGAAGCGGCTCTTCAGCTGAGTCATCTGCTCCTGGAGCTCGCCGTCGTCCACCTTGATTTCGAGGCGCACGCTTTCCTGGTAGAGCAGCTCACGCTGAATCAGGTTGTCGAGCACCTTCTTCTTGATGGCCTCGCGCTGCTCCATGTCGGGGGGCTGTCCCGAGACGCCCATCTGCCCCTCGAATCGGTTCATCTCTTTTTCCAGGTCGACCTGGGAAATCTCCTTGCCATTCACCGAGGCCAGCTTGCGATGCTCCGGCTTGGATTCCTCGGCGGCATGGCCCGCGGCTGCCCACGCGAGAACCGCCAGCAGGAGAAATGAAGCGAGCCGCCGTGCCCATTTGCTACGGGTCATGAGTGTTGCTCCTTTGTAGAAGTCAATGCATGCGTACAGGGGTTCAAAAGGAACCTTTCGATTGGGACTGCCTGGATTGGGAGGCATAAGCTGAGGGGGCTGCGTTGAGGTCGTGACGATGAGCCGCCGGAATCCACTGAAGATTCAATGGAAAAGCTGTGATGGTGCAGTGAGCCAGGCTCCTCTCCCCTTTCAACCACGCAATCACCTATTTATAGAGCAAACATTCGAGATGTCAATTCGGCTATGCAGGTTCGGCGCCACGCGCGGCATGCGGTGGGATGGAATGCTGGGATCGCCGTTCCCCTTCTCGGACGAGGCTCTCCCCCAACCCTGCCTTGCCGGGAAGGCGGCCGTGCCGGTTTCATGACCTCCGTGCATGGAACCCGAGCGTCCATGACTCAAGCTCATCGCGCTCGATGGCCTGCCGCATCTCGGACATCAGGGCAAGGTAGTGATGCAGATTGTGGATGGTGTTGAGCCGGAAGGCCAGAAGCTCTTTCGAAAGGAAGAGATGGCGCAGGTAGGCTCGAGAAAAGTGCCGGCACGTGTAGCAGGAGCATCCCGGCTCGATGGGGTCGGGATCGTCGGCGAAGCGGCTGTTCTTGATCTGAATGCTGCCCCGGGAAGTGAAGAGCATACCGTTTCGGGCATTGCGCGTGGGCATGACGCAGTCGAACATGTCGACTCCGAGGCGAACTCCTTCCACCAGGTCTTCGGGTGTTCCAACCCCCATCAGGTAGCGGGGGCGGTGGGCCGGCATGTGGGGGAGGGTCCCTTCCAGGATCTCCCGCATCATCTCCTTGGGCTCCCCGACGGAAAGGCTCCCCAGGGCATAGCCGTCGAAGCCGATCTCCCGCAGCTCCTGGAGGCACTCCAGGCGAAGATCGGGGTAGACGCTCCCCTGGACGATCCCGAACACCGCCTGCGATCCCGCTGAAGCGGCATTTCGGCATCTTCTGGCCCATCGGACCGTTCGCTCCATGGACTCCTGGGCATAGCGACGGTCCACGGGGTAAGGGGTGCATTCGTCAAAGGCCATGGCGATGTCCGAGCCCAGCATGGCCTGGATTTCCATGGCGGTTTCGGGGCGGATGAGATGCCTCGATCCGTCGATGTGGGACTGGAAAACCACTCCATCTTCCTGGATGCGGTTGATGCGGGCCAGGCTGAACACCTGGAACCCGCCGCTGTCGGTGAGGATGGACCTGTTCCAGCCCATGAAACGGTGCAGCCCCCCCAGGCGATCGATGCGCTCGGCCCCGGGGCGCAGAAACAGGTGGTAAGTGTTGCCGAGGATGATCTCGGCACCGAGGCTCACGAGCTCCTCCGGCGACAGGCTCTTGACGGTGGCCTGGGTACCGACGGGCATGAAAACCGGTGTCTCCACCGACCCGTGCCGGGTGATCAATCGTCCGCGGCGAGCCCGGGAGCTGCGATCCTGGTGAAGGAGCTGGAATTCCACGATGTGAGTCCTAGAATTGACCTGGGGGAAGCGGCCCGATGTCCTGTTTCGTCTCCCCGCGGAGGGTGGGAGCTGGGCCCGCGCGTCAAGGAACCGTCGAGGGCTTCAAAGAATCAACATGGCATCTCCAAAGCTGAAAAAACGGTACCTTGCCCGGATGGCTTCGCGGTAGGCATCCAGGATGCGATCGCGCCCGGCGAAGGCGGAAACCAGAAGCATGAGCGAAGATCGAGGCAGATGAAAGTTGGTGATCATGCCGCCCACCACCTTGAACGTGTAGCCCGGATAGATATAGTGGTCGCACAGGCCCAGGTGGGGCCGGACGGCTCCGTGCCGCTGGAAAGTCCACTCCAGGGCACGTACCACGGTTGTTCCGACGGCGATGACTCTTCGCTTTTCGTCCAGAGCGGCCTGGATTTGACGAGCGGCCCGCGGCTCCACCCGGACGAGCTCCGAGTGCATCCTGTGCTGTCTCACGTCTTCCGCGCGGATGGGGGAAAAGGTGCCGTAACCCACATGCAGGGTGATGGCAGCTCTCTCGATGGCACGGCGCTCCAGGGATTCCATCAGGGGAGCCGTGAAGTGGAGGCCGGCCGTGGGTGCCGCCACCGCCCCCGGCGAGGAGGCATACACCGTCTGGTAAGCCTTGCGGTCATCGACCCCCCCGGTTCCGAGCCCTGGGCGGATGTAGGGCGGGAGGGGCGTTTCCCCCATTCGATCCAGGATGTCCAGGAGAGGCTCGGACGTCTGAAACCGGACACGGGCTCTGCCGTCGACGACGGGGCTCAGCACTGTCAGCTCGAGGGAATCGCCCAGCTGGATGGTGCTTCCCACCCGAGGAGGCTTGGACGCTTTCAACAGACAGAGATAGCCTTCCTCCTCCGCCACCTGGGCGTCCTGGTAGGGATTCAGAACGAGGATCTCCACCTTTCCGCCGGAGTCCTTGAAGCCACGCAGACGCGCCGGGACGACTCGGGTATCGTTGACCACCAGGACATCTCCGGCCCGCAGATAGCTCAAGGCATCTTCGAATCGTCGGTGCTCCAGGGTGGTTCCGGACCGGTTCAAGACGAGGAGGCGCGACGAGCTCCGGTCATCGAGGGGACTCTGGGCGATGAGCTCTTCCGGGAGGGAGTAATCGTAAAAGTCCAGTCGGTAGAGCCGTGAGCTGTCATTGACCATGCTGCCCCCAATAGACCAGAAAAAGCCCCAGGACCATCATGACCGCTCCCACCCATCTGAGGTGGGCGCTTTCCATGGCGGCGAGGCGGCGAAGCCAGTCCTTGATCTGGTCCGGAGCGGCCATGTAGGGCAGGCCCTCGAAGAAGCAGATGAGTCCCAGAACAGTCAGCCAGTAGCTTTTTGACATCTCGACACCTGTGGGAGATGATCGACTTCCCATTGACGACGCGATGCCCTAACATATTTTGCATGGGTTGCAAAGGAATTGGAGAACGGTATGCCTTTGAGCTGGGTTGAGATCGATCTGGCCGCTCTGCGACACAACTGGGGGGAGGCGGCTCGCCGGCTGGGCGAGCGGACGTTCCTCGTGGGGGTGGTCAAGTCCGATGCCTATGGTCACGGCATGGTGCCGGTATCCCGTGAGCTGGTGGCCTGCGGGGCGCGGTTTCTGGCCGTGAGCAAGTACTGGGAGGCCAGGGAGCTGCGGGCCAGGGGAATTCATATCCCCCTCATCGTGCTGCTGGGCCTGGAGCGCCAGGACGTGGAGGATGCCCTGCTTCGGGATGTCCGCCCCGTGATCTTCAGAGTCGACCATGCGCGCATGGTCCACGATGTTGCACTGAAGATGGGGCGCAAGGCCCCGGTGCATGTGAAGGTCGACACGGGCATGAACCGGCTGGGAGTGGTCTGGGATGAGCTGCCCCGGTTTCTGGATGAGATCGCTTCCCTCGGAGGGCTGGAGATCGAGGGGGTGATCTCGCATTTCGCGGCTGCCGACGAGGCCGACAAGGCCTACTGCCAGGACCAGGTTCAATGCTTCGAGTCGGTGCTCAGGGCTTTTGGCGACCGGGGGATCCGCCCTCCCTACGCCCACATTTCCAACAGCGCCGGACTGCTGGATCTCCCCCACGCTCATTTCCAGCTGGTGCGTCCCGGGATCATGCTTTACGGCTCACAGCCATCGTCGGATCTTCTCCAGCCGGCCGGGCTCAAGCCGGTGATGACTTTCAAGTCCAGGGTTCTTCAGCTCAAGACCGTGCCCCCCGACCGCCCCATCGGCTACGGGAGGACTTATCGGACCCGCGGGGTGTCGCGCGTGGCCACCGTGCCCGTGGGCTATGACGATGGTTACTCGCGGCTCCTTTCCAATCGAGGGGCCGTGCTCGTGCGCGGGGTCAGGGCGCCCGTGGTGGGGCGCGTCTCCATGAACATGATCACGGTGGATGTCACTCACATTGGGGATGTGCAGCCGGATGACGAGGTGGTCCTTCTGGGGCGCCAGGGGGATGAGCGGATCACGGCCGAGGAGCTCGCCGCCCTCTGTGACACCATCAGTTACGAAATCTTTTGCAGTATTGGCAAAAACCGGCACAAGTACTTTTTGGGGGCCAGCGAGGGGGATTGTGGCCGGGGGGCTTGACCCCAGGGGGGGATTGGAGCATGGAGCCTTCCGGGAAAGATCCGGTGAAGGACGCAGGCGATCCGGAGCGGGATCTCTCCGCGGAACGGCGCGAGGAGGACCGGCGAATTCGCATCCTGCGGCGGGCGGTGGATTTCTCACTCTGGATCATCCGCCGCACCGACATCACCCTTCCCGAGGCCCAAAACCTCGTCCAGGGTGTCAGGGAGCGGGCCCTCTCCCTTTTTCCCGGCAAGGAGAGCGCCTTCGACCTGATCTACGCCCCGCGCTTCAGAAGGGCCATGGCCGAGCGTTTTCGGCTCCAATAGGCCGGGAGCGGACGGGGCGCTCCCGGCCTCGACCGCCCCTTTCGAGGGGGGTACTCCGTGCCTCGATGCTGAAGGATGGACTCTTTGGCCTGGAGAAAGATCCGTCAGCCAGCGCTTCCTTCTGGCTTGGTACTTGAACCTGAATCTTGAAGACGTTTCGAGCCGGCGTGGAGCGGAAGCCCGAGGAAGCGGACCCCATGCGATGAACGAAGTGATCCACCGACTGCAGCGTGAAGCCGAGCGTATCGCGGCCAGGCACCGGGCCCCTGATTTCTATATCCGGTTCCGAGCCCCCATGGCCATGGCGCGTCGTCTCTATTTCTCCCATGGCGAAGTCATCGCCCTGAGGGAGTACGTCACGCCGCTGCTCCAGGAGAGCCTGGGGCACGGGCTTTTCCACAGCTCGAGGGTGGGGCTGGATGCCGCCACCATCATCTGCGTGGAGATGGAGGCCGCGCGCATCGATCGCGTCCGAATCGAGCGACTCATGGTGCTGGGGCTCATGGCGGGCCTGCTCCACGACATCAGCCGCGGGGAGGATAACCACGCCGAGGCCGGAGCCGTGGAAGCCGAGAAGGTGCTGGCCCGTTTTCCCGTGACGGATGAAGAGATCCGATCGGTGGCTCGAGCCATCCGGAACCATGAAGCCTTCACCGTGCCGATACGCTCCCGACGCCCTGCCTTTCAGCTCCTGAGCGATTCCCTTTACGACGGTGACAAGTTCCGCTGGGGGCGCGACACGTTCACACATACCCTGTGGCACATGATGAGCCACCAGGGCCTGACGCCTCGTGAGCTGATCGAGAAGTTCCCCTGGGGCATGTCGGGCGTCGTCCGCATCGTGGATACGTTCAGGAGCACCACGGGCAAGCACTTCGGTCCCGAGATCATCGAGAATGGGGTGGCCATCGGACGGGAGATCTATCAATACCTCCTGCAGAACTACTGAAAGGACCCATGGAAAACAACACCCTCACGGCCATCGAAGGGATCCGCGTCGGGCATGCGGCGCTGGCTGGAGTGCCGAGCGGCTGCACGGTGATCCTGCCCGTTGGCGGCGCCACGGCAGGTGTGGACGTGCGAGGCGGGGCCCCCGCCACCTGCGGGACGGACACCCTCAACCCCCTCAACCTGGTGCACCGGGTTCATGGGATCTTCCTGGCGGGGGGAAGCACGTTCGGCATGAGCGTGGCCGAGGGGGTCAAGCGCTACCTCCGGGAGAGGAGCATCGGGTTCGAGAGCGGGCATGGGCCGATACCGATCGTGGCGGGAGCCATGATCTTCGACCTGGGGCTGAACGCGTCGGAACGTTTTCCCGACGCGGACCTGGGCCTTTCGGCCTGCGCGGCCGCGACGGGGGCTCCCGTCGAGCAGGGCAGCGTGGGGGCGGGGCTCGGGGCGACCGTCGGCAAGATCCACGGCATCCATCGGGCCATGAGGGGCGGCCTCGGCTCCTCGTGCGTCGAGGGCGCCTCGGGGCTCAAGGTGGCTGCCCTCATGGTGGTGAACGCTTTCGGCAACATTCAAGATCCTTCGGAACACCGCGCCATCGCCGGATGCCGACAGGCCCCAGACAGCCTTGAGCTGGTGGATGCTGACCTGGAAATGAGGCGTCTGACCAGGCTCCGCGGATTTCCCGACGGCCGGCACACCATCATCGGGACTGTCGCGACCAATGCAAGGCTCACCAAGCGCGAGCTGACCAAAGTGGCGCAGATGGCCCACGACGGCCTGGCGCGGACCGTCACCCCCGCCCACACCCTTTATGACGGGGACACGATCTTCGCGCTGAGCCGCGGGAGCCTTGACGATGTGGAGGTCACGGTCGTGGGGGCCCTGGCTGCCCAGGCTGTCGCCGAGGCGATCCTGAGCGCGGTCCGGACTGCCGAGCCCCTGGGGGGCCTTCCGGCCTGTCGGAATCTGCCCAACCCCTGAAGAAGGAGGTCACCCGTGGAAGAGAGCTTCAACCCGTTCAAGATCGCCCAGCAGCAATTGGATGAAGCGGCGGCGGCCCTGGGGCTGGATGACGCCACCCATGAGCTTCTCCGATGGCCCATGCACGAGATCAAGGTCACGCTGCCCGTGCGCATGGATGACGGTGCCACCCGCATCTTCCATGGGTTTCGTGTCCAGTACAATACCGCCCGAGGCCCGGCCAAGGGGGGCATTCGATGGCACCCCCAGGAGACCATCGACACCGTTCGGGCCCTGGCAGCCTGGATGACCTGGAAGACGGCCGTGGTGGACATACCGCTGGGGGGAGGCAAGGGTGGTGTGGTGTGCAGCCCCAAGGAGCTGTCGGAAAGGGAAAAGGAGCGCCTCGCCCGCGCCTACATCCGTGCCCTCGCGCGCTCGGTGGGGGGGACCCGGGACGTGCCGGCGCCCGATGTGTACACCACCCCGCAGATCATGGCCTGGATGATGGACGAGTACGAGACCATCGTGGGCGAGAGTCATCCGGGGGTGATCACGGGGAAGCCCGTGGCCCTGGGTGGCTCTCAGGGCCGCGGCGATGCGACGGCTCGCGGCGGGATCTACGTGACCCGTGAGGCGGCCAGGGCCTTTGGAGTCGACCTCTCGGGGGGCACCATGGCCGTCATGGGGTTCGGGAACGCCGGCCAGAACGCGGCGCTTCTGGGAGAGGAATTACTGGGGCTTCGGCTCATTGCAGCCTCCGACTCCAAGGGAGGAGTCTTCAACGCCGGAGGGCTCGACATACGGGGGCTCGTGGAGCACAAGCGAAAGACCGGGATGCTCAGAGGCTTTCCGGGCAGCGAATCCATGGCGGGCGAAGACGTGCTCGAGCAGGAGGTGACGGTGCTTTTTCCCTCGGCCCTCGAGAACGTCATCACACGGGAGAACGCTCCGCGCCTGCGCTGCCGGATCTGCTGCGAGCTGGCCAACGGTCCCACTACTCCCGAGGCCGATGAAATACTGGCGGACCGCGACGTTATCGTGCTGCCTGACTTTCTCGCCAATGCGGGAGGGGTGACCGTCTCCTATTTCGAGCAGGTGCAGAATGCCTACAACCTTTACTGGGAGCTCCAGGAAGTCCACTGGCGGCTTGACAAGAAGATGACGCGAGCATTCGCATCGGTGCTCGACATGAGCCGACGGAGCCAGATCGGCCTCAGGAAGGCGGCTTATCTGGTGGCGGTGGCCCGCGTGGCCGAGGCGTGCAAGCTGCGCGGCTGGGTGTGAGGAGCATGGCTCGTGGATGTTCAACGGGAGCCTGACGCGGTCAGGCCGGCGAAAGAAAGGAATGAGACCCTATGGAGGTGAGCTGGCTTCGAGGACCCATGGAAGCCTGGGCGGGTGACGCCGTCATCTTTTTTGACTTCGAAAAATCCCCCGCCCGGCTCCCCGGACTCAACCGGTGGATCGCTCAACGTGCGGGGAGCCTCGAGGATTCGTCCGCGTGGCTCGACTTCAAGGGAAAAGCGCAGCAGGCGGCAGTGCTGTTCAACCCCGGGGACTCCCGGGTCCCTCGCATCGTCTGCGCCGGCCTGGGGCCCATTGAGAAGTACGATCTCGAAAAGGTCCGGATGGCATTGGGCCAGGTGCTGCGCAAATGCCGCGACATGCAGCTCCAGCGGGTGATCCTGCCCCTTTCGGCCTTCGACGGGCTTCCGGGTGAGCTGAGGGAATCCCTCAGGGAGGCCCTGGTGGGCGGATTTTTGGGGCTCCATCGATACACGGGGTACAAGACGAGGGATGTGGATTCCAATGATCACCCCCAAGTCCTGCTCATCGGGGACGAGGAAGAGAGCCGGCCCGATCTCGAGCCTCTCCTGTCCTATGCCACGGCAGTGGGCTCGGGGGTATCCCTGGCGAGGGACCTGGTGTCGGCGCCGGCCAATGTTGTGACGCCGTCTTTTCTGGCGCAGACCGCCGCGGAGATTTCAGGCCGCCACGGGTTCGCGCTTCGGGTCATCGATTTCGACGAGGCGCGGTCCATGGGGATGGGCGCCTTCACGGCCGTGGCCCAGGGGAGCCGGGAGCCCGCGCGCCTCGTCATCATGGAGCACAGCCCCCCTGGAGCCGAAGCCCGGCGGCCCCTGGTTTTCGTCGGCAAGGGAATCACCTTCGACACGGGGGGAATATCCCTGAAGCCCAGCGAGAAGCTGGAGGCCATGAAGCAGGACATGGCCGGAGCCGCCGCCGTGCTGGGAGCCTTCGATGCCGTGGGGCGGCTGAAGCTGGGCCGGCGGGTGGTGGGCATCATGCCCTGCACGGAGAACATGCCCGATGGACAGGCGTACAAGCCGGGGGATGTCATCCATTCCCTGTCGGGCCTCACCGTCGAGATCATCAGCACTGATGCCGAGGGCAGGATGATCCTGTGCGACGCCCTCACCCATGCCCGGCAGTACAGGCCCGCCCTCCTCGTCGATCTGGCCACCCTCACGGGAGCGGCCATCATCGCCCTGGGGCATCAGGTGGCGGCGGTCATGGGCAACCACGAGGGACTGATCCGGAATGTGCGGGAGATGGGCCAGGGCGTGGGGGAACGGTTCTGGCCCCTGCCTCTTCACGACTTCTATTTTGAGGGCATCAAGAGCGAAGTGGCCGATTTCAAGAACGTGGGGGACCGTTCGGCGGGGACCATCATTGGAGGCATCTTCCTCAAGCAGTTCGTTCCCGACGACATTCCCTGGGCCCATTGGGACATCGCGGGAACGGCCTGGGCCTCCAAGGATTCACCGGATTGCGGGCAGGGAGGGACGGGCTTCGGCGTGCGGACGCTCGTGGAGCTGGTCCGCCGGTGGGAGGATCTCGGTCTGCCCGATTAGACGGGGCTGGGTTTTGACCGAAAGCCAGTCGCGGGACCGCGATCAATCCTCTTCCGAGGCCAGTCCGTACTTGAGCAGCCGGTAACGGAAAGACCGGAAGGTGATTCCCAGAAGCTCGGCCGCCTTCAGCTTCACGCCGTGAGCCATCTGAAGGGCGTTCTGGAGCATCTTGATCTCGAGATCCGCCAGGAACTGATCGAGATTGCTGGTGTCCATGGGGAGGGAGGGGAGGGGGTCGGCGTGGCTGCCGTTCTGAGCCTTCCTTTTGTAAGCGGCCAGGGTCAGGCTCTCGGGCAGGACGATGCTCGATGACTCCAGGGCCACGCCGCGCTCGACGATATTCTCCAGCTCGCGGACGTTTCCCGGGAAATCGTAGTTGTTGAGAAGGTCCATGGCATAAGAGGATATCTTCCGGATATCCTTGCCGAAATCTTTGCGAAACTTGGCCAGGAAATGCTCGGCCAGCAGGGAAATGTCGCCGCGGCGCTCCCGCAGCGGGGGGAGCCGAATGGGGAGGACGTTGAGCCGATAGTAGAGGTCCTCCCGGAAGGTGCCGTCGATGACCATCTGCTCCAGGTCGCGGTTCGTGGCGGTGATGATGCGCACGTCCACCAGGATGTCCTCGGTGCCCCCGATCATCTTGATGGTCTTTTCCTGAAGGAGCCGGAGGAGCTTGACCTGGAGCGGCAGGGTGAGCTCCCCGATTTCATCCAGGAAGAGGCTCCCTCCCTGGGCCGCCTCCACGAGGCCTTTCTTGTGGTTGGTGGCTCCCGTGAAGGCCCCCTTCTTGAAGCCGAAAAGCTCGCTCTCGATGAGGGTTTCGGGCACGCCTCCGCAGTTGACGGCCACGAAGGGCTTGCCGCTTCGGGCGCTCTGCCGGTGGATGGCCTTGGCCACGAGCTCCTTGCCGGTTCCGCTCTCACCGGTGACGAGGACGTTGCTGCTGGTGGTGGCCACACGGCTGATGAGCTCGTAGACCTTGTGCATGGCCGGGCTCTCGCCGATGATGCATCCGAAATAGAGCGGCCCGTCCTGCTCCCTGGCAGCCGAAACGCCCGCTTCCTCGCGGCTTTCCAGGGCATTGCGGATGACGGTGAGCATCTCGTCATTCTTGAATGGCTTGGGCAGATAATCGTAAGCGCCTTCCTTCATGGCGGAGACGGCGGTTTCGGCGTTGGCGTACGCCGAGATGATGATCACGATGGTGCCTGGAGCATTGCTCTTGCAATGTCTCAGGACCGCCAGTCCGTCCACCGGCTTCATGCGGATGTCGGTGATGACCAGGTCGTAAGCCTCGCGCTTGAAAAGATCGAACGCCTCGGTGCCGCTTTCGGCGCACCGGACCTCATAGCCATCGTTTTGGAGCATGATGTCAAGAAACTCACGCATGCTCTGTTCGTCATCGACGACGAGGATTCTGGCCGGACTGGATTGGCTGTTGTTCATGGGCTCATTCTGCTGAAAGCCATGCGACCGTCCACGATGGTCATGAGGACCTGGCCCTGGACTTGCCGTCCGTGGAACGGGCAGTTGCGGCTTTTGGATTGGAAAGTGTGGCAGTCCAGGATGAACTTCGCATCCGGGTCGATCACGGTCACATGGGCAGGGCTTCCCACCCTGAAAGCTCCAAAGGGGAGTCCCAGGATGCGGGCGGGGCTCAGGGATGTTTTGGCGGCGGCCTGGAGAGGAGTGAGAATGTCCTGGCGGACGAGGTCGAGGAGCAGGGGCACGGCGGATTCGAGGCCGATCATGCCGTTGGCGGCCAGATCCAGCTCGGTATCCTTTTCGAGAATGGAATGGGGTGCGTGGTCCGTCGCGATGGCGTCGAGGGTCCCATCGGCAAGCCCCTCCTGGATGGCCCGGACATCCTCCGGACGTCTCAGGGGCGGGTTGACCTTGTATACCGCATCGAACGTCATCAATGCATCATCCGTCAGGGTGAAGTAGTGAGGTGCCGTCTCCGCCGTGACCGGGACGCCCCGGGCCTTGGCTTCTCGGATCAAGCGGACGGAGCCTGCCGTGCTGACATGGGCGATGTGAATCTTGCCGCGGGTCATCTCGGCAAGGAGCAAGTCGCGTGCCACCATGACCTCCTCCGCCGCCCGGGGAATGCCCCTCAGCCCCAGCAGGGTCGAGACGGGTCCCTCGTTCATGACGCCTCCGTCGGCCAGGCTCAGGTCCTCGGCGTGGCTGATGACCGTCAGGTCGAAAGCCCGGGCATATTCAAGGGCCCGGCGCATCATGAGGCTGTTCATGACGGGACGGCCATCGTCCGTCACCGCCACCGCCCCCGCGTCCCGAAGCTCCCCAAACTCCGCCAGATCCTGCCCCTGGAGACCCCGGCTGATGGCCCCCACCGGATAAACGAAGCAGAAGCCCTCCTCCCGGGCGCGATTCAAGATATAAGTCGTCACCGCGGCGGAATCGTTGACAGGTTTTGTGTTGGGCATGCACGCCACCGCAGCGAAACCCCCGGCTGCCGCCGCCCGAGTGCCGGTGGCGATGGTTTCCTTGTATTCCTCCCCGGGCTCCCGAAGGTGCACGTGCATGTCGAGCATGCCGGGCATGATCCATTTGCCTTCCACGTCGAAGACCTGTACCTCCCGGAGCAGCTCGGCACCGACGGAAATCCGGGGGGCGAGCTCCCGTATGCGCCCATCCAGAATCAACAGGTCGGAACAAAAATCCCTCTCAGAGGAGGGATCGAGGATGCGTCCGTTGCGGAGCAGGATATTCAGAGTCTCGCCGAGCTTCATGCGGTTTCCTCCCTGGTAGCGGATGCTCGTGACATTTCTCTCTGACCCAGAAGATACAGGATGGCCATGCGGACCGCCACACCATTGCTGACCTGGTCGAGGATGGCGGAGTGCGGTCCGTCGGCCACCTCCGGGCTGAGCTCCACCCCGCGGTTGATGGGACCGGGATGCATGACGATCACGTCCTTGCGGGCCCGCTCCAGTCGGCGGCCGTTGATCCCGTAGCGGATGGAATACTCGCGGAGCGAAGGCAGCAGCATCTGCTGCATCCTCTCCTTCTGCAGCCGCAGGACCATGATGACGTCGGCGTGGGGTATGGCGTCGTCGATCCTGGGGCAGATCTCGGCCCCCATGAGGTCAAGATCAACGGGCAAAAGCGTTGGAGGGGCGCACGCGACGACGCGGGCCCCCAGCTTTTGAAGGCCCAGGATGTTGGAGCGGGCCACGCGACTGTGGGCGATGTCCCCCACGATCAGCACGGTCAGCCCGTCGATTCTCCTTTTTTTCTCCAGGATGGTCATCATGTCCAGCAGGCCCTGGGAGGGATGCTCGTGCATGCCGTCGCCGGCATTGACAACCGAGATGGGCGTGCGATCCGCCAGGCGATGCGGGGCTCCCGAGGACGAATGGCGGATGATGAAAATGTCCGGGCTCATGGCTTCGAGATTCTTGAGGGTGTCCAGGAAGGTTTCACCCTTGACCATGGAGCTGCTCGAGCCCGTGATGCTGTAGGTGTCGGCGCTCAAACGCTTGGCGGCAATGTCGAAGGAAGTCCGGGTGCGTGTGCTCGGCTCGTAGAACAGGTGGACGACCGTCTTGCCTCGAAGCGTTGGGACTTTCTTGATGGAGCGGGTATTGATCTCCTTGAGGGAAAAAGCGGTCTCGAGGATGTGCTCGATTTCCTCGACCGTCAGGTCGCGAAGCCCCAGGAGATCCTTTCGTTTGAACGGCATACTGATCCTCTTTTCCCGCGAGGGGTTGCGAGCCCGCGCCTCGATCGCGGCCGATAGCCCGGCTCCGCCGCCGTCCGGCGCCTGGCAGCCCGGAGCTTCCGGAACCGGGATCAGCCGGCGCTTCGGGCCCGGGAGCTGTTGAGCATGGCGATGGGCTTGGCCATGCTCAGGATGTGACGATGGACGGACAGCAGCATGGATCCTGGGATGCCCATCATGAGATGGCAGGGATCCAGGGCCGATTTGATCCGGCAGCCCAGCCCCAGGAAGGTGACATTGGGGACCCCGTCGAGGAGGGGCAGGGCCGTGATGTCCGCGCAGCCCCCCAGGGCGCCTCCGGACTGGGGTAGCTCCATGCGTCCGCCCTTCTCGTAGTTGGCCGCATACAGGAGCCACATGACCTGCTCGCTGTCGGCCGTGAAGACCACAACCTGGGGCGCTTCCCCGAATGTCCGAAGGGGAGCGATGAGGGCGGCCCGTGTTTTGCCCCTCTCCAGGTACCAGGATTTCAGAAGGGTTTCCGCCGAGGCTTCCTCGCTCTCGAAAAGACCCACCCCGTATTTCTCCAGAACCCCGTCATCCAGAAAAGCCTGGACGTCATCTTCAAACCCGAGGACCGTCGTGCCCAGCTTGCACCCCATCCGCTCCCGCTCCAGGAGCAGCACTTCACCCTTGCCCGCCAGGGCCACGGTCTGACAATAGCTCTTGTAATTCTGCGATGCCAGGGGCACTCCCTGGGGAAGGGGATCGGAATGCCCGTAGAGCGTCACGCCCACGGGCTCGTAGGCGAGACCCAGCTGAGAGACGAGATCGTTTGAAAGATTCGAAAGGAGAGCGCGAGATTCCATGGGCTTTATCCTTGGCTTTCGGAGTCGTGTTGAGGGGATCGAAGCCATGATTGGCGGACCAGATATCGGAAGAACATTTCATCTTTTTCCGACGGGTGTCAAGGAGCTTCTCAGCCATTGACCGCACCCCCGTGGAGCACGGTGGATGAGCCGGCGGATGAGCAGATCATGAAGGAGCACGGCCGAAAGCCGGGAGCCCGGGCATCGCACAAGCCCATCATGGAGCGTCGGTGAGAACATTTTGCGCACGGAGTCCCGCCGTGCGCAAAATTCGGTATGCCGTTCGTGGGAACGGGCCCGGCTTTCCAGGCCGGCGAGGCAGGGCGAGAGACATGGCCTGGATGAAAAACCTATTCGAAACAATGGGTTACCCATGGAACTTCCTCTGGGTGCCTGGGATGGCATGGGCATTGCTCTCTTAGCGTTCGAAACGAGAGATGGGAAGCAATAAATCGAAAAACATATTAAATCTCTCGTTTGAACGAGTAATCGATGATTGAATGTCCTAAATCATGAAAAATGAATGCAATGGCTCCATTAACCAGAAGGAGGATCAGGAAGATGTAGATCATGCCCTTCGTTGATGCGGACGCACGGTTACAAGGAAGATCTTGAGGGAATGAACAGACCCATACGATGAACATCAGGAGAATGAGCATGAAGAAGACAATGGCAATGGTGGGCACTGGCGCTTTGATGATGGCTTTGACACTGGGCTCTGGCTTCGCTCAGCAGACCTCCCCGACCCCCGCGGTACCGGGAGGCGCGGTGGTGCAGCCCAAGGTGGGGGCCCCCGAGGATCTTGTCAAGGACAAGGTGCCGGTCCCCAAGCCCGCTGAAACGACGGCTGCGGAGGCTGCCAAGACCAAGGCTTCCGAAGCGGTGAAGCCGGTCCAGAAGGACGTCGCGACGAAGGCCGTCGAGCCCGTGAAGCCCGCGGATAAAGCGGTAACCGAAGCCAAGCCCATGGAGAAGTCCGTGGTCCCGAAGCCTGAAGCTGCTCCCCCCGCCGACAAGGCCTCGACCGCTGCCCCCGCAACGGTCAAGGATGCCGGCCAGGCAGCACAGGGCAAGCCCGTCCCCCTGAAGACCGAGGATGCCACGGCGGCCGGCAAGCAGGCCGTCGAGAAGAAGGCGGTTGAAAAGGCTTCGGATTTGAAGGATGCGGCCAAGCCTGCCGCCAAGGAATAACGCTTACCCACGAGGGTGCCGGGGTCGAAGGACGACTCCGATACCCTGAACCTCAGGGACGGGCCCGGCCCATCGCAGCGTGCCGGGTCTGTCCTCTTTCGCTTCCCCGCCCTGGGCTGTCACGAGCCCCAAGGAACAGCGTCCGGGTCGATGTCCTGAAGCACGATTCCACCCTTCCCGTCGTATCGGGCCAGGCCCAGATCCTCCAGGCTGCTGACCGCCTGAGCCAGATCCGTCGCGTCGTCGATGCACGTCGCCTGCTGGAGCGCCAGCAGACTGCCCCGGCTTTCGGGACGCAGCGACAGGGCCAGGAGGACCTTGAGACTGTCCCCCGAAAGGTAGCCCAGCCCCTTCGATGCGCTGCTCATCAGCTTATAGAACTTCTTGGAATCCATCATTTCGTACATATCCCGCTCCCGAGCCTCATTCCAGGGGATGCGCCACCCCCATGCTTCCGCATTCCAGCCGAGACAAGCCTGATCAGGAACACAACACTCCCTTCGAATGGCTCGAAGCCTTCGACGGGCTTCCTCGCTCCATATCCAGGGCTGGAGCCCGAGCTTTGTCTCGATCCTTGTGAGTTTCATAGTAATCATCGGTAAAGCAGGCTGCAGATGAAGACCGAGGCAATGACGGCGAAGCAGTCGGCGGTCAGTCCCGCCGCGAGGGCGTGGCGGGTGCGCTTGATCTGCACGGCTCCAAAATACACCGCCAGCACATAGAACGTGGTCTCGGTGGAGCCCTGGAGCGTCGAGACCAGATAGCCCGTGTAGCTGTCGGGTCCGATACCCGGGTCCCGGATGATGGAAGCCAGGAGGGCGTAGGCTCCCGATCCCGACAGATTCCTGAGGAGTGCCATGGAGAGGGCTTCGGGGGGCAGTCCCACGGCCTGAGTCCAGCGACCCAGGCCGTTTACGACGAAATCCATGGCTCCGCTGGCCCGGAACATGCCGATGGCGCTCAGGATGGCCACCAGGTAGGGAATGATCCGGATGGCGACCTGGAAACCCTCCCGGGCTCCGTCTACGAAGGTCTCGTAGACGGGGACTTTGCGAAGGATGCCGAAGACAAGGAAGCCCACCATGAGACCGGGCATGACCCAGGGCGAAATGGAGCGCCCGAAAAACACCGTTACGGGAATGAAAGCCACGATGCAGACCAGGGCTGTCAGGCTCACCCACAGCGGGTAGGGTGCCTCCACCTCCGGGGTGTCCCCTGTCGCGGTGGATTCGGAGATCCCCGCCGCGGCGACTCCAGGCGAGGACGGCCTGGCGCGATCGGGCTCCCTGAAATAACGCTGCAGCATCTTGGCGGTCACGATGGCCACCAGGGTCGAGCAGAAGGTCGCAAACAGCGTGGTCGGGAGGATCCCCGCGGGATTGGCCGATCCCGCCGCGGCCCGGAGGGCGATGACTCCCGTGGGGAGCAGTGTCACGCTGGAGGTGTTGATGGCCAGAAAGAGCACCATGGCGTTGGTGGCCGTTCCCGGGTGAGGATTCAGCCGGTCGAGCTCCTGCATCGCCCTTATGCCGAAGGGGGTGGCCGCGTTGCCGAGCCCCATGACATTGGCCGAGAGGTTCAGGATCATGGCCCCCATGGCGGGATGGTCGGGAGGCACGTCGGGGAACAGCCGCACCATGAGCGGACGGATGAGCCGGCTGATGATCTTGAGGAGCCCCCCGGCCTCGGCCACTTTCATGAGTCCCAGAAACAGCGTCATGACCCCGATGAGACCGATGGCCAGCTCGACGGCGCTTCCGGCGGAATCCACCATGGCCTGGGACAGCTGCTCCATGGCGCCTCCTCCGGCGGCATCGCGCGCGGTGGCGAGCTGACGCCAGGCCGCCGAGCCGAAGGCAATGAATACGATCCATGCAAAGATGAGGTTCATGCGAATGTGCCCGTCGAAGGAGTCAGGGAACGGCGCGGGTCGCCAGGCACGATACTTACCAGTGAAGGGGACGGCCCACAAGTTCAAACCCCGGCCTTTTTAGGGCAGTGTCGGCTTGACAGCCATGGGGATTCCCGTTAAATGGTGGGCCAATGACATCCCGTAAGGAGAAGTGAATGCAAAGAACACCCATCACGCGAGAAGGTTACGACCGTTTGCTGGCTGAGCTCCAGCGGCTTCAGAAGGAAGAAAGACCCGCCATCATCAAGGCCATCGAAGAGGCGCGGGGCCACGGAGACCTCTCGGAAAACGCCGAGTACGAGGCGGCCAAGGATAAGCAGGGGCTCATCGAGGGCCGCATCAAGGACCTCACCCAGAAGTTGAGTGAATGCGAGATCGTCGAGCCCTCGGAGCACAACAGCGACGGCGGGCGAGCCATATTCGGCCGCACCGTGGTCATGGAGGATCTGGAAACCGGCGACGTCGCCAGGTATCGACTCGTCGGCCCTTATGAGGCCGATGTTCAGGCAGGGACGATCTCGGTGACCTCACCCCTCGGGAAGGCGCTCATCGGCAAGGAAGAAGGCGCCGAAGTCCAGGTCCAGACTCCCAAGGGCAAGCGCATGTTCGAGATTCTCGAGGTTCAGGCCTAGGACCTCACCCCGAGTCAGGGGCGGGCGATCCTCGAAATACCTTGACAAAGCCCATTTTATCCAATATAAGCCCGCTTTCAGCTTATTCCTGAAGGCGGGCTCTTTGTTGCCCGCAAGGCAAATGCTTGAAGGCAAACGGGAGGTCATGAGTTGGCAAATCACAAGTCTGCAGTGAAGAGGGCCAGGCAGAGCGAAGCGAGACGCCTGCGGAACCGGGCGCGCAAGACTCGCATGAAGACGGCCATCAGGGGGCTCGAGGAAGCCATGTCGGCTGGCGCCGGCGATGCCCTGCAGGAGAAGCTGAAGGAAGCCATATCCATCATCGCCAAGACCGCCAGCAAGGGGGTCATCCATCGCAACACGGCGTCGCGAAAGATATCGCGCCTGACCCGACGCGTGAATGCCCTGGCGCAGTAAAGCTTCCCCCGTCTAACCCAGGATGGCTCGGAAATCGATGGCGCGGCCCTGAAAAGGAGCCGCAACCATCCTTCGACCGTCCTGCGCCCAGATATTTTCCATGAGCCCCGGATGCCCCATGCCGGGGCTCATCGTTCCTGGGGCAGGCACATGGCGACGATGAGGGACTCCAGAATCACGTCAGGGGCGATGCCGCTGCTCTTGAGAGAGACGTCGCCGGCGCGGATGCTCTCGTGAAACTCCTCGAGCCTCGATGGCGAGAAGACCGACGCCTGTTCGACATACTGGCCCAGGACTTTCGGGTAGAGGCTCAGTCGACGCCCCAGCTCCGAAGACCCCACCCCACGCTCCAGCCCGTCTTTCACCTGCCAGATCAGTCGGACCTGCCGGGCCAGAAGTCCAAGAATGGCCAGGGGGGCCTCGCCGGCCAGAAGCAGCTTGCGGAGGGCGGCCAGGGCCCTGGACGCATCACGCTGTCCCACCAGGCGCATGAGCTCGAATGAGGTGAAGGTCCGCTGATCGCTGGCAACCAGCCGCACTTCCTCCAGGTCGATGGTCTCCGACTCTCCCGCGTACTGAATGAGCTTCTCCAGCTCCTGCCCCAAGGCCTGCTCGTCCGCTCCCACCCGCTCGACGAGATAAGCGGCCGCCTTGGGGGTCAGCTTCTTCCCGTGCTTACGCGCGCGGGACTGCAGCCACCTGGGCGCTTCCCACTCGGTGAGAGGCGCGAACCGCACCACGATTCCCACCGACTCCACGGCAGCCTCCACCTTTTCCATCCCCTTGGGCTGACCGTGAGTGAGCACGAGGCAGGCGGTGGGGATCGGCTTCTGGAGGTATTGGAGGAGCAGCTTCGCCTGCTCCCTGGCCCAGTGCTCGATGTGCTGGACCAGCACCAGCCGGCGGCTGCCGAACATGGGGAGAGCTCCCAGAAGCGGAAGCACCTGGGACGCGGGCGCTTCCTGGGCTCTCAGCCGCTCGCCATTGAAGCGCCGGGCGCTGCCGGGGACAATCTTCCGGAGCAGGTGGGTCCAGGCCTCCTCGATCTGGAGATCGGCGCTGCCCGCGAAGAGGTAGACGGGAGCCAGGGATTCCTGATCGAGGTGCCGCTGGAAATCGGCAGCCTTCATGGTGGTTAAAAGTTGCTCATGAAGCGGTCGTGGATCTTGATGGCCATGTCTCGGGCCAGAAACTCCAGAGCCAGGTGGCGGTTGTCGAAAGTCAGGATGGGGTCGAGGTTGGCGGGGTCGGGGTTCTGGGAGAAAACCCGGGAGTCCGTGAACTTGGGATCGCGCCAGAGCACGGTGCCCGTCCGGGCGTCCTCGCAGCGGACGTCGAGGGTCACGTAGAGCCTGGCTTCCAGGGTGAGGCGGGTCTGGAAGCGCCTTTCGAAGGCCCGGTGGGCTACGGAGCTGGAGTAGATCTGGGTGACCCTGCCCTTGAAGACCATTTCAGCATCGTCCACCTCGACCACCTGGATGTCACCCCGCGTCATGAACTGTCGTCGCAGCTCCCCGGCGAACATGCTTCCCAGCTCAGGCTCGGATGTCAGATTCTCAAAAACCGAGATGGCGAGCTTCTTCAGGCCTGGGCGAGGTCCCTCTCCCTCGCCGGAAAAGCGGTATCCGCAGCCGCCCCCCAGCAGCAGGGCGAAGAGGGCCATGGTCAGACAGAAGCGCTGGGTGGATCTTCGCAAGGACCACTCCTCCATGGACCCGCAGGGGCATCGAGCCGGCTTCGGGCCTGATCAGGAATGCCGGCGATTCCCTTTAGACAACGATGTTGATCAGTTTCCCCGGGACCGTGACGATCTTCCTGACGGGCCTCCCCTCCAGGAATCCCTGGATCCGGGGGTCTTCCATCGCCGCCGTCCGCATCTCCTCCTCCGTCGCGTCGGCGGCGATGGTGAGGCGGCTCCGAAGCCTTCCGTTCACCTGGACGACCACAAGGATCTCTTCCGCCATCAACGACGCTTCACGCCACTGGGGCCACGGCGTCCGGATGACGCTTTCTCCATGACCCAGCTCCCGCCAGAGCTCCTCCGTGATGTGTGGCACGATGGGCGACATGAGCAGGATGACCGCTTCCACCGCTTCACGCACCACGGACCAGAAGGCTGGATCTTCAGGCCGGCTGTCGATGACCTGGTAGGTCCGGTTCACCAGCTCCATGACCGCCGCGATGGCAGTGTTGAAATGGAATCGATCCCGAATGTCCTCGGTGACCTTCTTGATGGTGACATGGGTCTTGCGATGCAGCCCGGCCAGCTCGCTCCCGAGGCTGGATTCCCCCCCGTACGCGGCCACGGCAAGGAGCGACTCCTGGTGATCGGCCACCAGACGCCAAACGCGTCCCAGGAATCGCGATGCCCCTTCCACGCCCTGGGCACTCCATTCAAGATCCTTCTCGGGAGGTGCCGCAAAGAGGCAGAAGAGCCGCACCGTGTCGGCCCCATAGGTTTCGACCATCTCGTCGGGGTCGACGACATTGCCCTTGGACTTGCTCATCTTCGAACCATCCTTGATGACCATGCCCTGGGTCAGCAGGTTCAGGAAGGGCTCGTCGGCCTCGAGGTACCCCAGGTCCCGGAGGACCTTGGTGAAAAACCGGGAATAAAGCAGGTGAAGCACCGCGTGCTCGATGCCTCCAATGTACTGGTTGACGGGCAGCCAGTACTTGACCCGTTGGAAATCCAGGGGGCCCCGGTCATGATCGGCGCAGGCGAAGCGGGCGAAGTACCAGGACGACTCCACAAAGGTATCCATGGTATCCGTTTCCCGCCGGCCGGGTCCCTGGCAGCGTGGGCACGTCGTCTTGACGAAGGGCTCGTGGCAGGGCAGGGGAGAGCCTCCATTCTCCAGCAGCGCCACGTCGGTGGGGAGGACCACGGGGAGATCCTGCTCGGGAACAGGTACCACGCCACAAGCATCGCAGTAGATGACGGGGATCGGGGCCCCCCAGTACCGCTGTCGCGAAATCCCCCAGTCCCGGAGCCGGTACTGCACCGTGAGCTCTCCCAGACCCTGCTCGGCCAGGAAACGGGTGATGGCCTCGCGCGCATCGGCCGAGGTCATGCCGCTGAAGGGGCCCGAGCTCACCAGGACGCCGTCTTCCTCATCTGCCCCCGTCAGGCTTTCAGGGCTTGCCGCATCGCCGTTCATGGGCTGAATGACCAATCGGATGGGCAGCCCGTACTTGGTGGCGAATTCGAAGTCCCGCTGGTCATGGGCCGGAACGGCCATGACGGCTCCCGTCCCGTACTCCATCACGACGAAGTTGGCGACGTAGACGGGGATCTGCTGCCGCGTTGCCGGATTGATGCAGTAGCTCCCCGTGAAAACGCCTTCTTTTTCAAGGACCTCCGCTTCCCGGTCGCTTCGCTTGGCACGCTTGGCCTTATCCACGAGCTCCAGAACGGCGGCTTTTTCCGGTTTTCCGCCACAAAGCTTCTCCACCAGGGGATGCTCCGGAGCGATGCTCATGAACGTCGCGCCGAAGAGCGTGTCCGCGCGGGTCGTGAAGACCGTGATGGAGCCCTCGGCATCGGCCAGGGGAAATTGGATCTTGCTGCCGAGGCTTTTGCCGATCCAGTTCTGCTGCATGGTGAGGACCCGCTCGGGCCATCCCGGCAGCTTGTGAGTGTAGTCCAGCAGCTCTTCCACGTAGTCCGTGATCCGGAAGAACCACTGCTCCATCTGCTTTTGGATCACCGCCTGATCGCATCGCCAGCAGGCGCCGTCCTCCACCTGCTCGTTGGCCAGTACCGTCTGGCACGTGCCGCACCAGTTGACGTAGGCGCTCCGCCGGTAGGCCAGCCCCTTCTCGAGCATCTTCAGAAAAAAGAGCTGCTCCCAGCGGTAGTAGGAAACGTCGCAGGTCGCGAATTCCCGGGACCAGTCGTAGGAAAAGCCGAGCTTCTTGAGCTGGCTCCGCATGTAGTCGATGTTGTCGTAGGTCCAGCGCGCCGGGTGGGTTCTGGCCTTGATGGCGGCGTTCTCGGCGGGCATGCCGAACGCATCCCAGCCCATGGGGTGCAGCACGTTGTAACCCTGCATCCTCAGGAATCTTGCCACGACGTCGCCGATGGAATAGTTCCGCACATGCCCCATGTGAATGCGGCCCGAGGGATAGGGAAACATCTCCAGCAGGTAATACTTCTCAAGGGATGGGTCCTCACGGACAGCAAAGAGCCGCTCCTCTTCCCAGACGCTCTGCCATTTGTTCTCGATGCCGCGCGGCGTATATTTGAAATCCATCGGTCTTTTCGATTTCTCTCTTCCAGGAGTTTTGTCGTGTTTTCAGCTTGTTGACGGTGCATACCCCAGAATGCTGGATCTTGTAGCACATGCGGTGCCTTTTCGCAACACGGAGGCAGGGAGGGAGGACGGTTAGGACGGGCTTGCAGGGAATGGAACGGGGCTTCCGTCATCGCCCGGTGGCACGGGGAGCCCCCCGGGGGAGATGGTTGGACCGGGCGCGGATGTTCGCGCCGCGGCCCAACGAGATCCACGGGATGGAGGCCGGAGCGCCGGGCCGGTCAGGCGATCTTGCGGCGGGTGTCGAGTATCCCTCCGCGGGTGCTGACGGTGATCTGCTCGAGGGGCACGTTCTTCCCCGCCACTTCGAGCCCCTTTCTCACGATCATGCCCAGGGCTGAGCAGCACGGGACTTCCATGTCCACCACCGTCACACGCTTCACGTCGGCGGTCTTGAAGATCTCGGCGAACTTCTGCACGTACTCCGTGGGGTCGTCGAACTTGGGGCATCCGATGACCACCACCTTGCCGGCGAGGAAATCCCGATGGAAGTCGGGGTAGGCCACGGGGACGCAATCCGCCGCCACCAGCAGGTCCGCCGACTTGAGAAACGGGGCGTTGGGCGGAACCAGCCGGATTTGGACGGGCCAGTGGGAGAGGGCCGAAGGGGAGCTTTCGCCAGTCCGCTGTGCCCCGGCATCGTCGCACACCACCTGGAAGGTCCGGATCTGGGCCGAAGGGCATCCCCCATGCGGTGCCGCCGGCGCCTGGCCGGGCTTCTGCTTCTCCAGTTCCTTGAGGTAATGCTCCACGGCTTCCGGGTCGAACTCCTCCGACTCCCGCTCGATGATGCGGAGCGCCCCCTGGGGGCATTCTCCCAGGCACGCGCCCAGGCCATCGCAGTAGGACTCGGAGACCAGGCGGGCTTTTCCATCTATGATCTGGATGGCGCCCTCGGCACAGGACAGCACGCACAGGCCGCATCCGTCACAGCGCTCTTCATCGATTTCGATTATTTTCCTGACCGCTTTCATGGCGTCTCTCCCATGTTTACCTGCTTGTTGATTCCGAGGGCTTCCCGGGCCAGGGATTTGCCCGTATCCGTGAAGAAGCTCCTCTCCAGGATCCCTTCCACCTTTTCAGGCTCCAGCGGGTGCTCCTTGCCGTTCTCCTCCAGGTTCACGATGAGGTCGGCGTCATAGAGGCACTTGAAGTTGAGCGTCTCCTCCTCCCGCGGGTGGTGGTGATGGGCGATGAGGTCGCAAACCTCCTCGGTGAGCTCCGCACGCGCCCCCAGCCGTTCGAGGATCTCCCGCGCGATGGGCGGCCCCTCCTCTTCCTGGTAGCGGGCCGCCGTGCTCTGGTACTTGCGCTCGGCCTCCTTGATGCCGATATCGTGAAGATAGGCGGCCGAGATCACCACGGCGGGATCACCCCTTTCGGCCTTGACGATCTGCTCGGCATAGCGGGCCACGCGGGTGGCGTGCCCGATGCGCTTGAAATCCTGCTTGAAGTATTTCTTCATCTCGATGGCGACCCGGTCCCGAAGCAGGTCCTCGCGCTGGGCCATGAGCTCGGGTGGGAGATCCCCCAGGCATTGGGACGCGAACTTGCAATACGAGGCGCAGCCGAAATCCATTTTGGGGTTCACGAACTTGTGCCCGCATTTTTTGCATTTCCGCGTCGATTCGTCCTTGAAGAACTCGACCTCGTGCCCGCACTGAGGGCATTGGGTCTCGAAGATCGCGCCGGCTTCCCAGTATCGGCTGTCCTGTCCCGGGCATTTCATGGGATTCGCTCCTGTGTCTGTGAGGCATCCTGCTGACCGGATCGCGATGGTGCGATGCATCGACGATGCGGTGGTTCCGTGGCGTCCGGGCCACCGTCCGCCGTGGGCAGCCGGTGGCTCGGATCATCCCCGCTCGGCCCCTCAGCCCAGAATGGCCCTGAGGTCCTCGTCCGGGGTGGTGATGGGCTGGATGTTGAAGTTCTTCACCAGGACATCCAGAACGTTGGGAGTCACGAAGGCGGGCAGCGACGGCCCCAGCCGGATGTTCTTGATGCCAAGGTAAAGCAGGGTCAGGAGAATGGCCACCGCCTTCTGCTCGGTACCACGACAGGATGAGCGAGAGGGGCAGGTCGTTCACGCCGACGTTGAAGGCCTTGGACAGGGCGACGGCGATCTGGATGGCCGAGTAGGCGTCGTTGCACTGGCCCACGTCCAGAAGCCTCGGAATGCCGCCGATCGCTCCCAGGTCCTTGTCGAAGAAGCGGAACTTGCCGCAGGCCAGGGTCAGCACGATGCAGTCCTGGGGGACCTTTTCGACGAATTCCGTGTAGTAGTTCCGGCCCGGCTTGGCGCCGTCGCAACCGGCCACCAGGAAGAAGTGGCGGATGTCCTTGTTCTTGACCGCGTTGATCACCGTTTCGGCGACGCTCATGACCGTGTTGCGGCTGAATCCCACCATGACGGATTTGCCGTTCCCGTCCTGGGTGAATCCCGGCAGCGCCAGGGCCCGCTCGATGACCGGCGAGAAGTTCCGGTCGGCGATGTGCGGAACGTCGGGCCAGCCCACGAGGCCGCAGGTGAAGATGTTGTCCCTGTAGGCCTGCTGCGGCCTCTGGATGCAGTTGGTTGTCATGAGGATGGCGCCGGGGAATTCGGAAAACTCCTTCGCCTGATTCTGCCATGCCGTGCCGTAGTGTCCGTGGAGGTGACCGTACTTCTTGAGCCCCGGGTAGGCGTGGGTCGGGAGCATCTCGCCGTGGGTGTAGACGTTGATGCCCTTGCCCTCGGTCTGCTTGAGAAGCTCCTCCAGGTCCTTGAGGTCGTGGCCCGAGACGAGGATGGCCTTGCCCTTCCTGGGCCCCAGGGGGACCCTCGTGGGGGTCGGGTGCCCGTAGACTCCCGTGTTGGCGGCGTCGAGGAGCTCCATGGCTCTCAGGTTCATCTCGCCGCACTTGAGCACCAGGCCCAGCCAGTCATTGAGCTGCAGATCGCCCTGGAGCCCCGCCGCGAGCCCCTCCTGAATGAAGGCGTAGACCGCCGGGTCTTCCTGTCCCAGGATGGCGGCGTGGTCCGCGTAGGCGGAGACGCCCTTGATGCCGAAGAGCAGAATGTGCTGCAGGGAGAGGATGTCGGCGTTGACGGAGGGGTCGGCCTTGAGGCCCACCTTGCCGCCCTGGGCCACCATCCCGTCCATGGACGTCTCGGGCTGGAAGGCCACGCAAGGCTGGCTGGCATCCACCCTGCCGCCCGCGGCCTGAACTTTCCGGCCCAGAGCTTCCCGCTTCTCCACCGTCCTGGTGACGAGCTCCGCGATGCGCCCGGCGTCGAAGTTGACGTTGGTGAGGGTCGAGAACATGGCCTTGCAGGTGAAGACGTTGACATCATGGTCTTCCACGCCGACCTTGCGGCCTTCCACGGCGTTGAGGGAAAGGCCCCTCAGGGCGAAAATTAGAAGATCCTGCAGAGCCGCCACATCCTCCTGCTTGCCGCACAGGCCGATTTTGGTACAGCCCTCGCCCTTGGCCGTCTGTTCACACTGGTAGCAAAACATGATCGCTCTCCTTTCTGGGATGGTCATCTTCGGACGTCATTCCATCGAAGCCTCCTCCGCGAAGGCTCCGGCGAACCGTTTCGATCGTTGACCCGAGGCTAACACTCCTGGCTGCGGGCCGCCTTGATCCAGGTCAACTGTCCTCGCATCTTTTTCATGCCTTTGATTTTTCAGCCGGGCTCCCAATTCCCCTGGGGGACGTTTCGACCTCTTCCCCGCACCCACGCCCGGCTCGGCCCCGTCCCCGACAGCGCTCCGGGCCGTGACTCCAACCTATCGCCGCCGTGGCGTATTGGCTTTGACCTGGGTCAAGACCCGGTGGTATGGTCGAAAAAATACCAGGGGACGAGATAGTGACGAGGAATGGAGGGATGAGACTTACCGAGCGCATCGCCAGGATCGGCCTTTTCGAGGGGCTTCCCAGGGAGCAGCTGGACGAGCTGAGCCGCATCGTCGTTGAGCAGCGGTTCAAGCGGGGGCAGTCGCTCTTTGCCGAGGGGGCCAAGGCCACGGGGATCTATGGCATCGTCTCGGGCAAGGTGAAGATCTACAAGATGTCCCTGGACGGGAAGGAGCAAATCCTTCACATTTTTGGGGAGGGAGAGTTCTTCGGAGAGGTCCCGGTCTTCGCGGGCGGCAGCTACCCGGCCCATGCCGAGGCCCTGGAAGACAGCCGATTCCTCTTCTTCCCCAGGGCCGAGTTCGTGGCGCTGATCCAGAAGGAGCCCTCCCTGGCCATGAACATGCTGGCCATCCTGTCCCTTCGGCTGCGTCGGTTCACCCACCTCATCGAGGACCTGTCCCTCAAGGAGGTGCCCGGGCGTCTGGCCGCCTACTTCCTCTACATGAGCGACCGAAACGGTCAGTCCGAGCAGCTGGAGCTGGACATCACCAAGGGGCAGCTGGCGAGCCTCCTTGGAACCATCCCCGAGACCCTTTCCCGCATTCTCGGTCGCATGAGCCAGCAGGAGCTCATCCGGGTGGATGGGCGTAGAATCGAGCTCCTGAACCGCCAAGGGCTCGAGAGCCTGGCGGCAGGGGAGAAGCTCGAGTGAGCCCGCCACGAGCTCAGCGGCCTCCGCTGATTTGTCCTCCATGGGACCGGCATGCCAGCTTCACCGGGGCATCGGCCTCAACGCCCATGGGCTAGATGGGCTCGATGGGCGAGAGCTGCCGTTGCCTTGTCCGGCAGGGAAAACCCTGCTGTAACGACCAGAATACCCCTCGACTGGGGATGCGGCGGCAAAGAGCGCTTCCTGCTCCGTATCTCTCGTGGGGCGGCGTCTTGGGCTTTCAGGATGTCGGTCCGTCGCTCCGTTAAATGGCGCGGACGCTGGGTATGGGCTGTCCAGTCGTCCAATTGATTCTTGACAGCGTCGGAGGAGGCGTGCTAATCAGCGGATTCTCTTGGGGTCTTGGTTGACGGGCCGTTAACTCAGTCGGTAGAGTATCTGCCTTTTAAGCAGAGAGTCGCGCGTTCGAGTCGCGCACGGCCCACCATTCTGCAGCCCTTTACAGATCATGGCGTGTGGTTTTTGGTGTGTAGGTTCACCAAGCCTTCACCATCGGCAGGCCCTCCAGTCGCCTCATCGCCTCCCTGCGCTCTCTTCCATCGAATGGAGGCAGACCTCGGTCGTCCGCTTGATGTGATCCCGCCCCGGCACAGATCCCGTCATGCGCTTTGAGACCTCCCCCGGGCTCCAGGGACCAATGGACTGGAGTCCCTACACCATCGGGATCACCCGGACCGGCAAGGCAGTCCTGCTCAGTTTTTCCTGCATCCTGGCTTTCTCCCAATGATACACCATCGACTTCACCCACCGCCGGGACTTCCACACCCTCATCCGGCGCCCCCGGGATGCCTTCGAGTCCTTCGGGGGCGCCCCCGCGTACTGCCTCCTCGATGCCGAAAAGACCTTGGTCTGGCGAGGCGCTGCGCTTGACGAGGCATTACGAGTGATGTCTCTATTGGTGAACGGATCGGGGAAGGCATGATCAAGAGCTGGTCGGACAAGGAAGCGAAGAAGAGCTTTGCGAGGCAAGTGCCTTCGAGGGTGCCAAGTAGTAATCCGCAGGCGGCCCTGCGTGAGCTCCGTTACCTGGATGCAGCCGAAGACCTGAGGGACTAGAGCGCACCTCCGTCGAACAGGCTGGAGGCATTGAAGGGCAAGCGCCGCGGGCAGCACAGCATTCGCAGCAACGACCAGTGGCGTATCTGCTTCCGATGGCTGGAAGGGAACGCCCAGGATGTCGAAATCGTGGATTATCACCGAGGATGAGGAACATGGACAAACTGAGCCCAGTACATCCCGGAGAGCTTCTCCTGGAGGATTTCCTGAAGCCGATGGGGATCACCGCCTATCGCCTGGCCAAGGACCTGGACGTTCCCCGGAACCGGATCACGGCCATCATTGCCGGCAAGAGGGCGATCACGAGCGACATGGCGGTGTGGCTGGCCCGGTACTTCGGCACCTCAGCCCGGGTGTGGATGAATCTCCAGGTGGCCTATGAACTTGACGTGGACGAGGAGAGGATTGGACCGCACATCATGGAAGCGGTGAAACCGTCAAGGGGGGCACCGACCGAAGCCCCCCACGCTTAAGATGCTCAAGATGACGATCATGAATCGGAATCAAAGGAAGGCTCTGAAGCGACTGGGTCTTGCGTCGGTGGCCTGGCTGAAGGTGCGGCCTGGTTGATGGCCGTCTCGCGGTCAGAAGCATCGTAAGTGATGGCAATCTTTTTAGTCTCACCTTGGAATCCTTCGATGGGCGTACCAACCACCTCCCACAGGCCAAGGGTCAAGACATCCATTACGCCGTGGCCTATGGCTCTTCCAGCGCTTGGATCGTTACCCAGTTCATATTGATATATGTCGATGCGCTTCCCGTCGACAGTAGTGATGGTCCCCACGGCATGGCCCAGGTGGAGCTCCACCTCGCCACGCGACGGCCCGCCACGAATGGCTCCAAGATTGGGCGTTTCCTTGCCGTGCATGGCCATGCCTGTGGAACAAACGCAGGCGAGCTTCAGGACAGCGCAAAGAATCCCAACATCCTCACGGTCACTGCGTTTTCCCTGCCTATAGCACCCCTAATCGTCGTTTGCCGCCAAAGGGTCCTCCATTGCCCCCCCCCCGTTGTCGCCATGTGGAGCGCTTCGATGCTCTCCTTCAATGCCGAAGCGTATTTCCCACCGCGACCTCAGGGTCGGCGGCGAGGGTCCTCCCGGCCGAGGTCGGGAAGTACGTCAAGAAGTGGGGCGCGAAGGTCGGGAAGACGACCGTTCCCACGGGATCGGACAAGAACGAAGGGGT
Organism: Syntrophobacteraceae bacterium; assembly: GCA_025453975.1. GTDB lineage: Bacteria > Desulfobacterota > Syntrophobacteria > Syntrophobacterales > Syntrophobacteraceae > JALOOX01. The sequence goes on from JALOPI010000033.1 coordinate 46,761, forward strand.
CCTGGACGTCCACTCCGTCGACGTCACCGAGGCCATGGTCGATTCGGTCATGCAGGGGCAGCCCCTGTTCAGCAAGACGGCCGAGGGCCAGGGGGCCAAAACGGACCAGCACCACCA
>JALOPI010000034.1 GCA_025453975.1 Syntrophobacteraceae bacterium
TGACGAAGGTGAGCTTCTTGCCTGCTACGATCCAATCAACGGGGAACCTGATTCGTTTAAATCATCAGCACCACACACGCCCCATTCTCCAGAGGAGGAAGGGATTTCTCAATAAGCGCGAATCAAAGCCAAGCAGAACCGAGGGACTTCGGCGGGTTCGTTGAAGAAAAGATTCTCTTCTATCGCCATTGAGGCTCTGGCACATTTCTATTTCTCGGATCGCCAATGGCCTTTGACTTCAGTCCCATCCTTGCGAATATAAGGATCAACCCATGTGCGGCCGGAAGATGTGCTTGGGGCGCTACTCCCAAAAGATGGTGATGAGGAATTGTGGATGGCAGTCGATCGGGATCGCGCAGTCGAACGTTCCACTTCGTCATTATGCTTCACACTGTCTGCATGCCTGAAGTCCCAAGGCGGGGTAGGGCTGGCCATGGACCAGATGCCAATTTTCTGTGATTTTGCCCTGTGCTGCGCAGCCCGCCAGTCGTCGCATTCCAGCATCCTGCAATAGTCTTCGTAGACCCAGGCCATCCCCGATTCGATGAGCATTCGACTCAGATTTAACCCGTTGACGTCGACGATGCCGATGGTTCGGCCATAGCGGTCTATGCTGATCGGATCGATCTCCACGGTCTTTCCAAAGACCTTATCCGACGTGAACTGCTTGGCCTTGGATCCGAAATCCTGCCCCTTCTCCGGACAATCCACCCCATAGATCCGGATCCTCATCTCCTGCTTATCTTGAGTCAATACAGTGATGGTATCACCATCCGAGATGCCCACGACCTTACCAGTCCAGCAATAAGCGGGTCCAGTGGCAAAAATCGAGGCAAAAATGAACGCTAAGGCTGGTAGCTTTTTAACAACGAACATCCTTTGCATCCTTATCAATTATTGGCGAATTCGAGAGAAATCAAACTCCAACGATCGTTCTCGATCTGTTCGATTACTCCTATGAAATGATTCCTGATTTTTGCCCCGAAGGAATTCTCTGCATCAACCCAGGAGATCACCCGATATTTTTGTCTCTCTATTCGCGTGACGCTGTCACTATACCCGCGCTTGAAATCAGCGTTCGCCGGAGCTTTCAGTCGTTCCTTCACGAAGTTCTCCATCATTATGAAGGCTTCGAGAGAGGCATCCTTCTCGACCCATGAAACTTTCGGATAATCAGGAGTTACAGCCAACGAGCCAAGGCTGTGCGCTCCGGCATATAGCGCCATCACAAATAGGCAAATCGTTGCATAGAAAAGCCCTATGCGAAACGGATTAGAACTTGGGGGATCCATCTGATTGGACGTGACTGAATCCTGGATCTTGGAAAAGATCACTCCGCATTTCAGGCACTCTTGGGAATCATCCGGCTGTTCTCGTTCGCACTTTGGACAAATCATATCAATCTCCTCAGAAGAAAACCGAAAGCATGACAACGATTTTTGAGATCGGAGAAGATTTCCCACTTCTTGAGTCATGAAAACGAGAGGGGGCATCTGATGGCTCAGATACCCCCGTGTACCTCTGGTGTGCGTGTGCGAATTTTGCCTTTGTAATCTATTGAATTTATTGGCTTGCTGGTCGGGGCGAGAGGATTTGAACCTCCGACCCCCTGCTCCCAAGGCAGGTGCGCTGACCAGTCTGCGCTACGCCCCGACGCTCGGACCTTCCCGTAGCATAGGACCTGGGGAAAAGCAACCTGGAATGCGGCTTGGGACTAGTTCCAGGTGGCGGGACCCGCCGAGGCACGGGGCGGAGAAAGCGCCATCAGGAAGCGATCTGGTCCGGCGCCCTGGATGGATCCCTGCCCGACATCTTGAGGTTGCACAGCTCCGAGAGGGCCGAATCCAGGAGATCCTGGGATCGCTTCATGTGATCCCCAAGGCTTCCGACGCTGATGAGCGCCTGGATGAGGATGGCTGTGTTCTCATGCCGGAAGGGCTTCTTCCGGATGGCCTGGGCCAGGTAGGGCACGACTTCGCGGGCCTCCTCCTCCTGAACATTGGGGAGAACCAGCAGAAACTCGTCTCCGCCGTACCGCCCCAGAAAGGAATCCCCCTCGGGCAGCATGTCGCTCAGGAGCTGGGCCACGTGCCGAAGCACCCTTGCCCCGATGTCAAGATGCCCCTGGGCCTCGTGGACAAAGACCGGATCGATGATGAGCACGGACAAGGGTGTCCCGGTGCGAAAGGCCTTTCGGAATTCCCGCTCGAGGAGGGTGTGAATCTGGAAAAAGCTGAGGAGCCCCGTCAGGCGGTCCTCGATGGCGAAATCCTTGAGCCGTTCGTAGGTGAGGCAGTTTTCCATGCAGATGGCGACCTTGACGGCCAGCTGCTCGAGGAGATCCGTGGCGTCCTCGGGCTGGTACCGCTGAGGATCGCGGCTTCCCAGGAAGAGGCCTCCGAAGAGAATATCATGGATGCAGAGGGGGATGAGAACCCCCGACCGGGCGCATTCCGCACCCGGCGGCAGGATCTCGAGGATGGCTTCCACGGTCTCCGGCACCATGGAAAGGGGGCGCGGGGATTCGCCGAAGAGGCGCCGCGCTCGCTCCAGGGGCCATGGGGTGTTCCAGGCACCCTCGGCGACAAGGCTGCTGTCGGCCGTCCTGTCGGGGAAAAACCGTTCCAGGATGTCGGGGTGGCAGAGCAGGAGGACCACCTGGTCGGGCTGAAATCGGGACCGGATCTCCCGGAGGAGCTCCTCCACCAGCACCTCCAGGTCACGGGTGCGGAAGAGGATGCGCTCGATCTCGGCGAAATGCCGCCAGATCCTTTCATTGCTTGCCGCCGTCGCCACCACCGAACCCAGCTGATCCCGCAGGACCAGGTTTTCGGCCTGAAGGGAGCCCGCCACCTCCCGGTTGTCGGGTGCTTCCTGAGGGGCGGGGCACTCGGGGAGCCCGAGGACGGGGGGCTCCACGCCCAGGCCCTGGGGGTTTTCTTCGGGATTCTTCTTTCGAGATCGCTTCGTCATGGGCGGGTCAAACCATGACCGTGCGGCCGGCGGAGGCGGTGATGGAGGCGATGGCCTCGCGCACCGCCTCACGGGGGCTCTCCGCCGCGCGGACCCCGGGAATGGGCAGCTCGGGAAAGAGGGCCACGACGCCTTTCCCCATCTTCAAACCGAGGGCGATCTCGGAAAGGGTCCCGTAGCCTCCGGCCACGGAGATGAGCGCCTCGGCGGTCTGGGCGATGATGGCGTTGCGCGCATGCCCCATGTTGGTTGCGATGGGAAAATCGATGAAGGCGTTGGCGTCATGGATGACGGGGCCCGGAAGGATCCCCACCGTGACACCGCCTGCCTCCTTGGCTCCACGGGCCGCGGCGGCCATGACGCCTCCGAGACCTCCGCAGACCACAATGCCGCCGCTGTGGGCGATCTCCCGGCCCACCTCGGCCGCCAGCTCCTCGATGGCCGAAGAGCACGCTCCCGCCCCGATGACCCCGATCATGGGGCCGCGCTTAGCATGCAAGGACATGGATCACTCCTCCCACCCCCATTTACCCACCAGGTCCACGAAGCGCACGCCGCCGAGATCTGTCTTCCGGATGCCCCCGGGCAAGCGCTCCACCAGGGTGAGGCTTTGGGACAGCCGGTCCCCGACGGGCACCACCAGCCTTCCCCCCACGGCCAGCTGATCCACCAGTGGCTGCGGCACCTTGGGGGTCCCGGCCGTGACGATGATCCCGTCAAAGGGGGCTTCGTCGGGCCAGCCCAGCGTCCCGTCGGACACGCGAATGATGACGTTGTTGCAGCCCAGCTTGCGGAGGGTCTGGTTGGCCCGGTAGGCCAGGCCGGGGAAGCGCTCGATGCTGAACACGCGTTGGGCCAGCTCGGCCAGGATCGCCGCCTGGTATCCGGACCCGGTGCCGATCTCGAGCACCTTTTCATGCCCCTCCAGCTCCAGCTTTTCCGTCATGAGAGCCACGATGAATGGCTGCGAGATGGTCTGCTTGTCGGCAATGGGAAGCGGGTGGTCGCTATAGGCCTGCTCCTGAAGTGCTTCGTCCACGAACAGATGCCGGGGTACCTTGCGCATGGCCTCCAGGACGCGCTGGTCGTGAATGCCGCGGCTGACCAGCTGCGTTTCGACCATGCGGTCGCGTGCTTTCTGGAAGTTGATCATGAAAGGGCTGTCCTCAATTCAGAAGTCCGGCGTCCGCTCGCCGGCCGACTGGCGGGCTCGAGAGGAGACTCTACGCGCTTCATTGCCTTTTCGCAGGAATTTCAGACCATTCACCCTATAGAACTACTGACAAAGCATGAATATTGTCAATTCTTTTGTGCGTCCCTACCTGGGGGGAGCCCCGCCGTGGACGGAACGGCTGCCATGGGGGCGGCGGGGCGGGCTGCCCATCGTGGGGGTGACGCGGATCATGCTTATCTTCAGCCTGTGAGCATGGGAGGCGCGCCGGACTGGGCTGCCGCCTCGAGGGGACGACTGACCGCGGGATGATGCGGTGCCTCTTCCCAATGGGGGTAGAGGAGATCCCAGGGAGCCACGCCGGGAGGAGGGGAAGCCATGAGCCATCGAGAGTACGACCTGGTCGAAATCATCCGGGACCCGGGACTGTGGGTCTACGAAGCCTGGGAGCTCACCACCCGGGGACATTACTACCTTTATCGCTATGATGCCGGCGAGGGAGTGTTTTACCGGGCCACCGTGCCGGCGGGGGCGGCCGCCATCCAGTTTTTCCCGCTGAAATCAAGCGATCACGTTCCCCTCAGTGGCTGGCGGCCCCTGGAAAAGCGAGACCTGCCCCCTTTCCGCCCCCGGCTGGTGGCTCATTCGCAGGCGGCATCAGCGTAGGTTGGCCCAGCAGGCGTACGGGGAAGAAAGGGGCGCGTTGAGGTCTCGACCCAGGAGCCCGAGGGCTCTTCGGCGCAAGGCCCGTCGAAAGAACCGGCCGAAGGGCTCCCTCGCGCCGCCGACGGCCACCCAGGCCGGAAGGACTTCGCGGTACCCCGCGTCGGCGAGGAGCGGGAAGACCCGGGTACCCGCGTAGGGGAAGGCCAGATTGTCCTTCCACGAGGAGTCGTACCGGGCCAGGAAGCCGTAATCCCGGGCCTCGAGCATTGGATGGAATGAGCCGGGGTGGTGAGTGTCGTCCAGGGGCCGGAGGGCAAAGAGGCGGATGTCGGAATGGGCCTCCAGGATCCACCGAAGCGCATCCCGGCGGTGGGCTTCCCCCTCGCCGAGGACTCCGATCCCTCGAAAAGCCAGACCGCCGGCGCGCATGGCGTCCAGGGCCAGCTTGAAGGTGGGGCTATTGGAATGGATGGTATCTTCCCAAAGGAGGATCAGAGGCTGAATGCCATGGTCCTCGATCCATTGAGCCAGGCCGGGGAGGTAGACGGTGTCCGCCAGTCGCGTGGATGAAATGAAGAACTTGTCGATCCAGGGCAGGACGAAAAGCTCCAGGTCTCCGCGCGTGACCAGTTTCTGGGCCTCCAGGGCCAGGGCCGCCAGGCGGATGAGCCCCGGTGGCCACCATCGACACTCACCCTCCCACCAGGCCAGGGTCCTCGACAGGGACAGCCGCTGGCCCGGGCTTCTGAGGCCGGTCCAGCCGTGCTTCCTCTGCCAGGAATTGTCGGAGAAGTCTGTATCGGGCATCCAGGGGGCGACAGCTTCCCGTGCCCGGGCGCAGGTCCACTCCCCCGAAGGATCGATCCCCTCGAGGGCGCAGATTTCCCGGAGGGCCCGGCGGATGGCGGTAAACGCCAGCCGCTCGCCCCGGAGTCGCAGGAGCTGCCCCGTGGTGGCTTCAATCCGCGGGTCGGCCGAGCGCAGGGCCATCTCTCTTTTCCGTACCGCCCGTGCGAGATCGTCCCGGAGCTTCGGCGAGGGTAAAAGCCGGTCCAGGTCTTCGAAGCTCCAGCCCCCGGCGGCGGCAAGGCCGGCGTTGTGCCAGCTGAAGACCACCCGCCGGGTGGTGCGGCTGACCTCGTGGGCGAGGGCACGGATGGCGGTCATCTCGCGGCTCTGCTGGTCCAGCAGGGCGTCCATCCAGGAGAGGGAGAGATTTCCGAGGCCGCCCCATCGAACCTTCCGGAAGGACGACGCCTCCCCACCGGGGACGGGGGCAAAGCCGGGCCGGTTCGAGGTCATGGCCGTGGGGGGGCTCCCTGACGAGGGAAATGGACCAGGGGGCTCCGGAGCAGGGTCTGCCTCGCGAAAGAGGAGGGGGCGGAACCGCTGGAGCCAGCGGCCCGATGCCCCGACGTTTTCGCGGCAAGCTCTTCCCCGCCATTGGGTGAGGGGCAGGTCGGTGAAGGTGAGCTGACTCCATTCCATCCTGGGGCTCTGCCGGCACAGCTCTCTCGCGAGCCGGCGCCATCGTCGCCCGGGAGCCGAGGGTCGGTGACCGTGGAGCATGCGGCCGAGACGGCGGGCGATGTGAGCAAAAAATGGTCGAACGGAGTAAGGCCGACCGATGAGGGTCCGGATGGGTGCCAGGGGGAGGCGCTGCAGAAGAGCGCGAAAGCCATGGGCGTCGGAGAGCTCGATCCCGGTGGCGTCCGCCTGCTCCCAGAGATCGAAAAGCTGCTCCCAGACAGGCGGCGGGATCAGGCGGGGGCAGGTCTGACCCCATGTGAGACAGGCATGGAGGACGACTTTCAGGTGCGCGGCCTCATCCTCGACGGGAGGGCTGGACAGGAGGATGAGGGCCGCCTCGCGGATTGCTCCGTCGGGATGTCCACTGAGCCTCCAGAGGGTGAGTAGATCCCGCCGGGTGGGTGCTTCCCCCCGCAGCATCATCTTTCGATGATGCTGGAGCATGTGGAGGGGATGGAGATGGGGGCTCATGAAGTCTCCTTTCTTGTTTTGCAGGAAAGCCGCTTCACAGACTCCTGTCAAGGAAATCCCTTGGAAGGTCGACATCTCTTTCAATTGGTCCTGATTATGCTATTGACTCTAGATAAAGTTTGGTTTACCTAATTGCCGTGATGGACGAAAGACCGGGAGGCGGAAGATGTTTGGAGGATGGAAGTGCGGAAAACGCCGCAGGTGCTGCGCGGTGGAGAGCGAAAGTGGTGAAGGCGGGGCCCTCCCACTGGCGGAGGCTCCGGCGGGTACGCGTCTGAGGGTGGCCTGTCTCGGCGGGGGAAGACAGTTTTGTGCGCGCATGGCCTCCATGGGCATTTATCCCGGAGTGGAGATGGAGCTGCTCTGCTCCAGCGGCGGTGCGCCCTGCCTGGTGCGCGTCCATGGCGGCACTCTGAGCCTGGGGGCTGGCCTGTCCCGGGACATCCTGGTGATCCCGGAGATCTAGGGGGGGATACCTTGAGCCGACCCTGCAAGGGGGGGAGATTTGGCTGCGATGCGGTGATTTCTCGGTTTGACTCGGGGGGGCTGGTGGGTTGAGCGCCAATCAGTGCCCGGGGAAATCCATGGGGGTCTGGAGCGGTTGTCACAACCGCTTTTTTTATGGCGCGGTGAGGGACTTGCCGCGACGCTGCCATTCATTCAAGGACACATGCAGATGCCGACAGTGCTTTTGAGAACCATGGCGTCCGGCCAGAAGGGTATCATTGCCCGCGTGGGCGCCACGGGCGAGCTGGGACGCCGCATCCGGGACATGGGGCTGGTGCCGGGAACGCCGATTCAAATCCAGGGGCGGGCGCCCCTCAAGGACCCCGTAGCCATTCGGGCAAGGGATTTCACGCTGTCACTTCGGAACAACGAGGCGGACTTCATCGAAGTCACCGTGGAAGAGGGAACATGAATCCGGAGCCTGTAGAGACACTCATCGCCCTTGCCGGCAACCCCAACTGCGGGAAGACGACGCTTTTCAACGCCATCACCGGTGCCCACCAGCACGTGGGCAATTACCCGGGCATCACCGTGGAAAAGAAGGAGGGAACGTACAGGCTGGATGGCCGTCGGCTGCGACTGGTGGACCTCCCGGGAACTTATTCCCTCACGGCCTACTCCATGGAGGAGCTGGTGGCCCGGGATTTCCTGGTGCATGAGCGGCCGGGTGTCGTCATCAACATCGTGGATGCCTCCAACCTCGACCGCAACCTGTATCTCACGGTCCAGCTCATGGAGCTCGGCATCCCCGTGGTCATCGCCTTGAACATGATCGACGCCGCCCAAGGCCGCGGCATCGAGATCCATGCCGCCGAGCTGGGACGGCGCCTGGGTCTCGAGGTGGTGCCGACGGTGGCTCGAAGCGGGAAAGGCAAGGAGGAGCTCCTCGAGACGGTGGCCCGCGTGGCATCGGAAGCCCGCGACTGGCAGCCCATCCATATCTCCTACGGTCCCGACATCGACCCGGTGCTGGATCGCATGGAGGCCGAGATCCGGGCGGCACGGTTCATGACCGAATCGGTCCCCGCCCGCTGGACGGCCCTCAAGTATCTTGAGGTCGACGAGCAGGTCCAGACCCATGGCGATGAGATCGACAGGACCCTTTCCGACCAGCTCAAATCCCAGGCGAGCCAGGTTACGGAGCACCTGGAGAAGACGCTCGCCAGCTATCCCGAGGCCATCATTGCCGATCACCGCTACGGATTCATCGCCGCCCTCCTCAAGGAAGGCGTGGTGCACCGAGCCCAGAAAGCCGACCGGCTCTACCTTTCGGACCAGATGGACCGGGTCCTGACCAACCGATTTTTCGGGCCCCTCATCATGATGCTCGTCCTGTATGTGGTTTACCACTTTACGTTCAATTACAGCGAGCTTCCGGTCCAGTGGCTGGAGGGGGTGTTTTCGGCCCTGAGCGGTTGGGTCGAATCGGTGCTGGAGCCCGGCCCTCTCCGGTCGCTCCTGGTTTCGGGGGTCATCGACGGCGTGGGCGGTGTCATGGGCTTCGTGCCGCTCATCCTGTTCATGTTTCTGGCCATCGCCTTCCTGGAGGACACGGGCTACCTGGCCCGGGTGGCTTACATGCTGGACCGGGTGTTCCGCACCTTCGGACTCCATGGAAGCTCCGTCATGTCCTTCATCGTCTCGGGAGGGATAGCCGGCGGCTGTGCGGTTCCAGGCGTCATGGCCACCCGAACGCTGCGGAGCTCCAAGGAAAGGCTGGCGACGCTCCTCACGGCGCCCTTCATGAACTGCGGAGCCAAGCTTCCGGTCTTCGCCATGCTCATCGCGGCCTTCTTCCCCGGGGACCGGCCCCGGATCATGTTTCTCCTGACCCTTTTTTCCTGGGCCATGGCGCTCCTGGTGGCCAAGCTGATCCGGGTGACGATTCTCCGGGGGCCCAGCACGCCGTTCCTGCTGGAGCTGCCACCCTATCGGCTCCCCACCTTCAAGGGGCTGCTCATCCATACCTGGGAGCGGACGTGGCAGTATATCCAGAAGGCGGGAACCATCATCCTGGCCATTTCCATCCTGTTCTGGGGGCTCATGTCGTTTCCCGGGCTCCCCGGGGAGCGCAAAGCCGAGTTTGAGAAGGAGCGGTCCGCGGCATTGTCGGGTCTTCCCGACGAGCTGAGAAGGACTGTCCTGGATGGCGCGAAGCCCGAGGGCCTGGACCCCGAGGCGGAGCAGCCGTGGACCACGGCCCGGAGCGCGCTGGACGCCGTCGATCAAAGTGAGGCCCTGGCCGGCCTCAGACACTCCATCGCGGGGCGGGTCGGCCTGGCCCTGGAGGGGGTCAGCCGTTGGTTTGGCGTGGATTGGCGGACCAATGTGGCTCTCTTTTCGGGCTTCGCGGCCAAGGAGCTCATCATCTCGACCCTGGGAACGGCTTATTCCATCGGGGAGCCGAGCGACGACGAAGATCTGCCCCTCAGTCAGCGGCTGGCTTCCGACCCCGAGTGGAGCCGCCTCAAGGCCGTGGCCGTCATCATCTTCATCATGCTGTACGCCCCCTGTTTCGCCACGGTGACGTGCATCATCCGCGAGTCCGGAGCCTGGAAATGGGGGGTTTTCTCCATGGTGCTCAACACTTCCGTGGCCTTTTTCATGGCGGTGCTGATATACCAGGGAGGGCGCTGGCTGGGCCTGGGCTGAGAGATCCATTCCCGGCTGCCGGGCACGGGATATCCGGCCTGGGATCCTTCTTGCACCAAGGGGGAATGCGGAAGCTGGAAGCCGGAATCATTGATTGGGAACATTGTTCACCCATGGAGTGGAAGATGTGGCAGACTGCGGGTGTGGTGGTGATCCTGGCCGTGGTGCTGGTTTACGTGGCCCGGCAGGTGATACGGATGGTCCGCTCCAAAACACCCGCCTGCTGCGGGTGCATCGGGTGCTCGGGCCTCGAGGAGACGCCGGGGCCCCGTGAAGGCTGCGAAAGGCCCTGACGAGGGGGCAGGCGGGAGCATGCCGAAGCGGGATCGAGCCGTGCGGCCTCGTCGTGCCCGTGCAGGCGGGAAGCCCGATCCTCCAAGGACTTCCGGACGCCCGCCCTCACGGGAGTGACGACGCCGAGCAGTCTTTCTGGACACGCTCCAGGACCCGGTAGGCAGTCACCAACGGCGACTCGCATCATGCACGCTCCACTCCAGACACTTGGAGGATCAACATGCGACTATCCATCCAGCTTCCGGGAACGGGGGAGCGAGGCTCGGACATCCTCATCGAGGAAGGGGCCATGGAACGGGCCCTCGGCGAAATGGAGGTCCTGCTCGGGGGCCGCAGGCCTTTCTGGATCTGGGACGAGCGAGTGGCTGCCCTCTGGCTCGATCGAGCCCGCGAGCTGGAATGGCCCGTCAGGAGCGACGAGGGGATGATCCGGTTTCGGTTTTCGGAGGCCAACAAGCGGTTGGCGGCCATCGAGCTGCTGGCCCGGGAGCTCATGCGGGCCGGCGCCGACCGGGGGGGCGCCCTGGTGGCGGTGGGGGGGGGAGTGACGGGTGACATGGTGGGCTTCCTGGCCGCCGTTTTCATGCGGGGAATCCCTCATTTCCAGATTCCCACCACCCTCCTGGCCCAGGTGGACAGCAGCATCGGAGGCAAAACCGGCGTCGATCTCCCCGAGGGCAAGAACCTGATCGGGGCTTTTCACCAGCCCCGGGGGGTCTGGATCGATCCCCGCTTCCTTTCGAGCCTGCCGCCCGAGGAGATGCGCCAGGGAATGGCCGAGGTGATCAAAACCGCCATGATCGGGGACGAGGTGCTCTGGAGGTACGTCGAGAGCCACTCGGAATCCCTTCGAAAGCGGGAGCCCGAAGCTTTGGCACGGATCATCTCCGGGTGCTGCCTCTTCAAGGCCCATGTGGTCGAGGCGGATGAGAAGGAGTCGGGGCGCCGGCGGGTGCTGAATTTCGGGCACACCGTGGGACATGCCATCGAGAAGGTGAGTGGATACGAGATCCCTCACGGCGATGCCGTGGCCATGGGGATGATGGCGGCCACGACCCTGGCGGTCTCCTGGGGGCGATTTCCACCCGCCGACCTGGCGCGCCTGGAGAAGCTGTGCCAATTTTGGGAGCTGCCCACCCGGCTGCCGCGGGCTCTCTCGCCCGAGCGGGTTTTGGACGCTTTGGGCGCGGACAAGAAAAGAGTCTCGGGTGCCCTGCATTTTGTCCTGCCCGTGAGGATCGGGGAGACGGTGGAAGTGATCGACCCGGACCTGAAGGACCTGCGGAAGGTCCTGGAATCCCTGGCGGGCTGAGAGCCCTGCCCGCGACGGAGAATCCCGCGGTGGCGGATCTGGATCCTGAAAGCGGATCGTACAAAAACGTACCCTCGGATGCCATCCTTTGGGATATCCTCGAATCGGTGACCGATGCGGTGGTCACCATCGACGAGCATCACCGGGTCCTCCTGTGCAACCGTGCCGCCGAGGAGCTTTTCGGGTACTCCTGCCGGGAGATCCTGGGAAGGGACGCCTCCCCCCTGATCCCCAATCCCCACCAGACCCTTCATCGAAGCTACATCGAGCGCTATCTCCAAACGGGGATCCCCCGGGTCATCGGGAAGTCCCGGGAGTGCTTCGCCCAGCACAGGCTGGGCCACACGATTCCCGTGGAGATCTCCTACTCCGTTTCGAGGACCGTGGGCCGCCTTTATTTCACGGCGGTGATCCGGGACATCTCCGAGCGCAAGCACATCGAGCGGGAGCTTCGCTTCCTGGAAAGGCTGGCCGATGTGGGGAAGGCCGTGGCTCAGGTGAGCCACGAGATCCGCAAGCCGCTCATGCTGATGGGAGGGTTCGCCCGTCAGGTGCGGGACAGCTCGGTGCTGGAGGGCGACGAAGGGCTCCGGCGCAAGCTGGGGATCATCGTGGACGAGGTGGGCCGCCTTGAGACCCTGCTCAACAGCGTGCGCCTGCTGACGCGGCCGGCTGGCTCGAGCCGGAAAGCTCCGCTGGATATCAACCGCCTCATCGAGGAAGTTGGAGTGCTCATGGAGCCCCTGCTCCAGGGTCAGGCCATCGAAGTCGCCCTGGATCTGGATCCGGAGCCCCTCGACATCGAGGGTGACGCGGACCAGCTGAAGCAGGTCCTCCTGAACCTGCTCCAGAACGCCGTCGATGCCATGAACGGCGCGGGAAGGCTGAGGGTCTGGTCGCTCAAGCGGTCGGGGCTCGTCGAGGTGGGCATCCAGGACAGCGGGTCCGGGATTCCGGAGAGCGTGCAGGAGCGGATCTTCGACCCCTTCTTCACGACCAAGGCCGACGGAAGCGGGCTCGGCCTGGCCATTTCCCGGTCCATCGTTCAGGATCACGGTGGAAGCCTGAGGCTGGAGTCCACGCCCGACCAAGGCACCACCTTCATCATCGGGATTCCCCTGGCGGCGGACTGAGGGGGGAGCCCGCGGCCCTCATTCCGAAGAATCAGGCTGGCCCTTGCCGTCCTTCAATCCCCCTGCTTTCCCCTGGGTGCTTCCATGCGCCCGCTCTCAATGTCCTTCAGCAGCCGGCTCATGTCGGCGTTGGCTCCCAGGAGGATGAACACGTCCCCGGACCGTATGATGTAGTCGCCCTTGGGAATGAACGTCAGACGCTCGTCGGCGCCTTCGCGGATGGCAATGACCTGAATGCCGTAACGATTGATGAGGTTGAGCTCCTTGAGGGCCTTTCCCGCGAAGCCCCTGGGATCGTCCAGCTCGAAGATGCCGAAGTCCTGGATGGAGGGAAGGTATTCGATGAGGTTGGGGTTCTGGATGCGCTGGGCGAGGTTCATGGCCAGGTCCCTTTCGGGAAAGAGGATCTCGTCGACACCGACCCGTTTCAGGATCAGCTCGTGCTCCTCACTGAGCGCCTTGGCGTACACCCGCTGGATGCCCATTTCCTTCAGGTGAAACGAGGCCAGGATGCTGGCCAGCATGTTGGTGCCGATGGTGACCACGGCGAGGTCCACCTGGCCCAGCCCCAGGGCCATGAGGGTCTCCTTGTCGGTGGCATCGGCCACGACGGCCTGGCTGAGATCGTTCTTGGCCTTCTGGACCATGCCAGTCTGGGAGTCCAGTCCGATGACGTCGCAACCGCGGCGGTAAAGCTCGCGCCCGAGGTAGTAGCCGAAATTGCCCAGTCCGATGATGGCGATCTGAAGCATGGAGTCTCCATCCTAACCAATCATGAGGTTTTCCTCGGCGTAGGTGAACTTCCCTCTCATCTCCATCGGCTGGATGGCCATGGCGATGACGAGGGGCCCCAGCCTTCCCGTGAACATCAGAAGGACCAGGATGAGCTTGCTCCAGGAGGAGAGCTTGGGGGTGATGCCCATGCTGAGCCCCACGGTCCCGAAAGCCGATGCGGATTCGAAGAGCAGCTCGAGAAACTGCCCCCGGCTCAGGGCGGGGGGGGCATCGCCCAGCTCGGCGATGATGCATCCCGCCGTCCCCGCCATGACGACGGCGATGGAGACCACGAAGATGCTGAACGCCCGGCTGATGCTGTCGGGCGAGATGGTGCGCCTGAATGCGTGGGGATGCTCCGCGCCGGTCATGCGGGCCCGGCTGAGGGAGAGGAGCACGCCCATGGAGGTGGTTTTGATTCCCCCGCCGGTGGAGCCTGGCGATGCGCCGATGAACATGAGCATGATGGTGCCCAGGAGAGTCAGGTTGTTCATGAGGCCGTAGTCCAGCGAGTTGAACCCGGCCGTTCGAGGAGTCACGGACTGGAAGAACGAAGCCAGGAGCTTGGCCGGAAGGGGCTTGCCCTGGAGGGTCCAGGACCACTCGCTCCAGAGGAAGAAGAAAGTCCCGGCGGCGAGAAGGAGTCCCGTCATGGCGAGGACCATCTTGGTGTGAAGGCTCAGCTGGCCCCAGTAATGCCTCCTTGCGATACGGCTTTCGCCGGTCCTCAGCAGCTCGTGAAGCACCATGAACCCGATGCCCCCGGTGATGATGAGCCCCGAGATGGTGAGACTCACCAGGGGATCGTCGCAATAGCGCATCATGGAATCGGAAAAGAGGCTGAATCCGGCGTTGCAGAAAGCGCTGACGGCGTTGAACATGGCGTGATAGGCCGCCGTGAGCGGCTCGAAATCCTCCCGAAAGCGCAGGAACAGGAGAATGGCTCCCGCCATCTCAAAGGAGAGGGTGAAGAGGAAGACCCGTTTGAGCAGGACATGGAGGTCTGCCTGGGGGCTGTAGGAAAAGACGTCCTGGACGATGAAGCGCGACCGGAACGAAATGGAGCGTCCCAGGGCCAGGATGAAAACCGTCGAGAAGGTCATGATGCCAAGGCCGCCGAACTGAATGAGGCCGAGGAGGGTCAGCTGCTGCCAGGTGCTGAACTCGGACCCGATGTCAATGACCGAGAGTCCCGTGACGCAAACGGCCGAGGTGACCATGAACAGGGAGTCGATGAAGGGGATGTGCGTGCCGGCGCGCGTGGGCAGAGCCTTCAGGAGAATCGTGCCGACAAGAATCAGCAAGGCGAAGCTCGAAACGAGGATGAAAGGGGGGGCGGCCTGCTTCTTCGAGCGCATTCAGCATCCATCCTGTAGGGTTCATGCGTGGACTCGGCGATGCGTATACCACACCTGATCCCTTCGCACAAAGGGAAGGGGAAGGTGAAAAGGTGGGATCAGGCGGGACCGGACACGGGGAGGCGGGTGTTTGAATGGGGAAAGCACGAAACCGGGGCGGCGACGGACCGGCGCGGGGTGTGGGGGCGCCGGGACCGGCCTGACCGATTTCGTGCTTTCGCGCTGGGGGCGAGCCCACCGGGGAGGGCATCGGGCTCGCCCATGGGATCGCACACGTGGGTCCTGAGCATCATCCCGAAAGTGTGGGCTCGAAGCCCCTCTCGCCCCATCGGGGGAGAGGGTGCTTCAAAGCCCGGCCGGGGTTTAGAGGATGTAGCCGGTCTCGCCGTGCTGGCTCAGGTCGAGCCCCTCGGATTCCTCTTCCTCGCTCACCCGGAGTCCCATGGTGGCGTCGAGGATCTTGAGGATGATCCACGTGACCACGAAGGAGTACACCCATGCGGCCACCACGCTCAGGGCCTGGGTCCCCAGCTGGGCGGCGTTGCCGAAGAAGAGGCCGTCGGCAGCCGCTGGATTCACGAGCTTGGAGGCGAAGAGACCCGTGAGGAGGGCGCCCAGGGTCCCGCCCACCGCGTGCACGCCCACGACGTCCAGGGAATCGTCGTAGCCGAGCTTCGGTTTGAGGCTGACGGCGAGGTAGCACACGGCGCCGCCCGCCAGGCCGATGATGATGGAGGATATGGGACCGACGAATCCGCAGGCGGGGGTGATGGCCACGAGCCCGGCCACGGCGCCCGATGCGATGCCCAGGGCCGTCGGTTTGCCGCGGTGCAGCCATTCCACGACCATCCACGAGAGGGCCGCCGCGCCTGCCGCGATGTGGGTGGCGATGAAGGCCGACCCCGCCAGGCCGTTGGAGCCCAGGGCGCTTCCGCCGTTGAATCCGAACCATCCGAACCAGAGGATGCCGGCGCCCGTGATGGTCATGGTCAGGTTGTGGGGTGCCATGAGCTCGGTGCCGTACCCTTTCCGTTTGCCGAGCACCAGGGCGGCCGCCAGGGCCGACACGCCCGAGCTGATGTGAACGACCAGCCCGCCGGCGAAGTCCAGGGCTCCCATCTCACGGATCCAGCCTCCAACGCCCCAGACCCAGTGGGCCAGGGGATCGTAGACGAAGATGGCCCACAGCGTGATGAAGACCAGATAGGCTTTGAACTTGATGCGCTCGGCAATGGCGCCGGAGATCAGGGCCGGCGTGATGATGGCGAACATCATCTGAAAGATCATGAAGACCTGGTGGGGAATGGTGGCGGCGTAGTCCGCGTTGGGCTCCATCCCCACCTCGTTGAGGGCGAAGAACTTGAGGCCCCCGATGAGGTGCCCGATGTCGGGGCCGAAAGCCAGGCTGTAGCCGAAAAGCACCCACTGAATGGTGATGATCCCCATGGCCACGAAGCTCTGCATGAGTGTCCCCAGCACGTTCTTGCGGCGGGTCATGCCGGCATAAAAGAGCCCCAGGCCTGGAGTCATGAGGAGAACCAGGGCGGCCGAGGCCAGGATCCATGCCGTGTCCCCGGTGTCCACCTTGGGAGGCGGGGCTTCAGCGGCCGCGGCCTCCGCGGCGGCGGGGGCCGTCTCGGTGGCCTGGGCCAGGAGGATGTGATCCGACGCCGGCTCCCCGGCCATGGCGTAAGATGTCATGATAACTGCCAGATAAAAGATGATCGATAGGAATGCCAGCCTTTTCATTATGAATCCTCCAGTCCCTTGCGGGCGGTTTTTCAACACTTCCATGTTGTGGTGGTTGGTTCGTGACCGCTTCCAGCGATCACAGGGCTTCGGGCCCGGTCTCTCCGGTACGGATGCGCATGGCTTCCTGAATGGGCGAAACGAATATTTTCCCGTCGCCTATTTTGCCCGTGTTGGCGGCTTTCTGGATCGTCTTGATGACGTCGTCGGCTCTCTCCTTGGGGACCACCAGGGTGAGGAGCAGCTTGGGGATGAAATCGACCCGGTATTCAGCGCCACGGTAGACTTCCACGTGGCCCTTCTGGCGGCCGAACCCCTTCACCTCGGAAACGGTCATGCCCTGGATACCGATGTTCACGAGGGCTTCCTGCACGTCCTGCAGCCGAAACGGCTTGATGATCGCTTCGATCTTTACCATCTGAGCTTCCTCCCTGTTCTTGCTGTCCGTTGATCACCAGGTCCTGTCCGCGATTGACCCAGCTGTAGAGGCAAGGGCCTTGCCAAGAGAAGAATCAAACCGTTAAGTAGCTGAAGTATAGAGATAAAAGCTGTTCTAAAGGCTCCGCGTGAACCTTACATTTTTGTGCGATAATGTGAATCGTTTCTGAAGATATGGCTGAAGAGCACAAAAATGTGCGAAGAGAAGGGCGGAATAGGAACGGTGCGGGGCCGATGCCGTGGAAGCATGCTCGTTGACTTGAAGCGTGAATTCAACAGCATCGAGGTGGGAGGCGCCCCGTGGGTCAGGGCCCGGTTTGAAGGGCTTGGATGGCGGCGGTGTGGGAGGGGCTCCACACGGCCCCTCAGGTTGGATCGGCAGCCTTTTCGGGCGCCGCCGCAGCCGGCCGCTGGCGCTGAACCTTGCGGGCCACCATGATGAAGCCGGTGTGCGCCACCATGCGGTCGAAGGGGCGCGCCCTCAGCTCGTCCACCTTCCAGTCCCGCTTGAGCACCTCGAAGGTGCTCACATTGGCGAAGCCACAGGCTTTGAGCTCGCGCCACATCCACTGGACCTGGCCCACGTTGGGGCTGAGGCTCACCAGGAGCCCCCCCTCGCGGATCAGGCGGCTCACCGGGCCGACGGCGTGCCAGGGCTCGGGCAGATCCAGAAAGACGCGGTCCACCAGGCAATGCAGCCCGAAATCCTGGATATCCCCGATGACCAGCTCGAATGATGGGGGCCTGCCGCCGAAGTAGCGGCTCACGTTCTCCATGGCCAGTGCCGCGAACTCCGGCCGCTTTTCCACCGAGATGAGACGGCCCCGCTCTCCGATGGCCCGCAGCAGGCAAAGGCTCAGTGCCCCCGAGCCCACGCCGGACTCGAGAACGGTCTGCCCGGGGTGAAGGTCCGCGTAAAACACCATGGCGGCCAGATCCTTGGGGTAGATGATCTGGGTCTGTCGCTTCATGTTGAGGATGTAGTCCTCGAGGCTCACCCGAAAGAGGAAGAGCTTGGCACCCGTGCCGGTCTCCAGGACGTCGCCCTCGGACCTCCCCACCACATCCGTCAGGTGTATGGTGCCGAGGTGGCACGAGTAGGGTGCGTCCTCGATCTTCACGAGCCATTTCTTGCCCTTCTGGGAGGTCAGAAGAACCCATTCGCCGAGTGAGAAGCCTGCCATGGTTCGCGTCCACTCCCAATGAAGGTCGACAGATGGTGGAGATGGTGCCCGGGTCGGAGTGGGTGGCACCATAGGAGAGGGAGCGCGCCGCGTCAACCGGTTTCTGGCCGGGGAAACTCGTTGCCAAATTCACTGCATGTCTCTATGTTTATCGGGCGTTATCCCATGCGGAAGATCATGGGGCGGGTGAGGGAAGCCTGCTTCCGGAGATCCCTCTGCCCGACCTTCTCTCCTCCCATGGACGGATGGGGGTGAAGCCCCTTGGCGACGCGCCGTGGGGCGCAATTTCGTCCCCGTGGTCCAGCCCGTTTCGGGGCCCGGAAGTGAACCGTTTTGGTGCGAGGATGATCATGATGCGGATCCGGCTGAAGGCGTGGAGTGTGCTGCTGATGGTGGCTGTCCTGTGTATGGCGTCGACCTCCCACTCCGGGGAGGGGCCCGACCTGGCGGGATGGGAAAAGGGCAGCGCCTACAACAAGTTTTACGATGCCAGCGAGTCCGATGAGTTCAAGGGCGTGGTGGAGGAGGTCGTCGAGATCACGCCCATGACTGGCATGGCTCCCGGCCTGGGTCTCAGGATCAAGGACCAGGACGGGGACCTGGTGGAGGTGCATCTCGGTCCCAAATCCTTCGTGAAGCTGGACTCCATCGGGTTGAAGAAGGGCGACAAGGTGAAGGTCAAGGGGGTTTGGGCGGGTCTGAACGGCAAGGACGTTTTCCTGGCATCCAAGGTCAAGAAGGCCGAGGATGTCGAGCTCAAGGTGAGAAGGACCCGCGACGGGGCTCCCTACTGGACCTTCACACCCGAGGAGCTGGCCAGGGAGAAGTCGGAATGATGGGGGGATGCCGGCGCCCCCGTCGGATGTGCGTCACCCTGGGCTATTTGTTCGAGGATGCCATGCGCCGGGTCGTGGCCTCCCATCCCGCCCGGAGGTTCATTCACATCGAGGGGATGGTCCCGGGAGACAACATCGCCTGCTACGATTTCAGGTCCGAGGGAGGGGGCTTCCTGGCCGGCCTCGTGGCGGGGCTTTAAACCAAAACTCGTAAAGTCGCCGGGGGGGGCCCTGCGATCCGTGGCTCCACCCCTATGGGTGCTTCCTCCGCCGACGGCAGCCATCCCTTCGAGTGGGCCGGGTACGGCGAAGCCCGTTGGGAAGAGCCCATTTCCACACACCTGGTCCTGAAACCTCCTTGACACGGAGCCAGCATCATAGCTATTAATCATCTTAAGATATCAGCTCATGCTGAGCGCTTTTAATCCCTTTCACGTTTCCGTTCCGGATTCTGAAATTTGATGTTTTCCATTCGACCCTTCAACTGAAAGATCTGATCAGCCACACAAGCTCCACGACGACGTTCCGGAAAATTCATCAAGCCTCTCTCGATTCAGAGAGCTCATTGAAATCAAGATCGACACGAGCCAGGGGATCCCTGGATGTCCCGTGCCTGCCGACGATGGTGGGACGACTGTTCCAGGGCCTGCTTCATACCACATGATTGAGGTGAGACTTATGTGGTTGAGAATACTGGCATTGATCAGCATGACCTGCCTTTTTGCTCCGATTTCAGCCATGGGGGAGCTCCCATGGCGGATGGGGCCGGTTTATACGGACCGCGCGGGGGAGGTCTCCGTCGTCGTGGAGCTGCCTCAAGGCTTCACGCCCGAAGCTTCGGATTTTCGCCTCATGGATGGCGGCGAGGTCCTGGCCACCGGACGTCGCGACAGCTCGTTCAAGGAATCCCGAAGAGGTCTTGCACTGGTGCTGTGCGTGGACGTGAGCAAGACCATGAAGGGGGACCCCCTGAAGGATACCCGGGACGCCCTTCTGGCATTCCTTCGCATCCGACGGGCTGACAGACCGGACGACCGCGTCGCACTCGTCTCGTTTGCCGACGAGGTGGCGGTGGAGTCATCCTTCGAGGATAAGCCGGATCAGCTGTTTGAACAGGTTCGCGGCCTTCGCCCTCGAGGAAGATTCACGCGGCTTTATCAGGCGCTCTATACCGCCCTGGACATGCTGCAGGCCCCCCGTCTTCCGGAGCGCCGGCGCATCATCGTGATCTCGGACGGCAAGGACGAAGGCAGCGCCGAGAGCCTCGAAACGGTGAGTCGCAAGGCGCGGGAGCGCGGCATTCCCATCGATGCCGTGGGGCGCGGGAAGATCGATTCACAGTATTTCGACGCCCTTGCCGGCCTGGCGAGGCAGACCGGGGGGCAGTCCGTTCCCTTCGCACCCGACAGGGTGTCGGTCCAGGATGCCCTCGACCGGCTCTACTGGGACCTGTTGGAAACGACCCGGGTCGTCACCTTTTCGTATGAAATGGAGGAGCCGGTCCAAAGGACGCGGACGGCCGAAATCGAGCTGCTGCGGCCGGGGGGGGGCTCCGAGAAAGCTCCACTGCCGGTCGGCATACCGGTCAAAAAGGCGCCGAAGGTTACGGCGGAGAAGAACGGGGTGCAAGGGGATGGCGTCAAGGTGCCTCCCCCTCCCCCGGAGAAGTCCTGGCTTGAAAGGCTTCTCCTCAAGGTGAGGGAGCATCCCTGGACCTTCCTGCTGCTGGGGGCGCTTCTGGTGGGAGGAGTAATCGCTCTGTGGGCCCAGCGTCCGCGCCAGAAGCCCGTCGAGGGAGTTGGGGCGGTCGAGGCGAAGCGGGAATCGGCGTCGGTGGGGGAAGCCAGCGAGCCAGCGGAGGGCCCGGTTTCGGCGGGCATCCTCGTCGAGGGTGAGGAAGCCCGCACGGTGGCGGCCTTCCACCCATCTGAGCGCAGGACCCTCGTGGGGGCGTACACCTTTCCCACTCCCAGGATCGGTGAGCCCGCCGCTGCTCTCGTGGGGATGAGCGGGCCGATGCAGGGGGAAAGGTTTCTCATCCAGAGGGAGCATTTCGCCATTGGGGCAGCCCAGGACAACGATCTGCCTGTTTCCCGCGACGATTTTGTCTCCAGACATCACGCAGCCATTCGGTACGAGAAGGGTAGCCTGGTGATTCTGGACAGCGGATCGCGGAACGGGACCTTCGTCAACGAAGCCGCGGTGACGGACGCCGGCTGCGAGCTGCAGACGGGGGATCTCATCCGGGTGGGGGAATCGGTCTTCAGAGTCGAGGAGGCTTGAGGGGTGCTGTTGAGGGTTTTGGGAGCAGGTCTTTTGGCAGGCACGTTTCATCCACCAAATGTTGATTGAGGAGATTGAAATGGGAAGCTCGGAGGATCGCACGCCGCGAGAATGCCCCAAAGGCCACAACATTGACCCCAACTGGGTGGAGTGTCCTTACTGCAAGGCTGAGGAGCGGGCGAGGCAGAAGAGCAGTCCGCCGGAGGCGGGTGCTGCTCCCGACGACCGTCGTACACGGGTGGGGGAGGTTCAGGAGATGGAAGACAGAAGGCAGACCAGGACCATGTCGGTGGGTGGCGAGCGCAGGGCGGAGGGACACCTGGGAGTGGGAGATACCCGGCGCATCGTGGGATTCATCATCACTTACAGCTGGAAGCCTCAGGGCATCGCGTTCTTTGTCCGGGAAGGCAAGAATTTCATCGGAAGCGGCAAGGTGACCAGTGATGCCTCCCATCCCGACTGTGACGTGATCATTCGGGAAGATCAGAGGATGTCCAGCGAGCATGCCCTGATCCTCTGTCGACGGGGGCAGTTCGAGATCATGGACCAGGCCAGCAGCAACGGCACGCTGTTGAATGGCAAGTCATTGTTGGCCAACCAGTCGGTGGAGCTGTCCAACGGGGCCCTCATCGAGACTGGCGACACGCTCTGGCGTTTCGTCATGGTCGAGCCCCCGCCGTTGACTCAGCGCGCTTCCGGACAGACACCGCCAGCCGAGGAGGAGACCGTCGCCATACCCTCGGGGGGAGAACGGGACCAAACGACCGTCAGATGATGGGGGCCGTTTTCAAGGACTCCCTCGGCCCCGGCCTCCATGCCGTGGAGGGTGCGTCCCGCGCGGGGGGGCGGGTCTCGAGTCGGGCCCGGGAAGGAGCCGTGCGATGCTGGATTCAGCCATCAAGGTATTTGATTCCATCATTTATCCATTGCTGACCCTCGTTGTGTACAGCGGCCTCGTTTACCTGTTCAGGGACAGGATATCCCAGTTGGAGCTCGACCCCAAAAGGCGCACTTTCAAGATTTCCTTCGAAAAGGACGCCGAAAAATCCAAGGGGCTTGCCCAGAATGTCAAGGACAAGGTCTCCGATGCTCGATCCCTGGAAGCGGCCGAGCGTGTGGTCGATTACGCGAGCCTGGGGGCCAGGGATATCGTCCTCACGGCTTGGGGGCGGGTGTATCAGAGCGTCATGGATGCTTTCGCCGCCAACGGGATTTCCCTGCCCGGACCCGACGGGATGCCGCGGGCCCTGCGTCGCCTGGGGCAGGTCAGCGGGATGGATTCCCGCGTCGTCAGTCTCATCGAGTCTCTTCTGCAGTCTGGAGAGGACCTGGCCAGAGCCACCGGTCTTTTCCCATCTCAGGAGCCGGCCAGGGATTACGGAGAGGCCGCTTCCATTGCCGTGGCTCACCTGATGGCGAGCATTCCTCAACCGGTGGTGGGCAACGATCCCGAGGTGCAGCGTCGCCAGACGGTGGTCGGCGAGCGGTTTCCCCAGCCCCGGTCGGGGGAGCCCGCCGTGTGGCTCTCGGGCATCGAGGGGAAAGTGACGGGGCGCCGCTACCCCGTCGAGGGAGAGCGCTTCCGCATGGGGGCCGGCTCGGACAACGACCTGGTCATCGAGGGGGACCAGTATGTGTCCCAGCGCCATGCCGAGCTTCGCTACCTGGAGGGAGGGCTTTTCATTTCGGACCTCGGGTCGCGCAACGGTACCTATCTGAACGGCGAGCGCGTGACGTCCAGGGCCGTCGCTGTTCGACGTGGCGACAGGATCAGGCTTGGGGGCTGCACCCTGCGGATAGTGGATGGATCCACGTCCTCCCGGGAGCCGACCCCGGTGCCATGAGCGCCGGCGCGGCTCATGAGGATGGCCCCGTAACGGGCAGCCGGCATCGGACATCGTTTCCAAGGGGTGATGACTTGGGCCGTGCTGCCTCGGTCGGCTGATTTCAGGTGGTGAAGCGATGACCTCCCACGAGATGAAGCTGGAAATCAGCGCTCTGTCCGAAACGGGGTACGTTCGGGAAGAGAACCAGGACCGCATGAGCGGGTCCCTGATTCCCCTGGGGCACGTGCTCATCGTGGCCGACGGCATGGGGGGGCACAAGGGGGGAGCCCTGGCGGCCCAGCTCACCGTCGAGGAGCTGCAGACCCAACTGGCGGCGGCTCCCGCCGATGCCCCCATCGAGGATACCATCCGGGGCGCCTTCAAGGCGGCGAACGAGACCGTTTACCAGCAGGCCCACGCAGGGGACCCGACCACCGAGGGCATGGGATCGACGGCGCTGGTGCTGCTCGTTCGGGGCGAGGTGGCCCGGCTGGCCCACGTGGGAGACAGCCGGGCGTATCTCTTCCGTGCGGGGCGCCTCAAGCAGCTGACCCGGGACCACACCCTGGTGCAGCGCATGGTCGACGCGGGGATGCTGACACCCGAGGAAGCGGCGGATCATCCGGATGCGAGCATCCTGGCGCGGGCCATGGGAACAAGGGCTGAAGTCGAGGTGGAGATCTCCGGCCCCCTGGTCCTGCGGGATGGCGATGCCTTGCTCCTCTGCTCCGATGGGCTAACCGGGTATGTGCCCGAGCGGGAGATCGAATCGGTCCTTTGCGGCTCCGCGGCGGTTCAGGACATCCCCGGGGCGCTGGTTCGCCTCGCCCTGGACCGCGGGGGCAGGGACAACGTGACGGTACAGTTCGTTCAGGTCGGCAGGCGGAAGGCTCGCTGCCATCCGCGTGAGGGGAAGGGGGGGGGTGTGTCGGGCTCATGGCTTAGGGCCGCCGCGGCTTTTGCTCTGGGAGTGGGGCTGGGGGCCGGCGGAGTGTTTCTTCACGACAGAGGAAAGCCTGCGGCGCCGCCGGAGGCCACAGGGATATCGCAGGACCGGTCCAGGGAGGGATCGGAGAGGCAAGGCATGGAACAGAGCGGGCGTGAAGCGGAGGAGGAGATGAAAAAGGTCAGGAGTGAGCTGGAGGCTTGCAGGGAGCGGCTCTCCGCATTCGAGCAGCCGAAGCCCAGATAGTCCTCG
Source organism: Syntrophobacteraceae bacterium (assembly GCA_025453975.1). Lineage (GTDB taxonomy): Bacteria > Desulfobacterota > Syntrophobacteria > Syntrophobacterales > Syntrophobacteraceae > JALOOX01. The sequence continues at coordinate 24,356 of JALOPI010000034.1, forward strand.
GGCCAGGGCGCCCGCATTCCCCGTGGCTCCTTCGCGGGACGGGCGGCGCCGCATTGGGGAGGGATGGGAGAGCATCCCGGGGCATCTTCCGGCTCACCATCGCCAGGGTGACTTCGGTTTTGAACCATGAACCATGAAGGTCAGGAGAGGAGAAGTCATGAAGAAGCTCGTGGTTCTTGCACTGGTGTTGTGCCTGGTCCCGGCCTGCGCCACCGAAAGCCAGCAGGCCAAGACCGAGGGGACTCTCGGGGGCGCCGCCATCGGGGCCGCTCTGGGCGCGGGGATCGGAGCCCTCGTGGGCGGCGGAAGGGGCGCGGCCATCGGAGCCGGGGTGGGCGCCGGAGTCGGCGCGCTGGCGGGGTATTCCTATGCCAACAACGTCGTGGAGAGGCGCAAGGCCCTGGCCGGCAGGGAGAATGACCTGGATGCCCGCATTCAATATGCCCGCGGCGTGAACGAAGATGCTCGTGCCTACAATCAGTCCCTCGAGCAGGAGATCCAGACCGCCGAGCTGGAAATCAACAAGCTGAAGGCTCAGAGCCAGCAGCAGCAGGCGACTCGACAGGCCCTGGCCAGGAAGAAGCAGGATCTCAACAAGAAGGTTCAGGAAGCCAACGAGTCCCTCGCCCTGACCCAGCGGGAGCTCGACGACCTGCGAACGTTCCGTTCCCAGCAGACCCAGAGGTCGGCCCAGCTGGATGCCGAGATCAAGTCCCTGGAAAAGACCGAGGCGCAGCTGAGGGAGAATGCCAGCAGGCTGGCATCCCTCAACCAGCGTATTTAGCGCATGGGGGTCGAAGTGTCGCACGGGCATGAAATCCATGCTGGACGCCAGGCGCCGAAAGAAGCACCGGCGGCGGGATCGGGATTCGGGGCATGACCGAATCCGGATGTTTCGGGAATGTACCGGGCGAGATGGAGACCGACAAGGGAGATTCGAAAATGCGCAAGATGTTGTGGTTCATGACTCTTTGCATGGGTTGGGTTTTGGTCGGGTGCCAGCACAGCGCCCTCATGACCATGCAGCAGGAAAACCGTGAATCGGAAGGGCGCATCGTTTCCAAGGAGCGGGAGCTGCGAGACCTGGAAACGGAAAGGATGATCCTGGAAGAAGACAAGGAGAGCCTCCTTGATGAGCTGGACAGCAGGCAGATGTCCCTCGACGAGGTTGCCACCCGCCTGGACAGACTTCGAAAGCAGAATGCCCGACTGAGGGCGGATACCGATCGAGAGCGCGGAAAGAAGGCGGATCTCGACGCGCGGATCGCGCAGTGCCAAAGGGAGATAGACGCCCTTGAAAGGAACGACCAGTTGTCCACGGCGGAGAAGGCCAGACGAATCGAGGACCTGAAGGACAGAATCAGAGCCTTGCTGAAGATCAGGTGAAGATGCCGGACATGCAGGCGGCGCCAAGGAGCAGGCTCGGGCTCACCCTTTGTGTATTGGGCTTTGTTGGGCTGGTCAGCGTGCTGATCGGGTATCGCTCCCCCCTCCGTGAAGCCAGTCAGCCCGGCCCGCGCCGTGACATGGGCTGGAGCCAGGAAAGGGACATCATCGGCTATATGGAGGCCCTCGCCAGGATCAGGGACCATGCGCTCTTCCTGGATTCCGGAACGACCAGGGAGGAAATGGTGAGGGACTCAATCAGATTGTACCTGGCGCGGCATGACCCTCATTCGGACTATCTGACCCGGGAGGAATATGCCGGTTTCAGGCGGATGCGGGGAGCGGACTATGTGGGTGTGGGCATGGAGATCCAGAGGAGCGCCGATGGCGACATCGTCTGTTTTCCGTACGCCGGGGGACCCGCCGAGAGGGCGGGTATCCGGCGGGGGGACCGGCTCAGGAGCATCGATTCGACTCCGGTCCTTGGAAAATCCCTTCCCGCCGTGGCCGCCCTCGTCAAGGGCAGGCAGGGGACGGAGCTTCAGCTGACGGTCCTGAGAGACGGAGGGTCGGAGGTCCATGTGCGGGTGACCCTGGACGAAGCGCGGGCGGAGTCCGTAACGGTGCAAGCTGTCGAAGGGCTCCGGGTGGCGCGGGTTGCGGCCTTTGCCGGCGACACGAGGGGGAAGCTCGAGCGGGAGCTGAGGGAATGGCCCCGGCGCGAGCCCGTGGTCCTGGATCTGAGGGGCAATGGTGGGGGCGAATTCCTGGCTTCCATCGATGCCGCGATGCTCTTTCTGGAGGAGGGAGCACCCATCGCATCCGTCAGGACGAGCCAGGGAACGGAGGTCCACGAGAGTCGGGGGGGGGCGCTCCTGGCCCAGCGTCGGCCCGTTTTCCTCTGGCAGGATGAGGGTACGGCCAGCGCCGCGGAGGTCTTCATCGGGGCTCTGGTGGGGAATGGAAAGGCGGTGTCCATCGGCAGGCGGACCCGAGGCAAGGGGACCTGCCAGGAAATCATCGAGATGAGTGATGGATCGGCGCTGATATTGACGACCGGGGCTCTGCGGACGCCCGACGGCCGGGAATTCGACGGAATCGGCCTGGGTCCGACCCATGAGCTGACGGGGGAGGATGCCCGGACGTCGCGGTATGTCACCAGGGTCAGGGAGCTGACTCGAGCCATAAATCCGGAGTAGAGGATGATCGGCCAAATCGTTGGGAATCTGCGGATCGTTTCGGAGCTCGGCAAGGGGGGCATGGGAGTCGTTTACCTGGCCGAGCACGTGACCCTCCAGAAGAAGTTTGCGGTGAAATGCCTGTCCAGAGCCTTGACCGAGGATCCCCAGTTCCGGGAGCGGTTTTATCAGGAGGCCCTGAACCAGGCCCTGCTGGACCATCCCAACATCGTACAGGCCACGGACTTCTTCGAGGTGGACGGACAGTTCTTCTTCGTCATGGAATATGTGGACGGGCAGGACCTCGGCAAGCTCATCAAGAGCCAGGGGAAGCTGGGGGAGGCGGAGGCGCTGCCCATCATGGAGGACATCCTGGAGGCCCTGAATTTCGCCCACACCAAGGGGGTGATTCACAGGGACATCAAACCCAGCAACATCCTCATCGACGAGACCGGCCGGGCGAGGCTCATGGACTTCGGCATCGCGGTGATGGTGGGCGGAGAGCGGCTGACGGCCACCGGGGCCACCCTGGGGACCCCCTGGTACATGAGTCCCGAGCAGATCACCCACCCGAGGGATATCGATCACCGGAGCGACGTCTACTCGATGGGAGTGGTCCTCTACGAGATGCTGGTGGGGGATGTGCCCTTCGACGGCGAATCGGACTGGAGCGTCAAGAGCCAGCAGGTGAGTGCGCCGAGGCCGGACCCACGGGAGAAGAGTCCGGAGGTGAGTCCCGGGCTGGCGGCGATGGTTCTGAGGGCGATGGCACAGGATCCGGATCAGCGATTTCAAGGCTGCGCGGAATTCCTGCGGACCATCAAGGATTATCTCCGGCCGGTGACTCCGCCGCCCCCGGCCCATTCCAGGCGGATGCCGTGGCTGGTGAGTGCCTTGGGGCTCGTGGCCGCGGGGATTGCCTTGGTCCTGTACCTGAATTCCGGAAAGACGGTCGTCGTGACGACGCCCTCTCCCGACAAGCAGCATGAGTTTGCCTCCAACTGGATCCAGGACGCTTCCAAGGAAGCCTCGTTGGTGTGCAACCAGTTCGATCAGAAGGACGCCCTCGTCGAGAGGCTGGAGATCGTGGAGGGACTGAAGGCTGCCGGGCACGTGGATCAAACCATGGTTGACAGTGTCATGAAGCAGGTGAGGGATACGGAGCAGAATATAGCTGATGGGCTGTCCAGATATAATCAATCGATTGTAAAGCTAACCAGCTTGGATCAGAAAATAGTGAGTCAGGAGATAGATAAACAACAAAAAGCCAGTAAAATTGATAAGATGTCCAATAAATATGGCATCATTCAGTCACATTATCGTCAATACATCGATAAGAAATTGATGGTAGATGAACACATGATCAAAAATTTATGTCCTTATCGACATCTCAGTCACAATAACTGAAATGTGCTCATTAAGAGATTTCTCTCCATGACTGATTTTCAAAGAAACCTGTGCTGGATTTGCGGGGCCATGGCACTGATCGCCGTGGTCATGGCTCTCCAGTCCAGGGAGACCGCGAAGCCCGACCGTGAGCGCCGCATCGCCGCGGTGCTCATCGGGACGGCCACGCGGGAGGTGGCCATGGCCTGCAGGGAGCTCGAGGAGATCGATCTCAAGGCGAAAAACCTCGAGATCGCCAGGCAGCTGGGAGAAACGGAGCTGCTCAATGCCTTCAGGAAGCAAATCCAGGAAAAGGAGGCGAACACCCTGGATGCCCTCTCCGGATACGGTGAAATCCTGCGGAGTCTCGCCGAGATCGAGCGGGCGACGGTGCTGGAGGAATTCGACAGGCATGCCCATCACCTCGTTGCCACCAAGCTCTTCAGACAGGTGCAGGCCCTGCGCCTGGTCCAGGAGGATTACCAGAAGCCCGGTGAAGGACGGGGGGAATCCCTGAATCTCGATGCCATGCGCGGCCGGTGTCGGGAGAAGTAGGTCTCCCCATCCGCACCCCGTCCCGGATCGACTCACCATGACCAACGAGGAGACACAACATGACCAGCGAGGCGATTGGAGGCGAAATCATCAGTGTGGCGACCCGGTTCCTGAACCTTTACGAGGTCAAATCCAACGAGCTCTGGGACAATCCCGACACAGCGGGGGTGGACCCCGAGGGGCATGAGCTGAACCGGATGATGAAGGAGTGCGGCTGGCAGCCGGGGTGGCCTTACTGCGCGGCTTTCTGCGAGGCCGTCTGGCGCGCTGCTTACAGGAATCTGGGCGCCCCCGCGAGCCTGATCAAGGAGATCGCCGAGAAGCTCACCCCTTCCGTCATGCAGAGCTTCAACAACTGGGGATCATCGCGGATCAGCCGTCAGCCGCTGCCGGGATCCATTTTCTTCATGCAGAAGGGAAAGAGCGGCAAGGGACATGCCGGGCTGGTGGTGAAGCCGGGAACGACTCATTTCGCCAGCATCGAGGGCAACACCAGCCCCGATCCCAAGGATGCCGAGGCGGACCGGGAGGGGGATGGCATCTTCCGGCGCACTCGGTCACTGGATTTCTCCCCGAAGACGGGGCTATGGCTTCGCGGTTTCCTGAATCCCATCGATCTCTGATCGGCTGGCTTCGTGATGGCGGCGAGCCGCCCCCCCCGGCAGGACGGCCGGGTGTGCGGGCCAGGGGCTCGGTTCCAGGTCCGGCCGTCCCTGGGGGTGGCGGGATGGTGAAAGGAGGTGCTGAACATGTCCGATCGTGTGTTGAATCGCAAGCACGGAGCTCAGGGTCTCCTGTCGCGTGTGCCGACGGAGATGAGTGAGGAGGAGAAGAAGAAGGCGGGTGTGGCCGCTTCGGTCCAGCGCGGTCCCATGGACCAGATCACCTGCCGGGCCGGAGACGCTTCCTGCGCCATGGCTCACACCAGGACATTGAGCCGCTCGATGGCATCGGAGCCGGCGGGCGCCCAGTCCGTGCTTCAGTTGCAGCGGGGTTTTGGAAACAAATATGTCCAGAAGGTGGTTTCCATGACGGGGAAGTCTTCCGGTTAGGACTTTTTCCCGGGCGGGAGGCGGGGGCTCGCGGGCCCTGGGGAGCGGGCCCCCTCCGATGGGGCTCGACGGAATGCTGGCATCGATACCGGCGGCCCCCCCATGCTGCTGCCGCGCGGTGGAGGGGAGCTCTTCGTCAAGGGTCTCCGGAGACAGGGCGCCGTTGTCGGTGGGTCGAAAGGAGAGAGGGTATGCGAGGCTGCAGGGTCAGGGAGGAATGCGTCTCCAGGGTGATTCCGGCGCGGCATGGGACGGGTCTGGAGCGGCCCGGGGTGATGCATCGGGCCTCGACCGGGGGAGAGCTGGCTCGCCAGGGCGCCTGCGGAGCCAGCGTGACGGCGCATCCCTTGGGGCGTGCCCAGGATGCCTTGACTCAACGGTCGCTCGTGCATTGGCAGCGGCAATGCGGCAATCGCTCCGTCGGCCGGGTTCTCGGTCGGAGCCAGGGCATGAGGAGAGTGAGGGATGGGGAGTCCCTCCATCGTCAGGATGAGGCCCTTGCGGACGAGGAGGGGAAGGGACTTCGGATGAAGGCCATCTCCACGGCTGGAGGCGTGGCTGGCCGTCGGATGATCCAGCGCATTCCCAGCGCGGGGTCGGACTTCGGCACCTACCGCTATTGCGGGTTCGGCATCACGACCCCCATTCCCGGGTTTGTCAAGGACTTGTTCACCGACAGCTACGACGTGGATTACACGACGGGGTGCGCCTTCGTGGCTGGCAATGCGTGGTCCTCGGTCTGGGAGCTCTACGATGCGTCCAATCGCAGGCTCGATTCGGATTCCGAGGTGCCTTTCGGGGACTATTCCATCGAGGCGGGCAAGGTCAACGCCGGCACGCCGAGCGACGGCAGCAGCGCCAAGTGGTCCCTCTGGTACAGGATCACCCGCAGCAATCCCTGGGTTGCCAGCGATGACGACGCGTATCCGTATCACTACGTAACGTTCGACGTCTATTCCGAGCCCATCAGCAATCCGCGCACCTCGCTGCGGGAGGAGCTGGGACCCGTGGTGTGGCAGGACAACTTCACGCCGGCGGAAGACGGTGCCAGCCTGGAATACAGTTTTTCCGCCACCGCGACGCGATCCACCGAGGATTCCCAAACGACGTCGGTTTCGGCCACGGTGGAGGGGGGACAGACCGCACAGGTGGGATTCGAATATGAAGGGCTGACCGGCGGCTTTGCCCGCAACCTGAGCTTCTCCGCCACCGCGAGCATCAGCCGGACTCATTCCATCAGCATCTCCTCGACGGACACCTTCACGCGCTCCTTCCGCCAGGGGGATCTCCGCGGGGGAGTGACCTACCGGATCACGGGCCGTCCCATCTATCATCTCATCGATGGGTCCGTTGACGCCATCTCCCATCGGGACGGCGTGATCACCTCCATGGGCGGGCGCATAGCGGGGGGAATCCGCAAGCTGAAAGGGATCGATATCCGGATCGAGCCGATCGAGGCTCGGGCGGGGCAGCCTGGAGCCGGGGCGGCGGCAGGCCGCTGGTCGTGCAAGGCGAGCTGCAATGTTCAGGGCAGCGCGCCCGAGTGCCAGAACCGGCGGGTGGAGGGGAGAAGCTCCGGTCAGCCGAATCAGGAAGCCGCCTGCCGGGAGGCCAAGCGGGACGCCACCCAGAAAGCGCCTCGCGGCTGCTATGCCCGTCACTGCCGGTGCTTCGATTGCAACAACCGGTGACACGCCCTGAGATGGATGTTGACGCTGGGGCACCGCCGAGCCCGACGAGGGGTCAAGACGTGAGCAGGGACTTCGAGAGCAGGGTTGACGAGGTCATGGAGCGGATCGTGCCGGGCTGTCGAGAGCAGGCCCGGGGGGATTTGGACATGCTCCTGAACGCCGGGGTGCGCTCGGAGGATGACCTGTTCCACATCGTCGAGGATCCTTCGACCGACCCTGCCCTGGGCGCGGCCGCCCTGTGGCTGATGACTCGACTGGGTCTGGAAGGTCTGACGCCTTCACTGTTTCGCGCCCTGAGCCAGCCGGACCCGGGATTGAGAGCCACGGCGGCCATGTCCATCGGAGAGGCGGGGATTGGGGAATCCACGGACCGGCTGGTCGACGCCCTGCGCAACGATGTGGACCGCGAAGTCCGAAAGGCGGCGGCTTATGCCCTGGGTCTGGTGGGGGACCCGTCGGCGGTGGGAGCCCTCCTGGAGACCCTGGAAGACGCATCGGAGCATCCGGAGACTCGCGGAATGGCCGCCGAAGCCCTGGCATCCATCGGCGATCCATCGGCGGTGGCTCCCCTGGTGGAAGCCCTCGGGGATCCGGCGGTGGAGGTGCGCTTCTGGGCCGCATTCGCCCTGGGCGAGCTGGCCGACGAGGCCGCCATTCCCGCCCTCCGCGGGGCGGCGGAGGTGGACAGGGATTCCGTCTGTGCGCAGGGCTCCGTCGGATCCGAAGCGGAAGATGCCGTCCGGAGGATCCGGGAGCGCCGGGCGGAGTCTTTCTCGAGGGAGCGGCTTGGGGATCGCGGGGAAGAGGACGGGCTCGCGGGGGATTGATGATACGGGTGGCACGGAGAGGCCGGCTGATCGATAGACACTTGTCGCGACGGATGGAGGTGCGATGATACTCGCCCCTGCGCAAAGAGAAGCCGAGTCGGCACGGGGGAAAGCTTCTTCCTCGGAGGCAGCCCCGGCGTGCCTGCCGCCCTGGAGCCATCCTCTCCGCAGATTGCAGAAGGCGGTCGGGAACCAGGCGGTGCGGCGGCTGGTGCAGGCCAGGCTGACGGTGGGGGCGGCCGACGACGAGTACGAGCGGGAGGCGGAACGGATGTCGCGGGAGGTGATGAGCCTCCCGGATGCGGCATTAGGCGAATCCCTGAGGCGGGCGGCGTCTCGAGGGGCGGAGGGGAATGATTCGGGCGGGCTGTCCAGTGCCGCGGTCTGCCGGTGGGCCGAGAGGGCGGAAGAAGACGAGGAGGACCGAATCGGGATGACCTCGGCGGGGTCGCTTGCGGGCGCCTTCGAGGCGGGGGACGATCTCGAAAGACAGCTCAGCCTGAGCAAGGGGCATGGGAGTCCGCTGCCGGAGCCGGTGCGCGGGTTCATGGAACCGCGCTTCGGGGTGGACCTCGGGCAAGTCCGGGTCCATGACGACGGCGAAGCGGCGCGAATGAGCGCGGCCATCGGTGCCGAAGCCTTCACCCATGGTCACGACATTTATTTCGGCGAAGGTCGTGGCCCCACCGACCTGCCTCTGACGGCCCACGAGCTGACCCACGTGATTCAGCAGACGGGGGAAGTCCCCCTGCCTTGCAGGGAGCGGAGCACGGCCGATGGCGCGTTGACGGGTGTGGGCTCCTCCATGCGTTGTGGGGATCGGCTGGCTGAGGCGCGGGTGGGAGGAACGGCCGGCGGCCAGGTCATCGGACCACGGACCGGGGCCGGCCCCGGGGTGCGACGCTACTCCTTGGATGAGTTTACGGATGATTTGATCAGTGCCGGGGAGGCCGTGGCCGAAGGGGCCGAGGAAGTGGGCTCCGCCATCGCCAGTGGTGCCGAGGCGGTGGGGGAGACTGTGGTCTCCGGGGCTGAAGCCGTCGTGGACGCCGGTGGCGATGTGCTCGACTGGCTGGCCACGGAGGCCGGGGAGCTGGCTCAGGGGCTTGCCGACTCCCTCGGAGGCGCCGTCTCCATCACGACTGCCGGGCTGGTGATCACGATCCCCCGGGTCTGCCCTCTGGAGGCCACCCCCCACACCTTCGATCTCGATTCCATGGACAGGGAATACATGGTGCCGGTGGCGGCTCTGCCCCTGGGTACCCTGGCCGTTACCGGCGAGGTGGGGGTGGCGGGCCATCTGCAGCCCCTGGTCCAGGTTCAGGTGGGTCCATTCTGCCTGAATGGCGTTCGAATCCTCATCAACCCCGTGACCAACACGTACAGCATCAGCGGCAGCGTCAGCGCGTCCGCGGCGGCCTCCCTGGGCGCCGAGGTGCGCGGGGGGCTCCGGGGTGCCCTGAGCCTGAAGGGCGTGGTTCCCATCGGCGAAATCCCCGTGCCCATCGATGTGCCCCTGGCGGGCATCGAGGGCGGGCTGGCGGGCCTGCTGCGGGGTGCGGGGGCCGGGACCGTCACGTTTGGCGGGGGGCTCTCCATCGGCGGTGGCGGCATCACCCTCAGCGACAGCACCCGGGTGGAACTGGGGGTGGCCGGCGACCTGTATCTGGGAGCCTACGGGCAGCTGGATATCGAGGGCAACAGCGTGTGCCGCATCTACTGGCAGCCATGGGAGTGGCATGGGGATCTGGCTGGCGCTCTCGACCTCTCCATGGGCCTGACCATCGTGCCGGGAAGGCCCCCGAGAATCATCCCCACCATTTCGCCGCCAACGTTCTCGAGGATTCCCTTCGACCAGATCCCCATGGTGCTGAGCCGAGAAGGATTCAGCGACGACTGTCCCATCAAGGACAGGATCTGCGAGGTCCTCCGCCAGCTCGGCCTGCTGCCGTCCCAGAACGGCGGAAGCTGGAGCTGGGGCGGTCCCTACGGCCCCGGACCCCGCCTGCCGGGACCTCTGGAGGTCTACCAGAAGAATCCTGGTATCCCCAGCGGCTCCGAATGTCGCGGAGCCTGCGGGCCCAACTGCGACACCTGCCAGTCGGTGCCGACCCACCGGTACGTCGATCCAGCCACCGGGGATACCTGGGAGTACAGGGGCTTCCAGGATTGCGATTCCAACGGGGGCTGCCGCGAGCACGACGCCGCCTTCGACTGGGCCGCGGCCGTGCATGGCGAGACCGGGGGCTGGGCCATCATCATGCCCTGGCATATGGCGGCCAACATCGAATGCACGTGCGGCAACCTGGCGGGGAACTGCATCGCCTGGATAGCCGGCCTTCCACCCTATGACCGTAAAATGTTCTTTGCCGAAAGCTCGGGAAGGGCTCCGTCGGGTGGCGGAGACGGTGACTCCACCGGGGCCTGCCATGCACAGTATCCATCCGCTCCCCAATGCATGGCGAGCTTCCTGGACCGGGATGCTTTCCTGGAGCAGTGGGGGCCGCGGAATGGCCTCGATGGGTTCCGGGATCATCGCGTCGTGGAGGACTGGACTGGCGCGAGCTTCATGGGATGCGACGGGGCTCCCGGCAATGTCTGGCACTGCGTGGCCACGGATCTGGGCAGCGGCCAGCACGTCGCGGTGAGCGTGGTGGAATGCATTTGCTGCAAGGCCGACGACACGAGCGATTCCGAATGGAGGCAGCCCCAGGTGCTCGTCGACCCCGGCATGTCTCCGGATCTCATTCTGGATCTCTGCGAGCGGGGTCTGATACCCAGAACGATCTGCATTCCCATCGAAGAGGACATGATCGGCCGTTTCGGGAACCGTCGCAGAGACCTGAACATCAATCCCGACGAGGATCCCGAGGCCCATCCCCGCCCCGACGACGCCCCGATCCTCGACAGCTTCCGGCGGATGTACAATCGGCTGGACAGCTGGAATTTCTACATTCGCGCCAACCATCCGGACTGGTATCCGGAATTCCAGTCGCGTTTTCGGGTCGATAGGCGGCGCGAGGAGTGGATCGAGGAGCTCAAACGGCGCACGAAGCAATTCAAGGAAGAATTCAGGAACTTACGCAATACTGACCCGGAACGGGCACGGCAGGACTACGAGCGTTATGTGCTGGGGAGCATTCAAAGCGAGATCGAGCAGTGCAACCGCGACATTTCGGCCTGGTATCGAGACAGGACGGGCTCGACGGAGTCGGATGAAGAGCTGATGGAGCGGGTGCACGCCGAGGGCACCGAGCTGTGGCGTGCCGCGTGGCGAAGGGCGATTCTTCAGGTCAACCGGGTGCTGGCCCGGCTCTGGCCTCCGGCCAGGACGCGGATCCTCCTTTGGGTCGGCCAGCAGCGGGCTCGGCTGCCCCATCTGGACCTGTCCGGTGCCGTGGGTGAGCTGGACTACATCGGCAGCCTGGCAACGGGCTACAAGGGGCCGCCCAAGCAGCAGATCCGATTCAACCCGGACAGCTTCGACGTGGATGCGAATTTGTCCGCTCCGCCGCTGGCCAAGTATGCCATCGCCGTCGACGGCGCTCGGCCCGACAGGCAGAGGATCTTTGGCCGCACCACCAGCATTTCGCCGTTGAACGAGTTCTCCAGCCAGGCTCACGGGGAGCTGAGCGCCCGGGTGGACGGGTACAACACCTCCGATCCCTTCGACGTGGCCATCGAGTCCGTCGAGCTGCCCGAGCAGGAGCGGGAGCGCCGGGCCACCGAGCGATTGTATGGGCTGCGCGACACTTTGAGTCAGGCTGACTATGCAAGGATGCTGGATGAGCTGACGCGCGGCGGTTACCTCCAGCCGGGGGGCACGGCGGTGCGGGAGGATCTTTCCAATGAGCAGTTCAATGAGATGAATGCCATCATGGATCGTTATTCCGCGCCGTAGAAAGCGCCAAGGCGGCTGCGCCGCCGGGAATGGGTGGGAGTGGACCATCGACGGACCGTGAGCTTCAACAGACTCCTGGACTACCGGTCCCATGGGCAGCTGCTGGTCATGGGCGACGAGGATCGCGGCGCCTTGCTGCGGGAGGTCCTCGACGGGAGCCCGTCCCGGGAGACCTGGCAGGCGGTGTGCGAGCTTTTCGCTTCATGGCCCGAGAACGAGGCCAGGAGGCAGCACCTGGAGCTGGCCGAGGAAGGGCTGGCGGGCTGGGACGATGCCCTGAGGTCCCTGCACTCCTCCAGCGCCCTTCTCTTCGATGGGCAGCGTCTGTCTTCCCTGGCCATCCTGGTGAGGACGGTCCGGATCTATCGGAGGGAGCAGAAGGGTAGCTCCGAGCTGATGGCCGTTGCCGTTTCGGAGCATGCGAGGCGGATCGCCTCCCTGAGCATCATCCGATCGGAGATCAGCACCGAGGCCTGGCGTGCGATGACGGAGTCGCCATTCCTGGCTGGTCTGAGGCATCTGCATGTCAGCGGGACCGTCCTCCATGGGGGGGATATCCGGCGGCTGATGGAATCATCGGCCCTGGCCCGGCTGGAAAGCCTGGAGCTGATCGACATGGGCCTGACGGAAGCCCGGCTGGAGGGAGCCCGTGAGACCATGGCCCTGGCTGGATTGCGCCATCTGGATCTTTCTCGCAACCTCCTGGGTGACGAGGGGGTCCTGCTCCTCGCGAAAGCTCCATGGCTTGCCGGGATCCAGCGGCTGGTGCTCAGGCGCAGCCATGTCACGGCATCGGGAATGACATCCTTGCTCCAATCGCCGTTTGCCCGGCGGATCACGTACCTCGATCTTTCGGAGAACCTGGTGGACGGCGAGGAAAGAGCGGCCCTCAGGAAGCTGGCGCAAGATCGGCGCATGAAGGTGCTGATCTGACGAAGTCCTCCGAGCCCTCGCGGCGTGGGGCGGGGGTCAGCCCCGCTCCCGCGCGGTGCGGCGCGATCATGCTACAGGGGCTGGCCTGGTACCCGCTCGGGTCGGGCGGTTATCCGCTGCTGCAGGCCCAGGGCGAAAAGCCGTGCAAAAACTTGTTGGAAAATTGCGCCATCGGAGGTAGTGTTTGTCCATGGATTCATTGCGGGATTTGCTTGCATTGAGCTCACAACATTCGAGACGCTTGCGGAACAGAGCATATTCATCATACCGGCCGGGGCCGGGATTCATGAAATCTTGACCATTCCGGATCCTGGCTCTTTCAGACAGAATATGACGCGAACGGTCCAATAGGCTCATTCGATCATCTCCTCTATCAGGAATGTTCTTTTTCGGGGCTCGATGCCACGGCTTCAAGATCCAGCGGCTCGGGCACCCCATTCAAAGCTGCAGCGTTAGAGTCGATCAAGTCCAGCTGAGCTGAAGATGATGCAACCGCACGCGACCGGCGTGCATCACGAGAGGTGGGCTGGTGGATTACTTCGAGGATTCACTGCAACATCTCCTTGCCGAGCTCGAGCGCATCGATCTGCTCATTGCGGCTCAGGTGTCCCGCGCCCGGGAGATCTTCACCAGCGATGAACAGTTCCGGGGGCTCTACATCCCCGAGGACGAGGTCGACGGGCTCCTCGCTCAGCCCCTGGGGAAGCCTCGCTGGGCGCTGGAGCCGGCCCGGCGGAAGGTGCTGACTTCGAAGCTGGACGCCATCCGCCAGGCCAATGAACGGCGGACGGAGGAGAGCCTGCGGCGGGGGGTGGGACTGAGGCTGCACCGGCTGGAGCGTCTTTTCGGCCTGGATCCGTTCGAGGTCGATGCCCTGCTCGTCCCGCTGGCGGTGGAGCTGGACCTTCGTTACGAAAGGCTCTACGCCTATCTCCAGGACGACGTCACCAGGAAGCGGCCCGGCATCGAGCTGGTCCTCAACCTGCTGTCACCCTCGATGGAGGACAAGCTTGACCGCCAGGGCCGTTTTGTCGGGGCGGCGCCGCTCGTCCGCCATCAGCTGGTGGAGGTCGTGGAGGATCCCTCCCAGCCGAATCCCCCCTTCCTGGCCAAGTATCTCAAGGTCAATGGCCGCATCGTCCAGTACCTGCTGGGATCCGATGAGGTGGACGAACGGATTCGGTCCTTTGCGCGGATGTGCGAGGACGGCGTGACATCGGGTGTGATGCCGGCGGACGGGGATCTCCGGGGCCGCGTGGGTCGATTCATGCGAAGCGGCGCGGAAGCCGGTGGAGCCATGGTGTACCTGCGCGGGCCTTATGGGGTCGGAAGACAGACCGTTGCCGAAGCCGTGTGCCGGGAGCTGGGTGCTCGCCTGCTGGTCGCGGACGTCGATCTCATGGCCCGTGACAGCGATTCAGCCTGGGCGGCGGCCTTCAGCCTCGTCCATCGGGAAGCCAGGCTGCAGCAGGCCGCCGTCTTCTGGAAACACTACGACACGCTGCTGGACGATCAGAACAACGGGGCCCTCAGAGCCTTCGTCCGGAACCTCGCGGACCGGCCGGAGCTCACTTTCCTGGCGGGGGAGATGCCATGGGAGCCGGCCGATACCCTGCGGGGCATCCCGTTTGCTCGGGTTGAGCTCACCAGACCCACCTTTTCCGAGCGGTCGTCTCTGTGGTCGGCCGTGCTCGACGGCAGCGGCCCCGCCGACGAGGGCCTGGATGTAGCCGTGCTGTCGTCCAAGTTCAAGTTCACGGGGGGGCAGATCCAGGACGCCGCGGCGACGGCCATGAATCTAGCCCGGATGAGGGACTCCGATTCCCCGAGGATGCGGTCGCACGAACTCTACGAGGCCTGTCGCCTCCATTCCAATCAGAAGCTGGGGGAGCTGGCCCGCAAAATCACACCCCGCTACCGGTGGAACGATATTGTGCTGCCGGCCGACCGCCTCGATCAGCTGAGGGAGATCTGCAACCACGTCAAATACCGCGACCGGGTCTATGGCGAATGGGGCTTCGATCGGAAGCTGTCCCTGGGGAAGGGGCTCAGCGTGCTTTTCGCCGGCCCGTCGGGCACCGGCAAGACCATGGCGGCGGAGATCATCGCGGGCGAGCTGGGCCTGGAAGTCTACAAGATCGATCTTTCAACGGTGGTCAGCAAGTACATCGGCGAGACCGAGAAGAACCTGGCCCGGATCTTTGGCGAGGCCGAGACGTCCAATGCCATCCTGTTCTTCGACGAGGCCGATGCCCTCTTCGGCAAGCGCAGCGAGGTGAAGGACTCCCACGACCGGTACGCCAACATCGAGACCGGCTATCTGCTCCAGCGCATGGAGGAGTATGAGGGGGTAGCCATCCTTGCGACCAATTTCCGCAAGAACATGGACGAGGCTTTCGTCCGCCGCCTCCATTTCGCGGTGGAGTTCCCCTTTCCGGGAGAGGCCGACCGGCGCCGGATCTGGGAGTCCATCTGGCCGGAGGAGACTCCCCGGGACCCGGATCTGGACCTCGACTTCGTGGCCCGCCAGTTCGAGATCAGTGGAGGCAACATCCGGAATATCGCCCTGGCGGCGGCGTTCTTCGCGGCCGATGGCGGCGGCGTGGTCAGCACGGCCCATCTGCTCCACGCCACGCAGCGCGAATATCAGAAAATGGGAAAGGTGATCGCCCACGGGGCATTCGACGGACATGCCCGGTCGGGCGCCGCCAGGCGGGGGGCTCGATGACGCCGGATCGGGGCGCGTTGGAAGATGATTCACAGGCGCAGGGATGGAATCGGGGGTGCACGGCCATGTCCAGGACCGCCGACGATGCGAGGCGATGGGAGCTGTTCCGCAAGGAAGTGTCGGAAGGGCTGTTGTATACGCACGCCAGGCTCGGCGAGAACACCCGGATGATGCTGGAGGCGGCCTCCTTCCTCTACGGTCTGATCGAGATCCTGAGCGAGAGGGATCTGCTTTCCATCGAGGAGCTGGATGAGCGCAAACGGATTGTGGCGAAGCGGCTGATGAGGAAGAACGGAGAGAGGGGCGTCGGGGTTCTGCTTCAGGAGCCGGAGGTGGACAAGCATGCCTTCGAGGACGTGGCGGAGATCGACTGCGCCGACCGTCTGTCCCTGTGTCGTGCCGCGTGCTGCCGGCTTCCCTTCGCCCTTTCGAGGCAGGACATCCGTGAAGGCGTCGTGCGCTGGGAGCTGGGCGACCCCTACATCATCGCCCAGGGCCAGGACGGTTATTGCACGCACCTGGATCGAGGATCCTTCTCCTGCACCATTCGGGAGCATCGGCCGGTGCCGTGTCGAGCCTTCGACTGCCGCGGGAACAAACGGATCTGGCTGGACTTCGGGAGCCGGCGCATCAACCCGGAGATTCTGAACAGCGAGTGGCCCCGCTGCGTGGAGTCTCCAGACGGGGGAGGCGGGGAGGGCGTTTCGCCATGATCAGGGACCTCGACGAAACACTGGCCGGGCTCCTGCGACGGGACCTGCCGCGCTCCCTGGTGGACCAGGTGCAGATCAGCTTCGCCACGCCCGACGACGAGTTTCCGCCGCAGTCCGTGACGTTGCCCGCCGTCGACCTTTTTCTGTACGACATCCGGGAGAACCTCGAGCTGCGCTCCAACGAGGTTTACATCGACCGGCGGGGCGACGGGACAGCTGTGCGGACGCGCGCCCCCGCTCGCGTCGACTTCTCGTACCTGATCACGGCCTGGCCCAGCGAAAGCGTGCCCGATCCCGCGGAAGACGAGCATCGGCTGCTGGGTGAGGTCATGCGGGTTCTGCTGCGCCATCGGACGATCCCCGAGGACGTGCTGCGGGGGGAGCTCCGGGGGCAGAGGCCGCCCCTTCCCGTGAGCTCGCTGCAGCCGGGCCGGCTCCAGAGTCTGGGAGAGTTCTGGCAGGCCCTGGGAGGGAAGCCCAAGGCGGCCCTGAACTACCAGGTGACCGTTTCCGTCGATGTGGCGGTTCCCGAGGAAGTCCGACTGGTCACGGAGAAGGTCATCAAGATCCGGACGGAGCGGGGATCGGTCCCATGAAGAACTGGACGGACTGGGAGATCATCCGGCGGCGGGTATCCGTTGCCGGCCGTGTCTTCGGCCGCGACGGGACGGTCGCCGCGGGCGTCGGGGTGAGCATCACGTCCATGCCCGAGGCATACAGGAGGAGGCTGGACGGTGCCCTTGGCGCTTCAGCCACTCGA
>JALOPI010000100.1 GCA_025453975.1 Syntrophobacteraceae bacterium
GTCAGGCGAGAAAGGGATTGCGGAATCTCACCCTCTCGCCCTATTCTGGATTCCTGTCGGTGAACCCACGGGGAGGTGCTCCCATGAGCCTCAGGAACCTGTCCTGCTTCATGCACCCGTCGAGTGTCGCCCTCATCGGGGCCAGTGAAAAACCGGGCTCCGTCGGGGACGTGATCACCAGAAACCTTCTGGGCTCGGGCTTTTCCGGTCCGATTTACCTCGTCAACCGCAACTACAGCTTCATCGGCGGTGTGAAATGCTATCCCGGCGTGGCCAGTCTTCCGGGGATTCCCGATCTGGCGGTCATCGCGGTCCCCCGGGACAGTGTGCCGGGCGTCGTTGCCGACCTCGGGAAAAAGGGGGCCCGGGGGGCTGTCGTCATCACCGCCGGTTTCGGAGAGGGAGGGGACGAGGAGGGCCGGAGGCTCCGCGACGCCATGACCGAAGCCGCCCGGCCCCATCACCTGAGGATTATCGGCCCCAACTGCCTGGGCATCATGGTGCCCGGACCCAGCCTGAACGCGAGCATGGCGCACATCGTGCGCCCCCCGGCGGGCTCCATCGCCCTCGTGGCTCAGTCGGGCGCCGTCCAGACCTCCGTTCTGGACTGGGCCGTCGCCCGCGGCATCGGCTTTTCCTGCTTCATATCGCTTGGGGACATGTCCGATGTGGACTTCGCGGACATGCTCGACATCCTGGCCGCTGACTTCCGGACCCGGGCCATCCTCCTCTACATGGAAACGGTGACGCGATGCCGCAGATTCATGTCCGCGGCGCGGGCGGCCGCAAGGGTCAAGCCCGTCATCGTGGTCAAGGCCGGCCGGAGCTCCGAGGGGGCGCTGGCGGCGGCCCGCCACACGGGAGCCCTGCCTGGGGACGATGCCGTCTACGATGCGGCTTTTCGCAGGGCCGGCATGCTGCGCGTCCTCGAGATGCAGGCCCTCTTCGATGCCGTCGAGACCCTGGCCATGATGCCGCACCGGATCAGGGGGGACGGGATGGCCATACTGACCAATGGGGGCGGCGTCGGAGTCATGGCCACCGATGCTCTCATGGACCGAGACGGTCGAATGGCCGATCTGTCCCCCGAAACCATCCAGCGGCTCGATGGAGTGCTCCCCTCCACCTGGTCCCGGGGCAACCCGGTGGATATCATGAGCGACGCAACGGCGGAGCGGTTCGCCCAGGCCCTCGAGATCCTTCTCGACGACAGGCGCGTGGATGCCATCCTGGCCCTGAGCTGCCCCGTCGCCGTGGTTTCAGGCTCCGAGGCCGCGGCCGCCGTGGCTCGGACCTACGAGAAGCGGTCGAGGAGCCCCAGGACCCCTCTCCTGCTCACCAGCTGGCTGGGCGAGCAGACGGCGGCCGAGGCCCGTCGAATCTTCTCCGAGCATCGCATCCCCACCTACAAGACCCCGTACGACGCGGTTCGGGCCTTCATGCACATGGTGCGCTACCAGAGAAACCAGGAGATGCTGATGGAGACTCCCCCCAGCATCCCCGAGTCCTTCTCCCCCGACGTCCAGGCTGCCCTCGGGGTGGTGGAAGGGGCGCTGGCCTCCGGCCGCCAATGGCTCACCGATCCCGAGGTCCGTTCCCTGTTGACCGCCTACGGCATTGAAACCGCTCCCCCGGAGGTGAATCGGCGCTTCAAGTCGCCCGGCGAGACTCGGAACCCTCCCCCGGACGGCCTCGGGGAGCCCATGGCGGCCTTCCCCCCCGACGGCCATGCGCTCACGATCCGGGTCACCGAGGACCCTCAGTTCGGACCCGTGATCCGGTTCGGCCATGGCACCCCCCATGCGGGCGAAATCCAGGACCTGGCCGTGGCCCTCCCGCCCCTCAACATGCATCTGGCCCGGGAGCTCATGGGCCGAACCCGAATCTGCAGGCTCCTCAGGGGGAAGGACCGGGAGCCCGCGCCCAGGCTCAAGGAAATAGCCCTGGTCCTGGTGAAGGTGTCCCAGCTGGTCTGCGACATTGCGGAGATCACCGAGATCGAGATCAACCCTCTTCTCATGAGCGGGTCGATCCCGGTGGCATCGGGAGCCCGCGTCGGGGTGGCCCGATCCCGGATCTCGGCGTCGGAAAGGCTCGCCATCCGGCCCTATCCCAAGGAGCTCGAGGAGCGGGTCACGCTGAGAGACGGGCAGGTCCTCCAGATCCGGCCCATCCGGCCCGAGGATGAGCCGGGTTTCGTGGAGATGGTGGAGAGCCTCACCCTGGAGCAGCGCCGCATGCGGTTTCTGCATCCCGTCGAGGAGCTGCCGCATGCCGAGGCCGCCAGGCTCACCCAGATCGACTACGACCGGGAGATGGCCCTGGTCGCCGCCTCGGTCAACAGCTCCCCCGACGGCCCCCAGGAGCTCTGGGGCAGCGTGCGCATCATCTGCGACCCGGACAACGAGCACGCGGAATTCGCCATCCTGGTGCACCGCAAGGCCGCGGGGCGAGGACTGGGCAAGCTCCTCATGCGGCGCATCATCGACCACGCGCGGAGCCGCGGCACCCGGGAAATCCTGGGCCAGGTGCTCTGCGAAAATATCCCCATGCTCAAAGTCTGCACCGGTCTGGGCTTCACCACCCGGCGGGACGTCGACGACCCTGGAGTCATCATCGTTTCACTGAAGCTGTGAAGACGCATGATGGAACCGGCCGTGCCGAAGGGAGGGGCTTGCATCTCGAAGCACTGGGGAAAACCTGTCAGGTTGGTGCCGCCAGGGTCGGAACCTTAAGCGCTAGGGCGCATAGATAAGAGCCATATCCAGGTCATAGGTCCAGGGAGCAGGGGAATTCTTCCAACCGTTGGTCATCCGCTTCCCCTTGAAATAACTCTCGTCGTCCGCAACCCTGTCCCCCTCGAAGCCATCGACGATGTTGTAAACATTGGTGAAGCCGGCCTTGGCCAAACGGTTGACGGAATCAGCGCTTCGATGACCCGAGCGGCACATGACGAGAATGGTATCCTGCTCACCGAATCTCTTCTTCACCTGAGCTTCGAATTCCGGATTGTCCTCGAGGACGGGCTCCTTTTTCTCGGCGTTGTATTTGCCGGTCCAGTTCTTCGAGGGAACATTGTGAGCCATGGGAGCGTGCCCGACGTATATGTATTCCTGGGGAATGCGGCAATCCAAAATCTTGACCTTGTCTGGGTTGGCCTTCCACATTTCATAGGCGCCGGCGGCGTTCACATACTTGCCCAGGGTCGTGTGCTTCTTCTCGTCCTTGGGAACCGGCCCCTCCGCCCAGACGAGCGTCGCGGACACCATGAGAAAGCAACAAGCCACAGCGAGTCTTCTGATCATGTAGATCCATCCTTTCTTCCATGGGGTTATTGGTCTTCTCGACGGCACCTCATAAAACCTGGCAGTTGTGTGCTCACTTATACGCCTGTCTGGCAAATTCAACAACTGATCACGCTGGAGGCCCGGAAGCCAGCCGGGTGATGATGGCGGCCAGGAGGGCCGTGCGGGGAACGAGACTGGCCACCTCGATGTGCTCCTCGTCGCCGCACATGTCGGTGGTGAGGGGCCCGAGTCCGTCCAGGGTCGCAATTCCGAGGGCCGAAGTGAAGCATCCGTCGGATCCCCCGTATTCCTCGATGGGCTCGATCTCCATTCCAAGCTCCGCCGCGGCGCTGCGGGCCGTCTCCAGGAGCGCCTCCGTCGCGGCATTGGGCTCCAGCGGAGGACGGGTGAGCTTCCCATCGAGGTCGACGCGGATTCCGGGAAGGATGGGGGCCCCGGCGACTCTTCTCACCATGGCCTCGACGGACTCCATGCGGCGGGCGTCCCGGACCCGCACGTCGATGTCCGCCCGCGCCTCGGCCGCCGTCACCTGCCGGGAACGCCCGCCCTGCACCAGGTTGACCGAAACCTTGATCCCCGCCACCGGATCGCTCAGGGATTCCAGGGCCAGGATCTTGAGGGCCAGCTCGCGGCAGGCGTTGACTCCGTCCGATTCGGGCTTGAGCACATGGGCCGACTTCCCGGTGATGGTGAGATGGAAGGAGCCGAGACCCCACCTCCGGACGGCCACGGACCCGGGCTTCGACGACGGCTCCAGGACCAGGACCCAGGACGAGCGCCTCGCGATCGCCTCGATGTGGGGCCTCCCGCGCACCGAGCCGATTTCCTCATCCCCCGTGAGGAATACCGAAATGGGAGGCGTAGGCCGCCCGAGGTCCCGCAGGGCCTTCAGGGCGTAGAGCATCTGGACGATGCCCCCCTTGATGTCCCCCACGCCGGGGCCGTAAGCCTGACCGCCCTTCACGTGAAAGGGGTTTGCGGCCGCGGTGCCCTCGGGAAACACCGTGTCCAGGTGAGCCGACAGGAAAAGCCTGCGCTCGCCCGTTCCACCGCGCCGGGCCAGGACATGGCTGCCGCATTCAGTCTCCGCCAGGATCGATGCCTCGAAACCCAGCGATTTCAGCTCGCTGGCCAGGATCCTCCCGCAGGCATCGACTCCTTCCTTGTGGGTGGAGCCGCTGTCGATGTTGACCAACAGCTCGAGGAGGGCGAACATCTCGGGCTCTTTCGATCGAACGGCTTCTAAAATCTCGTGCGCACTTCCTTCCATGACGTGCTCCAGTAAGAGGCATCAATACGTTTATGCTTTAAGAAGTCCCGGGGTGGCGGCTCCGGCTTCAAGGATCAACGATGGTCGTTTCAGAGGCCCTTTTGAGCCGGCCCCTTCGACGCCCAGGGCGCTTTTCGAAATCGTTTTCATTCTACCATGTATTTCAGTACTATAGTGAAGTCCGGTCCCCACATAAACGCGAAGTCTGTCCAATCCGGCGGCGGCCGCCGTCTTTCGACATCCGCACAGTCCCTCGTGCACCCCTGGGGCACCCGAAACAACAAAAGGGGACTTCAAGCAAGAACCAGAAACCAGAAACCAGGAACTCTTTCTTTGACAGGGAGCGTATGGACATGATCGACTCACCCCGTGACCGCCTCCTGAAAGAGCTCCAAATCGGATGCGGCAGAGCCCGCCCCGTGAGGGCG
>JALOPI010000101.1 GCA_025453975.1 Syntrophobacteraceae bacterium
CCATCCCGTCGGCGGTCTACTACCCCAAGCCCCTCCACCTCCAGAAGGCCTTCCACGACCTGGGATACGGCCCGGGGGATTTCCCCGTGAGCGAGCTCTGTGCCCGCCGGATCCTGAGCCTTCCCATGCACCCGTATCTGGCCGCCGAGGACCAGGAAAAGGTCATCATGGCACTGGCTCAGCCGTGAATCCGTCGACACTTCGGAAGGGCTGAATCTGGACCCCGGTCATCCCGGAGGAACGAGAGGGATCTCGAGATCTGTCCCTCGGGTGGAGATGACGGGAAGGCCATGGCTCGAGCGTTGGAGGCATAAGGCGATGCAGGGGCCGAGGTCCCGGGGAAGACATCCGAGCCGGGGGATGCTCCCGGCGGATCGATGCCCGGCCGCTTCCCGGTGATCCCGCGCCCCACTCTCGTCAGCGCGGGGCCACCGGATCCGGCGTGAAGCCCCGTCGGGGCTGTGAGTCAGCGGATCAGCGCACCAGGCTCTCGGGGGGGTAGTAGCCGGGCTTCACGGAGCTTACGGGGAGCACCATGGCGTTCCGGCCGAGGAGCGTTCCGGGGTTGGTGACGGCGTTGCACCCGATCTCGACGCCGTCTCCCAGGATGGCTCCCAGCTTGCGCAGCCCCGTGTCCATCTTCTCTCCGCCCACCCTGATGATCACGGGCGTGCCACCGATCTTGAGATTGGCCAGCTTGGTGCCGGCCCCCAGATTGGTGGCTCTGCCGAGGATGCTGTCGCCGATGTAGGCGAAGTGGCCCGCCTTGGCACCGTCCAGCATGATGCTGGATTTCATCTCGGTGGTGTGCCCCACCACGCAGCCCTTTCCGACGCAGCACTTCCCCCGGATGTAGGCGCCCTGCCGCACGTCGGTGCTGCCGCTGAGGAGGGTGGGTCCCTTCACCAGGGCTCCCGGCTCCAGCACGACTCCCGGGCCGATGAAGATCTCTTCGTCCCAGAGGACGCAGCCGGCGTAAAGCACGCTGGCGTCGGAGGCATCGTTGCCCTCGATGCGCACCCGGTGGGCTCCCCTCGTGGGGTCGCCACCCAGGATCTCGAAGCCTTCCCTCCATAGGGTGCCCTTCCAGAGGACCACCGTTTCGGGCAGCGGCCTGCCGAAACAGGCCACGTCGGCCACGTTGGGCCGCAGATGAGCCTGAAGGTAGGCGGAAAGGCGGCCCAGGGCTTCCCACACGCGGCCGCAATCCGCGAAAAGACCGGCATGCTCGGTCGATGCGAGATCGAAGAAAGATTTCGGGCTCAAAAAGTCCATTCCTGAAGTCTCCTCCCGCGGGGTCGAGCCTCAATGGCAGAGGCGCTGGTGCTCGATCTTGATGCACTTGTTCATGACCACCGACAATCCCGCCCCCCGGGCCCTGTCGGCGGCATCGTTGTGGGCGAGCCCCAGCTGCATCCACACGGAGCCGGCCTTCACCTCGATGGCCTCGTCCACGATGCCGGGGATCGCTTCGATGTTGCGGAAGATGTCCACCACGTCGATGCGCCCGGGAACGGATTTCAGGTCCGGGTAGCAGGTCTCCCCCAGGACCTCCTTGTACTTCGGGTTCACGGGGATCATGCGGTAACCGTGCTCCTTGAGATATTTCGCGACTTTGTGGCTGTCCCGGTCCTCCTTGTGGGAGATGCCGACGACGGCGACGGTTTGTGATTCCCTGAGGAGGCGCAGCACCTCCGGGTCCTCGGCGTTCTTCTGGGGGAACTGGCAATCGACCATGTCGGCGCTCCTTTAGGGGTGGTGCCCGTCTTCCGTCCGGGGCAGGCGGTCGAAGGGACGCGGTGAAAGTGTGGAACATGAATCCCGGGCTCTGCCCCGCTCCTTCCATGATGCTAAAATAGATGAGGGGGAAGGCAGGGTCAAGGAATGGCGACACGCTGAAAAGCTCCGGACTCTCGCCCTGTCGAGCGCTCCCCCCCGCCGCCCGGAAGGCCATGCCCCATCGATTCCCCGAAGGGAGAGTCCGTCCTCCGCTTTCATTCCAGGCGCAGCTGTTGTATAAAAATGCCGTCTCTCGACTCCGCGCGTCGCTCCCCCACCCGAGCCGATGCTTCAAATGGTGGCCGGAAGCCGTGAGGATCGAGCCTCAAAGGAGATCCGATGCCCCCCAAGAAAGACAGCGAAGATCAGAATCCGATGAACAAGCTGCTGGGCCGTCTCCGGGGCGGACAGGGCGACGGGGGCTCGCAGCACCCCGACCCATCCCAGAAGCGGATGCACTTTTCCATCTGGTACTTCATCGCCGCCGGACTGATGCTCATGCTGTTCCAGAGCTACCTGGCGGAGCCCCAGCGGGACAACATCCCCTACTCGCAGTTCAAGCAGATGGTGCAGGAGGACAGGGTTTTCAACCTGGTCATCGGCTCCGAGCGCATCCGCGGGGAGATGAAAGACGAGAAGACCCCCGGGAAGTCGTTCATGACCATCCGGGTGGAGGACCCCGGGCTGATTCAGCTCCTGGATCAGAAAGGGATCAACTACCGGGGGCACGCCGAGAACAAGTGGGTGGGGCTCTTTCTGTCGTGGCTCATCCCCATGGGGCTTCTCATCCTCTTCTGGAGCCTGCTCATGCGCCGCATGAGCGGCGGTCCCCAGGGTGTTCTTTCCGTGGGCAAGGCCCGGGTCAAGATCATGGCCGAAAAGGACGTGGGGATCTCCTTCGAGGATGTGGCGGGCATCGACGAGGCCAAGGGCGAGCTCCAGGAGATCGTGTCGTTTCTGAAAACCCCCGAGAAGTTTCAGCGGCTGGGGGGAAAGATTCCCAAGGGGGTGCTGCTGGTGGGGGCACCCGGCACCGGCAAGACCCTTCTGGCCAAGGCCGTGGCGGGCGAGGCGGGGGTGCCGTTCTTCAGCATGAGCGGGTCCGAGTTCGTGGAGATGTTCGTGGGGGTGGGGGCCGCCCGGGTCCGGGACCTCTTCGGCCAGGCCAAGGAGCATGCCCCGTGCATCATCTTCGTGGATGAGCTGGACGCCCTGGGCAAGGCCCGGGGCCTGAACCCCATGGGAAGTCATGACGAGCGGGAGCAGACCCTGAATCAGCTCCTGGTGGAGATGGACGGCTTCGACTCCAATGCGGGCGTCATCATCATGGCGGCCACCAACCGGCCGGAGATTCTGGATCCGGCCCTGCTGCGCCCCGGCCGGTTCGACCGGCACGTGGCCATCGACAAGCCGGACATCCGGGGCCGCGAGGCCATATTGCGGATCCACACCAGGGAGGTCCGGCTGGGCACGGAGGTCGACATCACCAAGATCGCCACCATGACGCCGGGGTTCGTGGGGGCGGACCTGGCCAACCTGGTCAACGAGGCGGCCCTGTGCGCCGCCCGGCGCAACCGGGACCACGTCACCATGGCGGACTTCCAGGAAGCCGCGGACCGGATCATCGGCGGGCTGGAGAAGAAGAACAGGGCCATGAACCCCCACGAAAAGGAGGTGGTGGCCTACCACGAGTCGGGGCACGCCCTGGTGGCCATGATCGTCCCCCTGGTGGACCCGGTGCACAAGGTCTCCATCATCCCCCGGGGAATCGGGGCCCTGGGCTACACTCAGCAGCTCCCCACCGAGGACCGGTATCTCATGACCCGGCAGGAGCTGGTGAACCGGCTCCAGGTCCTCCTGGGGGGGCGGGTGGCCGAGGAGATCGTCTTCGGAGACATCTCCACGGGGGCCCAGAACGACCTCCAGCGGGCCACGGACATCGCCCGCAGCATGGTGATGGAGTACGGCATGAGCGAGGAGCTGGGTCCCCTGACCTACACGACCCATCAGCGATCCCCCTACCTGGACATGGGCTCCCGCTCTTCCGAGCGGGAGTTCAGCGAGCTCACGGCCCAGAAGATCGACGAGGAGGTGAGCCGCATCGTCACCCAGGCCCATGAAAAGGTCATCCTCACCCTTCAGGAGCACCGGGAATCGCTGGAATGCCTGGCCAGGACGCTGCTGGAGCGGGAGGTCATGGAGGGGGAGGAGCTGCGGAAGTTCGAGGAGGTCGTGAAGACGCGGCTGGGCCTTTCCAGGGAGGATGCCGAGGGTCAGGAGCCCGTCTGCAAGCAGGTGCACAGGATCTCGTTCCATTGATTGGAAACGGGATCCTGTCTGGATTCACCGCGAAAATGCGAAAAACGCAAAGGAAGACTCCCGTCCCATGCTGCCTGAGGATTTGATGGATCGCCTTCGACAACAGGTTGCCGAGTCGGAGCACCCGCGCGAGCTGCTCATCGACGTGCTCCTCGAGCTGCAGGCCCACTGCGGCTACGTCAACGACGAAGCCATGGCGGCGGCCTGTGGGCTTTTCCACATGACGCCCCTCGAAATCGACGAGCTGGCCACCTTCTACGATTTCATCTACCGGGAGCCCGTGGGGCGCCACGTGATCCACGTCTGCGACAGCGCCATCTGCTGGATGAACGGGTACGCCTCGGTGCTGGATCACCTCACGGCGCGCCTGGGGGTCCGCTTCGGCGAGACCACCCCCGACGGGCTCTTCACTCTGCTTCCCGCCTGCTGCATCGGCTATTGCGACCGCTCTCCCGCCATGATGGTGAACCGCAAGGTGTACGGCAGCCTGACCCCTGAAAAGATCGACCGCATTCTGGAGAAATGCCGGAACGGTCGGACACCCGATGAACTGGACGAATGGGAGAGATGAGCTGCCATGGCTGAGCAGGTGCTTTTCCGGAACCGCAAGCCGGACCGCATCGCGACCCTCGAGGAGTACCGGGCTTCCGGCGGCTATGAGGCCCTGGAGCGGGTGCTGAGGGAGAATGCCCCCCGCGGGATCCCGAGGGTCCTCGAAGCCTCGGGACTGAGGGGGCGCGGCGGAGCCGGCTTCCCCTGCGCGACGAAATGGATGGCCGTCCCTGAGGACGGGGCCTATCCGCGCTATGTGGCCGTCAATTCCGACGAGATGGAGCCCGGAACGTTCAAGGACCGGGTGCTCATCCACGCGGACCCCCATGCCGTTCTCGAGGGACTGGTCATGGCG
>JALOPI010000102.1 GCA_025453975.1 Syntrophobacteraceae bacterium
ACCAGGAGCGACTTCCTGGTCCCGATGCGGTCGGCGAGATACCCCCCCGGAAAGCTGTAGAGGGCCGAGAGCAGGTTGTCCATGGCCTGAAGCAGGCCGACGGCCAGGGCGCCGCCTCCCAGGGCCATCATGTAGATGGGGAGAAAGCGCTCGGCCATGCGCTCGCCCATGCCCACCAGAACCACCATGACGAGGACCCCGACGGTGCTCTGCTGGAGTCCGAGAAAGCTTGCGATGGTCGATGAGCGCGTGGGTGTCATTTGCCGAGGGGCCATCCTGTTTCCTTTACTCGCCGCCTCTTGCCACATCCAGGCGGCACCAGGCATAGAGCGCGTCGTAGACCTCGAACTGCCGCTCGATGTTTTCGTGATCATCCGGATAGCGCAGGCTGTAGCCCACGGCGATGGCTTCGAAGCCGGCGGCGAGCGGATCGGCGTCCAGCCGGTCGGTGTCGGCGGCGTTGATGATTCTGGCCATTCGCAGGAGGGCCTTGTCGGTCAGCTGGTACTCCTGGATGATCACGTCGAAGGAGCACAGGTCGCCCCGGTGATGCAGCTCGGCCCCCGGCGTGTCGAAGGGGATGGCCCCTTCCTTTTGGGCGACTTCCAGCACTTTGCTCTTGGGGACGAACAGGAACGTGGCGTCCGAATCCACGAAACGCGTGATCAGCCAGGGGCATGCGACCCGGTCGACGTGTACATGGGAGCGAGTGATCCACTTCATTGAACATCTCCTTCCAGCTTCGCTCTGATGGTCAGGTCCTTGAATGCCGTCACCGAATCCGCCTTGGCCCAAAGGCCCACATAGCCGTGCGCGGGCCATTGGGATGTGGTGTCGATGAGCAGCTCATCATCCACGTAGCCGAGGATATGATTCCCCCTTGTCTCCACCCGGATGTCGTACCAGCGACCGGTTTCTATCTCCAACGGAACGGAAGCCCGGGAGAATCGACGGTTGTTCACAAACTCGAAAAGGATGAGATTGTTCTCGAGGGCGTTGACCCTCAGGACAAAGTAGTTGCCCACGTTGCGCAGGCCGAAAGCGAGCCCTCCCGCCTGGTCGATCCGACCGCCCATCGGTTTGACCCGAATCGAGACGACGGCGTCCCCTGCGCTGCTCTCCTTGGCGATGGCCAGGGGGAAATAGTAATAGGCTTTCACGTTGTCGAGAAGCTCCTGATACTTTGCCCCCATCATCTT
Organism: Syntrophobacteraceae bacterium; assembly: GCA_025453975.1. Taxonomy (GTDB): domain Bacteria; phylum Desulfobacterota; class Syntrophobacteria; order Syntrophobacterales; family Syntrophobacteraceae; genus JALOOX01. The sequence continues at coordinate 1,200 of JALOPI010000102.1, forward strand.
GCCCATGAAGCCCGCGAAGCCCGACCCGAGACCGCTGGCCCATCGGGACCCGTCCTGGATGAGCACCTCGCCCTCTTTCTCCGCATCCTGCTTCCGCCAATCTCCCTCCGGCGTGTAGAAGCCGGGCAGCTGGCTCCCGGTGCTCTGGTTCAGGAAATCGTAATCCCCCCGGAAGAAGGCCTCTGTCATGGCTTCGACCTGGTTGGGAGCGTTGATGGCCATATCCAGGAGCCGACTCGACGCAAGCAGCCGCCCCAACTGGTCCAGGGTTTCCTCCATGACCTTCCGTCCGGCTCCCTTGAAGGAGGCTTCGAGCAGATCGCCCGTGATGGTGAGGTGGAACCCGAGCCGCCCCAGGACACTTGCCAGGAACTGGATGCGCATCGACCGGCCCACGAAGGACCCCACGCCGCCCGAAAACTGCAGGACAATGTGGTTCTGCCCGGTATCCGCATCGTCCTCCGCGCAGAACACATCCACGTTGGCGTAGTGGTAGCCGAACTTGGCGCTGAGGTTCAGGTAGTCGCGGGAAAGCACCGCATAGCTGTCTCCGCCGGGCATCTCGCCTCCGATCTCGGCGGTGGCGCTCGATGCCATGAGGCCCATCAGATTTCCCATGTCGAAATTGATGGTCCCAGACCAGGTGATGCCCGGATGGGTGAACCCGTTCCAGAGGGCTCTCATGGGAATGGAGGTCAGGTGATTGGCGCTGATGTCGTCGCAGGTGGTGAGCATCTCCTTGAGACCGCCCCCCAGATCGATGCAATAGAGAACGAGGGGAATGTTCGTCTTCAGGCGCACCGAGACCGCCCCGTCGGCCTGTTCGGAGAGGAAGAAGATCTCGTTCATGATGCGCTCGTGGGCGAACCGGACAATGTCGTGGAGGCTCCGACAGCCTTCGGGAGCGAAATTCGGCCCCTTGGGGTCCGTGAGGTTCAAGGGGCTGATCCGGTCCAACGCGGCGCGCAAGCGCCGGTGGATCGGGCTGTCGAGGAGCTGGGCACCCACTGGGCTGGAATCACCTGTTATTCCGTCAACGATCCCTTTATGGACGGTGGCGTGGGTGCTCACCAGCGTGATGGTCTCCCCGTCCCGAAGGGTGCGGGTGGCCTCACCCGTGTCGAAAAGAGCCGGCACCCGGAATTCCCTGGCCACGGATGCCAGGTGGCTCGCAACGCTGCCGATATCGGTGATGATGCCCCGCACCCTTCCGACAAGGGCCGCATAGTCGGGGGAGGCCGTCCGGGCCACGAGGATGGCGTCCTCGGGGAGAGCGGCCAGATTTTTACCGTCGGCAATAAAGACCGTTCCCGCGGCGGCGCCGGGACAGGCGGTGCGTCCTCCCTGGAGCAGGACTGGGTGATTGGAGAGGTCGATGGCCGGAGCTGTGTCCCTTCCTTCGCCCTGAACGATTCCCAGGGGACGCGTTTGAAGCAGAACAAGGTTTCCCACCCCATCCACAGCCCATTCCACATCCTGCGGGGCTTCGAAATGCGCCTCCAGGAGGCTCCCGAAGCGGGCCAGAGTCGCCACGACCTCGTCGCCGACGGCTGCAGCCGCCCCATCGGCATCAGAGACGACTTCAAGTCGAAGGCCCCCGCCTTCGCCCCGGACCAGACGAGATCGCTTGGGACGGATTTCGCGTTTAACGATTTCAAATGTGCCCCGATCCACGAAGAAATCGTCGGGAGACGCCTCCCCGCTCACCAGGTACTCTCCCAGTCCCAATATGGCGCTGATCTTCATAGCCCCCGAAGCGGGGTTCGACGGGTCCACGGTGTAGAGGACCCCGCTCGCCCTGGAATCGATCATCTCGATCCCGGCGACGCACATGGGCGTATCCTCGTCTTCCAGCCCGTAGCGCAGGCGGTAGAGGATGGCCCGTGGGGAGTACTTGCTCGCCACCACCACCTTGTAGGCCTCCAGGAGGTTTGCCCCGTCGACGTTCAGCTCCGTGATGTACTGTCCCGCGAAGGAGGCCTCCGAATCTTCCCCGACGGCACTGCTCCGCATGGCGATGCGCAGTCCGGGCCTGGTCCGCACTTCCAGGGCCGCGTAAGCCTCCCGGATGGCCTGGGCGAGGGACGGCGGAAGCTCCGCGCCTCGAACCATGTCCCGGATGGCGTCGCTTGCGGCCTCCAGCGCGGCCGGATCGTTGACGTCCACCCGCTCCAGGACGGAAGCGATGGGATCCGTAAGTCCGGTCTCCTTCAGGAAATGCTCGAGCCCATCGGTGGTCACCACGAATCCCCTGGGCACCGGAAGCCCCAGGACATTTCCCATGATCGCCAGGTGCGTCGCCTTGCCCCCGGCAACCGACAGATGAGCATCCGTCACGAGGTCCAGCGGCAGGACGAGGGGCATGGACCTCTCGGGCGGCTCGACCGTGAGGGCCGACTGGATCTCGCGCCCGATGGCCTCGCAGACAGCCGTGAGCCCCCGGTATTTGCCCTTCGAGACCCCGTTCAGGGTTTCCGTCAGCCTGCAGGTGGTTTCCAGAAGCTCCCGCACTTTGCCCTTGACGGTACCCATGGCAAACGGGCTTCCGCCGTAGAAGGTTTCCTCCAGCTCCGCCATCAGGTTCAGGGCATCCCGGTTCAGGCACAGGAAATCCCTGAAATGCCGGTATTTCTCGACCATCGGTCCGTCCACCTGGGTGAGCAGTGTGCAGACGTTCTTTCGTCTGAAAAAATCGAAAAGGGGCATGGACAACCTCCCTGTTTTGAAGGAGCTCTCTCATTTCATCTTGAGAAAAGGCTCCCCTTTGCGGCTTCGCCCCACACATCGGCCACCACGCGGCCATGGCCACGGGTTCACAAGCACCCGTCGGGAACCCGCTCGGGAACCGAATGACGAGGTGAAGAGCGGAAGAACCGGGCTCCTCGCCAGGGCGTGGGAGAGCGGGGCGAAAAAGCCCACGGCGCAGAGGCCCAACAGGGCGTTCATGGGATTCGTGATGGCTTCCTGTCGTTTGATGCACCCCGGATGAGAGCCTGGACCTCACGATGGTAGCCCAGGTAGCGCTCCAGGGTGCGTGCATTCTTGCCGTATCGGATGTTGTTCGCGAGGATTTCCTCGAAGCGCGCTTCGGCTTCTTCCTCACTCGAGACGATTTGATTCGTGTCCGTGATGATGTCCACCAGGCGATCGGCGGTGATGACGATGCGCTCCTCCAGGGTCCTCAGGGTGTAGTCTTTCACCGGAAGCCCCAGCTCCGTGGCTTCCTCAGCGGTCAGGCCGCCCCGGATATGCTTTTCCATGATGGCCAGGATGGGCTGGGGAAGACCGAGGCGGACTCCCAGCTCGGCCCCGATCCTTCCGTGCTCGATCTCGTGCGTTTTCGCTTTGCCGAGATCGTGGAAGAGTGCTCCGCGGCCGACCAGCTCCAGGTCGAGCGCCGCGCCGGTTCGTTCCGCAATTTCCAACGCTTTCTCCGCCACCTTGACACAGTGGGCAATGTCGGGCTCCGAAACGCCCGTCTCGCGAAGCAATGCCAGATCCGATTCATCCAGTTGATAACTCATGGCAGGGGCACCTCCAGTGTCATGGGAATTCAGTGTCCCGGCACTGCGGGGATCTTGCGGTCAAAGTAGATGCTCTTCCCGCTGATGCTGACGGGCACGCCCATCACCACTTCGGCGTCGATGAGGCCGAGAGCCCGCGCCGCGGCACCCACGCGCTGCTGCACCCGGTTGTCGATGTTGAGCAGCCCGGCCGTTTTGGCTGCGGAAGCCAGGGCCACGCCAATGTCCATCATGCGCATGACGCAATGCGGTCCCGTGTAGCCCATTTCCTTGTCC
>JALOPI010000035.1 GCA_025453975.1 Syntrophobacteraceae bacterium
TCGGCGAGGGCGCCGCCCCACTTCTCGCGGGAGGATCGATCGTCCAGCAGGGGAAGATTCGCCACGGCGATGTGATGGGCTGACCGGAGGGCGGCTCCAAGGAGCTCGCAGGCCACCAGGACGTCCGCCACCAGGAAGAGCCGACACCGGCTGCCCGCGGCCTCGACGAGCTCCAGAGCTTCCCGCGAGCCGCGCATGATGGAAAGAGGGCACTGGATGGCCACGTCCAGGGCTTGCCGCAGCCGGTCTTCGTCTCCGCGCGAGCGCAGGGCTTCCGCCAGTTGCTCGTAAGCTCGAACGTCCTCGCCCCGCAAGCTCGTGAATCGATCCTTCAGCCCCATGGCCTGGCGGTGAAGTCGCTCCCAGCCTTCGGGCTCGACGCCCGCCCGGGAAGCCCGACCCTGCTCGATGAGGACGATCTTCTCCGCCAGAGCCAGCGCCAGCAGCGCGCCGTGGGCCGCGGCCGCCCCCCCGCCGGGGTCGGGCCGGGGACGGCGAAGATCTTCGATGAACGAATCGCCCATGGCGCTCTCCAGTCGCGCCCGACAGGTCGGCGGGAGGAAATGCGGCTCGTTTCGACCCCGCGAATCCTCCGCCCCGCCGATCAAGGGGCCGCGCGATCACCCGGTTTCGTCAGGTCGCCATCCCTCAAAGGGCCGCCGACCGCCCGCTCCAGATCCGCCCAGGCGATGCGATACCCGTAAAGGGACTGGTAATAGTCGGCCTGGGTCTGAGCCAGAAACACCTGGGCATTCAAAACCTCCAGGAAGATGACCAGCTGCTCCTTGTACTGAAGCGTCGTCATCCGCTCGTTTTCCTCGGCCTGTGACAAAGCGGTCCGAGCCGTCTCGATGTTGGCCCGGGCCACCTGGAGCTGCTCGTAAGCGTCCTCCACCTGGAGCCGGATCTGCCGCAGCAAGTCCTTCTGCCGCTCCTCCAGGGCAAGCTGGCGGTGCATGGCCTCCTTGACGGAAGCGTCGGTCTTGCCACCCTCGAAGAGGTTCCAGTTCATTCGAACTCCCACCGCGGCGTTGTGCTCGTTGGTGAATTCATTGTTGTTGGCGAAGAAGTCGTTGCCGTCCCGATAGTACTGTGCGAAGGCAGAAAACTGCGGATAATAGCGGCTGCGGGCTGCCGTCATCCCCTCCCCGGCCTGGCGGACCGCTTCCGACAGCTCCAGGACTTCGGGCCGCTGCTTTTCAGCCAGCACATACTGATGATCGAGATCAGGAGTCTGGTGCACCACGATCTCCTCCTCGGCCAGGTCCAGCCTCGTGGAAGCGGGGAGATCCAGGAGCTGGTTGAGCCGGGATCTCAGGATGGTCACATCCTTCACGGCCGCGCGCTCCCGCTGAACGGCCTGGGCAACGGCCACATCGGCTTTCAGCACATCGTTCCGGGCGGTCAGCCCCTGCTCGAAGCTGGCCTCGGCGTTCTTCTTCTGGACTTCCAGGCTCTTCACGTTGTCCCGGGCCACCTGAGCGAGCTTCTCTCCCAGGAGCACCTGGAAAAACGCCCGATGGATGTCCTTCTGGACGTCGAGCCTCGTTCCCTCCTCCCGATGTCCGGCGATGCTGCGGTCCGACTTGGAGATGTTGTGCCGGGCCGTGAGGCCGAAGCCCGTGAACAAGGGCTGGGACAGCTCCACCTCCCACCGGTTCTGGTTCAGATAGCCCGTCTGAAACGTTGCCGGCCCTCCCGGCCTCTCCCCGACGCCCTCCCCGCCCAGAGAGGCGATGGGGTCGTCCTTGAGATGCTGGAATCGATAGCCGCCCCCCAACCTGGGCAGAAAATCAGCCCGAGTCTGCCGAACGCGCTCGCCCGCCGCGGCCACATCCTGCCCCGCCGCCTTCAGAAGACGGTTGTTCTGGAGCCCATACTCCACGGCCTGCTCGACGGTGAGGGGCTGGGAAGGCAGCGGCCGGGGAGCGTTTTGACCACGGGCATGAGCCGGCGATAGACCGATGAGAGCCACCAGAACCAGGAAAAGAAGCTTTCCCTCGGGCAGACCGGGCGATATGGACCCGGGGCGCCGTGACCGGGCGGCACCATCCCGGGCGCCTGCGGGGACGGCGTCGCCAGAAGGCTGCCATCGCGGGTGGGCAACGGCGCCTGACCCGAGCTTGGGGCGCCGGGCTTCGATCGATTTTCCTGATGGAGCCATGGCCTATCAAACCCTTCATGACTTGACGTTCAAAGCACCGGGAGCTGTTTCCCGGAGGTCGGATCCTTCAATCAAGGGCCGTCCATGAGCCGGCTCAGGACGGCGAGGCTGAGCTCCGGAAGGCCCCTCACCACGTGGTCGGCCTCATCCCGCAGCTCTTCCATGGAATACGAATGAGCCACCCCCACCACGTAAAGCCCGGCCTGCCTGGCCGACCGCATCCCCGTCGGGGTGTCCTCGATGGCGACACAGCCTCGGGCTCGAAGGTCGCCGAGCCCGAAATGCTCGCCCACCCGGGAAACGGCCTTGAGATAGGTCTCGGGGTCCGGCTTGCTGCACTCCACGTCATCCGCGGCCACGATGACGGGAAAAGCATCCTCCAGCCGGAGTCCGCGGACGAACGTTTCCACCTCGTGACGCAAGGCACCCGAGGCCACCGCCATGGGGATGCCCGCCCCGGCAAGCTCCCGTACCAGCTCCACCACGCCGGGGAAAGTCGGAGTGCCCCGGGCGATGATCCGCTGCAGGGCTTCCTCCTTGGCCCGCATGAATTCCAAAAGCTGAGTGCCGCTCAGGGCCTTTCCGCCCTCACGAAACGCCTCACGGAAGGCATCCCGGTCGTCGAGCCCGATGTAGTGCCTCATGTAATGGGCATAGTCGAAGCCCAGAGCGAGGGGCTGGAGCACCTCCTGAAACGCCGCGTAGTGAAGCGGCTCCGTGTCGACCAGAATACCGTCGCAATCGAATATGACCGCCTGGAGAAGGGATTGAGCCATCGAGGGAATCCTCGCCGCCATGGACTGGGACCGCCAGCCGTAAATGCCTGAACATCCGTTGGAATTCCCCCATCGGAGGGGCAGGGAAGCACTGCCTCCGATTTCCGGGAATGACACCCGCCCGGTCCCTCCCCCAGGGGGAAATGACGACTCACGACGGAATCCATTAGCACGATTCCGCGGCCACCTCCAAGGGTTTCTGTGCCCGAACGCCCCATGGAGTACCCGGTTCGGCGCGAGTGTCCTGGAAAAGGTCGTCGAATCGCGTTAGAATCGCCTTGCCCGTCGATGCGGCGGGAGGAGTCGGCCCGCTGTGGGGTGGGGAGAGGATTCAGGCTGGAGTCAGGGGATCGTGATCGCTGCACAGGGTATCAGCAAGTTTCTCGCGAAAAAGGATCTCTTCCGCGACGTTTCATTCCACATCAACCCGGGGGACCGCATCGGGCTCATCGGCTCCAACGGGGCGGGCAAATCCACCCTCATGCACATCCTCATGGGCGAGATGGAGCCCGATTCTGGAGTCATCTCCCGCTCCAGGCACCTGCGCATGGGCTACCTTCCCCAGCAATGGTCCGCCATCCAGGGGAAATCGGTCCTGGCCTACGCCACGGACATCGATGAGACCGTGCAGTCCGTGCGCCGGGAGCTGCGGGCGGTGGAGGAGCGGCTTCGGTCCCACTCCGGGTACCAGGGGTTCCAGGAGGACGTGCTCCTGCAGGCTCACCTCCTGGAGCAGCTGGAGACCCTCGGCGGCTACGACCTGGAAGCCCGGGCCAGCAAGGTGCTGACGGGGCTGGGCTTCAGCGGCGCGAGGCTCGAGCACCCCGTCTCCAGCCTGAGCGGCGGATGGGTCATGCGCCTCGAGCTGGGGAGGCTGCTCCTGTCCGAGCCCGACCTGATGCTTCTGGATGAGCCCACCAACCACCTCGACCTGGACGCCCTCATGTGGCTGGAGGAGTACCTGCTGTCCACCCGCTCCGCCGTCCTCATCATCGCCCACGACCGGGCCTTCCTCAACCGCATCGTCCGCAGGGTTTTCGAGCTGGAGCTGGGCCGTTTCCAGGAGTATTCCGGTAACTACGATTTTTATCTCCTCGAGAAGGCGCGCAGGCAGGAGATCCTCCTGGCCTCCCACAAGAACCAGCAGGAGCGGCTGCGCCAGATCGAGCGCTTCATCGACCGCAACCGGTGCCGCAAGGACCGGGCCCGGCAGGTCCAGAGCCGCATCAAGGCCCTGGACAAGATCGAGCGGATCGAAATCCCCGCCGAGGAAAGCACCATCCGGTTCAGCTTCCCCGAAGCCCCCCGCTGCGGCAAGCGCGTCGTCGAGCTCCAGGATATTCACAAGTCGTACGGCGACCACATGGTCTACGCGGGGGTGGACCTCCTCGTGGAGCGTGGAGACCGCATTGCCTTCCTGGGACACAACGGCGCCGGCAAGAGCACGCTCCTCAAGATCCTGGCCGGGGTGGCGGAGCCCAGCGCCGGCGTGCGCAAGGTCGGCCACCTCGTCTCCCTGGGCTACTACGCCCAGGTCCAGTGGGAGCAGCTGCGCCCCGAGTGGACGGTGCTCCAGGAAGCCACGAGCGTCTCGGGGGATCTGAGCCAGACTCAGCTGCGCGGGATGCTCGGAGCCTTCCTCTTCCAGGATGAGGACGTGCTGAAACGGGTCTCGGTGCTGAGCGGAGGGGAAAAGGCCCGCCTGACGCTCTGCAAGCTCCTCGTGCAGCGCCCCAACGCGCTCTTCCTGGATGAGCCCACCAACCATCTGGACATCGAGTCCCGCAACGTGCTGGAGGAGGCCCTGGGGGAGTTTTCGGGCACCGTCTGCTTCATCAGCCACGACCGGCATTTCATCAACGCCATCGCCAATAAGGTGCTGGTGGTCGAGGGTGGGCGCATCCAGCTTTTTCCCGGCAACTACGACGATTACATGACCGTCTGGCGTCACCGGGTGGAAGCCGGCTCAGACCATTCCGAGGCGCCGGGGGGGGGGGAGCTGCCGGCCGAGAAGGTCCCTCCGCCCCAGGCCGTCTCCAGGAAGGTTCAGGATCGGAAGCGGATGGAGGCCGAGAGACGCAACGAGCTGTATCGCCTCAAGGCCCCCCTCCAGAACAGACTGGACCGCATCGAGGCCAGCCTCGATGCCGAGCAAGCCCGGCTGGACGACTTCAAGGCCAGGCTGGCGGACCCTCTGACCTACCAGGGCGGCACCGACATCCGGCGGCTCAACCAGGATTACCAGGAGTGCAGCGCCCGCGTCCAAAGGATCACGGAGGAGTGGGAGGGGACAGCCCTGGAGCTGGAGGAGATGGAAACGGAGTTCTGGAGCGAGCAGGGCGGGAAATGAGCTCCCGATTTCTGGCTTACGGTCTCTGAAGCAGCTTTCCGCGCTCTTCGGGCCTCTGCGGCGAGACATCGCCCACAGCGAGAAAACATGGACATCCATCGTCTGGAAGTGTTCTGCAGGGTGGTCGACCTGCAGAGCTTCACCAAGGCCGCCGAGGCCTCGTTCCTGACCCAGCCCACGGTGAGCGAGCACATTCGCGCCCTGGAGGAAGCCCTGGACGAGAAACTGGTGGACCGCCTGGGTCGCGAAGTGCTTCCGACCCCGGCGGGTAAGATTCTCTACCGCTATGCCCGAAACATCATCGCCCTGCGGGACGAGGCCATCCAGGCCCTGGACCGCCACAAGGGGATCCTGTCCGGACACCTGCTCATGGGCGCCAGCACCATTCCGGGGACCTACATCCTCCCCGGGATCATCGGCGCTTTCAAAGCCCGGTATCCCTCCATTCAAGTCACGTTGAAGATTTCAGGCAGCGCGGAGGTCATCGAGAAGATCCGTGAGGGAGCCCTGGAGATCGGGATGGTGGGCGCTCGGTGGAGCGACCGCCGAGTCCTCCTGGAGGAGATCTTCTCGGACGAGCTGGTGCTGACGGTCCATCCCGATCACCCCTGGGCCGGAAGGGCCTCCATCCGGCTCCAGGAGCTCGAGGGCGAGCCCTTCATCCTGCGGGAGAAGGGCTCGGGCACCCGCCTGGTGATGCAGCGGATGCTCGAAGCTCACGGATTCGACCCCGCCCGCCTGAACGGCGTGGCCGAGATGGGCAGCACCGAGGCCGTGCGTCAGGGCATCAAGGCCAGGATCGGGGTATCCATCATCTCGTACCAGGCCGTGGCCGAGGACGTCCAGCGGGGCACCCTAGTAACCCTGGCGACGGAGGGGGTGACCTTCCGGCGCCCCTTTTACCTCGTCCAGCGCAAGAACCGTCAGATCTCGCCCCTGGGCACGGCCTTCCTCGGTTTTTTGAAGACCGTCGCCGGAGAGCGGTGCAATCTGGCATGCATCCAGACCGAAGAAGGAGAAGCGCCGTGAACGTGGTTTTCATATCCCCCAATTTTCCGCCAACGTTCTACCACTTCTGCACCGGTCTCCGCGCGGCGGGCGCCACGGTCCTGGGCATCGGCGACGCTCCCTTCGACGAGCTGAGGCCGGAGCTGCAGGCCGCTCTCAACGGCTATTACCGCGTCCACAGCATGGAGGACTACGACGCCATGCTGCGGGCCTGCGGTTTTTTCACCCACGAGCACGGCAGGATCCATCGCATCGAGTCTCACACGGAGTTCTGGCTGGGGGTCGATGCAAGGCTTCGGGAGGATTTCAACGTCTTCGGGCAGAAGCCGGCCGACCTCGAGGCCAACCGGCGCAAGCTGGGCATGAAGGAGCGGTTCCGAGCCGCCGGCATCCCCTGCGCCGAGGGCATCCCGGCGGACGAACCGGAGGCTGTTCGGCGCTTCGTCTCCCGGCACGGCCTGCCGGTCATTTTCAAGCCGGACCAGGGCGTCGGGGCTGCCGGGACCTTCAAGGTCACAAACCTGGAGCAGCTGGAAGCAGTCCTTTCCCATCTTCCCGGAGGGTACCTGGTGGAAACCGTCCTCACCGGCGAGCTCCTGAGCTTCGACGGGCTCACCAACCGCCACGGCGACATCGTCCACTGGACTGCCCACCAGTTCAGCGACGGCATCATGGAGATCGTCTCCGAGAGGCGTCCCATGCACTACCACTCCCTGCGCGAGATCCCCGGGCAGCTGGAGGAGCTGGGCCGCAAGGCCGTGGCCGCCTTCGACATCCGGGAGCGCTTCTTCCACATCGAATTCTTCCGGCGGGATGCCGACACCTACCACGCCCTGGAGGTCAACGTGCGTCCCCCCGGCGGGTTCACCATGGACATGATGAATTACGCCTGCGACATTGATCTTTTCCAGTGGTGGGCCGACCTGGTGGTGCGGGACCGGAGGGAGCTCCCGTTCCAGCGCAAATACCACGTGGCCCATGTGGCCCGGCGGCATGGAGCCTCCTATCGGCTGAGCCACGAGGATCTCCTGGGACAGCTGGGTCCGCTGCTCATCGCCCACCTCCCCGTACCCGACGCCCTGAGCGACGCCATGGGCAACGACGCGTATTTTCTGAGGACACCCCATCTCGACGAGCTGCTGGAGGGCATCGGCCTGGTGGAGGAAACGGCCTGATCCTACCCGGAAGACCGGGATTGGAGTGCCAGGAATCTGCCCCAGGATCGCTACTTGTCATTTCGAACGGAGCGTAGAGAAGAGAGAAATCTCGGAGATCCCAGATGATCACCCAAATCGAGATTTCTCGCTGCCGCTCGAAATGACAGTTCTCGGGCTGCCCCCTAAACCCCTTGAGGAGCCGCCAGGAGCCAGCGGAAAATATCGGGGAGACGTGCCTGCCAGGCCTCCTCGTTGTGGAAATGGTCCGGCGCCACCACGTAGCGCATCTCGTAGGGAGCCACGCCGACGCGCTGCAGGTGCTCGGAGAATTGCTGCACGGATTCCACGTAATCGAGGAAAACGTTGTAGAACCAGTAGCGCTCCAGGGACCCCACGTCCAGGTAGAGCTGCAGCCAGCGGCCCGTGGGCCGGTCCCAGAGCCTGAAGATCTCCCGGTTGGCCCACATGACCGTGGGGGAGACCGCCCCGATGCGGCCGAAAACCCATGGGTGGGACTTCGCCATGGTGAGGCTCATCAGCCCGCCCAGGCTGGATCCCATGACCCCCGTCCAGTGCGGCTCCGTCAGCGTGCGGTAGCTACCATCCATGAACGGCTTCAGATGGTAAACCAGGAAGTCGATGAACGCCCAGCCGCCCCCCCCCGCTCCCACGGCGGGCTCCCACCAGGGGGAGTACTCCGAGAACCGTTCGGGGCCGTGGTCGATGCCCACGATGATCCACGGCTGGACCGCTCCATCCCGAACCATCCGGTCCATGGTCGTGTTGGCGCACCAGGTGTGGTAGATGGCCGACTCGGGGTGGTTGAAAACGTTCTGCCCGTCCAGCATGTACAGCACGGGAAAGCGCCTCCCGGGCTCCCGCTCGTAGGCGTCCGGCGTGTAGATGCGCAGCGTCCGCGTCATGTTCTCCGGATGCGAGAAGAAATCCCGGATGATCCTGATATCGCTCACGATGACTCCTGCCAATACGGCTTTCTCAACCATTTCGACATCCAACGGCATTCGCAGCCTGGGGCGGCCACGTCCGGGAGGCATGGGATCCACACGCCTCCCGTGTAAGGCAAAGCTCCCGCTACTGCTGGGAGAGAGCCTTGATCCCCATCATCTCGATGAGCCGGTTCATGTCGGTGGTCTTGAGGTTCATTCCTCCCTCGGACATTGGAAGCAGCAGGATCTGCTTGTCCTGCAGGGCTTCGGCGATGCGCAGCTTGACGAGAGCCTCGCCTCCCGAGCCGACCAGGGCCCGGTTCATTTCCCGAATGCCGGCCGCCTCGGCCTTGATGGCCTGGGCCAGCAGTGACTGCTTTTCAAAATAGGCATCGGCCTCGATCTTGGCCATGCGGTACTCGCCATCCACGCTGGCGACCATCTTGTTGACCTCACCCCTGGCATCCTCGAGCTTGCGCTTGTACTCCTCGAGGGCCGCGTGCTGGGCCGACCGGTTCTTCTCGACCCGCTGGTCGGCTGCCTTCTTGTCCTCGATGGCCTTCTGATAGTCGGGGTTGAAGCGGTAGTCCTTGGTCAGGACCCGCTCCACCACGACTCCGAGGGGTCCCAGCATCTCCTGAAGCCTTCTTCTCCTTCTCCACCGGCATTTTCTCCTTCCTTCGCTGGCTGTAACCGCCATTGGGAATTGAAGACCTGGGCCACGATTCGAGGCACGGAGAGCACAAAGCCCGCCAAATCAGTCGAGGCGAGCCAGGAAATCAAGCCGAACGGGTGGCAGGGAGAGGGATATCTTTGCGTCGAGGTTCAAAGGCGTCGTTTCTCGCCGGCGGAGGCGCATCGGTCCCGAAGCACCCGCATCAGGCTCCATTCCACCCTTCCAGGCGTCCTTCCCTCCTTTGCGGTGTGCCGCCGTGAAAGATCCGAGCCTTAACCCGGGGGCAAGCCCGGCGGGTCGCCTGGCCCATCGCCGGGTGGAGCGTCCCCGGACGGTCGGGCCCGATTCTCAAGCCCATCCCCCCCCCCTTGGAAGGCCCGGCACAGGCGGATCGCCTCTTCCGCTGAAAGGGTCTCCGGCCGTCTGGTCCCATCGATGCCCGCCTCCGAAAGACAGGATTGGAGCCGGGCCCCGTCGACTCCGCCAAAACCCCTCAGGCTGTTGCTCAAGGTCTTGCGACGCTTCTGAAACGCGGCGTTGAGGAGGCTGCGCATGAGCGCATAGGAGGGCAGCGGCTGGGGTCCGGGGGGATCGAGCCGGATCGAGGCAACCGTCGAATCCACCTGGGGCCGCGGGTAGAACTGCCCGGGTCCCACGTCAAAAAGCCTCCGGGATTGCGCGTACACGCCGAGAAGGACCGACAGCACCCCATAGTCCCCGGATCCGGGGAGCGCGGTCCAGCGCAGCCCCACCTCCTTTTGCACCATGAACACCATGGAGCGGATGGCCGTCCGGACTTCCAGCAGACGGAAAAGGAGGGGCGAGCTGATGTTGTAGGGGAGGTTGCCGATGACGGCCAGGCGTTGGCCTTCCTGATCCGCCAGGGATCGAAAGTCAAAATCGAGCACATCCATCCGGTGAACGGTCACGTGGGGATACGACGCGCCGAGGGTCTCCGCCAGGTAGTCACCCAGGTCGCGATCGATCTCGACCAGGTGCAGGCGGCGCACCCTGGGAAGGAGGAAGCGCGTGAGCGCCCCGAGGCCTGGCCCCACCTCGACCGCCACGTCATCGGGGCTCAGGCCCGCCGAATCGACGATGCGCTGGGCCGTCGCCGCCTGGGCCAGGAAATGCTGCCCGAAGCGCTTGCGCGGGCTCATCCGGCGGGAGGCGAAATACTGCTGAGGCGTCAAGAACATGACCTTCCAGGTCCACGTCGGGGAGAGCGTGAAGGATCCGCTTTCAGCCGTCAGCGATTCGCTGCAGGCCAATGACCAGGGGCTATGGGCTCGAGGCCGAGGGCTGACGGCCAGGAGTCAACATCCACAGTGATTCATGTCCACCGTGAGACGGCATCGACCTCCAGCGGATCCTGGCAGAACCCCTGCCGTTTCCAGGCGTGGTAGCCCGCGGCCGCGATCATGACGGCGTTGTCCGTGCAATAGCGCGGCTCCGGCAGGTGCAGATGGAGCCGATTGCCGGCGGTCTCCTCAATCAGGAGCTCCCTCAGGCGCCCATTGGCGGCCACTCCGCCCACCACGGCCACGTCGGTCACCTGCCGGGCCTGAGCGGCCCGAATGATCTTCTTCACCAGCACGTCCACCACCGCCTCCTGGAAGCTGGCCACGAGATCCTCCAGGCGGTAGGCTCCCGCCTGCCCCCGCTCCGGCGGAGGGCCGTGCTTGCGCACGAAGGTGGCCACGGATGTCTTGAGGCCGCTGAAGCTGAAATCCAGCGATCCCTTTTCCATCAAGGCCCTGGGAAAGGAAAACGCCCGTCGGTTCCCTTGCCGCGCCAGCCGATCGATGGCCACTCCCCCCGGGTACCCCAGCCCCAGGAGCTTGGCCACCTTGTCGAACGCCTCCCCGGCGGCGTCGTCCCGGGTGCACCCCAGAAGCTCTCCGCGGCCCTCCCCGTCGACGAGGTAAAGAGCCGAATGTCCCCCGGAAACCACGAGGCAGGCGAACGGGCGGCCCAGGGGATCCCGCCCCATGAAGGCCGCGTGCATGTGCCCCTCCAGATGGTTCACGGCGATGAGGGGGATGCCCAGGGCATAGGCCATGGCCTTGGCCGCGCCGAGACCCACCAGGAGCGCCCCCACCAGGCCCGGGCCCCGGGTCACGGCGATGGCATCCAGCTGATGACGGCTGAGGCGGGCCCGTTCCAGGGCCTGCTGGATGACGACGAGGATGGCCTGCACGTGCTGCCTCGAGGCCAGCTCCGGCACCACGCCGCCGTATGGGCTGTGCACGGCGATCTGGCTCGCCACGACGTCGGACCAGACCGTTTTGCCGTCCTCGACAATGGCGGCCGCCGTTTCATCACAGGAAGTCTCGATTCCAAGAACCAGCATGGGGTGCTCTAATCCATCGGGGGCATGGGGGCAGGCTCCGGTGGCCGCATCAGCCGCTCGCGGAACCTTCGGTGCAGAGGATAGACCAGGACCTCCTTGGGGACCAGCCCATAAATCTTCCCTTCGTCCATCCTCCCGCGACCCGAGGTCTCGCCGAGGGGAATCCAGTTGGCCGCCCGATAGCACGTCCCCTTGAAATGAGCGCGATCCACCAGCGTTTCCAGGAGCACCGGGCGAATGGCGTAGTGGGCCTCCCAGTCGTCCGCGATGACCCTGGCCAGGCGGGAAAGGGCCGCGCTGGCCAGGTGGGGGATGCGGACCCACGGCAGGAGGAGAAAACGGCTGTTCTGGACAATCTGCTGCAGCCCCTGGACCCGCTGCTCGTCGTTCCAGCCGATCCACTGGTCCCGGACCGCCATCCTCCACGACGGGCTGGAAACCTGTACACACCCCACCCGAACGGGCTGGGAAGGGCTTACGGTGACGAAGTACCGCAAATGGGCCCCGAAGGGTACCTTGCACCCGAGGTAATGATGGCGCCCCACCCACTCGCGCCACTGCTTTCGATCATCGGAGGTCTTGAGAAGCTCGAGGCCGACAGGGGCCACATCCTTGACCCTTCCCTCCAGAAGCGGGTGATCCAGGACTTCCGCCGGGCTGGCGGGCGCGATCTTCTGCCGGGGCTTCTTCAACGGACCCTGCCTGTCCGGCAGCTGGATCACCCCCGCCGACTCCAGGCCCTCCAGGAATTCGTGACACTCCCGGCCCTTGAGCCGCCCCGTGGGCCGCTTCCAATCCAGGAGCTCACAGATGGTGTAAGCCAGCTCCGTGCGGCTCAGGCCGCTGCAGTCCCGGACCGTCTCCCGGATCAGGCCCAGCTCCTCATCCGAAAATTCACGCCCGCAGAAGCGCACTTCCTTGTCTTTCAGCACACGGCACTCCTTCGCGAATACAATCCTCGCAACAGGACTCCTGGGACGTCCCACCTGCTCTAATAGCCCAGGGCAAAACCTCTCGTCAATCGATGGCTTTCACCTGTCGCCGAAAGTCCGGTTGAAAGGCCTGGGACGTTGTGCTAGTAGCTGGGCGGAAATCTCAATGCCACCCTTGAGGTGGGAATCCCAGGAAACGCTCAGGCGTTTGAGGCCGGCCGTAACGACAGGATCGAGGCGCGCACCTGCCCGGGGCCGGCAGCAGCGGCACCAAGGGCTCGCGGTGCGGAAGCCCAAGACCGCACGGCCGCCGGTCGTGCTCCAATGGAAGGAGATGGGGATGAACTGGGCCTGGATCATGGGGATGATGATCCTCACCGCCGTTCCGGCCATCGTGGGCGGAGGACTCTTCTGGCATCTTTTCGAGAAGTGGACAGCCGTGATCATCTGGCAAGTGATTCTTTTCTGCATCATGAGCTTTTTGATCGCCAGGGGAGACAAGGCCAAACCTGAAGCTCACTGAGGAGCGCCGCCATGGAGTGCAGAAAAGAGCAGAACATGGAGCGATGCAACTGCAGCTATGATCCCTGCTCCAAGAAAGGGATCTGTTGCGAGTGCCTGCAGTACCACCTGAGGAGCCGGCAGCTGCCCGCCTGCTGTTTTCCCAGGGATGCCGAGAAGACCTACGACCGATCCTTCGAGCATTTCGCGCGCCTGGTGTCCTCCCGGAAGGTGTGAACGGGGGCTGGAGCGTTCGACTTCTGGCCTTCGGCTCTCAGCCGGTCCTTGGGGACTCCGGTCGGATCGTCCGGGAAATCACTCCTCCAGGGCTTTTCGAATGGCTTTCCCATAAGGCTTCACCAGGATACCCACCTCGGTGATGATCCCCGTGATGTATTTGTTGGGGGTCACATCGAAGGCCGGGTTCAACGCCTTGACACCCTCGGGCGCCACCGGCTTCCCCTGAAAATGAGTCACCTCCTTCGGATCCCGCTGCTCGATGGGAATCTCCGACCCGTCCGGCAGACTGGGATCGATGGTGGAGCGCGGCGCCGCCACATAGAACGGGATGTCGTGGGTCCTGGCGAGAATGGCCATGGTGTAGGTGCCGATCTTGTTGGCTGCGTCCCCGTTGGCGGCGATGCGGTCGGCCCCGACCACCACCACGTCGATCTTCTTCTGCTGCATGAGGCTTCCCGCGGCGTTGTCCGTGATCAGGGTCACGGGGATTCCGGCCCGCATCAGCTCGTAGGACGTGAGCCGAGCGCCCTGCAGAAAGGGTCGGGTCTCACACGAGTAGACCTGGACGGTCGGATCGGCGGCAAAAGCCGATCGAATGACGCCGACGGCCGTCCCGTAGTCGGCCGTCGCCAGCGCACCCGCGTTGCAGTAAGTGAGAACCCGCGCACCCCGGGGAATGACCTTGCATCCCCAGGAGCCGATTCTCAGGTTGGTGGCGACATCCTCGCAAAGCAGCTCGTCGGCTTTCTGCTGGATGAGGTTCTGCAGCTCCGCCACGGTGGCCCGGGGATTCTCCACCACCACCGAGTAGACCCGTTCCACGGCCCAGGCCAGGTTGTTGGCCGTGGGACGGGCCGTGCGAACCTGCTCGCACAGTCGGATGAACTTCTGTCGGAACGTTTGCGTTTCAGCCGCGACGATAGCCCTGGCCCCCAGGGCCAGCGCCATGGCCCCCGCCACCCCGATGGCCGGCGCCCCCCGTATGGCCATGGTCCTGATGGCGTTGACCACCTGCTTGACCGTGGTGCAGCGCAGAAACACCTCTCGGTGGGGCAGCACTCTCTGATCCAATATGACGACGACGTCTCCGTCCCGGTGAATCGGCGGAAGCCACTGATCTGTCATTGAAGGAGGCTCCTTTGCACTGCTGAGGGGTTCAGGAGGACAGCTTGCTTCGCAGGAGGTCGTTGACCACCTTGGGATTGGCTTTTCCCTTGCTCTTTTTCATGACCTGGCCCACCAGGAAGCCGAAAAGCTTGTCCTTGCCGGCCCGGTAACCGGCCACCTCCCCGGGGCTCTCGGCGATCACCTCATCGACGATGGCCTCGATGGCCGACACGTCGGTGACCTGGACGAGCCCTTTCTCCCGGACGATCTCGCCCGGCTTTCGGCCCGTGGAGTACATCTCGTCGAAAACGGTCTTGGCGATCCTGCCGCTCACCGTGCCCTTCTCCATGAGCTGAAGGAGCTCCGCCAGGCTCTCCGGGGGAACCGGGCATTCCTCAATGTCCCGCTCGTCCCGCTTGAGCTCGCGCATGAGCTCGGACATGATCCAGTTGCTCACGATCTTGGGCTGCGGAAAGGCCAGCGCCGCCTTTTCGAAATAAACGGCCAGCGCCTTGGAGGAGGTCAGGACCTCGGCATCATAGGCCGGAAGTCCATAATCCCGCACGAACCGCTCCCGCCTGGCGTCGGGAAGCTCGGGAAGCTCCCGCCGAATGGCCTCCACCCACTCCTCGCCCACCTCGATGGGCACCAGGTCGGGGTCGGGAAAATACCGGTAGTCATGAGCCTCCTCCTTGCCCCGCATGCTCACCGTAACCCCTCGGCTGGCATCCCAGAGGAGGGTCTCCTGAATCACGGGCTCCCCCCGATCCAGAAGCGCCCCCTGGCGCCGGATCTCGAACTCCAGGGCCCGCTGCACATTGCGGAAGGAATTCATGTTCTTGAGCTCGGTCTTGACCCCCAGCTTCTCCTCACCGACGGGGCGCAGCGACACGTTGGCATCGCAGCGCATGCTTCCCTCTTCCATGTTGCCGTCGCAGATCTCCAGGTAGCGGAGGATCTCCCTCAGGGTCCGCAGGTACGCGGCGGCCTCCTCGGGGGATCGGATGTCCGGCTCGCTGACGATCTCGATGAGGGGCACCCCGGTCCGGTTGAAGTCCACGTAGCTCAGCGGCTGGAATTCATCGTGGATGAGCTTGCCGGCGTCCTCCTCCATGTGAATCCTGTGAATGCGTATCTTTCTGGAAACCCCTTCCGTGACGACTTCCACCCATCCCGACCGGGCCAGGGGAAGCTCATACTGGGAGATCTGGTAACCCTTGGGAAGATCCGGGTAGAAGTAGTTCTTCCGCGCGAACTGGCTGTAGGGGGCGATGCCGCAGTGCGTGGCCAGGGCCATCCGGATGGTGAATTCGACGACCTTTCGGTTCAAGACCGGGAGCACTCCTGGCATGCCCAGGCATACCGGGCAGGTGTGACTGTTGGGCGCGGCCCCGAAGGTCGTCGAGCAGCCGCAGAAGATCTTGCTCCGGGTGAGCAGCTGAGCATGTATTTCCAGTCCGATCACGGTCTCATACGGCATGCTGGGGTCTCCATGGCTTTTCCGGAAGTGGTCCGTGGGCAGTCGGGCCAGGGTCTCCGCGGGATGCACCCGGGAGGCGTGGGGATGCACGATCCCTCCTTCGGGAGCCCTCGGGGTCGCGATTCCCCACAACAGGCCGGTTTATAGCACTATCGATTCGACGCCGCAAGGCACAGCCCCGGGGATCGTTCCCTGGGACGGCCTTCGCCTCAACGTGCCCAAAACCATGAATTCCAGGTTTGACACTCAGATGCCTTTCCTCTAGTAGGTGGGCTTCAAGCAGAGGAAAATGCCGCCAAACTGGCGGATTCCAGGTGAAGGAGCCCAATGGAGCGTTGAATTCCCATGACCCAGTTTCTGAAAGTCAAGACGGCTTCGGAAGTCCTGACCCTCATCGCCGGCCTTCGCCCCCTTCCCACGGAGCCGGTTCCGCTTCATGAAGCCGGACGTCGTGTTCTGGCTTCGCCCCTGCGCGCCCCCGAGGCCGTCCCTCATTTCCATCGGGCCGTCATGGACGGCTATGCCGTGCAGGCCAGGGATACCTTCGGAGCCTCGGAAACCCTGCCCGCCCTCCTGGAAACGGACGGAGAAATCCAGATGGGCGAGATCCCGGGCCGACCCCTGAAGACCGGCAGGGCCATGGGTATCCCCACGGGCGGGATGCTGCCCGAGGGCGCCGACGCCGTGGTGATGGTCGAATACACGCAGCCCCTCGACGAGCAAACCATCGAGGTCACCCGACCGGTGGCTCCCGGCGACAATGTCCTGAAGCGGGGTGAAGACATCGAAAGCGGGCAGGACCTGTTTTCGGCGGGCTGGCGGCTCCGCCCCCAGGACATCGGGGTCCTGGCCGCCCTGGGCGTCAGGGAGGTGACGGTATATCGAAAACCACGGGTGGCCGTCTTTTCCACGGGAGACGAGGTGGTGCCCCTGGACCGTCAAGGCCTGCCACCCGGAAAAGTCCGCGACATCAACACCTACACCCTCTCAAGTCATCTGAGGGAGAGCGGATTCCACACGACGACGCTCCCCGTGGTTCCCGACCAGCTCGAAGCCCTGGTGGAGACATGCCGCTCCGCCCTGGAGAGCCACGATGTCGTCATGCTTTCAGGCGGCAGCTCCGTGGGCGCGCGGGATTTCACCCTGCGCATCCTGGGCGCCATCCCCGGCGCCGAGCTCCTCGTCCACGGCGTGGCCATCCGTCCCGGAAAACCGGCCATCCTGGCAAGGATGGGACACAAGCTCTTCTGGGGCCTGCCCGGCCAGCCCATGTCCGCCCTGATGATCTGCCACGCCTTTGGCCTCCCGTCCCTCAAGGCGCTGGAAGGGGAAGCACCCGCCACCACCTGGCGGGGAAGCCGGTTGGCGGTCCCCGCCGTTCTCAGCCGCCCCATCCCATCGGTCCAGGGTCGGACCGACCTGTTTCCCGTGGTCCTTTCCAGCGGTGAATACCCGCCCCGGGCCACTCCCCTCTTCGGCAAATCGGCCATGATCAGCATCCTGGCCAGGGCCGACGGCTACATCGTCATCCCCGAGCATGCGGAAGGGCTCGATTCCGGGGCAAGGGTGGACGTTCATCTCTTTTCCCGCTCTTGATCACGAGAAGATCCACCAAGGCGAGCACCAGGAAACGGGTCTCGCGGCTGGAGAGCGAGAAGGAAAAACGGCTCCGCTGCCCCGACCGGAGCACACGGTCACCCCGCGGGGGACGGGGCAGGGAGCAAAGCCGGTTGGGGAGAAGAAGCTCTAACGGCGGGAGTCAGTCAATGGTCTTCACAGGCTCGACGTCCTCCACGTTGAGCTCGACGCTCACCGACCGCTGGATGATGTCGATGCTCACCACCAGCCGTCCCTTCCTGGGATTCTGGCGGAGGAGTATGCCCACGCAGCCCTCCAGGGATCCTCGGACCACGCGGACCCAATCGCCTTCCTTCAGATAGGAATGGGGGGTCAGGGGAAGTGTCGAGCCCAGCATCGTCTTCAGGCTCTCGATCTGGACGTCCGGGATGGGAAGCGGGCCCTCCGAGCTCCTCAGGACACAGACGGAGCCAGGTGTCTTCAAAATATTGACGTTGGTGTAGTTGTCGAGGACGGTGTGCACGAAGACATATCCGGGGAAAAGCGGCAGATGCACCTTCTTGCGGCGGTCCTGCCGCCGGCTCCAGCATTCCATCAGGGGAAGGTAGCAATCGAAGGATTTCTGCTGAAGCCGCTTCACAACTTCCTTCTCATGATTGACCTGCACGTAGAGAGCAAACCAGGACAGCTCCGCCCCGGTGAGCTTGGGGAAAAAGACGGGACCTCGGCCGGTGACCTGATGGACGCCGTGATCTGACATCGGGTTGCGGTGTCCTTGCTCCATGAGCCCTCTTTCTGGATGGTCTGAATACGATAGTTTCTGCTCCAGCCCCGCGGGTGCCGATCATCAAGCCGTTGAGCAATAGAAATGCCATTCGCGGCAGAAGCTCGCGGTGAAATCGGAAAAACCCACTGAATATCGTTCCAGCAGCATTGGCGCGTGAGCACCGGGCATCACGGGTCAAGCCCCGTTATCCCTCCGGTCGCGCAGAAGTTTTTTGACATCCCAGGCCGTGGGAATTCGCAGCAACCTGCCCTTGCGGTCTTCATACATGAGGAAGCCCCGGTCCATGGCATGGTTGAATAAATCTCGTGTGAGAATAACATCTTTTTTACAGTAGTCAATCAAGGGCTCCCAACACCCCTCCCTGAACCATTGCACGGCCTGCACCCCGTCGCTTTCCTTGCGTCTTCCCAGGGTCTTTTCGGCCAGATGGTCCAGGCTCAGGCGAAAGCCCAGCTGAGCATGGATCTCCTTCAGGATGTCCAGCGTGGGCAGAGTCGAGAAATCGAAAGGGCTGTAGGCCTTCAGCACTTCATAGTCGAAGGACGCGATGTTGAATCCCACCACCAAGTCGAGACGCCGGAGGTGCTGTATGAGAGCCGCCACCTCGTTTTCGCGGTAGACTTGGAGCTCTTCCGTGCTGGTGTCGAGCAAAACCGCCACGGAGAGCCGCATGAGGTGCTTGTTTTGCCACCCGCCCACCTCCTCCGCCAGCCGCTGGGTCTCCAGGTCGAAAAACCCCAGCCTCGGCGGAGCCTCGGCCTTTTCCCGGACCGCGGCCCGGGGCTCTTTCCCGGCCAGCGGCTCCGGCTCCGCCGCTTTCCCGTCCAGTCCGACGTTCAAGGGACGGTCCCCGAGCATGTACCCCAGAACGGCCAGGGCGGCCCGCTTATCCAGGGGCTTGTTGCCGGACCCGCACTTGGGGGAGTGAATGCAGCCCGGACAACCTTCCTCGCAGGGGCAGGCCGCGATCAGGTCCCGGGTCCGAGCCAGGATGTCCAGGATGAGCTCGTATCCCTTCTCGGCCAGGCCGATCCCACCGGGATAGCCATCGTAGATGAAAATGGCCCCCTTGCCCACCTGGGGGTGGAGGGGACAGGAAATGCCTCCGATGTCGTTCCGGTCGCACAGGGCAAAAAGGGGAAACATGCTGATGCATCCATGCTCCACGGCATGAATGCCCCCCATGTAATGCAGGCCGGCTGTCTGGATGTGCCGGGTCACGGCGGGCTCCAGCTCCATCCAGAATCCCACGGTCTCGAAGGTCTGAGGAGGCAGGCTCAGCGGGTTGGTCGCCAGGAGCTCCTGGGAGAAGAGCCGCCGCTGCTCGTAGGCCAAGATGTGCTCCGTGACCCTGAGCCGGCCCA
Source organism: Syntrophobacteraceae bacterium (assembly GCA_025453975.1). Taxonomy (GTDB): domain Bacteria; phylum Desulfobacterota; class Syntrophobacteria; order Syntrophobacterales; family Syntrophobacteraceae; genus JALOOX01. Next base: position 19,421 of record JALOPI010000035.1, read on the forward strand.
GTCTCGCGATGAAGTTCCCCACGGGTTTGGAAGCCAGCACCTCCAGAATCTCCGTGTCCTTTTCGCTCTTCACCCGCGTGAAGTACCTCGCCTGGCTCGGTGTCACCTCGATGATGCGCTTTTCGAGGTCCAGCCGGTCCACGTGGAAGGACTCCCCCCGGTGCAGGTACACCGCGCCGGCATGGCACTCCTTGAGAGCCCGCAGGCCGTCGTTGCGGCCGAGGGGGATCCGGGAGCTCGAGCCCGCGGCTGCCCGGAAGATGGTGTAGGAGGCTCCCACGGACCGGATGTCCACCTGGCGCTGCGGATGCTGTGCCGAAGCGACCCATGCCTCGCCATCCCCCGTCTGCAGGAGACGCCCCTCCACCGTCAGGCGATGGACCATCTCCACCACCTCCTCTCCGTGGAGCCCCAGCTCCCGCCGATCCAGGGGAAGCTCGGAGGCGGCGCAGGGGAGATGCGCCCGAAGGATTTCCGGATTGAGGGGATTGGTGACCGCCAGCTCGCACCGGCTGCTCAGAAACTGCTCGGGATGCTGAACGATGTACCGGTCCAGGGCATCGGCCTGGGGGATGAGCACGATGGCCGACTCACGGCCGCTCCGGCCCACGCGGCCTCCCCGCTGCCAGGTCGTCATGACCGTTCCGGGGTATCCCACCAGGATGCACAAATCCAGTCCACCGATGTCGATCCCCATTTCCAGGGCACTGGTGGAGATGACGGCGTCCAGGCTGCCGCTGGCCAGCCGCTGCTCGATGCCACGCCTCTCCTCGGGGAGGTATCCAGCACGGTAGGAGCTCACGCGGGAAGCCAGGCCGGGAGCCATGCGCAGGACGCTCATATGCACCAGCTCCGTCACCTTGCGGGACTGGGTGAAGGCGATGGTCTTGAGGCCACCCTGGGCCGCCCGCACGATGAGCCGTGCGGCAAGTCCCGACGCGGGTCCCGCCTGCTCGGGGTCGGAATCGAGAAAAACAAAATGCCGCCTGGCCTGGGGAGCCCCGCTCCGGTCCACGACCCGGATGGTGTCCGGCGGACAGCCGATGAGCTGAGCCGAAAGATCCCGGGGGTTGGCGATGGTTGCCGAAAGAAAGATGAACCGCGGACTGCTGCCGTAAAAGCGGCACACGCGGAGCAGGCGCCGCAGCACCTGGGAGACGTGGCTCCCGAAGATCCCGCGGTAGACGTGCATTTCATCGATGACCACGAAACGCAGATTCTTCCAGAAGCTCTCCCACTTCCCGTGGAAGGGAAGGAGGGCATAGTGGAGCATGTCGGGGTTCGAGAGGAGGATCTGCGGATGGCTCTGGCGGATCTTGTTCCGGTGGTGCGGCGTGGTGTCCCCGTCGTAGACCTCGGCGCGGAACGGTGGATCCCCGCCCACCGCCCCCAGAAACTGGCGGAGTGTTTCCAGCTGGTCCCGCGTCAGGGCCTTGATGGGAAAAAGGTACAGCGCATGGGCCTCGGGGGCCGCCAGAAGCGATTCCACCACCGTGGTGTTGTAAATGAGCGATTTACCGCTGGAAGTCGGTGTCGCGACCACGACGGTTCCCCCCGACCGGATGTGGTCGATGGCCTCGGCCTGGTGGGAATAGAGCGTGCGGATCCCCGTGCGCAGCAGGGCTTCGCGAAGCACCGTCGGCAGGGGCCTGGATAGCCGGCCCGTGACGGCCTTTTCCGGGGCCAGCTCGGCATGATGGCTCACTCTGAAGTCTTGCCATTTGTTGTGGAGCAGTGCATAAAGGAACCGTTGAATCACGGCCTGTCGTCCTCATTCCTGGAAGTCCGTGGGTCATGGCGAGCCCGATCCCCAAGGGAATCGCAGCCTCGAGGGCGCCTGAATCCTGCCGGCATCTCGATCGGTTTTTCGTCGACCCAGAATATCAGACTGCATTTCCCGAGGCAAAAAGCATCGGACGGATCGAGGCATTCAGGGCCCGCCGGTCCGCCCCATGGCCAGCCGCCATCGACAAGGAGGAGACCATGAACCCGGAAGCCATTCAGCGCATCCACTGGCTGGGACACGACTGCATCCGACTGGACGGCACCGTCGTGGTGTGCATCGATCCCTATCAGATCACCGCCAGCCGCCCCGCGGACCTGATCCTCATCACCCACGATCACTTCGATCATTGCTCCCCCGAGGATGTGGCCAAGGTGTCCAAGGCGGACACGGTCATCGTCACGGATGCCTCATCGGCAACGAAGCTCAAGGGCGACGTTCGGGTGGTGGCGCCTGGGGACCGGCTGAGCCTGAAGGGCGTCGACATCGAGGTCCACCCGGCCTACAACACCAACAAGGAATTCCATCCCAGGAAGGCGGGCATGCTGTCCTTCATCGTGACCCTCGACGGGTCCCGCTACTACCACTGCGGAGACACGGACGTCATCCCCGAGATGAAGGATTTCAAAGTGGACGTGGCCTTCCTGGCCGTCTCCGGCACCTACGTCATGACGGCCGACGAAGCCGTCGAGGCAGCCCGAACCCTCCGCCCCAGGGTCGCCATCCCCATGCACTACGGGTCCATCGTGGGCAGCGAGGACGATGCCCGGCGATTCCAGAAAGCCCTGGAAGGCGAGATCGACGTGGTGATCTTGAGCAAAGAGTGATCGATGCCGGCCGCCTACCTGGAAGCACACCGTTCGGGACGGCTTGCGGAAAGCGTCCGCAAAAGCCTGGAGTGGATGAGGAGCTGCACCCTCTGCCCGCGCCTCTGCGGCGTGAACCGCCTGGTGGGGGAGACAGGCTACTGCCGCACGGGGAGCCAGGCTGTGGTGGCCAGCTATGGCCCGCATTTCGGCGAGGAGCAGCCCCTCGTCGGAAGGCGGGGCTCCGGCACCATTTTTTTCTCCCACTGCAATCTATTTTGCCTATTCTGTCAAAACCATGACATCAGCCATGGCGGCGAAGGGCAGCCCGTCAGCCCCGAGACCCTGGCCGAGGTCATGGTGCTGCTCCAGGAGCAGGGGTGCCACAACATCAACTTCGTCACCCCTTCCCACGTCATCGCGCCGATCCTTCAGGCGCTTCCCCTGGCCATCGAGAAGGGTCTCACGGTGCCGCTGGTCTACAACACCGGCGCATACGACCGGACGTCGGCCCTGAGGCTTCTGGACGGCATTTTCGACATCTACATGCCCGATTTCAAGTTTTGGGATCCCGAGGCTTCCAAGCGCCTCGCCGATGCCCCCGACTATCCCGAGCGGGCACGGCAAGCGTTGAAGGAAATGCATCGACAGGTGGGGGACCTGGTGACCGATGCGGGCGGGCTGGCCCGGCGGGGGCTGCTCGTTCGCCATCTGGTCATGCCCCAGGGGCTGGCCGGCACATCCTCCGTGATGCATTTCCTGGCTACGGAGATCTCACGGGACACCTACATCAACGTCATGAGCCAGTACCACCCCTGCGGCGGAGCGGTGGGGCAGCCCGACTTGGGTCGGCGCATCACGTCCCGTGAGTTTGAAGAGGCTCTCGAGATGGCCCATCGCGAGGGACTGCACCGCCTCGATGAGCGTCATCGCCACTGGATCACCCTGGAGCTTTAGAGCCCCCCCCACCTTATCAGCCTGTCAGAGCCACGCTTCCCTGAATCCATTTTTTGCTACAGCACTCCACAGGATTGCCGATTCACATCGAAGTCGGCCCGGGGATTGCTTCCTCCCCGCGGGAAACTCTTGTCTAGGAGGTGACATGGCCAGAATCGATGCATTCTTCAAGCTGGTGAACGAACAGAAGGCCTCGGACCTGCACCTGGTCTCGGGACAGCAGCCGGTGCTGCGGGTGCGGGGTGACCTGGAGCGGGTGAAGTACAAGGTCCTGGATGACGACGAGCTGAGGTCGATGCTCTATGAGATCACCCCCGAGGACAAGATCAAGGTGTTCGAGGAGACGGGGGACCTCGACTTCGCCTACGAGATTCCAGGCATGGCCCGGTACCGAGCCAACTACTTCCGGCAGAAGAACGGCATCGGAGCGGTGTTCCGCGAGATCCCGAGCGAGATCCTGTCCGTCGAGCAGCTGGGACTCCCGCCGGTCATCAGCCGCCTGGCCATGCTCCCGCGGGGCCTGGTGCTGGTGACGGGTCCCACGGGAAGCGGCAAGTCCACCACCCTTGCGGCCGTGGTGGATGAAGCCAACCGCAAGCGCAAGGACCACATCATCACCGTGGAGGATCCCATCGAGTTCGTCCACACGAGCAAGAACTGCGTGGTGAACCATCGCGAGGTGGGGACCCACACCAAATCCTTCTCGTCGGCCCTGAGAGCGGCCCTTCGCGAAGACCCCGACATCATCCTGGTGGGCGAAATGCGGGATCTCGAGACCATCCGCCTGGCCATCGAAGCCGCCGCCACGGGCCACCTGGTCTTCTCGACCCTCCACACCACCAGCGCGGCCAAGACCGTCGACCGCGTCATCGAGGTCTTCCCCACGGGCGAGCAGCCCCAGATCCGCTCCACCCTGGCCGACGGGCTGCGTGCCGTCATTTCCCAGGCACTGTTCAAGCGCGTCGACATCAAGGGGCGCTGCGCCATCCAGGAAATCCTCATCGCCACTCACGCCGTGCGGGCCATGATCCGGGAGGCCAAGACGCACCAGATCCCCTCGGCCATGCAGACCGGCAAAAAATACGGCATGCAGACCCTGGACGATGGCATCGCGGCCCGGCTCCACGCCGGTCAGATCAGCCCCGACGAAGCCTACATGAAATGCGTCGACAAGGAGAAGTTCAAGCCATACCTGACGGAAGCCCCCCAGGATTTCACCGAGGTCTGACGGAAGCGAGGGACAGGACCGTCGCGGACTGCCTCAACGGGCGTCACCATGCGATAGAAGGGAAGATGACGTGAGACGAAGAGAGCTCGATTTCTTTCTTACCCGGATCCTGGATGAGAACCCCCGGGCATCGGACATCAACTTCACCGTCGGAAAGCCACCCCAGGTCGAGCTGGACGGTCAGCTCAAACCGGCCTGCCAGGAACTGGGGATCCCTCGGCTGATCCCGTTCCAGACGGAATCCATCGCCATGAACCTCATTGGCGGAGACCGGCGCAACATCCAGCACCTCCTGAGCCACGGATCCTGTGATCTGTCCTATCACCTTCCGGGGAGAGCCCGGTTTCGAGTCAACATTTTCTCCCAGCGCGGCACCTATTCCATCGTCATGCGCCAGCTGCCCACCAAGATCGCCACCATCGACGAAATGAAGCTGCCCCAGGTCTTCAAGCAGGTGGGCGAGGAAAAGTTCGGCATCGTCATCGTGACGGGCGCCACGGGCAGCGGGAAATCGACGACACTTGCAGCCATCCTGAATGAGATCAATCAGAAGCGGGCGGTCCACGTCGTGACCCTCGAGGATCCCGTGGAATTCGTCCATTCCCAGCAGAAGGCCACCTTCAACCAGCGTGAGCTGGGTCTGGATTTCGACAGCTTTTCCTCGGGCCTCCGGGCTGCTCTCCGCCAGGCACCCAAGGTGATTCTGGTGGGCGAAATGCGGGATCGGGAAACGGTGGAGATCGGGCTCAGCGCCGCCGAGACCGGCCATCTGGTGCTGACGACCCTCCACACCATCGACGCCGGCCAGGCCATCAACCGCGTCATCGGCATGTTCGAGCTCGAGGAGGAGCGACTCATCCGGATCCGTCTCGCCGACACCCTTCGCTGGGTCATCTCCCAGAGGCTGCTTCCCCGGGTCGGAGGCGGGCGTCTCGCGGCCATGGAGGTGATGGGAAACAACCTTCGGGTGAAGGAATCCATCGTCAACGGGGAAAGCGAGGGAAAAACCTTCTACGAGATGATGCAGCAGGCAAAACCGTTTGGCTGGACCACTTTTGATGATAACATTGCCCAGCACTACGAAGACGGATTCATCAGCGAGGAGACAGCCCTGGCTTACGCCACCAAGCGGGCCATCGTCAAGCGGGCCATCGACCAGCTCAAATCGTCCCGGGGTGAGAAGACCACGGACATCGAGGGGCTGAAGATCGACAAGGAGTACGCTCGAAAGGTCGGCTGAGCCGGTGGTCCCTGCCGGGGGGGCGTCAACTGGAGCCTCGAAGCTCGAAACGGTCCTTCCCCACAGGAGCCCCACCCATGCCCGGTCCGACATCTCCCAAGGACGGCCCTCCCCCCACGGTGAAAGACATCGGCGAGTTTGGGCTCATCGACCGCATCGCCCGCTGGCTGCCCCAAAGCTCCACGGACGTCGTGGTCGGCATCGGGGATGACGTGGCGGTGCTCCGCTCCCCATCTCACGACTATCTGCTGGCCACCTGCGACTGCCAGGTCGAATCGGTCCATTTCTCCCGGGAAGACATCACGCCCCGCCAACTGGGCTGCCGCATCGCCGCCATCAACGTCAGCGACATCGCCGCCATGGGAGGAGAGCCCACGTGGGCGCTGGTCTCCATGGTTCTGCCAGAAGCGACGGAAGTCGCCTACGTGGAATCCCTGTATGACGGCATGAGGTCCGCCCTGGGGAAATGGGGGGCCGTGGTGGTGGGAGGGAACGTGAGCCGCTCGCCCGATCGGCTCCTGATCGATTTCTTCCTGCTGGGGAGAGTATCCCCGGACCGGCTGCTTCTCCGCAGTGGAGCCCGCCCCGGCGATGCGGTGCTGGTCACGGGACACCTGGGGGACTCGCGCGCGGGGCTGGAGTGCTTGCGTCAGCCGCGGCTCGACATCGGCCCGGAAGACCGGGAACTGCTGCTGTCCCGCCATCGGACGCCGCATCCCCGGCTCAGGGAGGGACAGCTTCTGGCATCGACGGGGAGGGTTCACGCCATGGCCGACGTGAGCGACGGCCTGGCGGCGGATCTTCGTCACATCTGCGCCGCCAGCGGGACGGGGGCCCGCATCCTCGCGGCCGGCCTTCCCATCAGCCAGGCCTGCCGATGCGCCGCCAGAGCCGCCGGGGCCGATGCCGTTTCCTGGGCCCTGTCGGGCGGCGAGGACTACGAGCTGGTGCTCACCGTCCCTCCCGATGGCGTTTCGGAGCTGAAGCTCCTCCTGGAAAAGGAAACAGGAACGGGCCTCAGCCTCGTGGGAGAAATCCTGGAAGACCCTTCGCGCCTGGAAATCGCCTTCTCCGACGGCTCGTCTCACCCGTTCCCCGCCTTCGGCGCCGGCTGGGACCACTTCAAAAAACCAGGCCCCACCTGATTTCCACAGGCAACCGCCTCCGCCCGAAGCCTTGAGCCAGGCCCGTCTTGACCTCGTCATCGGGCACCCCTGGAAAAAACCATTGAAAACCGGATGATTCCCGAATATGGGCTGTGGAGTCGGAAGAAGACCGAAGAACCATTCCCATCAACAGCTTCGCAGCCATGAAGCCCGTGCTCCCGGCAAGGCTGGAGATGACCGTGAAGATTCAGGGGCCCGGCGGGATCCCCGGGCGGAAAGACTCAGGAGGATAAGCTCATCATGCAAAAGATACCCAGGGCATTGACCATCGCCGGCTCGGATTCGGGCGGGGGGGCCGGCATTCAAGCGGATCTCAAAACCTTTTCCGCCCTCGGGGTGTACGGCATGAGCGCCATCACCGCCCTGACGGCCCAGAACACCGTCGGGGTCCAGGCCATCCTGGAGCTGGATCCGTCGTTCGTGTCATCCCAGATCCACTCGGTCCTGAGCGACATCGGCACCGATGCCGTCAAGACCGGGATGCTGGCCAACGCCGACATCATCGGACAGGTGGGCCGCGACATCCGGCATTTCAAGCTTCGGAACGTCGTCGTGGACCCCGTGATGGTGGCCAAGAGCGGGGATCGGCTCCTGCGCGAGGAAGCCATCCAGGCCATGGTTCAGGAGCTTTTCCCACTGGCCGAGGTGGTGACTCCGAACCTGCACGAAGCCGCCGCCCTGACCGGCCTCGAAGTCCATGACCCCGAGGGGATGAAGGAAGCGGCCCGGCGCCTGCACGGGTTTGGTCCCCGGTTCGTGGTGGTCAAGGGAGGACATCTGACGGGGCGGCCCATGGATCTGCTCTTCGACGGGACGGAATTCACCCCCCTGGAGAATATACGCCACGAGACGCCGCACACTCACGGTACCGGCTGCACCTTCGCTTCGGCCATCGCCGCCGGGCTGGCCAGGGGACTGGGCATCCCCGATGCCGTGCGCATGGCCAAGGAATATATCACCGGAGCCATCCGCGAGGGTCTGGCCATTGGGGCGGGGCACGGACCGGTCCATCACTTTTACGGGCTTTATCGCCAGGCGGGAATCCGCTGGTCTTGAAACGTCAGGGCTGCGCGCATCCACCGACCAGGGTGCGCTTCAGACCATCTTGAAAGGGTGACGCCAGCAGCGACGCCGGACGGGGTGCAGCCACCCGTTGAGGGTCAGGCATCGACGGGCCAGCAGTCTCCCCCGGAGGTAGGGAAGGGATTCGGCAAAAGCCCGGCTCCCCGCCATGGAGCAGCGGTCCAGGCACGTGAACTGGGACCAGTCCGTCTTCCCCAGCTCGGGCACCAGAGTGACGTCGGCGTTCTGCTTCCGGTGCTGCATGAGCCGGATGCGGGTGATCTCGTTGCAGCGCAGGAGGTACTCGATGGCCGCCGACGGGAGTGGGCCCAGCCCTGGAACATCCAGGGAGGCATCGGCAGCCAGGACGAAATGCCCGCCCAGGGCGATGGCCGGGGCGACGGGCACGTTGTCCAGCCACCCTCCATCCAGCAGAAGGCAGCCGCGATATTCCATGGGCGGCAGCAGGCCGGGTATGGCCGCGCTGGCCGCCGCGGCCAGCCGGAGGGAGCCGCTTCGGATGACCACCTCCTCCCCGCTCAGGATGTCCATGGCCACCGCCGCGAATGGAATGGGCAGATCCTCGATGAGGCAGTCGGGCATCAAGTCCTCCATGATCTCCTGGTAATCCTCGTCGGAGATCAGGGCGGGCCGTCTCATGGACTGGCCGTAGGAAACCCCCTTTCGAAACAGCGACAGGAACCGGTGAAAGAAACCGTCGGATCCCTCGTCCGAACGGTCGTCCCGGGCGATGGCGATGGACTTCATGAAAAGGTCGCTCTCGATGAGCACGCGCAGGCGCTCGCCCACGATGTCCACATCCTGGTAGTAGGCAAAGAGTCCCCCCACCACCGCCCCCATGCTCGTGCCCACGATGAGGTCGACGCCCAGCCTGTGTCTCTGGAGCTCCCGGAGCACTCCGACATGCGTGAGCGCCCGGGCGGATCCTCCGCTCAGCGCCAGCGCCAGCTTGAATCGACTCCCTGACATGAAGCCCGCCCCCCCCAACAGTCTTCCACCCGCCTCGGAACGAATCGCCACTCGTTGAGGGTCAGAACTCTCGTTCCCGCGAATCCCCGGGGCGAAAGGTTTTTCGCCTCAACAAACGGTTGCGGCAGAATGGGACAACGTGTAAGAACCGCAGAAAATGAACTTTTACAACCTTATCGAGTACAGTTCAAACGGGAAGGAGCGAGGATGCCGGAGCAGCGGGCTCGAATTGCCGCGGGGCCCCACGAGCTGGAAGGAGCCTATGGAGCTGGATCGGGGCGGGAGGGGGTCGTGGTGTGCCATCCCCATCCCCTATACGGTGGAAGCATGGACAACAATGTGGTCCTGGCCCTCCAGAGAAGCCTGGCTTCAGTCGGATGGGCCACGCTGCGCTTCAACTTCCGGGGCGTGGGATCGAGCGGCGGCACTTACGGGGATGGTCACGGCGAGGTGGAGGACCTTCTGGCGGCGGCCGCCTTCCTCGGGCACCAGGGACTGGAGCGGATCCATGTGGCAGGCTATTCCTTCGGGGCCTGGGTCGCCCTCGGGGCCTGCCAGGAGCAACGCATGAAGCCGGCCGCGCTCATTCTGGTCTCTCCCCCCCTGGATTTCCTGGATTTCACGAGCCTCTATCTTCCCACGAGCCCCACGCTCATCACATTGGGTGAGTCGGATTCGTTCTGCGGCGTCCCGGCCCTCCGCCAGTGGACCGCGGGCCCCGCCATGCGACAGTCGAAGGAGCCGCGCGTCGAGATCCTTACAGACTGCGACCACTTCTACCGGGGTCACGAGGCCAAGCTGGAGCGCATCGTCGAGGCTTTCGCGAAGGCGATCACCGAAGGCTTCCGGGAACATGCCGCTGGAAAAACCGGTCCACCAAATCGTTGAGCCGATCCCTGCACTCCGCGTGCAAGGCGTGCCCCGCGCCGGGGATTTCCACCAGCTCCGCCCCGGGAATGGCCGAAGCCAGCATGTGGGCGTTTTCCCCGGGGACCAGGAGATCCTCGGTTCCCGTGATGACGAGGGTCGGCACCCCCAAGCCGCATAGGCGCTCCCGCGAGTCGAAGCCTGCAATGGCGGCCAGCTGCGCCTGAAAGGCGAATTCAGGCTGAAGCTCCGTGGACAGCTGCGCTTTCCGGTAGGAGTCGACCTCGGCGGGCTGCTCCTGAAGAAACCTCCTGCCGAGAAAAATGGGAAGGTTCTTCTCGACGATCTGTTCCTGGGTAAGCCCGTCATTGCCCAGAAGGACGGCCATGACTTCGGCGGAAGGCCCCACCCGACGCTCGCCCCCGTGGTGCGTGCACCCCAGCGCCAGGGCCAGCACGCGCGACGGTGCCATGAGTGTCAGCTCCTGGGCAATCATGCCCCCCATGGAGAGCCCCATGAGCAACGTCTTCTCGATCCCGAGATGGTCCAGTACCCGGAGGGCATCCTCCGCAAACTGGCGGATGGTGTAGGGCCCCGGCGGCATATCCGAACGACCCGCCCCACGGTTGTCGAAGGCGATGGTCCGATAGCGCTCGGAGAAGAACGGAATCTGCCCGTACCAGGACCACACTCCGCCGCTCAGGCCACTGACGAGCAGAAAGGGCACGCCCCGTCCCCGCTCCTCGAAATGAATCCTCACCTCTCCACAGCTGCAAAACGGCATTCTTCCCCCCCCTCAGCTCAAAGCTCCCGGGCCCCCTCCCCTCACTCCAGTGCCTCGAGGCTCACGTCATTCTCCGTCCCCCCCGGCCCTAAAAACCCCGCCTCAGACTGAAGGGCCTGTTGTCCCCGCCATCATCCATGAATTCAAAGAAGATCGTGCCCAGGTGACTCTGGGTGGCGTCAGCCCACCGGGAGGGCAGGCTTTCCTGGGTGGGAAAGCCGATCTGAGCTTCAAAGGTCGCCTTTTCGCTCAGATTCCCTGCCCGGTCCCGGATGCGCACCTCAACCCGCACAAAGTCCCAGGTCCGGATCCAGCTCGGGGTGTCGAGGGTCAGAAACCCCGAAAACCGCGCCTGCTCGGCTCCCCTCAGGGGAATGATCACCGTGTCGGTGCGCTTGCCGAGCTGAGTGACCACAACCCAGAGGTGGGACATGTCTCCGTCGGGATCGGATCCTCGGAGGTAAACCCTCCAGGTCTGTCCCCCCCACAGCGAGGAAACGGCGAAACCGTCCTCCATGCGCGGAGCGTCCGCCGCCCCCACCGCCTGGGACTGAATAGGCTGAGCCTGCTGCATCTGGACGGGCGCGCAGCCGCTCAACACGAGGAGGGCTGCTCCCGTGAACAGCAGTAAACCCACAAGACCCTGTTTCTGGAAAGCCTTCATTTCCTGACTCCTTTCGATCCATGAACCCTGACGTCCAATCCCCCGCGGGTCCCCACCGGCTTCCCGGCCTGAGCCCGGTCGGGCAGTGAGGATCGGCACAGGGCTGCGACACCACATTATTCTAACTCCACAAGGCATGAGATGCGATGGTCCCGGCACCAGGAATCAGCATGGTCCAATCCTCTTGCAACAGCTCCATTCCCGCGCCCCGACGGCTGGAGCCCCGGGATCGCACCCTTCCCAGGCTTCCGGCGCGGCGGGCCGGACCTGAACCTGCTCCCTCACCATCAGCTGGGACTTGCAGAATGCTGCCGCTTCCATTATGTTCGGGCGGCGATGCGGTTGATGCCATAGCGGGCGAAGTGCTCGGCTCCGCCCCAGGAACTGTCCCCCCAGTTGATCGCTTATTGAGGAGAAGACCCATGGTGGCAAAAAAAGAAGTCTGCTCGTGCACGAACTGCGGCAACGAGGCCGAAATGATCGTCACCTGCGAGCTGGTCGATGTGGAAGTGGAAGGCACCTTGAAGAAGAAGCAGAAGGAAACCAGGAAATGCACCCAGTGCGGCAACGAAGCCGACATGATCATCGACCTTGAGCCCTGACGAATCGACGGGCCATTCGACCATCGAGCCGGTTTGCGCTGATTCCCTCTCCCTCCCATTGGGGAGAGGGGGCAAAGAGCCCCATCCCAGACAATCCTCACCCCCCTCGCCGCTTCGCCAGCGTCAGGGCCATCTTTCTCACTTCAGCCATGGCCCGGACGGCGTCGGTCTCCTTGAAGCGCCCCCCCTCCAGCAACAGCCGGCCGTCCACCCACGCATAGCGCACGTCGGAGCCCCTGGTGGCATACACCAGGTGTGAGGCTCCGTCGTACATGGGCGTCAGATGAGGCTGCCTGATGTCCAGCGCGATGAGATCCGCCTTCATTCCGGCTTCCAGGCTTCCGATCCTCCCCCGCCATCCCAGGGCGGCGGCACCGCCGACCGTGGCCATCCTCAGCACCCTCCGGGCCGGGCAGGCCAAAGGGTCCAGCCGTGAAACCTTGTGCAGCTTGGCCGTCAGGTCCATCTCACGGAAGAGGTCCAGCCCATTGTTGCTGGCACAGCTATCCGTCCCCAGCCCCAGGGTCACACCCGCTTCCATGAGAACCGGCAGGGGTGCCACTCCCGAAGCCAGCTTCATGTTGCTCGACGGATTGTGGGAGACCGCCGCGCCCCGATCGGCGAGGAGGCGCGCGTCGTCGCCGTCGATCCACACGGCGTGGGCCGCCAGGGTCCGATCGTCCCAAACCCCCAGAACATCGAGGTGAGGGATGGGACCCATCCCGTACATCTCCTGGATGGCCCGAGCTTCCCATTCCGTCTCGGAAACGTGAACCTGGAACAGGATGTCGCGCTCCCGGCAGAGATCCTTGACCCAGCGCAGGGTGCTGGGGCCGCACGTGTAGGGCGCATGACAGAAGAGCGACGGGCGAACCCGGTCTCCAACATCCGGGAAGCTCTCCAGGAAAGCTTCGGCCCTCGTCCTGGCCGTTGAGGGATCCGGGTGGTCGGGCGTCGGATGATCCAGGATGCCCTGGCCGAGCACGGCTCGCATTCCCGCATCCCGCGCGGCCAGAGCCGCGCTCTCCTCGAAAAAGTAGCCGTCGCAGAACGTGGTGATGCCGTTCCCGAGCATCTCCAGGCACGAGAGCAGCGTGCCCCAGTACACCATCTCGGGGGTCACCGACACGCGCTCGGCGGGAAAGATGACCTCGTGCAGCCACCGATCCAGGGGCAGGTCGTCGCCCAGGCCCCGAAAGCAGCTCATGGCCGCATGGGTGTGGGTGTTGACCAGCCCCGGCATGAGAAGATACCCTCGGAGATCCAGGTTCCGACGACCGCGGTAGCGTCGGGCCAGCTCCTCCGAAGGACCGACCGCCGCCAGGCGGTCCGCCTGGATGGCCACGGCTCCCACTCCGATGGTGCGCATGGCCTCATCGCAGGTGACCACGGCGTCGGCGTTCAGAAGCAGCCAATCCACTTCCTCCACGGGGCGCGGCTCCAGCTCAGGCCCGTACGATGCGGGCGATGGCGCGGGCATGATCCATGACCTCCTCGACATCCAGGGTCAGCAGCCTTCGGTCCTCCATGACGAGACTCCCGTGAATGATGCTGTGCCTCACGTCGGCCCCGCGAGCCGCATAAACCAGGTGGCTCGCCGGCTCGTAGACAGGCGTGAGGTGCGGGCGATGGAAATCCACCACGATGATGTCCGCCCACAGGCCGGGAGTCAGCTCACCCACCTTTCCATCCAGCCCCAGGGCTCTCGCACCGCCCCGGGTGGCCATCCCCAGCACGGCCCCCGCGGGCAGCACCGTCGGGTCCAGGGTCATGACCTTGTGGAGCTTGGCGCAGGAATTCATCTCGCCGAAGAGATCGAGGTCGTTGTTGCTGGCACAACCGTCGGTGCCCAGGGCGACATTGACCCCCCGCTCCAGGAGACCGGGCACCGGCGCCACCCCGGAGGCCAGCTTCATGTTGCTCTCGGGATTGTGCACCACCTGGGCCGACCGCATGGCGAGCCGATCCATGTCCCCCTCGCTCAGGGCCACGCAATGATCGGCGATGAGATGCGGCCCCAACAGGCCCAGCCTTTCCAGATGCTCCACGGGGCGACAGCCGTGGGCCTGCTGAACCTGCTGGACCTCGGCCTCGGTCTCGGAAACATGGATGATGAGGGGAACGTCCAAGCGCAGGGCCAGCTCGTTGCAGCGCCGCAGGAGATCGGGAGAGCAGGTGTAGACGGCATGAGGCTCCACGGCGATGCGCACCAGGGGGTCCCCCGCCCACTCCCGTATGAGGGATTCGGTGAAGCGCAGGCCATTTTCGACGGGTCCGTAGTGCGGAGAAGGAAAATCGTAGAGCACTTCTCCCACCAGGGCCCTCATGCCGGCATCCCGGGCCGCCCGGGCCACCCGGTGCTCGAACAGGTACATGTCGCAGAAGGTCGTGGTGCCCGAAAGGATCATCTCGGCGCAGGCCAGGAGCGTCCCCTGGTGAACCCATTCCTCGCTGAGCTTCTGCTCGGCGGGAAAGATGTGCTGGTGGAGCCAGTCCATGAGGGGCAGGTCATCGGCGAGCCCCCGAAACAGGGTCATGGCCGCGTGGGTGTGCCCGTTGATGAGTCCGGGCATGACGACGCATCCCCCTGCATCCAGCGTCTTGCGCCCCTGGTAGCGGCCCCGCAGGGTCCCGGTGTCGCCGACGGCGACGATCTCGGAGCCGTGTACGGCGACAGCCCCGTCGGGGAAGCGGTCGTCCCCACCGTTGAGGGTCAGAACGTGCCCGTTGACGATCAGAAGGTCCACCTCGGAGATGTCCGGGGCGGCAGCGGTCTCATTCATGGCCGGCTCCCCTCGAAACGGGATCCCATCTTCTCACGCCCCTCCGGCGACCCACTCCCGGAGCCGCGCCAGCAGCTCTTCGCGGCCCATGCGCGTGGTCGCTGAAAACAGCACCATCCCGGATGGCTCCACCCCAAGACTGGCCGCGGCGCGCGCCCGGTGCGAGACTCTCCGGTTGGAGCTGATCTTGTCGGCCTTGGTGAGCACCGGCACGACGGGGATCCCCCGGTCTCGGCACCAGTGCCACAGCTGCAGATCCTCGGGCGTCGGCGGGTGCCGGATGTCCATGATGTGCACGAGCCCCCGCAGGACGGAGCGCGTCGTGAGGTAAGACTCGACCATGGGTCCCCACTGGGACCGAACGCTCTCCGACACCTTGGCGTACCCGTACCCGGGAAGATCCACCAGGCCGAAGGCCCCGTTGATCAGGAAGAAATTGAGGGTCTGGGTCAGCCCCGGCGTCTGGCTGACGCGGACCAGCTTCTTCCTCTGGACGAGGCAGTTGATGAGGGAGGACTTGCCCACGTTGGACCGGCCCGCGAAGGCCACCTCGGGGCCCTCCTCGGCGGGGTAGTGCCCGGGGCGGACAGCCGATTTGACGAATTCCGCCGTCCGAATGACGAGAGGCTCGCTCATGGCATGCTCGCTCATGCCGGACGCCCGCGAAGATAGTCCTCGATCCGGTTCAGCCCCTCGGTGATGTTTTCCAGCGAGCTGGCGTAGCTGAAACGAACGTAGCCTTCGCCATGGGGTCCGAAATCGACTCCGGGAGTGACGCCCACACGGGCCTTCTCGAGGATTTCGAAGGCGAAGCCATAGGAGTCCCGGGTGAAGCGGCCGGCATTGGCAAAGACATAGAATGCCCCCGTGGGCTCCACGGTGATCCCGAAGCCGATCTCCCGGAGCCGCCGCAGCATGAACCGCCGCCTGGCGTCATAGGTCTCGCGCATCCGCTCCACATCGGCCCGGACCGAGTCGTCCGACAGGGCCACGCATGCCGCCGCCTGGGAGATGGAGCTGGCGGAGATGAAGAAATTCTGCAGCAGCCGCTGAATGGGCCTCACCAGGTCCCGCGGTACGACGAGGTAGCCCAGCCGCCAGCCTGTCATGGCGTACAGCTTGGAGAAGCCATTGAAAACGATGCAGTGGTCCGTGAATTCGAGCATGGAGCGCGCCTGCCCTTCGTAGACAAGCCCGTGATAGATCTCGTCGCTCAGGACCCAGGGCCCCAGCTGGGCGATCTCGGCCATGCGGCCGGCCTCCAGGATGTTCCCCGTTGGATTGGAGGGTGAATTGACAAGGATGGCCCGGGTGCGGGGGCTCAGGGCGGCGCGGATGGGCTCGGCACGATATTGAAACCCGTCTTCCTCGTGAACCGGGACGGGTATGGGATCGGCTTCGAGGAACCGCACGAAGTTCGGGTAACAGGCGTAACCGGGGTCGGAGAGAATGACCTCGTCGCCGCACTCCAGGATGGCGCTCAGAGCCACCAGGAAGGCCGGGGAAGTCCCCGAGGTGACCAGCACCTGGTCGGGCTCCAGATTCCCAATACCATAGACTTCGCGATAGTGGCGGCAGATCCCCTCCCTCAGCTCGGGAGCCCCGAGGCTGTGGGTGTAGCGGGTTTCCCCCCGCCTGAGGGCTTCGATGGCCGCGGCCTTGATGGCCTCGGGCGTATCGAAGTCCGGCTCGCCGATCTCGAGATGGATGACCGACTCCCCGGCGCGCTCCATCTCCTGGGCACGCTCGAGCACATCCATGACGATGAACGATTTGATGTCCTGAACCCTGCGGCAGATCACACGCGTTCCCCCCGCCATCTATCCTGCCCTGTTTTCCGCAAGCTCACCCGTCTCACCTTCCCCGCCCGACATTTCTCCCATTCCCCGCATCCCCCTCGTCCGGGTGCTCCAGCGTCCCCGCCCCATCACGGTCGGCTTCTCACCCTGAGGACCACGGGCTTGAGCCGCTCCGTTCTCTCGATCTCGGCAGCCAGGGCCGCTGCGGTACTGGAATCCTCGATCTGCCGGATCTGGACACTGTACATGGAGCCCAGGGTCTGGTGGGGAAGCGTTCGGATCACCGCCTCGTAGCCCGTCTCTCTCAACCGTTCCTGGGTGCGCTCCGCATTGGCCCTGTCGCGGAAGGTTCCCACCTGCACGATGTATTGATGCGTGTCCGAAGCCTGTCTGCCGTCAGGGTCCGTCGTCCCGGTGGTCGCAGCCGCCGGCGACGCGGGCACGGCAGCCGCCGGTGTAGGCTCGGCCACGGGAGCGGCCGTGGCTCCCGTATCGAAATCCCCCCCGGCCCGCTCGGGTCGGCTCGCCGCCGCGCCCGCTCCCGAACGTGGCGGCTCTCGCTCGGGCACCACCTCGAATGCCGGAGCACGGTCAACCGCATCCGCCATGAGCCCCCGGGGCTTGCTCCCCGTCACCACGCCCTGCATCCGATCCAGGTAGCTTCGAGCCTCGGATGCCATGGTCGAATAGGGTGAGACCTTGATGACCCGGCTCAGGGAGGCCATGGCGCGCTCGATGTCCCCCACGTTGTAGGAGAGAATCCCATAGCGCAGCTGCGCCTCCAGAATGCTGGGATTCAGCCTGATGGCTTCCCCGTAGGCCGCTCTCGCCTCGTCGATGCGCTGCAGTCGCTCCAGCGCCAGACCCATGCGAAAATGAGCCACGCCGTAGTTCGGCTCGAGCCTCACGGCCTGCTGATACTGCTTGAGGGCCTCCTCCGTCATGCCCTGTTTCTCGTAGACCCGCCCCAAATTGTAGAAGGCATAATGGGGGCTGATATAGGCGGGATTGGAGAGGGCCTTCTTGAAATTCTCCTCCGCCTTCTGCAGGCTCCCGTGCTGAGCGTAATGAGCCCCCAGGCTGTTGTAGGCCTCGGAGTAATCGGGCTTCAGCTCGATGGCTTTCTGATAGTGCTCCACCGCTTTCTCGGGGATACCCCGCTGATCGTAGGCGACCCCGAGCAGGTAATGGACCTTGGGGTCCCTCGGCCGCTTCCTCTCCGCGGCCATCAGGACCTTGATGGACAGCCCCAGCTCTCCCCCGGCCAGGTACTTCTCCCCGATCTCCGTCAATCTCTCTCCGCTGTGCCGCAGCATGGGATCCGGATCGGTGTGGGCACAGGCCGTCAGAGCGAGAGCCAAAAGCAGGGCCGAAGCCGCGGAGCGGGATATGTGGGTCATCAGATCACCTTATTCAGAGAATATTCGATGATGCCTTCAGCCCCTCGCTTGATCAGCCGAGGGATCAGCTCCCGGACGATCCTTCTCGAGACCACCGTTTCCACGGACAGCCAGTCGCTTTTGTATAAATGCGCGATGGTGGGCGCGTTCAAGCTGGGAAGAAGCTCCATGACCTCGTTGAGCCGCGGCTCCGGAACATTCATCTTGATCACCACCAGGTCCTCGGCCCGAAGGGCTCCCTGGAGCAGCAGGGACATCTGCTCGATCTTATCGCGCTTCCACGGGTCCTCCCATGAACGGCGGTTGGCGATGAGCTGGGTGTTGGACTGCATGAGCTCCTTGACGATCCGGAGGCCGTTGGCCCGCATGGTGGCTCCCGTTTCCGTGACCTCCACGATGGCGTCGCAGAGTCCCGCAATCACCTTGGCTTCGGTGGCCCCCCAGGAGAATTCCACCTCCACATCCACCCCTTCCGCGGCAAAATAGCGCTGGGTGAAGTTGACCAGCTCCGTGGCGATCTTCCTGCCCTGGAGATCCCTGAGATCCTGGACCGGCGAATCGAACGGCACGGCCAGAACCCATCGGGCTGGACGCTGGCTCACCTTGGAGTAAACGAGGTCCGCCACCACCACCACGTCGGAGTCGTTCTCCATGATCCAGTCCTTGCCGGTGAGGCCGGCATCGAAGGTGCCATTGGCCACGTAGCGGGACATTTCCTGGGCGCGGCAGATGGAGCAGCTGATGTCCGGATCGTTGATCTCCGGAAAGTAGTTGCGGTCGGACAGGGAAATGCGCCACCCGGACTGGGCGAACAGACGCAGTGTCGATTCCTGAAGACTGCCTTTGGGGATGCCCAAAACAAGCTGTGTCACTTTCTGTAAACCTCCCTGGGGTCGAAAACGGGCTGCCCGATGGTTTCCAGCCGCCCATCCGCAAGTCGTCTGTGGAAGCAGGTCTCGTAACCGGTGTGGCAGGCGGCGCCTCCCACCTGCTCCACCTGGAGCAAAACCGTGTCCTCGTCGCAATCGATGTAGATCTCGCGAACCAGCTGCACGTTGCCGGATTCCTCTCCCTTGAGCCACAGCTTCTTCCGGGAGCGGCTCCAGTACGTCGCCTTGCCGGTTTCAAGGGTCCTTTCCCACGCCAGCTCGTTCATGTAAGCCAGCATGAGAACCCTGCCACTGGCCGCACTCTGGACAATCACAGGTACTAGCCCGTTTTCTTTACTGAAATCAGGTTTCAATGTCAACTCTCCCTTCCTCCTCCGTCCTCTTCCAGGGATGCCCGTTCAGCCCTTCGGCCGCATTCCCAAAGGTCCAGACCGCACTCACGTCCCGGGCCGGTCCCCGCCCGCCGGAAGACACGACGCCCCGGCCACGAGCTGCCCACAGGCGGCGCCGATGTCGGCCCCGCGACTCTCCCGGATGATGACCGTCATTCCGGCCTTGAGGAGGACTTCCTGAAAATCCAGGACCCGGGCGTCGGAAGGTCTTCCGAAGGGCGCTCCTTCGTAGGGATTGAACGGCAGCAGGTTGACCTTCGAGCGCACGGAACGGAGCAGCCTCACCAGCTCCCGCGCCTGCCCGGGGCTGTCGTTGACTCCGTCCAGGAGGATGTACTCGAAGGTGATTCGCTTGCGGGGCGGAGTCGGGTACTCCCGACACGCCTTCATGAGCTGCTCCAGGGAATAGACGCGGTTGATGGGCATGAGCTCGCCGCGCAGCCGGTCCTCGGCGGCGTGAAGGCTCACGGCCAGGTTGACGGGAGTTTCATTCCCCAGGCGGAGCATCTGAGGAGCCAGACCCGCCGTGGACAGCGTGATGCGTCGGTGGGAAAAGGCCATCCCCAAGGGGTCCGTCAGGATGTGGATGGCGCGCACCACCGCTTCATAGTTGGCCAGAGGCTCCCCCATTCCCATGAAGACGAGGTTCGTGATACGCCCCGCAGCTCCCAGCTGCTCCTGGGCTCGGGCCACCTGGTCCACGATCTCGGCCGTCGCGAGGCTGCGCCGGAGCCCCATGGCCCCCGTCAGGCAAAACCTGCAGCCCAGGGCGCATCCCACCTGGCTCGATAGGCACAGGGTCTGGCGCGGTGGATCGGGGATCAGCACCGACTCGATGCACAGGCCGTCCCGCAGCTCGAAGAGAAGCTTCCGGGTGCCGTCGGCGGCCTCCTTCGTCTCTCGAAGCGCGATGGCATGCCGGTGCGTGCCGTGCTCCAGCTGGAGCCGAAACATCTTGCTCAGGTCGCTGCACTCCCCCCAGTCGCGGATACGCCTTCCGTAAATGTTCTGGAAGACCTGCCGCGCCCGGAACCGTCGCTCCCCGATGGATTCCACCCAGCGCTCCAGGTCGGGCAGGGTGTAGTCTTGAATGAAGATTCTTTCCACTCGACAGCCTATCCCTTGCGGGCCATGTACTGACCGCCGGCACGGTCCTGAAGGAAGATGTGACTGTAGGTGCGCGCATCGGCGGCGTCGAGCCACCGATATCCCAGTCTGCGGCAGTCCCTGCAAGCCTTTCTGGGGATGTGCACACCATAAAGATGGTAACCCGTGTCCGCCCTGGAATCCATGGCCAGGACCCCCGCGCAATCGCCGCACACCCGCAGCTTCTCGCGGCGCACCTCGGTGATGTGATCCGTATCGTAAAAGATGCGCAGCTCTCGATGAGCAAACTCCTGACTGTCCATGAGCTGCTCCCTCCATTGAGGGATCTTCCGTCTTCTTTCCAGCAGACCCCGGGACATCTCTTCGATGTAGCGGGTCGTGTCGCTGGTCTGGCGGATCCTCTCCGCATGGTAGTCCGGCTCGCGCACCCCCTGGAAGTCCAGGCCCGCCATGGCCATGATGATCCCCACGTTGACGTAGGGGAGCGCCGCCTCGATGGAGTATCCACCCTCCAGCACGGCGATGTCGGGCTTCAGTCGACGGGTCAGCTCCGCATACCCCTGGGCCGAGAAGCACATGTTGGTGATGGGATCGCTGTAGTGGTTGTCCTGCCCCGCGGAGTTCACCACCAGGTCGGGCTTGAACTCCTGGAGAATGGGCAGAACCACCTCGTCCAGCACGTAGAGAAAGCCTTCCTCGGAGGTCCTCGGAGGAAGGGGAATGTTCACCGTGGATCCCAGTGCCGTCGGCCCGCCCATCTCGTTCTCGAATCCCGACCCGGGGTACAGGGTACGGCCATCCTGGTGCATCGAGATGAAGAGAGTGTCGGGGTCATGCCAGTAGATGTCCTGGGTCCCGTCCCCATGGTGGCAGTCCGTGTCCACGATGGCCACCCGGCCGACTCCGTGGGCGTCCCGCAGGTACTCGATCATGACCGCTTCGATGTTGATATTGCAGAAGCCCCGGGCACCATGCACCACGCGCATGGCATGGTGCCCCGGCGGTCGGACGAGGGCGAATCCCCGGTCGATCCGCTTTTCAAGCACATGGGTGCCGATGGTCTTGGCCCCGCCGGCGCTGATCAGATGGGACTCCGTGAGCACGCTCCGCTCATCGGGCACACAGAAATGCACACGCCGGACGTCCTCGATGGTGGCCAGCTCCGGCTTGAGCTCCACAATGCCCTCGATGTCCAGGAGCCCTTCCTCGAACACCTGATCCTGGGTGTAGAGCAGCCGCTCCTGCCTTTCGGGATGAGTCGAGCTGATGGCCCAGTCGAAAGCCGGAAAAAACACCAGACCCGTTCTGTGCTTGGCCTGAAACATCGCAAGGATCCTCGGATTGGAATCCCGAGCCG
>JALOPI010000073.1 GCA_025453975.1 Syntrophobacteraceae bacterium
CCGGTCTCCAGCTACACGTTCAGCAAAGTGGCAGGCGACGGCAGCATCACGGCGAGCTTCGCTCTCAAGAGCTACACGATCACGGCGAGTGTTTCGGGGAGCGGCGGTAGCATCACGCCCCAGGGGACGACGCAGGTGAGCCATGGGGGGAGCCAGACGTACACCATCACGCCTTCCACGGGCTATCGGATCGGGCAGGTTCTGGTGGACGGGACAGCTGTGAGCTCCAGTGGCACCTACGCATTCGTCTCCGTCACGGCCAGCCACGCCATTACGGCCAGCTTCCAGCCGGTGCAGGCCGGGCCCGCCGCCGATGCCGGCCCGGATCAGACCGTGGCCGGAGGCGGAATGGTCACGCTGTGGGGCAGAAATTCCACGGGCTCCGGCAATGGACCTTTGAGCTACCTCTGGGAGCAGTTGGACGGCAAGGCGGTCAAGCTCTCGAGCACAACGGAGGCCTGCCCCGCGTTCAAGGCGCCGACGGTCGGCCGGAGGGTCCAATCCCTGGCCTTTCGTCTGACGGTCGCCGATGGAAGCGGTATCGCATCGTCCGATGTGTGCATCGTCAACATCGGCACGGCCGGTGCCCCGCCTGTTGCCGCGGCGGGCCCCGATCAAACGGTCGGCGAATGGGCCAATGTGACCATAAACGGCTCCTCGTCCCGGGATCCGGACGGCAGCGTCGTGGCTTACTCCTGGAGGCAGACCCAGGGCCCGGCGGTTCAGATCTCCGGCTCGGATCAGCCATCCGCCACCTTCGTGGCCCCCGAGCTGACTTCCGAAGGGACCTCACTGGTGTTTGAGCTGACGGTGACGGACAACAGCGGGCTCAGAACCACGGATGCGTGCCTCGTGAACGTGGCCTGGGCTCAAGAGCCGCCCGTGGCTGACGCCGGTCCCGATGCCGGATTCTTCGAGGGCGACGTCGTCGTCACCGACGGTCTGGGATCCACCGACGACGGGGGTATCGTCTCCTTCCGCTGGAAACAGCTCCTCGGGGCGCCTGTGCAGATCGTGGATCCCGCTGCGCCGACCCTCCAGTTCACGGCTCCCGTGATTGTGGCCGGCAGCGAGGCTCTCACCTTCAGTCTGACCGTGGCTGACGCCAGTGGCCTTCAGTCCGAGGACTCCTGCGTGGTCGTCATCAGCAAGAAGACTGGCGTGGATCTGAGTGGCGCCTGGCTGGGCTCGAGCTACGATGGATCATCCTTCCGGAGCACACTGAGGCTGCTCAACCAGGGCAGCTCGAAGTCCGGGAGCTTCAAGGTGACCTTTTATCTCTCGGAGGACGGGGTGACGAAGAGCCAGCCCCTCAAGACCGCCATGATGCGAGCGTTGCCGCCGGGCGGAGCCAAGAATGTCGCGTTGAGCTACCGAAACAAGAGCCTGGCCGGGCGGTCCATCATCGCCGAGGTCGACTCCCATCGGGAGGTTCACGAACTGGACGAGGAAAACAATACAGCATTCTTTTCGGTCCAGCAGACCGTGCTCCGGATTGCCGGAAGATAGTGCGGCAATGAGACTGGCCTGAAGCCTGCCGTTCGTCGGAGCCTGGCCCTTGCCGGCCCGTCATGAGGTCCTCTCTCCCCGTTTGGGAAAGGGGGCCTCTTTCGTTTGGGGAGCCACGCCAGAGGTTCCAGCCGGCGAGCCCTGGGGCAACGCGATTTTGACCGGCTCGTGTTTTGAGGTTAATGATTGAACCTCCAGGGGAACGTCTGTATTGTGAAGTCGCTGATAGGAAGCTTGACCCGGGGGCGGGGTGCGTGACAGGTCTCGATGCCAGGCCCTCATGGCGGGAATGGATGGTATGGCGAGAGTACTGATCATCGAAGAGGACAGTCAGTGGCAGAAAGTCCTGCTGCGCGGACTGGGAAAGGCTCATGAAAGTCTGGTGTGGCCCGAAGGCGAAGCCGGTGTGCTCTCCAAGGTCACCCGCGAAGCCTTCGATATCATCCTGCTCAATCTTGCCACGGACGACAGAGCCCAGCTCATTGAGAAGATCTGCAAGGTTTCTCCCAGCACACCCGTCATCGTGACCAGCCACATCGACCGGGCTGAGCTGGTGGTGCGGGCCATCAAGTGCGGTGCTTTCGATTATCTGCCCAAGCCCTATTCCGATCAGAAGATCCGGCTGGCGGTGGATCACGCCCTCGAGCACCAGAGCCAGAAGAACGAGCTGGACTACCTCCGGCGCCAACAGGATGTGCTTTATGACTTCGGTTCCATCGTGGCCGAAGCCCCGGCCATGAAGCAGGTGATGAGCATGCTCAGGAAGCTGGCCGACTCCGACTCCACGATCCTCATCACGGGGGAGACGGGAACGGGGAAGAGCTTCCTCTCGGGCACGGTTCATTTCAACAGCCGTCGCTGCAAAAAGCCCTTCATCAAGATCAACTGCGCCAACATCTCCGAGACGCTCCTGGAGAGCGAGCTCTTCGGCCATGAGAAGGGGGCGTTCACAGGGGCGGTGAAGACCCGGGCAGGACGCTTCGAGCAGGCCAACGGCGGGACGGTGTTCCTGGATGAGATCGGGGAGATGAGCCCCAACCTGCAGGCCAAGCTTCTCAGGGTTTTGGATGACAAATCCTTCGAGCGGGTGGGCGGAAATCAGACCCTGCGGGTGGACATCCGCATCATCGCCGCCACGAACCGAATCCTTGAAGACCTGATCGCCGCCAAGAGGTTCCGAGAGGACCTTTACTACCGCATTGCCGTGGCCCGGGTGCATCTCCCACCGCTTCGCGAGCGGAGGGAATGCCTCGAAAGCATCGCCCGGCATCTTCTGGCCAAGAGCTGTCGGGAGATGAAGAGGGCAGTCTCTGGCTTCTCGCCGGAGGTGAAGGAGGCATTCAACCATTACGCCTGGCCCGGGAACATTCGCCAGCTGGCCAATGTCATCGAGCTCGCCGTGCTTTTGGAAGAGGGGAGTCTCATCCAGCGCGGAAGTGTCACCCTGCCGGAAGTGGCGCCAAAGCCATTGACTCCGCCGCCTGTCATCGTTCCCCCGGCAGGCGCTGTTCCACCGCAGGCCGGCGTCTCTTCGCCTCACCATGTGCCGGCTCCGGTCCCCCACTCTCTGGACGAGCATGAAAAGGACCTCATTCTGCGTGCCCTGGAAGCCAATTTTTGGAGCCAGAAGCATGCCGCCGAGCACCTTGGGATCACCCCGAGAGCCCTCAACTACAAGATCCGCAAGTTCAAGATCGTGCATCCCCACTGGAGAAAGAACAAGTGACCCGGACGCTCCCTCGGGCGGCAAGACCCCGCGACGAGCGTGAATTCCTTTTTTCCTACGAGAGAAACGGGTTGTAGCGTGCCTCTTCGTCGATGGTGGACCGGGGGGATGAGCCGTAGTTGTGGCCGGGCATGACGACGGTCTCGCCGGGGAGGCTCAGCAGCCGGGCTCGTATGGAATGGATGAGCTGCTCGTGGGAGCCGCCCGGCAGGTCCGTTCGCCCGACCGCTTCAACGAAGAGGGTGTCCCCCGTGAAGACATAGCCCGGCGTGTAGAGACAAATGCCGCCCGGTGTGTGCCCCGGCGTGTGGATCACCTTCAGGTGCTCCTCGCCGAAGGAGATGGTCTGGTCATCCTCGAGGAGCAGGTCGGCGGGCGGTGAAGCCTCGCACTGGAAGATTTGCAGGATGAATTCCGCCGGGTTGGCCAGGCGCTCGGCGTCTTCCCGATGGATGAGGATCCGGGCCCGCGAACGTTCCTTGAGCTCCCGGTTTCCTCCGGCGTGGTCGGCATGGCAATGGGTGTTGATGATGTACTGGATCTGCCGGATTCCCTTTTCCTCGGCCGCGGCGAAGATGCGGCTCACCTCGGCCGCCGGGTCGATGACGACTCCCATGCCCGTTTTGGGGCAGGCCAGGAGGTAGGCAAACACCGCGAAATTACCGACTTCGATCTGCTCGATGATCATGATCTCCTCACCTTTCCTTGAATGCCCCTTCGACTGGTCATCCCCTCGGGATGTAATTAGATTACTTATGCCATTGCGTATGCCATCATTATAGTGCATATCGCTGGTGCCATGATCTCATAAATGATCATTGGGAACCGTTTCTATGCGAGGAGATGCGGCACCATTGGAGAAATGGATGGGGATGGATCGCCATGATGTGCGGGCGGCTCATTTTGTCATATGTATTCAAGGCTGGATCGGAACGATGGGGGAGATGAGCGATGTGGGAATATACGGACAAAGTCAGAGAGCACTTCCTGAACCCTCGTAATGTGGGGGAGATCGAAGAGCCGGATGGTGTGGCGGAGGTGGGATCCATCGCCTGTGGTGACGCCCTCAAGCTGACCTTCAAGCTCGACGAGAACAAGCGGATCAAGGAGGCGATGTTCAAGACCTTCGGATGCGCCAGCGCCATCGCCACGGCGTCGGCGCTGACGGAGATGATCAAGGGGCTGACCCTGGAGGAGGCCGAGAAGATCACCAATCAGCACATCGCCGAATACCTTGGGGGGCTGCCCCAGGAGAAGATGCACTGTTCCGTCATGGGGCGTGAAGCGCTGGAGAAGGCCATCGACCATTACCGGGGCCAGCCGTCCAAGGCCGAAGAAGGAGAGGTGGTCTGTCACTGTTTCGGCATCACGGATCGGGAGATCGAGCGGGCGGTTCTGGAGAACAACCTGACCACCATCGAGGAGGTCACGAATTACACCAAGGCCGGCGGTGGCTGTGCCTCCTGCCATGAGGCCATCCAGGAGCTCATCCGCAAGGCCAGGGGCCAGATGGAGTCTCTTCCACCGTCACGTCCCGCCTTGTCCAACATCAAGAAGATCCGTCTGATCGAGGAGACCATCGATCGGGAGATCCGGCCTTCGCTGAAACTGGACGGCGGCGACATCGAGCTGGTGGATGTCATAGGGAATCGCGTCCTGGTGGCCACGCGCGGGACCTGCGCCTCGTGTCAGGCGGCGGACCGCACGCTGAAATTCTTCGTGGAGACCAAGCTGAGGGAGCTGGTGTGGCCTGATCTCGTGGTGGAGGAGGTGGCGTCATGAGGACCATCTACCTCGACAACAACGCCACCACCCAGGTGGCCCCCGAAGTCATGGAAGCGATGATGCCCTACTTCCATGACCTGTTTGGCAACCCCTCCAGCATGCATTCCTTCGGGGGGCAGGTGGCGGCCAAGGTGCGGGGGGCACGGGAGCAGGCGGCGGCTCTCATCGGCTGCAGTCCAGACGAGATCATCTTCACGAGCTGCGGCACCGAGAGTGACAACGCCGCCATTCGGTCGGCGCTGACGGTGCAGCCCGACAAACGGCACATCGTCACCAGCCGCGTGGAGCATCCGGCGGTGCGTGCTCTTTGCGCCGACCTGGCCCAGCGTGGATACCGGGTGACGGAGCTTGCGGTGGATGCGACGGGGCATCTCGACATGGAGCAGTATCGCGAGAGTCTGACGCCGGATACCGCCGTGGCGAGTCTCATGTGGGCCAACAACGAGACGGGGGTCATCTTCCCCGTGGTGCGGGCCGCGGAGATGGCTCGGGAACGGGGGATCCTGTTCCACACCGATGCCGTGCAGGCCGTGGGCAAGATCCCCATCGACCTGAGGAAGAGCGTCATCGACATGCTTTCCATCTCCGGTCATAAGCTGCATGCCCCCAAGGGCATCGGCATCCTGTACGTGAGGAAGGGGACCCGGTTTTCGCCCTTTCTCATCGGAGGGCATCAGGAAAAGGGTCGCCGCGGGGGCACCGAGAACACACCCGGCGTCATCGCCCTGGGAAAGGCCTGCGAGCTGGCGGCCCGGCACATGGAGGAGGAGAACACCCGGGTCAGGCAGCTGCGGGACCGCCTGGAATCCGAGCTGCTCCAGCGCATCCCCAACAGCCGGGTCAATGGGGACACCGTGTCCCGTCTGCCCAACACGTCCAACATCAGCTTCGAGTTCGTCGAGGGCGAATCCATCCTGCTCATGCTCAACGAGTACGGAATTTGCGCTTCATCGGGCTCCGCCTGCACTTCGGGGTCCCTCCAGCCTTCCCACGTGCTGAGGGCCATGGGGGTCCCCTTCACCATGGCGCACGGATCCATCCGATTCAGCCTGAGCATCTACAACACGGACGAGGAGATCGACTTCGTCATCGAGAAGCTGCCGCCCATCATCGAGACCTTGAGGAAGCTTTCGCCCTACTGGAGCGCGGGGGAGCGAGCCTGCGCGGCCGGCTGATCGTGAGGGGCGAAGCGCCGGATTGCCAATACACGCCGGAGTGAGCCATGGATGAGACCTTGAAGCTGGATCAGTGCAAGATGGAGGTTCAGGCGACCCGCCGGTATCGCGAGGAGCTGCCCGCCATCGTGAGGGAGATAGTTTCGTCTTGCGAGGCCGGAGGCTGCTTCGACCATGTGGGTCCCGAGCCCATCCCGTCCCGGGACGCGGTCATCCGGATCGTCCACCAGGCCCTTCGCATCCTCTACCCGGGCTATTTCATCCGTGAGCGGCTGGACCGGGTGAATCTGGAATACTATCTGGGTCAGGAGACGACGTCGCTCTTCGATGCCCTGGCGGAGCAGGTCACCCTGGCCATGCGTCACGAATGCCTCCGCCACGAACTGGCCTGTGTCCATTGCGAGGACCTGGGGCAGGAGGCGGCGTTCCGATTCCTTCAGCGGCTTCCACCACTCCGGCTGATCCTGGCGACGGACGTTCGGGCGGCCTATGAAGGCGACCCGGCGGCCCGGGGCTACGATGAGATCATCTTCAGCTATCCGGGCCTGTTCGCCGTCACGGTGTACCGTATCGCCCACGAGCTGTTTCATCAGAAGGTATCGCTGATTCCCCGCATCATGAGCGAGTACGCCCACAGCCTCACGGGGATCGACATCCACCCCGGGGCTCACATCGGCGAGAGCTTCTTCATCGATCACGGTACGGGGGTGGTCATCGGGGAGACGACGGAGATCGGTCGCAACGTGAGGCTCTACCAGGGTGTCACCCTGGGAGCCCTGTCGCTTCCCCGTGACGCGGGGGAGCGCCTGCGCGACCAGAAGCGGCATCCCACCATCGAGGACGATGTGATCATCTATTCCGGCGCCACCATTCTCGGCGGGAACACCGTCATCGGGACGCGATCGGTCATCGGGGGTAATGTCTGGATCACGGAGTCCGTACCGCCGGGCACCAAGGTTTTCCTGAAACAGCCCGAGCTGGTGTTCAAGGAGGCTCCACGGGACCGGTGACGGGCTCCTCGGAGGGCGTCGCCACGGGAGGCAGGTCATGGAAGGCATCCACCCGGATGTGACACGTACCATTGGCGGAACGCCCCTGGTGAGGCTCAATCGCCTGACGCGGGGCCTCAAGGCCGTGGTTCTCGCCAAGCTCGAGCTCAGGAGCACCCTGGGCAGCGTCAAGGACCGCATCGGCGTTTCCATGATGGACGCCGCCGAGGCCGCGGGGCTCATCGGCGAGGGCTCGGTCATCGTCGAGCCCACCAGCGGCAACACGGGCATTGCCCTGGCTTTCGTGTGCGCAGCCCGAGGGTACCGTCTGGTGCTCACCATGCCGGAGACCATGAGCATCGAGCGTCGCAAGCTCCTCAGGCACCTGGGGGCCGAGCTGATCCTGACACCCGGTACCCGGGGGATGCGGGGGGCCATCGAAAGAGCCGGGGAGATCCTGGCGGAGCGCCCTGGGGCATACATGCCCGACCAGTTCGCCAATCCCGCCAACCCCGAGATCCATCGCAGGACCACGGCCGAGGAAATCTGGCGGGACACCGCCGGCAAGGTGGACGTTCTGGTGGCGGGGGTGGGAACGGGGGGGACCATCACGGGGGTCTCCGAGGTGATCAAGGCGCGGCGGCCGTCTTTTCGGGCTGTGGCCGTGGAGCCTGCCGACTCCCCCGTGCTCTCGGGGGGGCAGCCCGGTCCCCACAAGATCCAGGGAATCGGAGCTGGATTCGTGCCTGCGGTCCTCAACCGTGACATCCTCGACGAAATCGTCACCGTCGAAAACCAGGCTGCTTTCGAAACGGCCAGGTCCCTGGCCCGGGAAGAGGGAATCCTCTGCGGCATTTCGTCCGGGGCCGCCGCATGGGCAGCCCTCCAGGTGGCCGCCCGGCCCGAAAGCGAGGGCCGGACCATTGTCGCCATCCTTCCCAGCACCGGCGAGCGTTACCTCTCCACGGACCTCTTCATCCAGTAGGGCTGGACAGCCCCGTCTCATGGGCATGGCCTTTTATTCCTCCCGGCACCACGCCATGGCACCGCGGGGACATTCCCGGCGTTCTCCTTCCCCATGCATTGGCGACGGGATGAAAGTGCGGCGAGGATGGGCCCGCGCGGAAGACCGGGTCATGGGGATGAGCGAGGCCCAAGACCCGTTCACGGGACAGGATCCAGGTGCTCGACATTCCTTGAAATGCCCTGATGGGCTTCCCTCCGAGCCATCCCCTCCCCACCCGCGTGTGTCCGGGTCCCTTTCCGAGCTGCCCGGGAGAGCTTAAATTGCTCCCACATGCCCGCGGGGTCGCGTCGTGGCGGGCGATGGACCTGGCTCACCATTATGGATTCCTGACCTGGATGAAGGAAGGATCATGACGAAGACAGATGCGAACAGCCTGGCCGCGGTTGAATTTCAGCTTCGATGGAAGAGCGAGGACGGAGAGCACACGGAGTGCCTGCATGCCGGGAAAGTCAATTTCTGGCGGGACATTCTCCCCAAGCCCCTGCTTGAGAAACTGGTGGACCGATCGGTGGGGGATTCCGTGAAGCACTCCTTCGGGGTCGGTGAAGGCTTGCCTGCCCTGGATCCCTCCAAGCGCTTCCGCGTCAGGCGCTCGC
This sequence comes from Syntrophobacteraceae bacterium, assembly GCA_025453975.1. Lineage (GTDB taxonomy): Bacteria > Desulfobacterota > Syntrophobacteria > Syntrophobacterales > Syntrophobacteraceae > JALOOX01. The sequence continues at coordinate 8,808 of JALOPI010000073.1, forward strand.
AGTTTGACGAAGGGTTCAGGCCCGAAGCCTTGACCCATCCACGTCCAGGTCGTTTTTATCCCAAAGGCATCCTCAAGGGCGTCGCCAATGTGTTCAAGGCCAACATGGAGCCCTTCCGGTGCGCCGAGGTGGCGGAGTCCGAAATCCTCGTCGATTTCGGGCATCCTCTGGCCGGAAAGGAGCTGGTGGTTCAAGTCACCCTTCGGGAGATCATGGACAAGACGGCGGTGAGGAGTGGACCCTGCACCGACTGGATGGAGGTCCTGACCGCGGGTCCGGGCATGCAGGCCCGGTGGAACGGGCAGCCGACGGACTTCTTCTCGGACGACCCCTTTGGCCGTTCGGATGAGCAGCCGGATGGAATGTTCTATGACACGCCGCGTTTCGTGAACCATCTCGACGGCGCGGCCCTGGGCGTAGTGAGGGGCCTCCATGGGCAGCTGCTCCGCGACGGAGACCGGGTTCTGGATCTCATGAGCAGCTGGACCTCCCATCTGCCTCCCGGGCTGAGCTTTGGGAGCGTGACCGGCCTGGGGCTCAACGCCGAGGAGCTTGCCCGCAACGAGCGGCTCACCCGGGCCATGGTTCACGACCTCAACGAAAATCCGGCTCTGCCCTTCGAGGATGGATCCTTCGACGCCGTGCTCTGCACGGTGTCCGTGGAATACCTGACCCAGCCCCTGGAGGTGTTCAGGGAGGTGGGCCGCGTGCTCCGGCCCGGCGGCTGCTTCGCCGTCACCTTCTCCAACCGGTGGTTCCCGCCCAAGGCCGTGAATGTCTGGCAGCAGCTTCATGAATATGAGCGCCTGGGTCTGGTGTCGGAATACTTTCTGCGGTCGGGACCTTTCGGGGGGGTGACCACCCATTCCGTCCGGGGGCTTCCGCGACCTCAGGACGACAAATACTTCGGGGAGGTGCCAACTTCGGATCCGGTTTACGGTGTCTGGGCTTACCGTCGATGACGGATGCCAAGGGGGAGCTGTTCGCCCGTTTGGCGCTGATATGGGATGAGCCCGGTATGCATCCCGGAACAGGATTTGAGCGCCCCATTTCCAATTCCCTGCTGGAGGTTCAACGAGATGAGCGTCGCTAAAACGGAACCAGGTGCCAAGGATCAGTGGGTCATCGAAATGGTGGAGGAAGGGGCCGTGGGAGAATATGCATCGCATATACTCGATTCGGCGGACCATCCGCACATTCTCTACTTTGACCATTTCCACGGCAATCTCAGGCATGCCGAGCACGGCCCCGATGGCTGGAGCATAGAGACCGTGGATCGGGAAGGAACCGTGGGGCAGTACTTATCCACAGCCCTGGACAAGGCTGGCAGGCTTTACGTCAGCTACAGGGATCACGGGAAGAATCGGCTGAAGCTGGCCATTTTCGACGGGCGGGCATGGCATCTCGAAGAAGTCGACAACGAGCCCTTCGCGAGCCTGGATACGTCCATATCGGTGGATGATGAAGGAAGGATCCATATCAGCTACTACAATTTCAGCCAGGGATATCTCAAGCTGGCGGTCAAGGAAAACGACCGGTGGATCATCGAGATCATCGATGGCGGCCAGCGGAATTCCAATGCGGTTGGGGGCTTTTCGTGTCTCAAGGTCGATGCCCGTGGCCGCGTTCACATCAGCTACATCGACAGCGCCAACGGCCTGCTGAAATATGCGGTGAAGGAGAACGGTGCCTGGAGCATCGAGATTGCCGACGACAGCGAGTTCGTGGGCAACTTCACCTCCCTTGCCCTCGACGGGGACGGGAATCCCTACATCAGCTACACCGTGGACGAGAGCCCCAACAAGCCGGACCTGTGGCTGGCCAGGAAGGCGGGCGGTCGCTGGACCAATGAGATGGTGGATACCCAGAGGGTCGCCGGCAACTACAGCTCCATCGTCGTGGATGAGCATTTGGACGTCTACATCAGCTATTCAGCCATGACCCAGCTCAAGCTGGCCAGGAATACCCGGGGGGCCTGGAGCTTCGAGATCATCGATTCCAAGGGGACCATCACCTACACCTCGCTGGCGCTGGATTCCCGTGGAATTCCCCATGTGGCTTACCATGACCGGGATCGGGGCGTTAAATTTGCGCACAGGGTGACGGCGTTCTGAAGGCTCACCAGCTCCTCGAGTCCAGGATCCTCCGGACGGTTTCGGCCAGTCGCCTCTGGTCGTACGGCTTGAGGACCATTTCGGTGATTCCGGCCTCCCGAGCCTCCTCCGGTGTCACTCTCTCGGCGAATCCGGTACAGAGGATCACCGGCATCTCACGCCGCGGCCCGGGGAGACTCCGGGCCAGCTCCAATCCAGTGAGATGCGGCATGGTGAAGTCGGTGATCAGCAGATCAAAGTCCGCCGGTGTGGAGTGGAGCAGCTCCAGGACTTCCCGGGGGTCGGTCCTGACCGTCACCCGGTATCCCAGCTGCTCCAGTATGCGGGCAGCCATGTCGACTATCATCTGCTCGTCGTCCACGACAAGAATGCGCTCCCGGCCGCCCGGCAGGGCCTCGTGAACGTTGTTCTTCATTCCCTCCTCGGCCTTGACGGAGGGGATGAAGACATCGAAGCGACTTCCTTCTCCCGGTGCGCTGACCACCTTGATCTCACCGCCGTGCTTTTCGATGATGCCATGGACCACGGCCAGTCCCAGGCCGGTCCCTTCCCCCATTTCCTTGGTGGTGAAATAAGGATCGAAAATCTGTTCCAGGGTTTCCGCGTCCATACCATACCCCGTGTCCGCGACACTCAGCTGGAGATGGGGTCCCGGAGCGAGCTTCGAGAGGGAAAGGGAGAGCAGATCCTGTTCGCTCAGGCTCACCTCGCTCAGCGAAACCTGGAGGATCCCCCTTTCCCCCATGGCATGGGCGGCATTGGTGCAGAGGTTGACAAGGACCTGGTGAATCTGGGAGGCATCGGCCACGGCCATGCCTTTGCGGAGGTTCTGTCGCATCTCGATGGAGCTCGGAAGCGAGGCCCGAAGGAGCTTGAGGGCCTCCTTGACCACCAGGCTGATGTCCGTGGGGCGCATGATCTGGTCGGGGTTGTGCCGACTGAAGGTGAGAATCTGTTTGACCAGATCCTTGGCGCGATTGGCCGCGGTGAGTACCTGGTTGAGATCGTACCTTGCCGGGCTGGACTCCGGGACCTCGCTCAGCCCCATTTCGGTGTAGCCGATGATGGGGGTGAGGATGTTGTTGAAATCGTGGGCGATGCCACCCGCCAGCGTCCCGATGGCCTCGATTTTCTGGGCCTGGCGCAGCCGAGCCTGCAGCCGCTCCCGCTCCTGCTCGGCCTGCCTGCGCTCTGTGATGTCCCGGGCCGTGCCCCGGTAACCGAGGAGTGCCCCCGAGCTGCTGAAGATCGGCACGGCGGTCACACTGAGGAACACGATACGGCCTGACTTGGCCAGCGCGCTCTGCTCCACCTCACGAAAGCCGGTCCTGGCCTGGACCCTTTCCATAAAAAAGGCCTCGAGCCTGTTCGCATCTTCCTCCGGCATGAAATCGAAGGGACGCTGGCTCACCACTTCGTCCGGCCGGTACTCCAGGATGTCCACGATGCGCTCGCTGGCGTAGGTCAGGCGTCCCGTGGTGTCCGACTCCCAGATGTACTCGCCCGTGGCCTCGATGACGTCGCGAAAGCGCTGCTCGCTGGCGCGAAGCTCCACCTGGGCCTGGCGCTGTGCCAGGGCGATGGCGATCTGATCGGCCGCGTTCTCCAGGAAATGGATGAGCTCGAGGTTGAATCGGTTTCTCTTGTGGTCGTTCACCTGAAGGAGCCCCAGGGTGTCCTGACCGTAGCGCAGGGGAATGAGAGCCACCGATTCATAGCCTTCGCCGTGGCACCGGTTGCGCGTGCGGGCATGCCGGTCCTCCTCGCTGGTGCAGGCCAGAAGATCGCTCGTGCTGTTGGTCCAGAAGCTACCCTTCCGTGTGAAGAAAGGCAGATCGGGGTTGAAGCGTCCGGCAATGACATTGCCGCACATGCATTCGAGGGTGGGATTGCCCTGGCTGTCGAGTATGGGCCGTCCCAAGGCGTCTTCGGCGCACAGCTTCATCTCCGCCTGGACGAAATGGGGCGAGAACCCTCTCGTTTCGAAATAGGGGAAGTCTCCCCCCTGCCGCAGCCGCACGCCCACGGCTTCGCACCCGCTCCATTCCTGGAGCAGCCGGGTCAGGTCCCGGATCATCTCCCGGGCGCTGCTGGGATGGTTGAGGAGCTTCAACAGCCTGAGGGTGGTCTCCCGCTCCCGGTGGTAGCGCAGCTCCTCGGTGACGTCCCGGAAGAAGCCCTGGAGCACTCTGCGCCCGTCGATCTCCAGAACATGGGCCTTGATCTCCACGGCCCTGAGCTCCCCGGATCGGGTGACGAGCCCGCAGGGAATGACCACTCCCTCCTTCCCGCCCCGATGCTCCTCGAAGGCCATGGTGACACCGCTCCGTCCTTCCTCGGGCGGGTGGAGCAGCCACTGGGGCTTGCCGATCAGCTCGCCGGGAGAGTAGCCGCTCATCTCCGCGAAAGCGCGGTTGAAGTCCAGGATCAGTCCCGTTTCGGCCTCGGCCAGGACGATCCCCTCCGTCGCCTCCTCAAAGAGCTTGCGATAACGGCCTTCGCTGGTGCGGAGCCTGTCCTCAGCCTGCCTGCGCTGAAAATCCCCTTCGATGGTGTCCAGGGCGAAGGAGATGTCGAGGGACACCTCCTCGATGAGACGGATCTCACGATCGAGGAAGAAGTTGGAGTCCGACGAGCACAGGGTGAGAACGCCCTGGATCTGGTCCTGAAACCGCAGGGGAAAGGAAGCGCAGGATCGGAAGCCGAGGGAGGAAATGGCCTCCTGCCTCGGATGAGCACATCGGCCTCTGTCGCAATCGTTGCAGACCGTGGTCCTGCCGTCTCGAATGGCTCGCATGGCGTTGCTCACGCCGCTGTTCATGCTGTCAGTGAACCCATCGATCCCGTCTTCCAGGTGGCTTGGCCGAGCAAAATGAGCCAGCGGCTCGAGGCGGGACCCTTCAAAGTGGAGCCAGCCGATCCACGCCAGGCCGAACCCTCCCTTCTCCACCATCAGTCGGCAGATGGCCGGAAGGAGCTCTTCGCGTGTGCGGATCCGCACCACGGACTGGTTCACCTGGCTGAGCACGTCGTAAAGACGGTTCAACCGGCGGATCTTCTTTTCGGCCTCATGCTTGTAGAGCGCGATCTCGATGGCGGACTTGAGCTCACGGTCGTCGAAGGGCTTGATGATGTAGCCGTAGGGCTCGGCGAGCTTGGCCCGCTCCAGCGTCGAGTCCTCGGAATAGGCCGTGACGAAGATCACGGGCGTTTGAAGTCGCGCCCGGATCTCGCGGGCAGTCTGGATCCCGTCCATGGCACCCTGAAGCCGGATGTCCATGAGGAGCAGGTCCGGCCGCTCGCGCTCGGCCAATGTAATGGCCTCTTCGCCGCTGGCCGTGACGGCGGCCAGGCGATATCCCATGGCCGTCAGCCGCTCCTCGATTTCCATGGCCACGATGGCCTCGTCCTCGACGATCATGATGCGGGATGGTACCATGGATCACTCTCCCAAATGATCCCTGAAGGAACGGGAAGTTAAGGGTGACGATGGTGCCGCTGTCCTTCGGTCGACCCGCCTTTGCCCGTCCACCCCATGGTGTCGCCAGCGTGGAATCGAGCTGGAGTCCAATAACGCGGGGGGCAGGCTGCGTGGCGTTTTCCGCCCCGGCGCAGCGGATCCGTCTCTCTTAATCCTGTAATGAATACCGGTCTGGTTTTCAAGGGGATCGGCACTTCATCCCTTCTGTAATGAGGCATCATGCACCTGTATGGATGCGGACCACGGCGGGAAGGTCGGGGTGGAAAGAGGGTAGGGGTATTCACGGGCGACCTTGAACGAGGTGAGGCCCGAGCCCTCCACGTAGCAGTCCGGAAAGAGATCCCACGGAAGCACGGAGCCGATGAGCAGGGGGGGACTCCCATGCAGAGGCCCAGGACGGTGTGTTGATGGAGCGGGTGCATTCACGGGTGCCCCGCAGAAAAGGATGCTCTTCTCGGTTCGGTCCGACGAGACCCCCTCTTCTCCGGGACGGAGAAGAGGAAGATCTCGAA
>JALOPI010000103.1 GCA_025453975.1 Syntrophobacteraceae bacterium
CCCGCCGTGCACCCTCAGGGGTCCGTCTTCCGGGTCTGCCGCAGGAAGCCCTTGAGCTCCCGGATCACCCCATCGGCCTGGTCCATGGGGAAGCGGATGCCCCCCGCGGCGATGACCGAATGGCGCCGATAGGGGTCGACCTCGAAGTGCCAGGGCCGCACCAGCCCCGGCCGATTCATGGATTTGAGGTAGGCCTCGAATGCCTTGACGCGATCCATCAATCCCTCGTAGTCGTCCTTTCCATAAATCATCCCGCCAAATTCTCCGAAGGAGCACCGGCCGAAGATGATGAGCCCGTCGCCGGTGGCTTCGGTGCCCACCTTCTCCCGGGAGATCTCGAATTCGGGAAAGGGGGCGAAAAAGGGGTCGATCTGGTAGAGCTCCATGAATTCCCCAAGGGGGGTCGCGGAGAGAACGTCCCGCCGCCGGTCGTCGCGGTTCTCGTCGAGATACGCGCGGAGGTAGCGGCAGAGGAGGCCGAGATCGGCATGGGGGACCGAGATGCCGATGCTGATGATGCGGGCATGCCCTTGCCCCAGGGGAGGCTCCCCGTGGACCACGCGGACCCTGGGAAGGAAGGATGGGGCCACTTCCTGGAGATAGGCCATGAATCGTCGCGCCAGGGCCTCCTTGGCGGCATAGTTGAGGGTTTCGGGACCGATCTGGACCTTGTCCAGGTCCTGCCCGTACTCGAAATTGCTGGCCAGAATGAGATGGCACCGGTCGGGAGCCCGCATGACGTGGAACCCTTCGTCCTCGAATTCCTTCATGAGGCTCATGGTGCGGTTCTTCAGGAAAATGTCGCGGATCACGTCGTTCTCGTTCTCGCCCCGGGCCCGGGCCTGGACGACCATGATCTCGTGGAGCCAGTGGGTGCACCAGGTGGTGCAGAGCATGAGGGCTTTGAGGATCTTGAGGACTTCGGCGCCCAGGTTCGGTCCGTGGTAAACCAGGGTGGGATGGAGCTCGAAGTCCTGCACCCGTACGTCCTTCAACTGGAGGGTTCGGTCGCGATCCCGCTTGGGGATGTAGCGCAGATAAGTTCTGAGCGCCTGCAGAAGCTCCTTCTCGGAGACGTCGGGAGCCCCGCCCTTGAGCTTCAGCTCCAGGCTCTGGTAGCTCTCCAGCTCGAGCTCCCACTGGTAATGGAGCTCGAGGAGCGTCTCGTAGTCGCATTCCGGGTAGCCGGCGGCGTCGAACTGGCGGCGCAGGCACACCCAGTCGACGTAAAGCTTTTTGCGGCCTGCGCGGTCCTCGAGACAGTCGGTCCGCTCGGTGTAGCCCAGAATGCCCCGCTCGCCGTCCACGAACACCTGCTTGCCGATGTACTGGCTGAGGAGGCTTCGGGGGTTCAGCGCCACCTGCTCTTCACCCATGAGGATGATGGCCTCTCCGCCTGGATCCACCAGGTTGATGAGATACGGCTTGCTGTAGGCCACGGCCGAAACGGCCTCGTGCCCGGTGGTGTTGCCGTCGCACCGGACGATGCCTCGAACCAGGGGGTGGTTGACGGCGATGTCGTTTTCGCCGTAAGGCCGCTTCCGGAGAAGGATCACCTCCTGGCCGAGCCTGGCCAGCCGCAGGGCCTCCTCGGTGCCGAGAGCCAGAATGCCGGCGTCGGCGCTGTCGGTCACGGGCTCCCCCCGTGCGAGGATGATGAAGTCCTCCAGCCCCTCCCTGAGCACTTTCTCGGGCTGCTCGAGGGCCTTGTTGATGATCATGGACGCCTGCTGGATGTTGGCCTTGCCTTCGTCCACCAGGTCCCACATGGCCCGCACGGTGGCCATGGAGGTCATGCGCATGGGGCGCCGTTGAAGGAGGTAAAGCTTCCGGTCCTCGACGGTGAATTCGATATCCAGGGGCCTGCGGGACTGGGCTTCGAACTGCTCTCGCACCAGCAGAAGTCGCTCGTGGATGTCCGGGAAGCGATCCGCCAGGTCCTGTATGTGGAGGAGGGGCCTCCGCAGGCGTCCCGAAACGATCTTGTCGCACTGGACCTTGGTGGCCCATTCGATGATGGGAAGGTTGTCTCCCGTGCGCTGGTTGCGGGTGAAAAGGACGCCGCTCAGGCAGTTCCGGTCGTCCCGGTTCCCGAAAACCATCTCCTGGATCACGACGGCGGTCCCCATGTCGTCCGACACCTTGGGCTTTCGGCTGCGCCGCGCTTCGATGGCGGTCTGCGCCATCCAGGAGGCCAGGATGGCCTCGATGGCGTTGCGGAGCTGCAGCCGCGGGTCCGGCTCGAACCGGGCGGGCATGGTGGGGTGGGTCGATTCGCCGAGAACCTGCCGAAACTCGGTGATGAGAGACCGCAGCAGGGGGACCGACAGGGTTCCCTCGGGTCCGGCGTGATAGTAGGCCAGCCGATCGTAGAAACGGTCGTAGGGTATGCCGAGGACCACCTCGCCGTACATGCGGATGGCCGTGAGATGACTGGTCAGAACGAAGCTCTCGTCTTCTCCCCCGGCGATGATGGCTGAAACCACTTCGTCGTTCAGGCCCACGTTGAGCACCGTCCCCAGGGCTCCCGGCAGGGACACGGGGGCCCCACCGCGAACGGCCACGATGAGCGGCATCTGGCCACTGGTGTCGCCGAACCGTCTCCCCTTGCGCTCCTCCAGTGCCGAGAGCTCCTCGAGGATGAGCACCATGGCCTCGTCCGTCAGCCGATCCCCGGAGCGGCGATATTCCCTCCAGACATCCGTTGAGAGGATGAAGCCATCGGGGACGCCGATGAGGGATTCCATCCCGGGAAAAAGCTCCCGCGTGTTCCGAAGATCCTCCACCAGCTTGGCCCCCTTGGCTCCCAGGAGCTCCACCTGGGTGGGATCCGCGGCTTCGAAGGACACGATCGAAGGCTGAGTCCGGCTGTGCATGTCGCCCCCCGTGGAACAGGTTCATGAGGATGGCCGCCGTCTTGACGGGCATGCTGTCGATCCAGGGCGGGAAGCCGCGTTCATCGCCCTCTGGCCTTTGGACGATCCGCCGGTCTTTCCCACGGACACTGCGCGATCATCATCCAGCTTGTACCGGAGAATTGCAAGGGGGGCGTGGAACGGGTCCGAGACTGGCCCCATCGGAGGGTATGGAAGAAGCCCAATCGGAGGCTCTAACAGGGGTCCCGAAACGCGGCGCGGCGCAACCGATCCGGGATCCGCCATGCGTTGAGCAGAACGGCGACACTTGCCGGAACCATCGACTCCCACGGCTCCCCCGACGCCATGCGCCGGCGGATGTCCGTGGCGCTGAGCCCCTTGGACTCGGGACCCCTGTCCCAGAGGACTTCCGTCCTGAGCCCCAGGCTCTGGAAAAGCTCCAGCTTTCTTCTCCCCCAGTCGTCGTAAATGGTGAGATAAAAGACGGCATCCATGGGCAGGTAGTGGGAGTAGAGCTCGGGCAGATTGATGGGGAAGGGAACGATGGTGAAGTCCATGGGATGGACCCCGGCCTCCACCATGGCCGCCCGGATCATGACGCACCGTTCGTAATAGGTCAGGGGATTGGCCCGAGGCGCGCCGCGGTGGGGATCGGCATCGTCCTCGCGCGTCAGGAGCGGGTCGGGGTTGGTGATCCCCACGACCAGGTGCCGGCACCGGGCCCTGCCCGCCATCAGGTAGGCCATGTGGTCATGGTGCAGCACCTGAAACCTGCCGTGGATCACTCCCACTTCGGTCATGTCCTCTTCCTGCCTCGGCAAGGCCATCACGCTCCGTCCATGGACCGGCCATTCCGCCCACGGAGATGAGGCCGGGTTTGGATGATGGCTGCTGGGTTCATGAGATCTCGATAACAAACTCGCTTCGTGGAACGGCGCGCCCGATGACGGACGCCTCATGGACGCCTCTGGAGCGCAGCGCTTCCAGCAGCGGACGCGCATGATTGCCGGGAAGGGCGATGAGCAGCCCTCCCGAGGTCTGGGCGTCGGAGAGGATGTCCAGCATTTCCGCCGACACGCCTGCGGCCGCGCGCACCTGTCGGCTGCAGAAGCTGCGATTGGAGAAGCTTCCGGCCGGCACCATCCCCATGTGCACGAGATCCAGGACTTCGGGCAGAAGCGGAGCCGACCCACTGTCGATCTCGACGGTGACGCCGCTCCCCAGGGCCATTTCCAGGGCATGGCCCAGAAGTCCGAACCCGGTCACGTCGGTGCAGCCGTGCACGGGATACCCGGCCATGGCTTCGCCCGACTCCCGGTTGAGGGCGGCCATGGATTCGATGGCCCGGGCCTCGGCCGAAGCCGAGATCAGACCCCCTTTCATGGCCGTCGCCAGAATCCCCGTGCCCAGGGGTTTTGTCAGGACGAGAGCGTCCCCCGGCTGGACGCCCGCGTTGGTGAGAACCTTTTCCGGGTGCACCAGGCCCGTCACCGAGAGTCCGAATTTGATCTCCGGGTCCTCGACGCTGTGACCTCCCACGAGCACGGCCCCCGCCTCGTGGATCTTTTCGAGGGCGCCCCGCAGGATCTCCTTGAGAACCATCTTGTCCATGGTCTTGATGGGGAAGCAGACGACATTCATGGCCGTCAGGGGCCGTCCCCCCATGGCGTACACGTCGCTGAGGGAGTTGGCGGCGGCGATGCGCCCAAAGTCGTAGGGATCGTTCACCAACGGCGTGATGAAATCCAGGGTCTGCACCAGGGCCAGCTCATCCGTCAGACGATAGACCCCGGCATCGTCGGAGGTCTCCCGACCCACCAGGAGGTTGGGGTCCCTTTCCAGGGGAAGGCCGGCCAGAATGTCCGAAAGGTCGCCCGGACCGATCTTGGCCGCTCACCCCGCGGCCTTCACCGTCCTGGTCAGCTCGATGCGGCTCGATGTCATGGTGCTCGCTCCTTGTTCGAAGGTCCGACTGACGAGGCCGCT
>JALOPI010000036.1 GCA_025453975.1 Syntrophobacteraceae bacterium
CCTGTCCCCGAGGTGGCCACGGTGACCATCGAGCCGCGGCGGATCGAGCTGACCACCGAGCTGCCGGGCCGCACCTCCCCTTATCTGGTCTCGGAAATTCGGCCCCAGGTGAACGGCATCGTTCAGAAGCGGATGTTCCGCGAAGGCTCCGATGTCAAGGCGGGGCAGCTCCTCTACCAGATCGACCCCGCTCCCTTCCAGGTGGCCCATGACTCCGCGAAGGCGTCCCTTGGCAAGGCCCAGGCCAATCTGCCGTCGATCCAGTCCCGCGCCCAGCGCTACAAGGAACTGCTTGTGGACAAGGCGGTCAGCCGACAGGATTACGATGATGCCGCCGCCGCCGTGGAGCAGGCCAAGGCCGAGATCGAGCTCTGGAAAGCGCAGGTGGAGGCGGCCCGCATCAACCTGGGCTACACGCGGGTGGCTGCGCCCATCTCCGGGCGCATCGGCCGGTCCAGCGTGACGGACGGCGCCCTGGTCACCGCCTACCAGCCGGCTTCCCTGGCCACCATTCAACAGCTGGACCCCATCTACGTGGATGTGACCCAATCGTCCGCGGAGCTGCTGCGACTCAAGCGCAGCCTGGAATCCGGGCATCTCGCCGCCGACCGAAAGAACGGAAAAGCCGTCCGGATCCTGCTGGAAGACGGATCCCCGTATCCCCAGGAGGGCACACTGCAATTTCGCGACGTCACCGTGGACCCTGCCACGGGGTCTTACACCGTTCGGATCGTGGTCCCCAATCCCGACCAGCTGCTCCTGCCCGGGATGTTTGTGAGGGCCGTCGTCCAGGAGGGGATTGCCGAGCAGGCCATCCTGGCTCCTCAGCAGGGGGTGAGCCGCACCCCCAGAGGGGAGCCCGTCGCTCTGCTGGTGGGGGAGGACGGCGCGGTCCAGCAGCGGATCCTCAAGCTCAACCGAGCCATCGGGGACCAGTGGCTCGTCGCCGATGGGCTATCCGTGGGGGATCGCGTGATTGTGGAAGGCATGCTGAACGTGCGCCCCGGGGCCGTCGTGAAGGCGGTCCCCGTGACCGGCCCAAAGGCCGATGCCCAGTCCCCGACGGCGGGGCTTCAGCCAGCGAAATCCAACTGAGGGAGGACCTTCGATGCTTTCGAACTTTTTCCTGGACCGCCCGGTCTTCGCCTGGGTGATCGCCATCATCATGATGCTGGCGGGCGGTCTGGCCATTCACCACCTGCCCATCTCCCAGTATCCACCCATCGCCCCTCCCTCCATTGCCATCGACGCCTTCTATCCCGGAGCTTCGGCCGAGACGGTCGAGAACAGCGTGGTCCAGATCATCGAGCAGAAGATGACCGGGTTCGACAAGCTGCTCTACATGACAGCCACCAGCGATGCCTCGGGCGCCGGGCGGGTCGAGCTCACCTTTGCTCCCGGCACGGACCCGGACCTCGCCTGGGCCCAGGTCCAGAACAAGCTGCAGCTCGCCATGGCCAGTCTCCCCGACGTCGTCCAGAGCCAGGGGGTCAAGGTCAGCAAATCCACCCGCAACTGGCTCATCATCGTGGGGCTGACCTCGCAGGACGGCAGCATGGACGACTACGACCTGTCGGACTACGCCCAGTCCAGCGTCCAGCAGGTGCTGGCGAGGGTTCCGGGCGTGGGCGAGGTGGAGGTGTTCGGCTCCCAGTACGCCATGCGGGTCTGGCTGAGCCCGGACAAGCTGGCCGACTACCGGCTCACGGTGCAGGACGTCATCCAGAAGCTTCGGGCCTACAACGTGGAGATTTCCGCCGGGCAGTTCGGCGGAGCCCCGGCGGTGGAAGGCCAGCGGCTGAACGCCTCCATCATCGTCCAGAACCTGCTCAAGACTCCGGAGGAATTCGCCGCCATCCCGCTGCGCACGAACCCGGACGGCTCCGTGGTGCGCGTGGGTGACGTGGGTCGCACCGAGCTGGGCACCGAGCGGTACGGTAGCCACACGCTCTTCAACGGCAAGCCCGCGGCGGCCCTGGCGGTCCGGCAGGCCCCGGGAGCCAATGCGCTGGATACGGCCGACGCCATCAAGGCGAAGATGAACGAGCTGTCCAAGTACTTTCCACCGGGAATGAAGGTCATCTACCCGTACGACACGACTCCATTCGTCAAGGTGGCCATCGACGAGGTGGTCAAGACCCTCTTCGAGGCCATTCTCCTCGTCTTTCTGGTCATGTACGTATTCCTCGGGAACATCCGTGCCACCCTGATCCCGACCCTGGCGGTGCCGGTGGTGATCCTGGGAACCTTCGGCGTGCTGGGCGCCTTCGGTTTTTCCATCAACATGCTGACCATGTTCGCCATGGTGCTGGCCATCGGCCTCCTGGTGGATGACGCCATCGTGGTGGTGGAGAACGTGGAGCGCGTCATGGCCGAGGAGGGGCTTCAGCCCCGGGAGGCCACCCGCAAGTCCATGGGAGAGATCACCAGCGCGCTCATCGGCATCGGGCTGGTGCTTTCCGCGGTCTTCGGCCCCATGGCGTTCTTCGGGGGATCCACCGGCGTGATTTACCGTCAGTTCTCGGTGACCGTCATCGCCGCCATGCTGCTCTCGGTGGTGGTGGCCCTGATTTTGACCCCGGTCCTCTGTGCGTCGCTCCTCAGACCGGTGCCGGCGGGGCATGAATCCGCCGCGACGGGCTTCTTTCTCTTCCGCCCCTTCTTCCGATGGTTCAACCGGTCGTTCCACAAAGCCAGGGACCGTTACCAGTCCATGGTGGGCCACATCCTCGCCAGACGGCTGCGCTACCTTGTCGTCTATGTTCTCCTGGTGGCCGCCCTGGGCTTCCTCTTCCAGCGCATGCCCACCGCATACCTCCCCAGCGAGGATCAGGGGATCATGTTCGTGCAGGCTTCGCTGCCGGCGGGATCGACGCTGGAGCAGACCGAGGCGGTCATGGGGGAAGTCCGCAATCATTTCCTGGTGGGTGAAAAGCAGGCCGTGGAGTCCTGCTTCACCCTGGCCGGAAGGAGCTTCTCGGGGGCAGGTCAGAACGTGGGGCTGGCCTTCGTCAAGCTCAAGGACTGGGATCTGAGGCGCAGCGAGGATCTCAAGATCGGAGCCCTCGTGAAGCGGGCCATGGGGAAATTCATGACGATTCGAAACGCCCGGGTTTTCGCTTTCCCTCCGCCGGCGGTCCTCGAGCTCGGCCAGGCGGGCGGCTTCGACTTTCAGCTGCAGGACCGGGGCGGAGTTGGCCATGAGGCCCTCATGGCGGCCCGAAACCAGCTCCTCGGCATGGCGTCCAAGGACCCAAGACTGGTGCGGGTCCGTCCCAACGGCCTCGAAGACGTCTCCCAATACCGGATCGACGTGGACTGGGAGAAGGCCGGAGCCCTGGGCGTCCCCATCGATTCCATCCACGCCACCATTGCGGCGGCCTTCGGCGGAGCCTATGTGAACGACTTCATCCAGGGCGGCCGCGTCAAGCGCGTCTACGTCCAGGCCGACACCCCTTACCGCATGCTCCCCAAGGACCTGGAGCGGCTCTACGTGCGGAACATGTCCGGGACCATGTCGCCTTTCGCCTCCTTCGCCACGGGCCACTGGTTCCAGGGGTCGCCCCGGCTGGAGCGCTTCAACAGCTTTCCCTCCCTGAACATCTGGGGTGAGCCGCCTCCGGGGAAGAGCTCCGGCGAGGCCATGAACGCCATGGAGGAGATCGCCGCCAAGCTGCCGAGGGGCATTGGGTTCGACTGGACCGGCCTCTCCTACCAGGAGCGCATGGCCAAGTCCCAGGCGCCGGTCCTCTATGCGTTTTCCATGATCGTCATTTTTCTGTGCCTGGCGGCCCTGTATGAAAGCTGGACCGTCCCGATCTCCGTCCTGCTGACGCTGCCCCTTGGCGTCATCGGAGGCGTGGTGGCCTCGTCCCTTCGGGGCTTCCCCAACGACGTCTACTTCCAGATCGGGCTCCTCACCGTTCTGGGGCTCACCACCAAGAACGCCATCCTCATCGTCCAGTTCGCCCAGGACAAGGTCAAGGAGGGAATGGAACTGGTCGAGGCCACCCTCGAAGGCGCCAAGCTCAGGCTGCGTCCCATCATCATGACCTCCCTGGCCTTCGGCTTCGGCGTCCTTCCGCTGGCTCTGGCCCGCGGCGCCGGAGCGGGAGCGCAGACGGCCATCGGCACCGGCGTGCTGGGGGGCATGATCGCCGCCACCTTCCTGGCCACCCCCTTCATTCCCCTGTTCTACGTGGTGGTGGTGCAATGGTTTGGAAAGCGAAGCAGTCCACGGGCCCAAGAGCCAGGCCCTGAGGCCGCGATCCCTTCGGAGGCTTGACACGATGAGGTACTGGATGCTGGATGGCGAATGCTGGATACGGCATGCTGGAGGGTCGGTCCCCGGCACGCGATGGCGTGGCCAGGGAGTGGCTTTTTCCCAATGGAGGCTTCGCGGGCGCTTGGCTGGAGTGCTGGGGGCGCTTGTTCTGCTGTTCCCGGGGTGCACCATGATCCCCAATTATACGCGGCCCGAGGCGCCTGTTCCCGCCGGGTGGCCCAGTGGTCCCGCCTACCCGAGGTCGGCAGCCCCGGAGACGTCGCCCCTCGCCGCCGACTTGAAATGGCGCGAGCTCTTCACCGATGAGCATCTCCAGGCCGTCATGGACATGGCCCTGGAGAACAACCGGGATCTCCGCGTGGCCACCCTGAATGTGGAGCGGGCGCGGGCATTTTACCGCATCCAGCGCGCTGAGCTGCTTCCGACCGTCGATGCGGTGGGCAGCGGCATCCGACAAAGGATCCCCGCGGATCTCGCCGGCGGCGATCCCCCCCACGCCCGGACGGCGGACCAGTACAGCGCCAGCGTGGGCATAACCTCGTGGGAGCTGGATTTCTTCGGCCGTGTTCGGAGCCTCAGCCAGCGAGCACTGGAGGAATACTTCGCCACGGAGGAGGCCCGGCGCAGTGCCCAGATCCTGCTGATCTCCGAGGTGGCCAGTGCTTACCTCACCCTGGCCGCGGACCTGGAAAACCTGGAGCTGGCCCGATCCACCCTCGATGCGCAGAAGGCGTCCTACCATCTGATCCAGCGACGCTTCGAAGTCGGGCTGGCCCCCGAGCTGGATCTGCGCCAGGTTCAAACCAGAGTGGATGCGGCCCGGAGAGACGTCGCCCGCTTCACGGAGCAGGTGGCCCAGGATAGAAACGCCGTCGATCTGCTGGTGGGAGCGCAGGTACCCGAGGACCTCCTGCCCACGGGGTTGAGCGCCATGGCCTCGCTGCCGGAAGTTTCGCCGGGCATCTCATCGGAGGTCCTTTTGCATCGACCGGATATTCTTCAGGCCGAGAATCTGCTCAAGGCAGCCAACGCCAACATCGGCGCCGCCAGGGCGGCACTCTTCCCCCGCATCTCCCTCACCTCCGCCCTGGGAACCGCCAGCGGCGATCTGTCGGGCCTCTTCAAGTCCGGCTCCTTCGTCTGGAGCTATGCACCCCAGGTCGTCATGCCGATTTTCGATCCCCGCGCGTGGTCGGCCCTGACCGTCACCAAGGTGGACCGCGAGATCGCCGTGGCCCGGTACGAAGGTGCCATCCAGGCGGCATTCCGCGATGTTGCCGATGCCCTCGCGCGTAAGGGAACCATCCAGGATCAGATGGAGGCCCAGCAGTCCCTCGTGGACGCCTCCGCGCAAGCCTACCGCCTTTCCAACGCCCGCTATGAGAAAGGGACGGACATTTACCTCAACGTCCTGGACGCTCAGCGCTCCCTCTATGTTGCTCAGCAGGGACTCATCGCCACCCGCCTGGTCGAGCTCACGAACCGGGTACGACTGTACGCCGTCCTCGGGGGCGGAGCGGACCCCGGCTAGGAAGCTTCCCGAGAATATCCTGTGTCATTTCGAACGGAGCGCAGCGAAGAGTGAAATCTACAGGAATCCGGTGATCACGAAAGAAGAGCTTTCTCGCTGTCGCTCGTGATGACAGTTCCCGGGCAGCCTCCTGGACGCGCGGACCCCAGTCAGGTGGGCATGGAGGGGAAGGGCTCCCCGCGACCTCCGGCAGAGGTGAAGAGCTTCCTATGCGTTGCCTCCCTCCCCGATTTCGTGATAGGCTCATAAAGTATTCCCGATGGATTTCCAAGAATCAAACAGACCTGGAAGGAGCCGCGTGCGTGCAAAGATCGGAGCCCCAAGTGACCAACCCCATGCCCGTGGTCTCCGCCGACCCGCACGCCTTCGACCTGCGGCATTATCAGTCCCGGATGGAAAGGTATCTCAGGAACAACCCTGACAATCACATCTTCTTCGATGCGCTGAGCTTCGCCCACGAGCTCCATGCGGGTCAGCGCCGGAAATCCGGGGCGCCCTACATCAGCCACCCCTGCGCCGTGGCCGAGATCCTGGCCAGGGAGCTGGAGTTCAACGACCCCGTGCTGCTGGCGGCCTCGCTGCTCCATGACGTGGTGGAGGACATTCCGTCCATCAGTCTCGTGGACATTGAAGAGCGCTTCGGACCGACGGTGGCCGAGCTTGTGGACGGCTGCACCAAGCTGACCCGGCGGCACCTGGACCGCTCGCTCCTCAGGGACATGACCCACAGCAAGATTTTCCTGAGCGCCAGCCGGCGGCTCGGGGTCCTGGTCATCAAGCTCGCCGATCGACTGCACAACCTTCGAACGCTGCACTACCTCGCCCAGTCCAAGCGGCAGCGCATCGCCCAGGAAACGGTGGAGGTTTACGCCCCCATCGCGGCCCGGTTCAACATTTTTCCCTTGAAGCGGGAGCTTTATCACCTGGCCCTGTCCTTCCTGTACCCCCGGAAGAGCAAAAAGATCCTCCAGTTCATTCGCGAAGTCCGCAATTCAGACCCGGTCATGGAGATGGAGCGGAAGCTGAATCGTATCTTCTCCGAAGCCGGCATGGATGTTCTCATCCGTCCCCGGGCCAAGGGCCTGGGGAGTTACTACGACCACCTCAAGCGGACCCTCGACATCGCCAATGGCGAGAACCACATCGACTTCGCCATCCTCATGGCGTCCGAGCGGGTGCTGGACTGTTATACCGCCCTGGGGATCGTCAACACCCATTTCACGCCCATCCCTCGATCGCTGAGGGATTTCATCGCCAATGTCAAAAGCAACGGTTATCAGAGCCTCCACGTCAGGGTGCACGACGCGGGTCAGAACTACCTCGTCAAGATCCGGACCCCCGAGATGGATCGATGGGCCATGTATGGCATCTTGAGGGAGTGGGATGCGCAGAAGGCTCTGAGCGACGAGCACTGGCAGGAAGTGAGCGAGCTCCTGAGATCCATCGGGGAGTATGGCGGCGCCGGCTCCCAGAGAAAGGCCCTCATCCGGCTCTCCGAAAGCGAGGAGATTTTTGTGTACTCTCCCATGGGCGATCTTTACCATCTGCCCAAGGAGAGCGTCGTCCTGGATTTCGCCTACCGCATTCACTCGGAGCTGGGGGATTTTTGCAGCGGCGCCTGGATCAACGGTGAGTGGGCTTCACCCATCGACCTCCTGAAAGACGGGGACGTGGTGGAGATCGCGACGACGGCGGAGCCCATCGACGCTGCCCCGGATCTCGAGGCTTTCTGCAAGACGCCCAAGGCGCGCACGGCCATCAACCGGCATGTGCAGCAGAAAAGGAGGGCCTATGCCCAGAAGATCGGCCAGGAGATCGTGGAGCAGGAGTTCTCGCGGCACGGGCTGGAGGTGGAGGACCTGCGGAGCGAGCGCATGCGGCTGGTCCTCGAGTTTTCGAACCTCAAGGATCTGAACGATCTCTATGCCAGGGTGGGGCAGGACCTCCTTTCGCCGCACATGGTGCTCTATTATTTTGAAGCACCGCACCTGGAGCGCGAGCCGGCCCATGGGCACCGTGAAGCCCCGGCTCTTCCCTTCGAGCGGAACACGCTGCGCATCAGGGATCTGGACAAGACGCTGCACAAGTTCGCCCGCTGCTGCAACCCTTATCCCGGGCAGAAAGGAGTCGTGGCCACCCTCAGCGAACGGGGGGTCACGTACCACCATCGGGATTGCGCGGATCTCCGGCATCGCCATCAGCTCCAGCCGCAGCAGCTGGTAGCCATCGAGTGGGATGAGGAGGACCATTGGGCCACCCCCCTGGCCTTTGCGCTGCACCTGGCCGATGAGACCCCCGTCAGCCTCCTGCCGCATCTTTCGGGATTGCCCCCCACCGTGGCGATCCAGACCATCGAAGCCTCCCTGGACAAGCACGGTCAGTCCGCGGTGCGGATGGTCATTGAATTCTCGGGCTTTGAGGATGCCCGCAGGGTTTTTGAAAGCCTGCTTCCCGAGCGGGTCACCATTGAGGACTACCGCAAGGCGATGTCGTGTCAGAAGCTCCCCGGTCCGGGAAGTGAGCGAACGACTCCCTGAGCTCCCATGGGGATGGGGTCCTCCATCAGTGGAGACGGCGGTCCTCCTGGATCTCCGAGATCATCCCCTGAAACAAAGCCCTCAGGCTCTCTTTCTTCAGGCCGGCCACCTCCATCAGCAGATACTGAATCCAGATCCCGCACATGAAGCTGAACATATGGTCGCTGGAAACCAGGACTTCTTCCAAAATCGCCGGATCCTCCAGAGCCTCGACCGCCGCATTGAGCATGAGACTGCGCAGGGTCCCTTCATCCATGGTGCGCAGGGCCTTTCGGTACAGGGTGGAGATCTCGTCAATGCGCAGCACAACGGACAACGCGCGATCGCAGGCCGATATGAGGTTGGGCTGAGGCGGGATCAAGGGTGAAGCTCCTTCCATGTCCATTGTATCCCCTGCATTATATTGCTTTTCGTGGAGATTGGTTTATTCTCTTCACAGTGTCCGTCAGCACGCGAGCCCGCCACGAGGATCCAGTTCCCGGCAACACCGGCTGAGGATGACTATTAAAGCAGATCTCAAACCAAAGGAAAAGTGGCTGTGGTAGCCGCAGCCGAGAGAAAGGACTTGCATGAAGCTCAGTTCAAGGCGAATCGATACTCGACCATTCCAAGGGATAGCGGCATTCGTTTCACTGCTCCTCTGCACCTTGACCCTGGCCCCCGGGACCCTTGGGGCCGCCTTTGCCAAGGAAGGTCCACCCTCCTTTGCCGACCTGTCGGAGCAGGTGAAGCACGCCGTCGTGAATATCTCGACCACACAGGTGCTGAAGGAGAACCCCATGCAGCCGTTCGCGGCTCCCAATTCCCCCTTTCGGGAGTTTTTCGGGGACGAGTTCTTCAAGCGCTTCTTCGGGGACAATCCTCCCGGCAGCATGAAGACGAGCGCCCTGGGCTCGGGGATGATCATCGACACGGAGGGGCTCATTCTCACCAACAACCACGTGGTGGAGAAGGCCGACGAGATCAAGATCAAGACCGACCTGCAGAAGGAGTACGACGCCAAGGTGGTGGGGCGGGATCCCAAGACGGACCTGGCCCTCATTCGAGTCACTCCCGACAAGGACTTCCCCAAGCCTGTCCGGTTGGGCAACTCGGATGCCATCCGCGTGGGCGACTGGGTGATGGCCGTTGGCAATCCCTTCGGACTGGGCCACACGGTGACGGCTGGCATCATCAGCGCCAAGGGACGAGTCATCGGGGCGGGCCCCTACGACGACTTTCTCCAGACGGACGCGGCCATCAATCCCGGCAACAGCGGGGGGCCGCTTTTCGACATGAACGGTGAAGTGGTGGGCGTCAACAGCGCCATCGTCGCCCAGGGGCAGGGGATCGGCTTCGCCATCCCCATCAACCTGGCCAAGGAGATCCTGACTCAGCTGAAGACGGGAAAGGTCACGCGGGGATGGCTTGGCATCATGATTCAGGACATCACCCCCGATCTGGCCAAATCCTTCGAGATTCAGGAGACCAAGGGTGTCATCGTGGCGGACCTGGTGACGGATGGCCCGGCGGAAAAATCCGGTCTCAAGCGGGGTGACGTCATCACCCGCGTGAATGGAAAGGACGTGGACAATGCCCACGCGCTGTCACGCATGGTGGCCTCCATCGCTCCGGAGACCAGCGTGACCCTCCAGGTGATCCGCGAGGGCAAGAGCCGGGAGATCAAGGCCACCATCGGAACCATGCCCGCCGACGGATCCGAAGCCGCACCCTCCAAAAAGGAGAGCACCTGGGGGCTCACGGTTCAGAACCTGACGCCGGAGCTGGCTCAGCGCTTCGAATGGGACCAGACCGAGCAGGGAGTGGTGATATCGAATGTCCAGCCGGGGAGCCCCGCCGCCGATGTCAAGCTCCGCCCGGGTGACCTGATCAAGGAGATCAACCGCCAGAAGATCCAGAACCTGAAAGATTACAACCAGGCACTCCAGAAGGCGAAGAAGGGCGAGAGCCTGCTGCTCCTGATCAAGCGGGGGGAAAGGACATTCTACGTGGCTCTCAAGGCCCCGGCGGATCAGCAGTAGGGCGCGGGAGACGGACGGAGGGGCATGACGCGCATGGGAGACGAGCTGCCCTTTCTGGTCACTGTTTCACCCGGGGACTTGAAAAGGGAGAAGGAAAAAGCCCGGGATCTTCGCCGGACCCAATGGTGGCATCGCCAGGTTGCCCGCGGGCGATGCCACTACTGCGGAGGCGCCTTCGGGCTCGGGGAGCTGACCATGGATCACCTGGTTCCCCTCATCCGCGGCGGGCGATCCACCCGTGGGAATGTCGTGCCCGCATGCAAGGAGTGCAACAACCGCAAGAAATACCTGCTCCCGGTGGAATGGGAGGAGTATATGAGCACATTGAAAGGACCCGGTCCCTCCGATGAGGAGAGAAACCCGCCGGTGTCCGAAGGGCAAGGGAAAGACGATGGAAGAGTGTAAGACCTGCGAGCTGGCGATTTACTGCTACTCCGACTCCACCACCTGGATCTTCCGAACCAAGCAGGAAATGGAAGAGAAGCGGGAGACCATGGAGAATTGTCCGCACCAGCGGAAACTGCGGGAGCACCGATCGGTCGAGGAACAGTCCCCCATCGATCGGTGATGGTTCTGGAAGGGCCTGGGGGGCGCGCCGGCCTTTTTCTCCGTCGCCGCCCCCCTAAACCTCGATTTCCACAACCTGAAATCAGGTGAACATGTTGATCTTGCAGTTCCGGGCGTGCTTGAGATAGTCCTCGGCCGTCTGGATCTCCACGCCCTCGATGAAGTCCTCGGCCTTGAGCCCCATCATATCCATGGTCATTTTGCACGCCACGAAATTCACGCCCTCCAGCTGGGCGATCTCCATGAGCTCCTCCAGGGTGGGGATTCCGGCCTGATCGATCTGCTTTTTCATCATCCAGGTGGCCACCGACGACATCCCCGGAATGGCGCCCAGCGTCCCGGGAGGGATGAAGTGGAGCTTGCTCACCCCGCCCTTCCGTATGACGTCGATTCCCATGAACGTGTAGAAAACGGTGGCTTCCATGCCTAGACGCCGGGCGTTGATGGCCAGGATGAGGGCCGGGTAGGCGCCATCCAGGCTGCCCCGGCTGCAGATGAAAGTGCACATTTCCTTTTGTGGTGAAGCCTCCTCAAACTGGCCCGGATCCAGGGCGGTGACTGTAGACATGGTGCTGTCCTCCATTGTGTGATGCAGTCCATTGGGTGCCGCATCGCCTGACGGCGCGTCTCGCCAGGGAGCCCGTGAGCCCGGGTAAGGATTCACATTCCCGCGTCGGCCGCGGGCTGCGCCTCGACCTCTTCCAGCCCCGCCTGCTGGCGGACGCATTGGATGATCTTGAGAACCCCGGCGTGGGTGATGCTGTAGAGCACCTGGTTGCCGCTTCGGCGGGCGCCCAGGATGCCCTTGGCTTTCAACAGTGCGAGCTGCTGGGAGGTATAGGGCTGTTGGGCTCCCAGGTGTTCGCAGATTTCCGTGACCGTTCTTTCACCCTCCTCGAGAAAGTCGATGATCTGGAGGCGCACCGGGTGGGCGACAGTTCTGAGAACATCCGCGGCCTTCTCGAGGAAGTCGGCTTCCAGGGATGTGAGATGATTTCGTGCCACCTTAGCCCTCCTGCTCCATGGTTTCCCAACTCCATTTTAAGAAAAACATATATCTATATTCGCATATTGTCAATATGCTGGCTGCCTCTTCCCCTCCCTCCTTCCGGGTGGCCCCAATGTTGTTTCGAGCGAAGCGAGAAATCTCTCTGAATCCCCGCCACTCCAGGATTTCTCCCTCCGGTCGAAATGACAGGAACGGTGGCTGGGTGTTTAAGTCAACAGCATTGCCGGGTGGCCCCCTCCCTCCATTCCTAATGCCATCCCCCCCCCGAAGAGCGCCGAAGGCCCATCAATGTCCGCGCGGTCTGGGAATCCATCCGGGACGACACCCTTGAAAAAGGGGAGGTACAGTGACTAGTTTATTGAAGTATGCCATCAGGCGTCCCGTCCGACACTGACCGAAACACACACAGAAGGAGGTTTTATGGCCATCACTCTCCCCGATCTGCCTTATCCCAAGAATGCCCTGGCACCTTACATCAGCGAGCAAACCCTCGAATTTCACCACGGAAAGCATCACAAGGCTTACGTGGACAACGGCAACAAGCTCATCGCGGGGACCGACCTCGAGAATCTGGACCTCGAGACCATCGTCAGGAAATCCGCCGGCGACCCGTCCAAGGCTGGGGTCTTCAACAACGCCGCTCAGGTCTGGAATCATACTTTTTACTGGCAATGCATGAAGCCCGGCGGCGGGGGACCTCCCACCGGGGCCATTGCCCAGAAGATTGCCGCGGATTTTGGGGGCTACGAGAAATTCGTGGAAGAGCTGAAGAACGCCGGCGTCACCCAGTTCGGAAGCGGCTGGGCCTGGCTGGTGCTCAATGGCGGGAAGCTGCAGATCGTGAAGACCGCCAACGCGGGAAATCCCATCACCGACGGCATGAAGCCCCTTCTCGTCGTCGATGTGTGGGAGCATGCCTACTATCTGGACTACCAGAACCGCAGACCCGACTACCTCGCCACTTTCGTCGACAAGCTCATCAACTGGGACTTTGTCAATTCCTGCCTCGCCTGACCAAAAACCCCCTCTTCCGCGCCCGGCGGAGGAGGGGGTCTCGGGTCATGCATCTTTCAGGCGGCGCACCCCGTGGAGGTCGGGCCGGCCCCGGACTCAGGAGGGGTAAACGTTCCCGGTCTCCAGGATGCTCCAGCCGTTCCGCGTCTTCCCCAGGAGCAGATTCACCTGCCAGCCCACCCGGCAATGATCCGTGATATCCTTGGGAACCCGCACCTCCAGCTCGTCGGCGCTGGTCATGGCGGACAGATGGAGGAGCCCGGGCTCCACCTTGTCCACCGTGAAGTAGTCATCGATCTCGGCGGTCCAGTAGCGAGGGGCGTACTGCTGTGCATATTCGTAGAGGAGCCGGGCCAGCCGTTCGGCCGCCGGAAGCTCCCGAGCCGCTTCGGCCGCGATGGCACTGGCCTTGTCCGCTGCCTCCTTCTCGACCCAGCCCTGTTCCTCCAGCCACTTGATGAGCCTCTTGGTCACCGTGCCCGCCGCCTGCAGAAGGGCTTCCGAGGCCATGACCTTACGGATCATGAAGTAGTTCAAAAACTGGGACACCGAGGGCAGGATCTTCTCGGGACCGAAAATGGCGCAGAAGTCGATATTCTTGTGATAGGAGAGCCGGTCATAGAGGGCGATATCCGAAGAGCTCTCCAGATCGTTGGCCCCGTAGGCGTTCAAACAGTGCTTCATCAGATCGATGACTTCCCGGTAGCGCCGATAGGTACGCACCTTCAGTCGTTTCTGCTCACTCTTCAGAAACCGGCTCAGGACGGTATCGATGCTCGGCTCTGCCAGCGTGGGAAACGGCAGCACTTTTCTTTCAGTCGTCATGTCCATTCACTCAAATCCTCAGAAATCCAAGGCAGCATCATGCTCAAGTGGGAGCGCCGCACTGGGGGCAAAAGCGAAACTCAGCCTCCAGCGGAGCCCCGCATCGAGCACAACGGTCCCGCCCGCTCCCTCCCGCCAGGGGATGCCTCCCCATGGGCTGATCAGGAGCTGAAACCATCTCACAACGATCACAGATCAAAACGGGCTCTCCCCGCCTGACGGGGAACAGAGGGATGAAAAACAGGCTAAGGTAGTGATCGACTCTCTTGAGGCGTGCTTGAGCCAGGCCACAGTAGGGGCACAGACGCGGCGTATCGTCCACCGTCGTCGTTCTGGGCTGAATCCCCCCAATCAAAAAGAACATCTGGACCCTCGCCGGTTTCATTCAATGCGTGCACGCGATTTATACCATAATCCCGACGAAGTAAATATAAAGACTCCCGTCAAAAAAACACGGGCCTCAGTGGACGTCCGCTCCGGGCCCCCTGCCTGGTCCGGAGAATGAACCGCTCGACTTTGGCCAGGTCTTTGAAACCGGGGCTGACCTCCACGCCGGAGCTCACATCCACCGCATCGGGACGGGCCGCATCGATGGCATCCGTCACATTGCCGGCATGCAGCCCCCCCGCCAGAACGGTTTTCCTGCGGGCCGCCAGGTCGCGGGCCGCCGCCCAGTTCCAGCTCAGGGCATTCCCTCCGGGAAGAGGCCCCCCCGTGGATTCGACGAGACACGCCGCCCTCGGGTAGCGATCCGCCACGTCCAGGGATGGACGGCCGTTCACAAAGAAGGTCTTGAGGACCACGAGGCCCTCGGCGCCCAGGCTGGCCACCAGCTCGGGAGGCTCCTCCCCGTGGAGCTGCACCCCCCGGAGCCCGCAGAGCTCCACCTTAAGCAGGATCGATGCCAACGGTTCATTGACAAAAACCCCAACGGTGCACACCCCGGAAGGAAGCTCCCGGCAAATGTCCCGGGCCTTCTCGTCACTCACGTGGCGCGGACTTCGAGGAAAAAAGACGAGACCGATGGCATCGGCCCCCAGCCGTGCACAGCCGCACGCCTGCTCCACGTCCGTCAGGCCACAGATCTTCACCTGAACCGAGTCCGGCAAAGGGCCGTTTCGGCCCTTTGCTTCGCCATCATCCGTCATGCTCTCACCTCGCCTCCCTTGGGCATCGTCATTCCCAGGAGGCTCGCCAGGAAGGCTTCGGTATTTTCCGCCCGGACCAGGCTCTCCCCGATGAGGAAGTTGTGAATGCCGGCATGGAGCAGCCTCTCGATCTGGTCCCGAGAATGAATGCCGCTCTCGGCCACCAGCACCTGCCCCGGGCTTCGATGCCTCGCCAGATCCACCGACGTCTGGATGTCGGTCCTGAAGGTCCGAAGGTCCCGGTTGTTGATGCCAATGAGCCTGGCCCCCGCCGTCGTCGCGGTCTCCAGCTCCGGCAGCGCGTGGACCTCCACCAGGACATCGATCTTCAGCTCCCGTGCGAGATCGAGAGCATCCTTGAGAAACTCACGCGTCAGCACCCGGACGATGAGGAGGATGGCATCGGCCCCCATCACCGCCGACTCATAGATCTGGTAGGTGCTGACGATGAAATCCTTGCGGAGCACCGGCAGTGCCACGGCCGCCCGTGCAGCACGGAGGTCCTCGGGACCGCCGAGGAAGAAGGATCGGTCCGTGAGCACCGAAAGGGCCGCCGCCCCTCCCCGCTCATAGGCGCGAGCCGTCGCCTCGGCATCGAGATCTTCGCGCAGGATGCCCTTGGAAGGCGACCCCCGCTTGATTTCCGAGATGATGTTGACCCCGTGAGGTCCTGGCTGGGACAACCGACCGAAGAAGTCCCGGCGCGGCCCGGGCATTTCTGCTTCCCTGCGGAGATGGGCCTCGGAAGCCCTTCCGCACGCCTCCTCCACCTCGAGTCGCTTGTGCGCCACGATGCGCTCCAGGATGTCTGGTCTTCCCGTCTCCCGCGCTCCCCGCCGGCTCATCCCCCGTTCTCCTGGGTGAAGCGCACCAGCAGCTCCAGCTTCCGCAGGGCCTCCCCCCTGTCGATGGAATCCTCGGCCCTGGCGATCCCGTCGGCGAAGTCCCGGGCCACGCCGGCCGCCACCAGGGCGGCTCCGGCATTCACGACGACCACGTCCCTTCCGGGACCCTTTTCCCCCTCGAAGATCCGGCGTGCGATGGCCGCATTGACCGCGGGGTCGCCACCCTGAAGCTCCCCCGGCTCGGCGCTCCGCCCCAGCAGCTGCTCGGGGGTCACGTCGTAGGTTCGGATCATGCCGTCCCTGAGCTCCGAAACCCGCGTGGGGGCGCAAATGGAAATCTCGTCCAGACCGTCGTGGCCGTGCACCACGAAGGCCCTCCGGGTCCCCAGGAGCTTCAGGGCCTGGGCGAACATCTCCGTGAGCCCGGGGGCGAAGACCCCCAGAAGCTGGCAGTTGGCACCAGCGGGATTGGTGAGGGGACCCAGCATGTTGAAGATGGACCTGATGCCGACCTCCTTTCTGGCCCTGGCGGCGTGCTTCATGGCCCCGTGGAAGACCGGGGCGAAGAGGAACCCGATGCCGATGGACTGCACCGCTTCCTCCACCAGCTCCGGGACGATGTCCAGCCTGACCCCCAGAGCCTCGAGAACATCCGCGCTGCCGCACCGGCTCGATACCGACCGGTTGCCGTGCTTGGCCACCGTGACCCCGCAGCCGGCCACCACGAAGGCCGCGGTGGTCGAAATGTTGAATGTGCTGGAGCCATCGCCTCCCGTGCCGCAGGTGTCCACCACCGGGTCGGCCGCCACCTGGATACGCACGGCCTTGCGCCGCATGGCCCGGGCAGCCCCGGCCAGCTCGGCGAAAGTCTCCCCCTTGGTGGCCAGTGCCCCCATGAAAGCCCCGATCTGGGCATCCGTGGCGCTGCCCGACATGATCTCCGTCATGACGTCGGCCATCTCGGCCTCCTGGAGATCTTCCTTCTGGATGATCTTTTTCAAACAATCCTGGACCGTCATCGCCTGTTCCTTATGGTTTGAGCTTCAGGTTTCCGAGCCTTTCCGGGAATGGCTCACCCCGCCCCGTCGCGGGTGAGGGTGGGCCCCGCCAGCACCGGCCTGGATGTATGCCGCGAACGGCTGGGAACTGAGCTTTCCGTCAGTTCGACCGAAGCGAGAAGTCCTGAGATCCCTCACATTCGTTCGGGATGACGGAGGCAAAAATCCGAGCCGTTGGCAGCATGACGACATCATGCCACCTTGCGGGAAGGACCGGCTGGAGTCCCGGCCCAAAGGGGATCCACTGGGCCTCGACGAGGAGGGTCACCCCCGCGGCGTCATCCGGCCTGTGATCAGGCCGTCAGCTTCAGGTCGGCCCCCTGGGTGATTTCAAGAAAGTTCCGGAGCAGCCGTTTGCCCACCTGGGTCATGATGGACTCGGGGTGGAACTGGATGCCCTCGGTGGGATGCTCGAGGTGTCGAACACCCATGATTTCGCCGTCCTCGGCCTCGGCCGTGATCTCCAGGCATCCCGGAAACCCTTCCCGGGACACCGCCAGGGAATGGTACCGCATGGCCTGAAAGGGGCTTCGAATCCCACGGTAGATCCCTTTCCCGTCGGCGGATACGCTCGAAGTTTTACCGTGCATCAACTGCCTGGCCGACACCACCTTTCCCCCGAAAGCGGCCCCGATGGCCTGATGTCCAAGACAGACTCCCAGGATGGGAACGATGCCCGACAGGCGCCGGATCAGATCGATGGAGATCCCTGCCTTGTCAGGGCTGCGGGGGCCTGGGGAAATGACGATGCCCTGGGGATTCCAGCTCGTCACCTCCTCCACCGTGGCGGCGTCGTTGCGAACCACTCGAACTTCCGCCCCCAGCATTTGAAGGTACTGGACCAGGTTGTAGGTGAAAGAATCGTAATTGTCGATCATGGCGATCATGACGCGCCTCCCTGCCGGATGAGCTGAAGAGCCCTCTGAATGGCCATGGCCTTGCTCACCGTTTCCACCCGCTCGCGCTCGGGGTCCGAATCCGCCACGATTCCGGCCCCTGCCCGTACCGTCAGACAGCCGTCCTGGATACAGGCGGTGCGAATGGTGATGGCCAGATCCATATTGCCCGTGAACGAAATGTAACCGATGGCCCCCCCATAGGGTCCCCGGGGGGCCTGCTCCAGCTCGGCGATGATTTCCATGGCCCGGATCTTGGGCGCCCCGCTCAGGGTTCCGGCCGGGAAGGTGGCCCGGATGAGGTCCCAGGCATCGCACCCGGTCTTCAGATCGCATGTGATGTTGGAGACCAGGTGCATCACGTGGGAGTACCGCTCCACCACCATGAGGTCCGTCACCTGCACGGACCCGATCTCGGCGACGCGCCCGAGATCGTTACGCCCCAGGTCCACCAGCATCAGGTGCTCGGCCCGCTCCTTGGGATCCTGGAGCAGCTCGTCGGCAAGGTGCCGGTCCTCCTGCTCCGTCCCGCCCCGAGGTCGGGTTCCCGCGATGGGCCGGAGGGTGGCCACGCGATTCTCCAAACGCACCATGGTCTCGGGAGACGAGCCCACCAGAACCACATCATCCAGGTGCATGAAAAAGAGATAAGGCGACGGGTTGATGTAGCGCTGGGCACGGTAGAGCCACCAGGGATGGATGGATTCCCGGCACACGAAGGGCTGGGAGAGGACGGCCTGGATGACGTCGCCGGCGCCGATATACTCCTTGACGCGTCGCACCTGGGATCGAAACCCTTCGGCATCGACGGGGGCTTCCAGCTGGCACGCTCCCTCCAGCTTGCCGGGAGGCTCCGCCAGGCATTGACTCAGCTCACCCTGCATGGAATCGATGGAGGCCAAAGCCGCTTCGTAGGATTCCTCCGGGGCCGCGCCGTTGAGGAATGCGTAGGAGACCAGGGCCAGAGTGTGCCGCACGTTGTCGAAAATGAAGAGACGGTCCGGAAGAATGAATCGAGCCAGGGGAGCCCGGCCATCGTGGTGCACGGGGATGGATTCGAAAAAGGACACCGACTCGTAGGTCAGGTAGCCCACCAGTCCCCCCCAGAAGCGCGGCAGCTCGGGGAGAGTCACGGGCTTGAACTGGCCCATGAACGAGCGCAGCACCGCCAGGGGATCGCCGCCGTGCTCGATGGCTGTCGTCTCATCGCCACTCTGGATCTCCACGCGGTCCCGGAAGACCCGAAGGATGGCCCGGGCCGAAGCCCCCAGAAAGCTGTAACGGCCCCACCGCTCCCCCCCTTCGACGCTTTCCAGGAGAAAGACCGGCCCCTCCTCGCGGTACACCTTGGCCAGCACCGAAAGAGGCGTCTCCGTGTCCGCCAGGATCTCGCGGCAGACCGGGATGACGTTCCCACGCCGGGCCAGGCTCATGAATTGATCCCTTTCGGGAAACGATCGCAATCTCATGGCATCCCCCCCTCGTCTCAGGCGCTGCGCTGGATGTCCGCCGCATGGTCCCGGTACGGACTGAACATGCCGTGGATGGCATGAGCCTGCCGGCATAGCTCGTGGAACTGATCGGGATAGAGCGACTGGGCCCCGTCGCTGAGAGCCGTTTCCGGGGCGTGGTGCACCTCCACCATGAGCCCTTGGGCACCCACCGCCACAGCTGCGCGGCTCAGGGGGATCACCTGGCTCCGGCGGCCCGCGGCATGACTCGGGTCGGCGATGATCGGCAGATGGCTCTCCTTCTGCACCACGGGGATGGCGGAAAGATCGAGGGTGTTGCGGCTGTGGTGGGCGAAGGTGCGCACCCCGCGCTCGCAGAGGATGACCTGCGTGTTGCCGCCCTCCATGATGTACTCTGCCGCCATGAGCCACTCCTCGATGGTGGCCGAAAGTCCGCGCTTGAGGAGAATGGGCTTTCCGGCACGGCCGGCCCGCCGCAGCAGGCTGAAGTTCTGCATGTTCCGGGCTCCGATCTGGATCACGTCGGCATAAGCCTCCACAAGGTCGAACACCTCATGGTCCATGGCTTCGGTCACCACCGGCATGCCCGTCTCCTCGCGGACATGGGCCAGGATCCGCAGGCCCTCCTCTCCCATACCCTGGAAGGCATAGGGTGACGTCCTGGGCTTGAAGGCGCCCCCGCGGAACAGCTGAGCCCCGGCCTTCTGAACGTGTCTGGCGATGGTCAGGGCCTGCTCGTCGCTCTCGATGGCGCATGGACCGGCGATGATGGTGAGATGCCCGTTCCCGATCTCCGCGTCGCCCACCCGGACCACCGTGTCCTCCACCTGGAATTCGCGGCTCACCAGCTTGAACGGGCGAGTGACGGGGATGACCTCCTTGACTCCCTCAAGCCCCAGAAACATGGATGCGTCCACGGCCCCGTGATTGTGGAGCACTCCAATGGCCACCCTCTGCCCGCCAGGAATGGGCCGGGCCGTGTACCCCCTGGCCTCGATGGCCCCCACCACGGCGTCGATCTCCGCTGCCGTCGCCAGCTGATCCATCACGATGAGCATTTCGATCTCCTCCTCGATCCTGTTCCGTTTCGATTCATCCGCCTTTTCCGCTTCGGTGTATCCCCGCAAAATGAAAGGGGGGGCGCGGGATGACCCCCACGACCCCCCAGTGGAAATGGAAAGGACCGTGGGCCAGGTGGCCCACGGTCCTTGATCTTCACACTCAGACTGACGATTCAGCTGCAGCTAGAGCCCGTCGGCACACCTCTTGCCCGTTCCACGCCACCAGCGCCAGAAGAGGTTGGTATTGCCGAAGTGCTCAAACATGCCGTCACTCACCTTCCGTCAGAAAAACTCAATGCCTTCACCATCTCGCCTGCCCAATAAACCCAGGCCGATGAACATGTCAAGCTTTTTATTCAAAGCTCAGGGCTTCAACATGACCCATTTGCCCTTCTCCACCTTCACCATGACCATGGAGTCCGTCCCCAGTCCATTGTGGTCCTCGGGCGAGAGGTTGTAGATGCCGCTGACCCCGACGTAGCCATGGGTCTTCTCGATGGCGGCCCTCAGGGGCTCGGCTTGGGAGCCCACCTCGCGCAGGGCGTTGGACAGAAGAAAGATGGCATCCCAGGCGTAGCCCGAATGGGTGTTGATGGGGTACTGCTTGTCGTAGTCGTATTCCTCGCTGTAAAGCTTGATGAACTCCTGGATGACCGCTTTCTGGGGATCGGAATCCGGGAGCTGATCCACTACCATGAGCTTGGTGGACGGCATGATGCTGCCTTCGGCCGCCTCGCCCGCCAGCTCGATGTACTTCGGATCGGGCTGTCCGTGGCACTGAGCCAGGGGGATGGTCAGCCCCAGCTGCTTCACATTCCTGGCGACGCGAGCCCCGGCAGGCCCGATGGTCCAGCAGATGAGGGCCTGTGCACCCGTCTCCCGTGTCTTGATGATCTGAGGCGTCATGTCTGTATCCGACACGGCGAACACTTCCCGCGAGACAATCTCGATGCCGAATTCGGGGGCCAGTTGCTCGAGCCATGCCAGACCGTCTTTCCCAAAGCCGTCCGATGCCGTCAGCAGAGCCACCCTGGTCATGTTCCGGGACTTCAGGTAGTCATAAATCGTTTTCACCGCCACCGAAGTGCGCTGGGGGGTCTTGAACGTCCAGTGGAAAGGCCCGAACTTGCCTCCGGCGATGACCGGATCCCCGCCAATGGTCATGATGACGGGCACGTGGGCCGTGTCCTCGAAATAGGGCTTCACCGCCAGCCCCTCGTCTGTGCGGGTGGGCCCGATGACCGCCACGACCTTCTCCTTCTCGACAAGCCTTTTGGCCTCCATCAAGGCCTTGGTGGGCTCGCTCTCGGTGTCGCCCACCACGAGGTCGAGCTTTCTCCCGTTGATGCCGCCGGTCTTGTTGATCCGATCCACCACCATCTGTGCCACCAGCTTCGTCGGGGTGCCGATGGTCGCGGCGGGTCCGGACAGCGCGAAAAAGGCCCCCACCCGGATCGGTTGATCCTCAGCGCCCGCCGCCGGCATGACACCGGAAAACAGAAGCGTGACCCCCACCAGACACGCCGTCAGCCCTGTCCATTTTCCAGACTGCATGGTCCATCCTCCTGTTGACGTTTAGAATTTCGGGTTATGGATTACGAGCTTCGAATGGCATGCATGGAGCCGCTGGCTTCATCTCGGCGGCTCAAGCTTCCGCCCCGCGATGGTCAAAAACCCGTCGGCTCTTCCTTTCGGTCCGGGGAAGCGTCCCATAGTCCAGGAGCTCGACCTGCGCTCGAACCAGGATCTGCTTGCGGATCTCCGCCCCTATGGCCTCGGCCAGGTCACGATCCGTGTCGGGAGAATCCGACTCCATCCGCTCGACCTTGATGAGCATGTTGTCCCGGCCGTCCTCGCGCCGGAAGAGATGCACCTGGTATTCGCTGCCGACCCCGGGCATCCCCGAAAGGACGTGGTCGATCTGTCCCGGGTAGATGTTGACGGCTCGGTAAATGAACATGTCGTCGCTCCGCCCCAGCAGGTGGTCATGCCTTGGCAGAGGGTTGCCGCAGCGGCAGGGCTCCGGAATCAGCCGCGTCAGGTCCCGGGTACGGTACCGGATGAGGGGCGAGGCCTCCTTGCGAAGAGTCGTCACCACCATCTCCCCCACCTCCCCCGGAGCCACGGGCTCCAGCGTCTCGGGATCGACCACTTCCAAAATGTAGTAATCGGCCCAGTAGTGGATCCCTTCGTGGGCGACACACTCGAGGCCCGTGCCCGGTCCGTAGAGCTCGGTCAGGCCGGGAATGTCGAAGTGATCCTCGACTCCCGTGATCTCGGCGATGCGGCGTCGCATGCGGCGACTGTGCCGCTCGGCCCCGAAAATGAACTTCTTGAGGGCCAGCTGGGACCGCAGATCCCGCTTCTCGATCTCCTCGGCGATGAGAAGCGCCATGGACGCCGTGGCGCAGAACACCGTGCTCTGCATGTCCACCAGCATCTGACAATGGATTTCGGTATTGGCGGGACCCACGGGAATGGCCATGGCGCCGAAGCGCTCGCAGCCCAGCTGAAAGCCGACTCCCGCCGTCCAGAGGCCATAGCCCACGGCGATCTGTACCCGGTCTTCCGAGGTCAGCCCGGCCATCTCATAGCACCGGGCAAACATATGGGCCCAGTCATCCAGGTCCTTGCGGGTGTAGGCCAGGACCTTGCGCTTTCCCGTCGTGCCCGAGGACGCGTGGACCCTGACGATGCGGTCGTGCGGAACCGCGCGGAGCGGGAAGGGGTAACCTTCCTGGAGGTCCTGGGCCGTCGTGAAGGGCAGGCGCCGCAGGTCGTCCAGGGAACGGATCCGGTCTGGGGTAACCCCCGCCGCATCCAGCCTGCTCCGGTAGAATGGGCTATGGGTATGAGCATGGGCCACCGTCCACTGGAGTCCTTCCAGCTGGATCCGCTCCAGATGTGATCGATCGGCCCGCTCGGGCATGAACGATTGAGGCATCCCTGTTCTCCTGATTTCAGCATGGTCCAGGTGGGCTCGAGGGCGCAGCTCCGGGGCGGAGCCGACCACGGGCGTTCAAGTCCAGCTCCGCGTGCATGATCGACACTCTTTAACCGGTGTGCCAGGCCTGGAGCGCACGTTTCACCCTTATCACAAATCCGTCTCATTTCAAAAAATTTGAATGCGATCGCCGCCCCCGCCGAGGGCTGAGTCAAGCACGCCGGGGGGGCCACCCAACGATTTCAAAGGCTTGATGATCAATAGCGCTCCGCCAGCCTTGTTCTAGAGGGCGAGGAGAGGGCTCGGCTCATCGACCATGCCCGTTCCAGCCCCGAGAAATCATGCTGACAGAGCCCTGGGAGATCCATACTGATCATTGAGAGAACCTCTTCTTCAGAGTTTCCCGCACGCTGCTCCATGCGGCGGCAACCATTCTTGCATGGGCGGGAGATTTTTCGCCCCTGCAAACGGCGGAAATGAAAGCCTTGACGACTCCGTCACAATGATACAAAGAGCATGGGTGACTCCGTCAGAATGGGAGGGACCGCATGGAAGGACATCATCGGAAGGATGAAGGCAGGGCTGAGGCCAGCATACTCGTCGTCGGCACGGGTGCCATCGGAGGCTTCTACGGTGCCAGGCTGGCTCAGGCCGGCGCTCGCGTGTCCGTCGTGGCCCGCTCGGACCATGATCGGATTCGGGCCGGGGGGATCCATGTCCAGAGCGAGGGTGGAGACGTCCATTTCGAGCCCCGACAGGTCCTGCGCAGCGCCCGGGAATGCGACGGCCCCCCGGACATCGTGCTCGTGGCAACGAAGGTCATTCCGGGGGCGGACACAGCCGACCTGGTCCAGGGGGCGGTGGGCCCCGGGACTTCCATCCTGCTCATCCAGAACGGCATCGACATCGAAGAGCCGGTGAGCCGGGCGTTTCCGGAAACGGAGATCCTGAGCGGTCTGGCCTTCATCGCGGCCAACCGCGTGGGTCCCGGGCGAATCCTGCACCTCGATTACGGCCGCCTCACACTGGGCCGTTACCCATCGGGCCCTTCACGGAAAGCCGAAATGATCTGTTCCCTGCTGGAATCGGTCGGGGTTCCGTGCCTCGTGACCGAAGACGTGGTGACGGCCCGATGGCAGAAGCTGGTCTGGAACGCACCCTTCAACCCCATCTCGGTCCTGGCCGGCGGGGTCGACACCCAGGCCATCCTGGGCTCCGAAGAGCTCACGAGAGTCGCCCGCGCCGTGATGGAGGAGGTCTGTCGGCTGGCCGCCGCCGTCCAACATCCCCTCTCCTCCGACGTCATCGATCAGAACATCGACGGCACGCGGGCCATGAAGCCTTACAAGACGAGCATGCTGCTGGACTATGAGAACGGCAGGCCCATGGAGGTGGAGGCCATCCTCGGCAACGCCGTCCGACTGGCGCGATCCAACGGCGTGCCTGCTCCACACCTGGAAACCCTGTACGCACTTCTCCACCTCGTGAACCTCAAGGGGGACATCGAGAGGCACCATCGATCGATGGGCCGGCAGGATTGATCCGTGCGAATCTTGAATGGGGAGCTGAGTGCATTCCCGCGGGGGCGGTTCAGCGAGCTCGGATGTCAACCCTGGCGAACCTTGACGATCACCAGGGTCACATCCCGTGGCCGGAATCAGAAGGGTGACGCAACCACCCTCATTAGATCCCACCCATGTTTTGAGCGCGATACTTCTTGACCGTGTCCTCGTCAACGAGCTCGCGAACCTTCAAAAGACACTGGTCATCCAGGCAGGCCTTGGACCAGATGGTTGGTATGACCTCCGTGATCAACCGCTTCTGGTCCTCCACACTCAGCCCCATCACCGCTGCCTTCAATTCTTGAAATGTCATCGATCTCCCTCCTTTTAAAGGTTCTCCAAAGCTCGATCCCCATGCCCCTCACTGCCACGGCCGATCACACCGGCGGCATTTCGGCATGGCCGGCCCGGTGACGGCCGCCTCACCGTCAGCATACCACCCCACCAGTACCAAATCTCCACAAGGTTCAAATTAAGGCGACCCACGGTCAAAGGCAACCGTACCGCCGGCAGCGCCGGCAAGCTCATGGGGACCTGACGTCAGCTCATCCGCCCGGATCAGAGCCGACCGTCCCGTCCTGCCTGCCCGCCGGCAAGCGTGCTCGCGTGTAAAACCGCTGGCATTTCGCCCGGGAATGAAGGATATATTCCCTCGCACTGGGGTGAATGCCCTCCGGGCCTTCTCTCGATCCGTGCTCACATGGAATCGCATCCACGGTTCGTCGACTCAAAGGGCGGCTAGGTCTCGTGATGAAAAGGAGAAAGACAGGGGTTTGGCTCATCGGCGCATTGGGCTCCATCTCGACCACAGTGATCACGGGAGCCCTCGCTCTCCGGAGCAGAATCATCGAGCCCGTGGGAATGGTTACCGCCGGAGGCCTTTTCGAGGGCATTCCACTGGCTCGGATGGAAGATCTGGACTTCGGGGGATGCGACATCCGCAGGGGCAGCCTCCTGGATTCCGCTGCCCATCTCCTGCGGGAGACGGGCACTCTGTCAGGAGGGATCCCGTCTGAAATCCGAGCGGATCTCGAGGAGATCGACTCCCGCATCGTCCTGGGAACCGCCATCAATTGCGGAGAAGCCATCCAGCAGCTGGCCACCTCCCAGCCAGGCCGCATCCAGAGCCTTCGAGACCGAAT
The DNA here is from genome assembly GCA_025453975.1 of Syntrophobacteraceae bacterium. Taxonomy (GTDB): domain Bacteria; phylum Desulfobacterota; class Syntrophobacteria; order Syntrophobacterales; family Syntrophobacteraceae; genus JALOOX01. The sequence goes on from JALOPI010000036.1 coordinate 25,918, forward strand.
CGACCTCATTCGCGGCCAGCTCTCCAGCTTCAGGACGACCCGATCCCTGGACACGGTGGTCGTCATCAACCTGGCCTCGACGGAGCCGCCTTTGGCCCCGTTCCCCCATCACGACGATCTCTCGCTGCTGGAGCGCTGTCTGGACGTATCCGACGAAAGCTCCATCCGTGCCAGCACCCTTTATGCGTATGCCGCCATTCGAGAGGGGTGCCCCTTCATCAATTTCACACCTTCCCAGGGGGCCCTCCTGCCCGCATTGATTGAGCTGGCGAGTCAATCCCATGCTCCCGTCATGGGGAACGACGGAAAGACCGGCGAGACTCTGGTCAAATCGGCCCTGGCTCCCATGTTCTCCTATCGCAGCCTGAAGGTGCTCAGCTGGGAAGGCTTCAACATCCTCGGCAACATGGACGGGCGCGTTCTGGACAACCCCCTCAACAAGGCGGCCAAGATCCAGACCAAGGACCAGGTGCTTTCGAAAATCCTCGGGTACTCCCCTCACAGTCGCGTCCACATCGACTACGTGCCTTCACTGGACGATCAGAAAACGGCATGGGATTTCATCCATTTTCAGGGATTTCTCGGAGCCAGGATGTCCCTGCAGTTCACGTGGCAGGGGTACGATTCCATCCTGGCCGCCCCCCTGGTTCTGGATCTCGCCCGGTTGGCCGAGCTAGCCGTCAGGCGCGGAGAGTCCGGACTGATGCCCCATCTGGCATCCTACTTCAAGGCGCCTCTGGGTGTTGATGCCTTCGGCCTGCACGAGCAGTACGGCATGCTGGCTGAATACGCCGAGGGGGCTCGACTGGCCCCGCGGTCAGGCCGTCCCGTCGAGCCCTGAGCCCGTGATGGGATCCCCGACGGCGAGGCTGCTCAGCTTCCCACGCCCACGCTCGCAGGGAATTCCCCTCGGACTTCGGAAGATCAGAAGCCACCATGAAGCTCTCATTCAGCACCAACGCCTACACCCGCTTTCCCCTCGCGGAGGCGGTGCGCAGGATCGCCGCCGCGGGCTACGCCGGGGTGGAGATCCTCGCCGACGCTCCGCATCTCTTCCCGCCGGCCTTCAGCGACTCCGAGGTGGAGCGGCTGGCGGCCCTCCTCGGGGATACCGGCCTGAAGCCGGCCAACATCAACGCCAACACCGCCGTGGGGTACTACGGGCGTGACTTCTGGGAGCCGCTTTTCGAGCCGTCCCTGGCGAACCCGGTGGATGGGGAGCGCAGGTGGCGCATGGAGTACACGCGCCGCTGCATTGAGGTGGCGGGAAGGCTCCGGTGCCCATCGGTGAGCGTCACGTCGGGCCGGACGGTGCCTGGAGCTTCCCCCCGAAGGTCCATGGACCTTCTGAGGGAGTCCCTGCGGGAGCTGCTTCCCTTTGCCGAAGCGCACTCCGTAAGTCTGGGGATCGAGTATGAGCCGGGGCTGCTCATCGAGAACGCCCGGGAGCTGGCGACCCTGTTGCAAGAGATCGATTCGCCCATCCTTGGGGCCAACCTCGACCTGGGCCACAGCCGGGTCCTGGGGGAAAGCCCCGAAGAAGTGCTGCGGATTCTGGGCGGGCGGATCTTTCACATTCACCTGGAGGACATTGCCGGGAACAAGCACTATCACCTGGTTCCCGGTGAAGGAGACATGGACTTCGAGAGCCTCGTCAGCCTGTTGGAGCGGCACCGCTATGCAGGCTTCGTCACCGTGGAGCTCTATACCTATCCCCACTGCCCGGATGACGCCGCGCGCCGATCGATGGATCGCCTGGGGCCCCTCATGAGGCGCGCCGGACGCCCTGGGGCCGCATGATGCATCGCTTCGACGGGAAAACGGCCCATCCGCTCTCCCCGACCCGGCGCTGCCGCCTCCGTCGGGGCCGCCGACAGGACCCGGCTCCATGCTCCAGCTGCATGGCTCACAGAAGGAGACGCTTTTCATGAGATTTGCCTTCAGCACCAACGCATTCCGTCAGTACAGCCTCTCCGATGCGATGCGCATCGTGGCCGATGCGGGCTACCACGGCGTCGAGATCATGGCCGACGTCCCCCACGCCTACCCGCTCCACCTCGGCTCATCGGACATCCATGCCATTCGACGCACCCTGGACGATTGTGGCCTGGAGATCTCCAACATCAACGCGTTCATGCACCACGCCGACGGAGACACGTACCATCCCTCCTGGATCGAAAAGGAGCCGGAGCTTCGAGCCAAACGCGTCGACTACACTCTGCGATGCATCGACCTGGCCGCCGAGCTGGGGGCGCGCCACCTCTCCACGGAGCCCGGAGGTCCGCTCCAGGACATGACCCGGGAGGAAGGGCTGGAGCTGTTTCGCGAGGGGCTGCGGCAGGTGGAGGAAAGGGCCTGGGTCCGGAACGTCCGCATCCTCATCGAGCCCGAGCCGGGGCTGCTCATCGAGAATTCCGAGCAGTTCCTGGAGCTTTTTCAGAATCTGGATCCGGCGGTCTTCGGCCTGAACTTCGACATTGGACATTTCTTCTGCGTGGGGGAAGATCCGGCGGCCCGGGTGAGGGACCTTCAGGCTGTCGCTCACCACTATCACCTGGAGGATATTGCCCCATCGAGGGAGCATCACCACCTGATGCTGGGGCATGGAGCGGTGGACATACCGGGGGTTCTAGACACCATTGACGGCACCGGGTACGATGGTTTTGTCACCGTGGAGCTCTACACCTACGAGGATCGCCCCATCGAAGCCGTTCGGAACGCCATGGAATACCTGATGGCCTGGAAGGGACGCCCATAACCCGAGAAGGGTACCCGGGTCGGCGCCATCGTGTCCCTCGCATGGGGATTGAAAGCCTGGTCCGGGCAGCATCCGGCGACATCAGCCCCCGCCGCCAAATGTCCCGCGGGCTCGCGGGCAGCCGTCGGGGAGCCTGCAGCCTCCCACCGCGACGGGCGACGGGGAATCTCGGAAGCTCATTGTCGCATCCTGCGATGATCAGACGAGCCAGCTCAGAATGGCCGCTCCCAGAAGGAATGCCACAAGCCCCGTCAGCCTGACCACGATATCACCCGCCTCATCGAGCCACCAGTCCCGCACTCGCTCGATCTGCGCCAGTGGTCCGAAGGCGAGGTATACACCCTTGGCCAGACCCAGGATCCCCAGGATGAGGGCCAGTCCGAACACCTCCCTTACGGAAAAGGCACCCACGATGAGGATCACGCCGAAGGCGGCGGGCACCGCGGCCAGGGTGCGGAGGCTGAACCGGTTGAGCAGGCTCCGAACGTGAGCCCTGGTCTGGTCCGAATACAGGACCATCATCGTTCCGAGGGAGATGTAGGCCAGGGACAAAGCGAAGAAGAAAGCACGCATGGGATCCTCCGGGCTGAAGGTTTCTGTATTGTATTCTCTCCTCTTCATGAGCTTATGCCTCGCCCCACTCGCCGTCAAGGCTCCCGCTTCGAGGAAACGCTCGGCAATGGGCCCCCCGGGCTTCCAGGCGTCATCCCCTCGCCCTCCACCATCGCGCCATCACCGGTCATCAGGGAAACCTGTCCGCGTAGCGAGCCATGATGAACATCAGAAACCCCAGGCGGTTGACGTAGCTCAGAAGCTCGGGACGCTGCACGCCCCCGGCCTCATGGAGTGCCACGATGCTCCGCTCGGCCCGTCGGACCACCGTGCGCGCCATATCCAGGGAAGCGCTCACCGGGTTGGTCCCTGGATCCACGAAGCTTCGTGACAGGGGAGCCTCCACCTGCAGTTCGGAGACCCAGACTTCGAGCGCGGAGATCTCGCCCTCCTCGACCCGCTGGAGATCCCTCCCCGGATCGGTGTTGGAGAGCTCGGAACCCAGGAGGAGCAGATCCCGCTGTATGGCCGTCAGGATCTCCCGGATCCTGGGATTGGAGGAGAGCGCCTTGGCCAGCCCCATGACGGCGCTGGATTCGTCGAGATTGCCGCAGGCCTCGACGCGGAGATTGGTCTTGGAAACCCTTTCGCCGGACAAAAGACTGGTCTCGCCCTGGTCGCCTCGCTTGGTGGACGTGATGATTCTTGATTTGCCGCCTTCCTCCGATGCCACCTCCTGGATCCTCTCTTCCCTGGCGGCCGTGCCGGCTCCGCCCTTGGCATCATGTGTGACTCCACCGGTCATCTCCACGCCGCCGGTCGGGGGAGATGACGAGCACCGGTTCGCTGGACTCATTGCTCGAAAGTAGCGCTTTTCAGCTCCTGAAACAATGGTTTTGCGACCGCCTGCCGGAGGCGGGGTCTGGAGGCTCTCCCCCGCGGGCGGAATCCCTGAAAAGGCTCGAGGTCCCGGAGAAAACCCTTCCATCGCCTCGGCGCCGTGACCATCCCTCGGAGCCCGTTCAGGAACGGCAGGCCGACACACACGAGCGGGGTCGGTCCCTCAGGGGTTGGGCCCACTGCTCACCCCCGCCTCGTCGAAGGTGAGGACCTCACGGAAGACCCGCGTGGCGGCCTCCATGGTGCCCATGGCCAGGGCGGCTCCCGTGCCTTCACCCAGCCGCAGCCCCAGGTCGAGGATGGGCTCCAGCCCCAGGTGGCTTAGCATGGCCCGATGCCCCGATTCCTCCGAGCGGTGGCCGGCAAACACGTAATCCAGAACCGCGGGACAGAGGGCATGGGCGATGAGGGCTCCCGCGGTGGAGATGAAGCCGTCGATGACCACGGGCCGCCGATGGTGGGCCGCGGCCAGGATGCACCCCGCGATACCCCCGATCTCGAATCCCCCCACTTTGGCCAGCACATCCAGTCCGTCCGAGCCGTCGGGCTGGTTGACGGCCAGTGCCCGCTCGATGACGCTGCGCTTGCGTAACAATCCTTCGTCGTCTACCCCCGTTCCCCTCCCGACCATCGACTGGACTGGGATCCCCGTGATGGCCACACCAATGGCCGCGGACGGCGTGGTGTTGGCGATGCCCATGTCACCGGTGCCGATGAGCTGGATCCCTCGCTCGAACCGTTCCGCAGCCAGTCTGAAGCCGTGCAGGATTGTCTCCTCGGCCTGGTCCCTGCTCATGGCGGGGCCCCGGGCCATGTTGGCCGTCCCGCGCCCCACCTTGCACACCCGCAGCTGATCGCTTCCGGGAAGCGAGGCGATGTCCAGGTCCGGGATGATTCCCATGTCCACCACGACGACCTCGGCACCGACCCATCGGGCCAGGGCATTGATCCCCGCTCCGCCCCGCAGGAAGTTCTTGACCATCTCCCCCGTCACCTCCTGGGGGAAAGCACTGACTCCCTCGGCGGCCACCCCGTGATCGCCGGCCATCACCAGCACGGCCCTCCGACTGACATCGGGCTCGAGACTCCGAAAGATACCGCAGAGCCTTTCCGAAATGTCGTGAAGCCGTCCCAGGGCACGGGGCGGCAGGGCCAGCCGCGCCGTCCGCTCCCGCGCCTTATTCACCCAGGCGCCATCCAGGGGTCCAATCCCCTCCACGATATCCCTGATCCTCATTGTCCATCCTTTCCTTGCATTCACGCAGCAGCTTCGGCTGCCTGGTCCACGCCACCCCAAATAACCAGAAGCCGGAAACCGGAACCCGTGCCATCACAACATGCGCGGGGTCTCACGACTTCTCCCCTCCTGCCAGGAGATGCCCGAAGAGGTCGGATGAGCCCTTATTGGCGCAGAAATCGCCACACATGGTACACACATGACCATCCCGGGGGGAGCGGCTGTCTCGAATAGCGCGGGCTTCGTCGGGGAAGAGCGCGTGACGGAATTGCCCTTCCCAATCCAGATCGCGCCGCGCCTTGCTCATGGCCTTGTCCCGGGCCCGGGTCCTTTCGGGGTGTTTCGCCATGTCCCCGATGTACGCCCCGACCCGGGCCGCCCTCACCCCTGCCACCACGTCCTCCTCGTTGGGCAGGGCCAGGTGCTCGGCCGGCGTGATGTAGCAGATGAGGTCCGCGCCGTAGCGGGCGCTGCTGGCCGCGCCGATGGCCGCCGCCACATGGTCGAGCCCTGCCGCGACGTCCGTGGGGATGGGGCCCAGCATGTAGTAGGGAGCATCGTGGCTCATCCGCTTCTGGAGAATGATGTTGGCCTCGATCTCGTCCACCGGCACATGACCGGGCCCCTCCACCATCATCTGGCAGCCCATCCCGCGTCCCAGCTCAGCCAGCTCGCAGTTGATGAGCAGCTCCTGGACCATGGCGCGGTCGAAGGAGTCCCATATGGCGCCGGACCGCAGCCCGTTGCCCAGGGAAAGCACCGTGTCGTACCTCCGGAGGATGGAGACCACCCGGTCGAAGTGCTCGTAGAGGGGGTTCTCGCGGTTGTTGTGCTTCATCCAGGCCACCATGGAGGTCCCCCCCTTGCTCACCAGCCCGCCGTACCGGTATCCCTGCCGCTCCAGCCGCTCGATGGTGTAGAGGTTGATGCCGCAATGGACGGCCATGAAGGAGATCCCGTCGGCACACTGACGCTCGATGAGGTCGAAGAGCAGCTCCTCGTCCAGCCTGTTGGGGTCTCCATAGCGCCGCGCGGCCTCGCCGAAGGCCTGATAAAGGGGAACGTTTCCCACCGGGAGATCGACGGCGGCCAGGACTTCACGGCGCACCCGGTCGAGGTCTCCGCCCACCGAAAGCTCCATGAGGGTGTCCGCGCCGGCGGCCTGGGCCGCCCGGGCCTTGCGCACCTCGGCTTCGATGTCCACGATGTCCGTGGACGTTCCGATGCTCGCGTTGACCTTGGACCGAAGACCCCGGCCAATGCCGACGAGCCGGCCCGACCTGTTGGCATTGAGTGGAACCACGATCTGACCGTCGGCCATTCGCTGGCGAACCGTTTCCGGCTCCAGCCCCTCCTGGCGCGCGATCTCCTGCATGACGGGGGTGATGTTTCCCTGAACGGCGAGCTGGACCTGTGTGGACATGGACTGCCTCCCGACGCACGGCTCGGGCGTCCCCTCCCTGGGGAGCGCCTCGAGAACGGGTTGACCCGCGCCGGAAACAAAAAAATCCCCAAGCGCGGAAAAAGCGCCTGGGGATTTGCCATCTCCCCTTGAGCATCCCGGATGCCAGGTCTTCTGACTCTCGGATCGTCCTACTTCCCGCGCCTTCCCATTCCATTTGGGAGTGGAACAGTGGCATCGTGCGGGATTCGTCCCCGATCACAGCGGCGGGCCCGTGCCGGATTCACACCGGCTTCCCTCTTCATGGCCCCCCAGGGGGCCAGCATCCGAATATCATTCCTCGATCAAGCGACTGTCAAATAAGCGAGAATGCAGCGAGTGTCAACCCCTTTCCCAAGATGGGTCACATGGGCGGCCCGAGGAGCCTGAAGGCTCCCCCTGGATCCTTCCGGTTCCACCGTCGTCGTCGCTCAAACGGCGGCGGACTCATGGATTAACACTTTTCAGAGCCGCGGCAGCCATTATATTAACAGAGCGTCAGCGAGATCGTCATGAATGGCCCAAATGTCTGCCGCCTCCACAGGCCATGGGGTCTCAACTCCCGGCATCATCACACCAAGAGAGAGGAAAGCGTTCATGAGCGAGTACCGAGTGGTCTTCCAGCCTCACAACAAATCCGTCATCGTCGCCGAGGGCGAGAACCTGCTTCGAGCGGCCATGGAAGCCGGCGTTCACGTCAATGCCTCGTGCGGCGGCGCGGGTGTCTGCGGCAAGTGCCGGGTGATCGTCGAGGCTGGATCCATCGAGGGAGGCGTCACGGACAAACTGAGCCCAGGGGACGTGGGTAAAGGCTACAGGCTGGCTTGCCAGAGCGCCGTTCACAGCGACCTCACGGTGCGCATTCCCGTGGAATCCGAGGTGGATGCCAGCGTTCTCAACAAGCTGGCCACTCCGCGCAAGACGGCTCGCATCCATGACGTGGATTTCGAATCCCTCAAGGACCAGGGACTCTTCATCCCACCCGTTGAGAAGCGCTACCTCGAGCTTCCGCCGCCAAGCGACAGCGACCGGCTGCCGGATGTGACGCGGCTCATCAGCTACCTCAAGGCCCAGCACAACGAGCATCGACTGGTGGCCCGTCTGCCCGTGATCCGCAAGATTCCGGACCTCCTTCGGTCGAGCGGCTTCAAGGTGACGGCGACCCTGGCCCGCCCCGTTCTGCCCGGCCGCAAAAGCCACATCATCAACGTCGAGGCCGGGGACACCACCGGCCGCAACTTCGCCATTGCCGTCGACATCGGGACCACCACGGTCTACGGGCAGCTCATCGACGTCATCAGCGGGGAAGTGGCGGCACAGCACGGGGAGTTCAACGCCCAGATCAGCTACGGCGAGGACGTGCTCAGCCGCATCGTCTACGCCGAAAAGCCCGGCGGGCTGGAGAAGCTCCACCAGGTGGTCGTGGGGACCATCAACACCATCATCCGGAAAATCGTTCGCGACTCCGGAGTCAGTCTCGATGAAATATCGAGCATCACCCTGGCCGGCAACACCACCATGACCCAGCTGTTCCTGAAGATCAACCCGCGCTACATCCGCTACGCCCCCTACGTGCCCGCCGCCACCCTCTACCCGCCCATCACCGCTTCCAATATCGGCCTGGAGCTGGGTGACCACGTGTCCGCCCTGGTCTACCCGGCCATCTCGAGCTACGTGGGTGGCGACATCGTGGCCGGCGTCATGGGCGCCGGCCTTTATCGGACCGAGGATGTCACGCTCTACCTCGACATCGGAACCAACGCCGAAATCGTGGTGGGCAACAAGGACTGGTTCGCCTGCGCCGCCTGCTCGGCCGGTCCCGCCTTCGAGGGCGGAGGGCTGCAGTTTGGCATGCGTGCAGCCAAGGGAGCCATAGAAGACTTCTCCATCGACCCCGTCACCCTGGAGCCGATGCTCATCACCGTTGGCAATGCACGCCCCAAGGGCATCTGCGGCTCGGGGCTCATCACCATCGTGGCGACATTCCTGGAGCTTGGGATCATCGACAACCGCGGCAAGTATCACACGGATCTTGCCAGTAAGCGCATCCGTCAGAACGATGGTGTGTGGGAGTACGTTCTGGCCTGGGCCGAGGAAACCCAGATCGACCGGGACATCACCCTCAACGAGAACGACATCGACAACCTCATTCGAGCCAAGGGCGCCATCTTCAGCGGTTACCAGACCCTGCTGGAGGAAGTGGGGCTGACCCTCGACAACATCGACAAAATCGTTCTGGCCGGCGGTTTTGGAAGCTTCGTGGACCTGGAGAAGGCCATGGTCATCGGGCTCCTGCCCGAGACAGACCCCGAAAAGATCACCTTCATCGGGAACGGGTCCCTCCTGGGCTGTCGCATGAGCGCCCTCACCAATCGGCTGCGGCGGGATGTCGTCGAAGTGACCAGAAAGATGACCAGCTTCGAGCTGTCGGACACCCCGTCCTACATGGACCACTATGTGGCTTCGCTCTTCCTTCCCCACACGGACATCGATCTCTTCCCCAGACTCAAGGGCAGAATGGACGCGAGAAGGGGATCATCACAGGTGTAGTGCTCTTCCGGACAGCCTTGCGCGGAGCTACTCCGTTTCCGGGGTGGGCGAGAAGGTCCCGCAGGGGTTGAGGCGGCAAGAGAGGAGAAGCAGGCGTCCGCGGCATTCCATGCCGGGCACCCTGAGCCAGGCATACAGGATGCCGATATCCACATACGAGCAGGCTTCTCTCCTGCCAAGTCAAGAAGAGCGCCAGCCATGGCCAGAGAAGACAAGCCTTACCCACGAGCCTCATGTCCATGATGGCGCGCACGGCTCTCACGTAAGGCGAACAGCCCTTATCGGTCTTCCCTCACGCCGAGATTCCCAGGTCCTCGTCCATCACCGCATAGGCTTCATTGCCGGTCCAGAATAAAAACCGGTGGCAGTGAGGGCACTGCAGGATGGCCTCGTCCCGCTGAAGCTCTATGAACTTTTGAGGGGGGATGTTCAAGTGGCAGACCCGGCAGCTTCCGGCCTCCACGGGAGCAACAGCGATGCCGGACTGGCGCTCCAGAAGGGAATCACAGCGCTTGAGGAGGACCGGGTCGATCTTCATCCGGATTTCCGCGGCCAAGGCATCGAGCTGGTCCAGCCGGGCCTTCAGTTGATCGGCTTCCTCCTGAAGAACCTTTCGATCGGCATCCAGGCGTACCTTGTGAGCCTCGAACTCGCTTTCCAGGGTCTTGAGCTCCCTGACGATCTTTTCGATCTGCTCCATCATCTCCAGGGCCTCATCCTCCTTGCGCCGGATCTCGACCTTGAAGTCATCGATCTCCCTCAGGATGGCCTGGTATTCCTTGTTGGTCTTGACCTCATTCATGCGCAGTTTGCTGCGGGCGATCCGGTTTTCCAGATCGGCGATGGACTGCTCCAGGGAACGGTGCACCTTTCGCGCATGCTCACCCTCCGCCTGCCTCGTGAGGAGCGCCTGCTCGAAGCGGGTGTACTCCTGCTCGATTTCCGCCATGCGCCTGGGTGTGTCGTTGCAGCCGCGAATCAGCCCGCTTTTTTTGTCCTCCAAAGCCTGGAGCTCGACAAGGTACCTGAGTTGCTGGAGCAAGGTATTTCTCCTCTATTCTAGAGTATCCAGAATGGGTCCTCCTCGCGACGGGCGATGAGGACCTCCAGCTCGACATGCTCGCTGACGGCTCTCGAGCGCAGGTATTCGGCCACGGGGGCGACGATGATCCTCTCCGAGGCGAAATGTCCCATGTCGATGAGGGCAATCCCCTCCTCCACGGCCCGCTGAGCCTCGTGATATTTGATGTCTCCCGTGATGTACACGTCGACCCCTTCCCGGGCCGCCAGCTCAACGAGGCTCCCGCCACTTCCCGTGCAAAGGCCGACGCGCTGCACAGGGCGGAACGGATCCCCCACCACGCGGATCCGCACCCCCCTCGAAACTCGCCGCACCTCCTCGGCAAGATCCCTCAAGGGGACGGAGCGCGGCAGGAGGCCGATGCAGCCCAGGCCCGAGTACTGAGCATTCTGACGCAGCAAGGGATCTGCCTCCAGGGGCTGCGGGGACCCCAGGGAAAGCATCTCGGCCAGGGTATCGTTGGTTCCCCCCCTCGCCACATCCAGGCTCGTGTGAACCGCGATCAGGTGGATGCCGGAGCGGACGGCCCGCGCGATGGATGCCCCCGGAAAGCGATCGATGCGCAGGTCGTCCAGGGGCTTGAGGAACAGAGGATGATGAGTCACCAGACACTGGCAATCGAGCTGCTCGGCCTCCCTCAGAGTCTCCAGGACGGGATCCAATGCCACCAGGACGCGCTCGACCACGGACATGGGATCGCCCACCTGGAGTCCACAGCGGTCCCAGCCGGCGGCAAAACGAAAAGGAGCGTATTCATCCAGCCAGCTCAGAATGTTCTTGACTCGAACCATCTCACCTCCAGCTCCCCAAAACGAGTGAAGGGGTGCTCCCGTCTGGAACACCCCTTCATCTTTCCTGCAACTCAAGGGTGGCATGAACCGTCCTGATCGGTTCCTGCTCCCTGAGCATTTTGGTGTCGGCACCTTTTGGTGGAATCAGCCTCAAAACCATCCCAATGCCTGTCAAGGTCACACATGATGACTGGTGGGCCCACCTGGCCTCGAACCAGGGACCGACCGGTTATGAGCCGGTGGCTCTACCAACTGAGCTATGGGCCCCACACCCGTTGAAAACCAGCTCTTCATTAAACCAGCTATTCATTAAAGAAAAGGGCTCGAGCCTTGTCAAGTCATTTTGCCTCATCTCAAATCGCTGGCATTCAGCTCATTTCAGAGCGATCTTATGGTGTCGAGCTTGCCCATGTGGCTGACTGCAAGGCCGCTGCCTGGAGCACACGGGCCACCATCCACAGGGAAGGCGCCAGCCAGCCTAACCTTCCCTCTCCATGACCGGAGAAACTCCCCATAAGCTGCGTCGCCTGGCCCTGGGCCCTTCCCGGAAGCCCATGCCCATCCGCATCGCAACGGATCCACGAAGGCGAGCCTGGGATGACGGAGATCGGCCAGGGCTTCTCCATCCCCGGGACCTCCAGCACTCACATTCCCCGGGCATGGAGATGAGCTCAAGGCTTGGGAGAGACCGGAGCCTTTCCCTGGGAGGAAGGGACCGGGACTTTCTCCTGGGCAGCCGGGACCGGAGGCTTGTCCGGAGTCGGCGAAGCGGGCGCCTTCTCCTGGCCTGCGGGAGATCCGGGCTGAGCCTCCCTGGCAGACTCCGGAAGCTTCTGCGGCTCCGCCTGGGTGGCCGCGCCTTCCTGAGGCTTGACCGGCTCCCCAGCGGGCGGTGTCTGGCCGCCGGCCGCGGGATCGACGGGCTTGGCTTCGGGAAGAGCCGGGCCTTCGGGCTTCGAAGCCGGAACGTTTTCCATGATGGACTTCGTCTGGGGGCCCGCCGCAAAATAGCTCAGCCCCAGGCAGGTCAGCATGAACACAACGGCCGCCGCCGTCGTCAATTTGCCCAGGAAGGTTGCGCCACCGCCGCCTCCGAACAGAGTTTGGGAGGCTCCTCCAAACGCAGCCCCCATTTCCGCTCCGCGCCCGGTCTGCAGCAGCACGATCAGAATCAGAGCCAGGCAGGCCATGATGTGTATGATGATGACCAAAGTATGCATTCCATCCGTCCCGTTCAGTTACAGCTTCACGAACTGCACGATGCGCCGAAAAGAGGCCAGCTCCAGGCTGGCGCCTCCCACCAGAAGACCGTCGATATCCGGCTGGGCCATCAGCGCATCCACATTGTCAGGCTTAACCGAACCTCCATACACAATCCGCACCCGGTTTGCAATGTCTTTGTCAAACACGGCCGCGCATCGCTCCCGAATGGACGCGTGCACCTCCTGGGCCTGCTCGGGTGATGCCGTTCTCCCCGTGCCGATGGCCCAGACGGGCTCATAGGCGATGACCAGCTCGCCCACGTCCGAGGGGCCAAGCCCGGCGAGGGCGCTCGAAAGCTGCCGTTCCACAACGGCGGCGGTTCGGCCATCCTCTCGCTCTTCCAGCTTCTCCCCCACGCAAAGCACGGGAGGAATCCGATGGCGGATGGCCGCAGCCACCTTCCGGGCCACGTCCCCGTCGGTCTCCCCAAACACATGCCGCCGCTCCGAATGCCCCAGGATCACGAAGTCGCACCCGACATCGCGGAGCATGGGAAGGCTCACCTCGCCGGTGAAAGCCCCCTTCTCCTCCCAGTGGCAATTCTGGGCGGCCAGCCTGTACCCCTCTGCCCTCATGAGCCCTCGCACGGCAGCCAGGGCCGTGAACGGGGGGGCCAGAATGACCTCCCGGTCGACCAGGGGCCCCACTTCCTTCTGAATCGCCTCGGTGAACGCCACAGCCTCGCCAACGGTCTTGAACATCTTCCAGTTGGCCGCGATGAATGGCTTTCTCTCGCTCATATGCAACCCCTCCGTCCGGCCTCTCGCCCTCTCCCCATCTCACCCGCAGGATTCCAGGGCTTCGATCCCCGGCAGCTTCTTGCCCTCGAGCATCTCCAGGAAGGCACCCCCGCCCGTCGATACGTAGCTCACCTTGCCGGCCGCCCCGGCCTGCCTCACCGCCGCCGCCGAATCCCCCCCACCGATGACGGTCAGCGCGTCCAGGCCCCCCAGGAGCTCCGCCAGCCCGAAGGTCCCCCTGTGGAAAGGCGGCCGCTCAAACACTCCAAGTGGACCGTTCCAAACCACGGTGCGGCAGGTACGCAAAACGGCCTCGAAAGCCTGGAGCGTTCGCGGTCCAACATCAAGGATCCGGCCATCCGGGGGGACGGCATCCACCGACACTTCACGGGCCTCACCGCCCGCATCGAGGCTCGGTGCCACCACGGCATCCACCGGTAGGATCACGGTGACGCCCTTCTGGGCGGCCTTTTCGAGGAGGTCCACCGCCGTACGCAGGAAATCGTCCTCGACCATGGACTGGCCGACGGACTTGCCCTGAGCTTTCAAGAACGTACAGGCCATGGCCCCCCCGATGAGAAGATGATCCGCCTTGTCGAGGAGGTTCTCCAGGAGCTCGATCTTCGTCGACACCTTGGCGCCGCCGATGACCATGGCCAGGGGCCGACGTGGCTCCTCCATGGATTTGCGGAAATACTCCACCTCCTTTTCCAGCTTGATGCCGTGGACCGAGGCGTGAGCCCGGTGGGACACGGCGAAGGCGTCATTGACATAGACGTCGGCCAGCTCCGCCAGCTGCCGCGAGAATGCCTCGTCGTTCTTCTCCTCACCCGGGTGAAAGCGCAGATTCTCGAGCATCAGGACATCTCCGGGGCTCATCCCGGCCACCATATCCTTGACGGCCTCGCCGACGCAGTCCGGAGCCAGAGCCACGGGCCGCTCCAAAAGTCCCGCCAGGTATTCCGCCACGGGCTTCAGGGAAAACTCCGGGGCCACCTTGCCCTTGGGGCGTCCCAGGTGGGAGGCCAGAATCACCTTGCCCCCCAGGTCGACGACCCTTCGAATGGTGGGCAGGACCGCCCGAATGCGCAGATCGTCCGTGACTCTCCGCTCCCCGTCCAGGGGAACGTTGAAGTCCACCCGGACGAACACCCGCTTTCCGCCAAGATCCAATGTATCCAGGCGACGTATCATCGATCCCCTCCTTCAGGCTTCATTCCCGCTCCAGCCCGCTCGCTCGCCACCAGCCTCGTCGGCTCATTCCAGCGACTGGCCCATCAGGGTAGCCAGGTCCACCACGCGGCTGGAATAACCGAATTCGTTGTCATACCAGCTGAAGAGCTTGACCATGCGTCCTCCGATGACGTTGGTCAGGGACGCATCCACGCTGGAGGAATAGTAGCTGTGGTTGAAGTCCACCGAAACCAGCTCCTCCTTGACGAAGTTGAGAATCCCCTTCAGAGGTCCGTTGGCCGCATCCTCCAGGACCTGGTTCACTTCCTCCCTGGTGACCTCCCGGCCCAGTCGGCACACCAGGTCCACCAGGGACACATTGGGCGTGGGCACTCGAATGGCCACGCCGTCCATCCTCCCCTTGAGCTCGGGGATGACCTCGGCCACGGCCTTGGCGGCCCCGGTGGTCGTCGGGATCATGGAGAGCGCCGCGGCCCTCATGCGGCGCCGATCCTTGTGCAGGGCATCCAGCAGCCGCTGATCCATGGTGTAGGAATGGATCGTCGTCATGAGCCCATGCTCGATGACGAATCGATCATGCAGGAGCGAGGCGATGGGAGCCAGGCAGTTGGTGGTGCACGAAGCGTTGGAGACGATGTGGTGCCTGGACGGATCATAGCTCCCCTCGTTCACTCCCAGCACGAAGGTCGCGTCCATGCCCTTGCCCGGAGCCGTCACGATGACCTTGCGGGCCCCGGCGTTGATGTGCTTCTGGCAGCCATCACGGTCCACGAACCGGCCGCTGCTCTCCAGCACGATATCCACCTTGAGATCATGCCATGGGGACTGGGCCGGATCCGAAACCTTGAGGCAGCGGTATTCCTTCCCATCGACCACCACCGCGTCTTCGGTGGCCGAGACCTCACGAGGCCAGACCCCGTGCACTGAATCGTATTTCAGGAGATGAGCCAGATCCGTCGGTGATGACAGATCATTGAATGCCACCACCTCGAGGGGGGCGTTCCGGTCCGTGAGGACCTTGAAGAGGGTGCGCCCGATGCGTCCGAATCCGTTGATGGCTAGCCGAATGGCCATATTTGCCTCCTGTTCGAAAGGGTTTCAGGTTACGGGCTTCAGCTTCCTGTCGACGAGCCGCGCGACGGCCGGCCCCTTTTCATCGGTCACCCGATCCTCCTCAAACCATGACACGGGTCGAGGAAGCTCCGGGCCCCGAGGCCCGGGCTTGGCGGTGTCCGGCGAGACGGCTGCCGGCCCAGCCACCCCTCAGAGCTGCATCAGCTCGGCGATGCTCACGGTCCGGTCCCCGAGCATGTTGGTGTAGCTCCCCAGCTCGTTGTCGTACCACCCGTAGACCACGGCCTGGGTCACCGGGACTTCGAGGATCCTGGACTGCTGGATCCCCAGCTGAGTCTCCGCCGCGGCCTTCATCTGGGTCACATCGAAGGAGGCCGGCGCACCGGCCTCGCCCAGGGAGCTCAGATAGGCGCAGGCCGTCAGCACGCGATCCATGTCGATGCGCACCGCCGCCGTGCGGGTGTGGTTCTCGTTGCCCTCGATCACGGCCGCCGCCCTCGGAAGACCGACGATGTCGGTGGAGACGTTCTGCTCCTCCGAAAACACCAGGTAACCCTCGGGGTAATGATGGACCGCCTGCCGGTAAATGTCGTTGATCTTCTCGCGGCTGATGGGATTGCGCATGCTCTCGTCCTGGACCATCATGACCAGGATGATGAGGGATCCCGTCGTCACGGGAACACGCACCGATTCGGCGATGAACCCGATCTGCTTCATTTCGGGGATGACCAGGCCCAGGGCCTTGGCCGCGCCCGTGGTGGTCAGGATGATGTTATTGAAGATCGACCGGTTCTTGCGCAGGTCCGTCGCCTTGCTCTTGGGTGCCCGATCCAGGACCTGCTGGGAGCTGGTGGCCGCGTGGACCGTCGTCATGGAGGCGGAAAGGATCCGCTGGGCCCCGAAATAATCCAGGAGCGGCTTCACCATGTAGGCGAGGCAGGTCGTGGTGCAGGAAGCGTTGGAAACGAGCACGTGCCTGGCCGGATCGTAGTCGGCGTCGTTGATCCCCATGACCGTCGTCACCGCATCAGGGGGCATCTCCTTGCTGAGATCCTTGATCTTGAATGGCGCCGACGCGATGACCTTCTTGACTCCCCCCGCCATGTGGCCGCGGAGGGACCCCTTGGGCTCATCGGCGGGCACCGTGGGATCCAGAAAAGCCCCCGTGGCATCCATCACCAGCTCCACGCCGTGATCCCGCCACTCGATGGCGGCGGGATTGCGCTGCTTTCTGAGGAAGGTCGTCCTGATGCCGTTGATGCGCATGGACCCTTCACTTTCGTTCAGCTCCTCGATGGCGCGCGAAGCCCGGCAGCCGTGCAGGTAGGTGTGCAGCCGCCCGTAAGTCGAGTCGTTCTCGATGAAGTGGGCGATGTCCGCCAGGCGCGATCCCACTTCACGCCCGATGTTGACGACAAGCTCCGAGAAGTACCGCCGCTCCACGTGATGCCAGATGCTGAGCTTGGCGATTCTTCCCAGACCGTTGATTCCCAGCTTCATGGGCACCATGACGTCTCGAGTGCTCATATGTGTCCTCCGTTTCTTGAACGCTGCCAGCTTCTGGCCTCAGTTCGTGAGATCCACCTGCTCCGTTTCGTGCAGGCCTTTGTAAATGGCCCCGCTCCGCCCGTCGATGGCGATGCCGTCGCCTGTGCGGATGGTGTGTCCGTCCACAACGCATTCGGCTTTTCGCTCCCACACCCTCATCTTGTTGAAGCCCACCACGCAGGTCTTGCCCAGCCGGTGAGCCACAATGGCCGCATGGGAGGTCGCCCCTCCCTTGCCCGTGAGAATGCCGTCGGCAATGGAGATCTCGTGAATGTCCTCGGGAACCGTGTCGGAGCGGATCAGGACAATGGTCCTCCCGGGATGCTCGCGGCGCAGGTGCTCGATGTTCTCCATGTTGAACGCCGCAAGCCCGGCCAGGGCCCCTCCGCTGACGCCGATCCCGCTGCCGAGGTAGCACGAGTGCAGGCCGTCGGAGATTCTGAACACGGGGAGGTGACGCCTGATGCGGGGTGCCATGTTTCGGGACTGAAGGACATAAACCCCCTCCTCATCGTCCCCCTGGAAAGTGAATTCGATCTCCTGGGGCGCCCAGCTGTGCTCGATGACCAGGTTCCTGGCGATCTGGACCAGACGCCGGTAAACCCTTGGGAAAAGCGTCTCCAGCGAGAACTCCTGGGTTTCACGGGCGGCCAGGCGCTGCTTCTCGGAGAGGGGCAAGGTCTGCACCAGCCCACCGACCACATCCTCGCCCTGGTTCCCCCAGGTGAAGTCGCCCACGGGGTCGATCTCGTCTTCGGAGGTGCGGGGATTGTGGGTGAACATGACCCCCGCCCCCGACCGGGTGTCCAGGTTGCCGAAGACCATGGCCTGAATGGTGACGGCCGTTCCCCAGTTCTCGGACAATCCCATGATCTCCCGATAGGTTTTGGCCTTGGGGTAGTACCAGGAGGCCATCACCTGGCGGATCGCCGTGAAGAGCTGCTCCTTGGGGTCGTCGGAAAAGGCGATGTTGTGGTCCATGAGCGCCCGCTTATACGCCAGAGCCATTTCGCGAATTTCGACGGGCATGAACTCCCTTTTGACGTCACGATTGTGGAGCTGCTTGAAGCTCCGCATGATGGCGTCGAATTCGCCACGCTGCATCCCGAACGACATACCCCACGACTGGATGAATCGCCGGTAGTTGTCCCAGGCGAACCACTCCTCCCCCATCTGGGTGATGAGCCCCTCCACGATCTCCTCGTTGATCCCCACGTTCAGGAACGTCGTCATCATTCCCGGCATGGAGACGGCCGCCCCGGAGCGCACGGAGATGAGCATGGCATTGGTTCTGGACGCGTACTCCCGCCCCGTCAGGTCCTCCAGCTTGTGGATGTGGGCCATGACCCGGTCTTCGAAATCCTGGCTGGACTGGGAGAAGCTCTCGATGACGCTGCGGCAGCGGAAATACTCGGTGGTGATGACGAAAGCCGGGGGCACCTGGATTCCGATGCAGTGCAGGTTGGCCAGGTTGTAGCCCTTGTTTCCCATGTGGATGAGGTCGTACACCATCTTCTTGGGCCGGTACACCGTCGTGACCGTCTTGTCCGGATCGTAGCTCAACAGCAGATCCAGCATGTCCGAGCTGAGCTCCTCCTTCTGGGTCGCCAGGGTGGTCAGGATGCTGCTGATGAAGTGGTCGAAGTACTGGAGCCCGAAGGTGCGGGCGATGATATCCCTCAGAAAGCTCTCGGAGACCCTCTGGACCCGCTCCATCTGGGTCTCGGACTCGGACTCCCGCTGATAGCGGGCCAGCAGGGAGTCGGGTCCCAGCTGCCGGATGATCGTATCCAGGTTCTCCTCGTGCACCGCATGGTAGTTCGTCTGGATGATCTGCTGGATGGCCTCGGAGAAGCCCCGGAAAATGTCGATGTACTGGGAATGGGAGAACCGACGCACCTCAAGGGACTTGTAAAACAGCTCCGCCTGAAGCTCCAGCCGGTTGGAGGTGATGCCGTCGATGGCCAGGGCCTTGATGAAAAGCGGCAGGAAATTACCGATGCGAAAGAAGCTGGCCCGGGTGATGAAACTCAGATCAAAAGCATAGATGATCTCCTCGAAAAGCACATTGGCCAGGTTCTCCAGGCGGAAGGTCAGGCCCAGGGCATCGAACTTCCTCTCGTTGTAAGAGCCGTACATGGACGGAATGTCCACGGCGATGTGACGCTTGTAGTATATGTTCTCGATGATGTTCATCTCACCCGGAGTGAGAATCACCTCCTTGAGCTCCCCGAGATAGTCCAGGATGGCATCGAGCTTCTCGAAGGAGTCGCTGCTGTCCAGAACGCTCAGGAGCCTTCCGGGATCCGGGAGGCCCAGGTTGGACGCGCGCATCAGATGCTGCCGCATGTCCTTGAAGCTGAGGGCGTACTTCTCGTGGAGCAGCTGGTAGAGCTGAATGGTCAGAAAGGCCCGCCGCCGCTCCCGCTCCGAGACCTCGGGCGCGGCACTGACGAGCTCCATTGCCTCGGCCTCGGTCAGCTCCAGGAGGTCCTTCACATGGTGGATCGTGTTGGACTGGAAGATGGACACCATGATGCGATGAACCTCATCCACCAGCGGCCCCGATGTGGCGATCTCCGGATAGATCTCCGGGGGAACCCGGTCCTGGAGGCCCGATTTGTCGAGGGTCCTCCAGAACTGGATGATAGCCTCCATGAAACGTACGATGACGTTGTTGCTCTCCACATGGCTCTGCTTGCGGAGGAAGTGGACCAGCCGGTCGCTGCGCCCCGTCATCTCGTCCACGTCGGTGGACACGGCCCTCAGAGCCCCCTCGGCACCGATCTGGTTGAAATAGACGGGAAAAAGCTTGGCGAGCTGCTTCACCAGGTTGTAGACGGAACGGATCGGCGCATGCAGGAGCTGGCTCACGTCCTTCTGGAACAGGTCCGTGTCCCTGACATAGATCCCTCCCAGGGAGAGATTCAGGATGAGAGCCGAAAGGAGCGCCCGGGTGCGCGTCGGACTTTTCTTGATGATCTCCAGCCAGATGCGGATGTTGGGCAGATGAGCCGGGTTGGTCTCCATCTGCCAGTACTGGCTGACCCTCCCCAGCTTGGGCAGCTGAAACCCCATGCCGACGATCCGCGTCAGGAAAAAATCCGTCGTGACCCGGTCGCCGCTGTCGATGACCTCCATGCCGATGGTGCGTACGATCTGGAGAGCCGCCTCCGGATAATTCTTGAGGCATACCGCCAGGACATCCAGCACCTTCTCGAGAAACTTCAGCAGGTTCTCATCCTGTTTTTGCCGAACCCAATGGGCAACCTCGAAGTTGATCTCCCGCAGCGTTTCCTCATGGATGTTCTCGAGCCCCCGGATTTCCATGATCTTGAGCCGGATGAGCATGCTGAGGGGCGACGCCTGCTCCGGATCCTCGTAGGGCTTCAATGTCTCGGGAAGCTTGAAGTACGTCCGCACGATCTCGTGAAAATCCGGAAGATGGATCAGGCGCGAGACCGCCGCGCGATGATCGGCCTCGGGCTCGATCTCGTCATCAATCTGCCTCAGGTAGGTGTTGTACTCGTCATGACCCAGGATCGTGCACAGCCCAAACCAGGGGGGCACTTCGCTCTGAGTCTGGCTGGCCTGCTGAAGGAGCCATTCGCAAGGGTCTTCCTTCCGCAGCCAGAAATGGTAGGTCTCACGGTAAAGCCGGGTGAGGAGGCCTCGAAATTCCTCCAGGGACGACGACTCCGGCCACAGTCCGACGAGCTTACCTCCGAGCTTTTTCAGCTGGTAGTAGCTCCGCATGATGTCGTCGAGCCCCCCCTCGGGGAGGTCCCGAAGCCTCTGAAAATAGTGACGCAGGATCCCTTCATGACATGCGGCGTGGGCTTCGAGGGACGCTTCGACGGCGTCCACCGCCACCCCCTGGGGGAGGGGCCGGTTCAGGGCCCCGGGCATTTCATCCACCAGCTTCAGCCAGAAAGCGATGAGATTGTTGGCCGCCAGGCCGCGGATCTCGGAGCGCTCGGAGCCCGTCAGGGCATCCACGAAGATCCTCGAGAGGAGGAAGACCACCACCCCGTTTCGCGGATGGCTCGAGATCAGGCGCAGGTTGGAGACGGCGTATCGCCAGGTCTCCGAAATCACGAAGCGCCAGTTCCGATATTTGTGGTGGTATTCGATGAGCAGCTCGCGGGCCTGCTGCTCCTTTCCGGCATAGCCCTGGACCGCTTCGTAAAGCACCTCGAAAACCGGCTCTATGGCCACTTCCACATTCGTCAGATCCAGGTTCTTGATCAAAGCGTCCGAATGGATCTGGCCTGCCGCCGTGGTCACTTTCATAAAGGCTTCCCGCTTGTCTTGAGATCCAAATCCATGACGATGGCCGCTTCCTTGTCGCTGGTGTAGAAGCCGGGCCGCTCACCCACTCGCCGAAACCCCAGGGAACCGTAAAGTCCGAGAGCTTCCGCGTTGGAGGGTCGCACCTCCAGAGTGGCCCGCGTCGCCCCTCTGATCCGCCCCTCGTCGAGGACCCGCCCGAGCAACGCCCGACCTATGCCACGTCTCCAGAAAACCCGGTCCACGGTTACATTGAGCACCTGGATCTCGTCCAGAACGATCCATGCACAGGCATAGCCGAGAACGAACCCCGCCCCATGAGCCATCCCCCGCACGCCCCTTTCGCAGCCTCCATTCGACGGCCGGGCCACCCGACAGAGCGCATGGGGCTTCGCCAGCTCCTCCCCAAAGGCCGCCTCGGACCAGGGCTCGCGCTGATGCATCCGCTCGATCTCGGCCACCCTGGGCAAGTCCCGCACCTTCATGGAAGAAATGGTGAACTCGAAAGACGGGGTGCTGGGCGTCATTGCCCCTCCCGGGAAAGCCACGCTTCCGATCCTGCCGGCATCAACCGGCGGCGGCATTTCGGGACAGAATCTCGCTGGCCAGGGAGATGTGCCGCTGCCCGTACTCCTTCACCACCGCCGCCACATCCCGCAGCGGGAGATCCGTCCGGCAGCCCGCCAGCTTGATGAGCATGGGGAGGTTCATCCCGCATACCACCTCGACCTTGGGACTCAGGAAAGACAGACTGATGTTGGCCGGAGTACCCCCGAAGAGATCGGTGAGAATAAGGACGCCGCGGCCCCGATCCACCTCGCGGATGGCATCCTTGAGCTCGGCCGTCATCTCCTCCACCGTCTGCCGCGAGCCAAAACAAATGGCCCTGCAGCCACTCAGCTCACCCACGATGAGCTCGGCCACGCGAACCATCTCCTCGGCCAGACCGCAATGCGACACCGCGACGATCCCGATGGGCTCCTTCTCAAGGTCTCCGGACATCCAACCCCTCACTCCATATGAATATCGCGATGAAATACATTAACAAAATAAGAGCTTTCCTCGAGAATTCCAGCCAGCCGCGTCGCGAGGACAACCGAGCGATGCTTGCCCCCGGTGCATCCTATGGCAATGGTGAGATACCTTTTCCCTTCCGCAATATAAGCAGGGAGTATCCCAAGAAGCAGTCGGCTGTAGTCCCGCAGAAAATCCCTCGCTGCCGCCCATTGGAGGACCCATTCCCTCACCTCGGCATCGGATCCATCCTTTTCCTTGAGCTGCTCCACGAAATACGGATTCGGCAGGAAGCGGACATCCATGACCAGATCGGCCTCGAACGGCAGCCCATGCTTGAACCCGAAGGAGAGCACCTGGACGCTGAGCCGCTCTATCTCCCTGATCCCCGAGTAAGTCCGCGTGACGAGAGCCTTGAGCTGGTGCACCGAATACGCACCCGTGTCGATGACTTTGGTGGCGCGGGCCCGCAAGGCTTTGAGCTTGTCCTTCTCGTCCTCGATGGCATGGAGCAGAAGGGGCTCGGAGGAAGCGATGGGATGGAGGCGCCTCGTCTGGCTGTACCTCCGCTGCAGCACGTCCGTCGGCGCTTCCAGGAACAGGATCTCGAAGCGATAGCCATGGTCCTCCAGCGACTCAAAGATCTTGTCGTAATCCTTCAGGAAAGAGCGCTCCCGGATGTCGATCCCCAGGGCAATCTTCTGAATGTCCGGCATATCCTTCTCGCACAGAAGAAGCAGGTGAGGCAGCAGGGGCACGGGCAGGTTGTCGATGCAGAAATAGCCAATATCTTCAAAGGCTTTGATGGCGGTGCTCTTTCCGGAGCCCGAAAGGCCGCTCACCACGATGATATGCACACTTCTTTCCATGGCTTTCTCTTCGGATCTGTCAACGGCAAGAGGGAACAGAGCATCTCTTTCCGATTCAGCGGAAGCGGATCATCGCCAGGAAAGGGACAGTCCGATCAGATGGAAAAACTGGGGGCTGGCGGTCATGATGGGGCAGCCTCGGAAGCGAGCATCCGCGGTTAGGAATCGCCAGGGACCGTTGGAAGGCCCTCGACAATAAGATCAGAAATCCTCGTCTTCCTGCTGGATCACGGAATAGACCTCGTCGCTCGTGGCAACCGCCCCCAGCCGCTTCCTCACCATCCCGTTTTTGAGCAGCCTCGCGATCTTGGCCAGAGCCCGCAGATGGATCCCGGCACAGCTCTCGGGGGCGACGAGGAGGAAGAACAGATGGACGGGCTTGCCATCCATGGACTCGAAGTCGACCCCCCGCGTGGACTTACCGAAAGAAAGGGCCAGCTGATCGAGGTCCTTGAGCTTGCCATGGGGAATGGCGATGCCATCCCCGATGCCCGTGCTCCCTAAACGCTCGCGCTCCAGGAGCACCCGCATGAGGTTCTCGCGATCCAGGTGTGGCCGCTTCTCGAGCAGGGCTTCGATCAACTCCTCCAGAACCTGCTTCTTGGAAACACCCTTGAGCTCGGTGATGATCGATTCCTTATCCAAGATATCCAGGATCTTCATTGATATCCTCTTCAACACCCATGACAGAGCCCGGCCCGACTGGCCTGGCCGTGGAAGGCAGGGCAGGGGCGAGGCTCACGCAACATTGGCTCAGGACTGGCGATTATTCGGTCTCAATGAGGCCGTAGTGGCCATCCTTGCGGCGATACAGCACATTGATACGGTGGGTGAGCCGATTGGTGAAGACCAGGAACTCACCGCTGGACACGCTGAGCTGCATCGCAGCCTCATCCACATCCATCGGCTTGGCATGGACCTGCTCCGTCCGGATCACGCGCCGCTCATGGTCTTCCTCGGGGACGGCGGTGCCCCCCAGGTCGACGGCGCCGTGAAGCTCGCGCGCCCCACCGGTGGCTTTCCTCTTTCGGAACTTGTCCTTGTTGCGGCGAACCTGGCCCTCGATGGTGTCCGCCACCAGATCGATGGCGGAATACATGTCGTCGGTCTCCTCGGTCCCGTTGATCCTCAGGCCGTTGGCATCGATGGACACCTCGGCGATGTGCCGAAACTTTTCGACCTTCAGGACGACGTGAGCCTCAATGGGCTCCTCAACGTATTTCTTGATCCGGGATATCTTCTCTTCGGCGTATTCTCTCAGGGGAGGCGAAGGCTCAATATGCCGAAAGGTGACATTGATCTGCATGGAATTAGGACCTCCTTCACATGGTCAGCTCGTACGGTTCGCTCGATGCCCCTCAATCCGGCTCCCTCGACTCCATCAGCCCCAAGAAGCCTTTCTGCGCTTGCTCGATGGCAGGATACCCAGGACCTCCCTGTACTTGGCCACGGTCCTGCGGGCTATGGAGATGTTCTCCTTTTCGAGGATGCCCACGATATCCTGATCGCTGAACGGCTTGGATGGGTTCTCTTCTTTTATGAGCTGGCGGATGCGCTCCTTAACGCTCTCCGAGGCCACCGCATCGCCAAGGACGCTATTTATGGAGCTGTTGAAGAAATATTTCAACTCAAAAATCCCGTGCGTCGTGTGCATGTACTTGTTGGCCGTGACCCGGCTGATGGTGGATTCGTGCATGCCCACATCCTCGGCGACGTCGCGCAGCACCATGGGCTTGAGATGAGCCACGCCGTTGTCGAAAAAATCCTGCTGCAGCTTCACGATGCTGTGGGCCACCCGGTAGAGGGTCCTCTGACGCTGGTGGATGCTCTTGATGAGCCACGCGGCGGCCTTCAGCTTGCCATGGATATAATCCTTGGCGTCGGTGGGCAGCACCTGGTCCCCGCTCAGGGCCTCCTTGTAGTAGGAGCTGACCCTGAGCTTGGGCATGCCGTCCTCGTTGAGGAGGATCACGTACTCCCCATCGACCTTGATGACGTAGAGGTCCGGGCTGACGTATTCGACGGAATCGTCGCTGAAAGCACGCCCCGGCCGTGGATCCAGCTTGAGAATCAGCTCAACCGCCGCCTTCACCTCCGGTGACGACCGCTTGAGGGCCCGCACCAGCGCCGCGTAATTCTTGCTCTCCAGAAACTGCAGATGATTCCGCAGAATCTCAACCACCAGCTCATTGGGCGGGTTGAGATTCCTCGCCTGGATGAGCAGGCACTCCTGCAAATCCCTGGCTGCCACTCCCATGGGCTCGAAAACCTGAATCCGCTCCAGAACCGCCACAACATCCTCGACCCGTGCCTTGACGGCTTCGGCGATCTCCTCCACCGTCGCGTCCAGGTACCCGTCTCGATTCAGATTTCCGATGATGTGGACACCAATCTGCTTTTCGAAGTCCGTCATGTGGGACATCCTGAGCTGCCAGGTCAGATGGTCCTCCAGGGAGGCGGGCAGGCTCAGCTTGCTGTCGAAGGAAGGCCACTCCTTGTTGGGATCCGTCTCCACCACCACCGGGCTCCCGCTGCTGTACTCATCCAGGTAGCCCTCCCAGTCAAAATCCTCACGGACCTTTTCGATGACTTCCACTTCCTGGAACGCTTCCTGGGCTGGAACCTCACCGTCGGCGGCCAGCGCATCCGCCCCCTCGCCGTCGGTCAAGTCCCCCGCCTCGGCCATTTCCTCCTGAACCTCCTCGAGAAGCGGGTTGGCCTCCAGCTCCTGGCTGATGGTCTCGAGGAGCTCCAAACGGGAAAGCTGGAGCAGTTTGATCGCCTGCTGCAGCTGCGGGGTCATGATGAGCTGCTGGCTCAGTCTAAGCTGCTGTTTCAGTTCAAGGGCCGCCATGATCACATCCTGATTACGTCAAGCTGAATTCATCTCCGAGATAGGTCCTCCGAGCCAGATCGCTTTGAGCGACCGCCACGGGCTCGCCCGCCTCGAGTATCTTTCCTTCATGCATGATATAAGCCCAATCGCAGACTTTCAGGGTCTCGCGGACGTTGTGATCGGAAATGAGCACCCCGATTCCCTTGGCCTTGAGGGATCGCACCAGCCCCTGGATCTCGAGGACCGCCAGCGGATCGATCCCCGCGAAAGGCTCGTCCAGAAGGATGAAGGAAGGCTGCGTCACCAGAGCCCGGGTGATCTCCACCCGGCGCCGCTCGCCCCCAGACAGACGATCCGCCCGGTTCCTGGCCAAATGAGCGATGTTCAGCTCCGACAACAGCTCCTCCAGCCGGGACCGTCGCTCTTCCTTCCCCATGTCGAGTGTTTCCAGGATGGCCATGATGTTTTCTTCGACGGTCAGCCTTCGGAAAACGGACGGCTCCTGGGGCAAATACGTGATCCCCTTCCTCGCCCGAAGGTACATGGGCATCCCGTTCAAGCTCTCCCCATCCAGCAGGATCGCTCCACCGTCGGGGATGATGATGCCCACGATGCTGTA
Source organism: Syntrophobacteraceae bacterium (assembly GCA_025453975.1). Taxonomy (GTDB): domain Bacteria; phylum Desulfobacterota; class Syntrophobacteria; order Syntrophobacterales; family Syntrophobacteraceae; genus JALOOX01. Next base: position 52,675 of record JALOPI010000036.1, read on the forward strand.
GAAGGTGGTGGACTTCCCCGCTCCGTTGGGCCCCAGGAGCCCGACGATCTGCCCCTCCCGCACATCCAGCGTCACATGGTCCACCACGGCACGCCCGTCATACACCTTGAGCAGGTCCCTCACCACCAGACTTTTTCCGCCGACCTCCGCCCCCAACAGCTATTCCTTTCGAGGATGAAGCACCGCCTGCACCGGCGACGACTCGCCTCCCTCCACCACACTGCGACCGTCCGCCAGATAAAGCGTGATGAGCCGCCCCTGCACCTTGTCATCGCCCTGGGACACGACGGGATTTCCAATGAGCACGATCTTCTGCTCGCGGTGATAGTATACCGATTTCTCGGAAGTAGCCACCTTCTCGCGCTGAGCGATCCTCACGTCACCTTCAATCTCGATGCGGTCGATCTTCTCCATCATGGAGGAATCCCCTCCGTCACCCTTGCCGCCCCCAGCGGCATGGACCACCATCCTCCGACCCGTAATGGTGAGATCCTCCTGCTGGATGACGACATGCCCTTCGAAGAGGATCGTTCGCTCCTTCTGACTCACTTCCATCCTGTCGCTGGCAATGTTCAGGGGAGCGTCGCTTTTGAGCGGACCCGTCTTCGAGGCAGCCGGCCTGGAAGCCTTCTTCTCGGCTGCATGCCCCCAAACCGGAATGGAGACCAGGGCCAGGACCATCAGCCCCGCCAGCCATACTCGCATCACACGCCTATCCACAGTGGATACCATGGGACCTCCTCCGCATGGGCTCCCGGGCCCATCATCTCCCCTCAACCGACAGAGCATTGACTCGCGCGCGAACCTCACCTTCCACCAGCCCCCTGCGCTCGGGTATCCGATACTCCCATCGACGACCCGTCAGATTGAGATCGGGCCCCCTCACCTCGATGGGCTCCACGGAACGGATCAGCCTTCCTTGATGCTCGTAATACGCCCTCTGGCTCAGAAGCTCATACCCTCGAGGGACGGTCGCCCGCACGTCATTCCACAGCTCGATGTCCTTGGAGCCGGCGTATAGCGCCCCTTCCCCACTCTCCAGATAGACCTCGCCACCATCATCCAGAAAAAACGTCAAATGAACGGACCTCAGGAGCGTCTTCTGCTCCGCCTGATAGTAGGTCGCCTCCGTAGCCCTGAGGGCCCAAAGGCGCCTGCCTTCCTGCATCTCGATATATTCCATGTCCGACAGCTTCATGTCGGCTTCAACGGATTCGCTCACCTGCTCCATGCGCTGATCCTTCTGAACCACGCCTTTCCAGACGGCAAGGACCAGCAGCCCACTCGTCGCCAGGGCGATGACAAGCAGCAGAAAACGGAAGAGCTTCCCGGAGCTTGAACCCATATGGGAATACCACGCTCAACGCCCTTGGCACTCACCTCGACGGGGCGAATGGAGGGCTATGGAGATTTTTACAGACATATCCATATCTTACAATTCAAAGACAGTTTAACATGCAACAGGTATGCCTGTAAAGGGTTATTCGCCGCCGAAAACAGATGGGACTGAAGGGAAGCTGGACTCGATGAGGCTGAAACACTTCAATTTCAAGGCTCTTACACACTGTCCCATTCCGCGGAAACCGCTTGCGCCAGCGAACGACCTTTCGCCCCATCGATCCGCGGAAGCGAGGATTTTGACCTTCAACGCACATGAGCGCGGCGCGGAATGACAAGGGGCGTCACCACACTCAATCCCGAAAGTAGCGATCGGTCACCCGAGACCACAGCCCCTGAGCCTGAAGGATCATCTCACACACTTCCCGGCACGCACCGCGCCCCCCGCCCAACCGCGTCACGTGATGGGCGTGGGGCCACACATGAGGCGATGCGTTGGGAACGGAGACCGCGAAGCCCACCCGCCGCATGACGGGAATATCGATGAGATCATCCCCCATGTAGCCGATCTCGTGATCGCCCAGCCCCGTCTCGGCGCGAATCCCATCATAGGCTTCCATCTTCACGATGGCCCCCTGGTGGACCCGCCGGATGCCGAGCCCCGCGGCTCTCTGGTCCACCGCCCGGCAGGATCGCCCCGTGATGAGCGCCACTTCCAACCCCGCACGCTGCAAAAGCTTGATGCCGTGTCCGTCCTGAACATCGAACACCTTGAGCTCCGAGCCGTCGTCGTGGTAGACGATGCGACCGTCGGTCAGCACGCCGTCGACATCGAAAATCATCAATCGCAGGGGAAGGATACGGGACCGAAGGGCTTCATCCAGATCCATTTCATTCAACCTTTCTCCAGAAGCTCCGGCAGCCCGGCCCTCGCCCGTCACGGCATGCCATCCCGCGGCCCGGAGCGGACCTGACGGTAGATGGCCGCCAGCATGGCCAGCAGCGGAGGAACGTCGCTCAGGCGCAGTGAATTGGGTCCGTCGCACAGGGCGTGATCGGGATCCTCGTGGACCTCGAGGAACACGCCGTGGGCTCCCGCCGCCACGGCCGCTCGAGCCAGAGGCGCCACAAACTGCCGCTGGCCGCCGGAAGCCGCACCCCGGCCACCCGGAAGCTGCACGCTGTGGGTGGCATCGAACACCACCGGAAAGCCCCACTCCCCCATGATGGACAGCGAGCGCATGTCGACGACCAAGTTGTTGTAGCCGAAAAACGTCCCCCGTTCGGTCAGCAGAATCTGGTCGTTCCCGGTTTGCCGAACCTTGGAAATGACCTGAGCCATGTCCCACGGGGCCAGGAACTGGCCCTTTTTGATGTTGACCGGCTTTCCCGTCCGCCCCGCCGCCAGCAGCAGGTCCGTCTGGCGTGCCAGGAACGCGGGAATCTGCAGGATGTCGACCACCTCCGCGGCTCGAGCCGCCTCGAGGGCACCGTGCACATCCGTCAGGACAGGCACTCCGATCTCCCGGCGCACCCGGCCCAGGATCTCCAGGCCGCGTTCGATTCCCGGCCCCCGGAAGGATTCGATGGACGTTCGGTTTGCCTTGTCGTACGAGCTTTTGAAGACATACGGTATGCCGAGGGCGCCGCATGCCTCCGCCATGAAGCGAGCCGCCCCCAGGGCGGACTCCTCGCCTTCGATGACACATGGACCCGCGATCACGAAGAAACAGTCCCTCGATATGCGCTGCCCTGCAAGGTCAATGTCCGTCATGGTCCAATTCCCCGCCGATCATCTCACCCGCACTCCTTGGAGCGCTCCGGGCTCTTGCGCCGCGCCTCTTCCAGAGCCGCCCCCACGAAGGCCTTGAAGAGCGGGTGGGGCTCCATGGGGCGCGATTTGAACTCCGGGTGGAACTGACAGCCGAGAAACCAGGGATGATCGGACAGCTCCACGATCTCCACCAGGTTTCGATCGGGGGAAAGCCCCGTGAATCGCAGGCCCTTCTCGGCCAGCAGCTCCCGGTACTCGTTGTTGAACTCATAGCGATGGCGATGCCGCTCCGAGATCTCCGCGCGGCCGTAGGCTCGAGCCGCCTGGCTGTCGGACTCGAGGTGGCACGGATAGGCCCCGAGGCGCATGGTCCCCCCGAAGTCCGACGACTCATCGCGACGGATCACCCGGTTGTTCTTGTAGTCGAACCACTCCCGCATGAGGAAAATGACCGGGTGGGGCGTGTGCTTGTCGAACTCCATGCTATGAGCTTTTTCGAGGCCGGCGATGTGGCGGGAAAGCTCCACCGTGGCCAGCTGCATGCCGAGGCAGATGCCGAAAAACGGGATCCTGCTCTCCCGCGCATACTGGATCGCCTTGATCTTTCCCTCGATCCCCCTTTGCCCGAAACCGCCCGGAACGAGGATGCCGTCAGCCCCCTCGATGAGGGCTTCGCCACCCTCTTTCTCGACGTTTTCGGAATCGACGAAATCCAGGACAACCCTCGCTCCGTGAGCCACACCCCCGTGCACCAGCGCTTCGTTGAGGCTCTTATAGGACTCGGTGAGATCGATATATTTTCCCACGATGGCGATTCGTGCCTCGTGCACCGGCTCCTTGAAACGCCGGACCAGCTCCTCCCACTGGCTCAGCAGCGGGGCGCGCGTCCAGATGTTGAGCAGCCGCACGATTTTTTCGTCCAGCCCTTCCTGGTGAAACAGGAGCGGCACCTCGTAGATGCAGTCCACATCCTGGGCCGTGATGACGGCGTCGGGCTCCACGTTGCAGAAATGGGCGATCTTGGCCTTGATCTCCGGGGGCAGGACCTTCTCGGTCCGGCACAGCAGAATATCCGGCTGGATGCCGATTCCCAGCAATTCCTTGACGCTGTGCTGGGTCGGCTTGGTTTTGACCTCGCCCGAAACCTTCAGGTAAGGCACCAGGGTCACATGGATGTAGATGGCGTTCTCACGGCCCACGTCATTCCGAAACTGGCGGATGGCCTCAAGGAAGGGAAGGCTTTCGATATCCCCGACGGTCCCGCCGATCTCCACGATGAGGATGTCCACATCGTCCACGGCCCCGCGAATGCAGGCCTTGATCTCGTCCGTGACGTGCGGAATCACCTGGACGGTCCCCCCCAGGTAGTCGCCGCGGCGCTCCTTGGTGATCACGGAATAATAAATGCTGCCGGAAGTGTAGTTGTTCTTCTTGGACATCCTCGCGTGGGTGAAGCGCTCGTAGTGGCCCAGGTCGAGATCCGTTTCGGCCCCGTCATCCGTGACGAAAACTTCCCCGTGCTGGAAGGGGTTCATGGTGCCGGGATCGACGTTGATGTAAGGGTCCAGCTTCTGAATGGAAACGCGCAGTCCGCGGCTTTCCATGAGGGATCCGATGGACGCGGCGGCCAGCCCTTTCCCGAGGGACGAAAGTACCCCGCCTGTGATGAAAATGAATTTCGGCTGTCGCAAGGCACCTTCTCCGTTCCATGGGCAATATCACGACTTTCCGCCTCGAATGCCTACCCCTCCTGACCTTGGGGGGCGAGTATAGCAGAAGGCCCCCCAAAGTCAAACGAGGCCCGACGTGGGATGGCCGTATGCGACGAGGCGGCAGGAGGGGGGTGATCCGCGGCGTCACCCTCCCATTCACCCCGCGTCTCCCGGCCACCTCCTCACCACGCCATGCCAACCCGGCATCTCCCCCCATGATTTTGCAATGTCAAACAGGGTGCGGGTTTGTGGAACTTTCCTCTTGCATTCCGTTTCGTTCTCGCATAGGTTGCGAGAGGAGTTATGGGAAACCTTTGCGAGCTCCAAGATCGAGCTCCGCACCCGAATTCTCGCTACCATATATCAGCTGCGCAGGGGAGCTTTCGGTGATAGTCCGCCATTGGATGACAACCAGCATTGTGACCATCCACAAGGAAGCGTCCATACAAGAAGCGCTGGGCATCATGAAGCAGGGGTCCATTCGGCACCTGCCGGTCGTGGATGCCGAGCAGCAGCTTGTGGGCTGGGTGACAGACGCGGATCTGCGGGGCGTTCTCATCGCCTCGATGCTGGAGGAGCTCTCCCTCGAAGACGTCATGGTCCGGAAACCCCACAAGGCGACACCGGATATGCCCCTGGAAGAGGCTGCTCGGCTCATCCTCTCGAAAAAAATCGGCGGGCTCCCCGTGGTCGAAAACGGCAAGCTGGTAGGTGTCATCACGGTAGTGGACATTCTGTCGGCATTCATCACGGTGCTGGGCATGCTGGACAGCTCCTCCCGTGTGGATGTCAAGGTTTCCTCGTCTGCCGGTCCCCTGGACGAGATCACGCGCCTGGTCCGGAAGGGACAGGGCGAGGTGATCAGCATTTGTCATTTGTCGGCGGTAGAAGGTCCAGATCGAGTTTATTCGCTCAGACTGAAGAAATGCGATCTGAAGCCCATTGTGGACGAACTCAAGAAGCACGGGTTTGAAGTGGTGGCTTCAAGCCCTTAGTTCTTGCGGACCTTCCATGTGAAGCAAAGCAGAGCAGTGGAGTCCGGAGACTCTCGCCCAGACGCGCTTCGAGCGGGCGCTGTCGAGCGCCGCGCCTCACCGGACTTGCTGGCTCCCCATGCGCGCCGTCCAACCCCGAGCTCTCATTCACGTGGCATCTGGTACGACCTTGAAACAGGATCATCGAGAAAGTGCGACCGTCTTCCCTGAAGGACCTTGCCGGATTTTCAGCCGTCGCGATCCATCCGGCGGTCTGGAGGACATGCGAAAGGAGGTGGCCCAGAGACAGTCAAGGCTTTTGAAGGTCCCTTGCCATCGGGTCGCACGACCAAGTTGTCTGCTGCAGCGGTCACCATTGGCTCACATCAAGAACACATAGGAGGGATTCAGGATGGGTAAGATACCGGAGAATTACATTCCACCGAGAGACACCTGGCCGGAGTACATTGTTCCCCAAGAGTTCGCCAATCTTCCCGCCGAGCTCAATATTGCGGAGTTCCTGCTCGACCGGCACGTTCGGGAAGGCAGGGGCGACAACGCCGCCATCAAGTTCATGGACAAGACGATCTCCTATGCTCAGCTCCAGCAGATGGTCAACAAGTTCGGCAACGCCCTCAAGGACTCGGGTGTCGAGTCCCAGGACCGGGTCGGGATCCGGCTCGTCAACTCGCCCCAGGCCATCGTGGCTGTTTTCGCCATCGAAAAGATCGGAGCCATTCCCGTCCCCACGTCGCCTCTCTGGTCCGGTGAGGAAGTGGCCTTCGTGGCCAACAACGCCGAGATGAGATATTTCATCGTCAACGCCCCTCTCATGGACGCCGTGACCAAGGCAAAGCCGGATTTCAAGCACGGCACGAAGGTGATCGTCATCGGCGGCAAGCCCGACGAGGTGAAGGCCGGCGGCGACCAGGTGTTCGAAGAGATGATGGAGAAGGGGTCCCCGAATCTCGAGCCCACCATGCTCAAGGCCGATGATGTGGGAATCATCCTCTACACTTCGGGGACGACCGGAATGCCCAAAGGGTGCATCCACTTCGTGCGTCCCGTCATCATCGAGGCGCAGATCGTCAACAAATACGTCTACAAGCTGGCGCCCGGCGACACCCTGGGCGGCGCCGCGCCCGTTTCCTTCGCGGCCGGCTTCGGCACCTTCACGCTCCTGCCCTTCGAGGGGGGAGCGGCCATCTCCCTGATTCCCAAGTTCACGCCGCAGGAGATGATGGATCTCATTTCCAAGCACAAGATCACCATCATGACGGGGCTTCCCACGGCCTATCGCGGTCTCATGAAGTTCCCGGATTTCAAGAAATACGACATCAGCTCGGTCCGGATGTACACCTCGGGCGGCGACGCCCTGGGCGCCGAAACTCTCGAGGCCTGGAGAGCCCTCACCGGCAAGCCCATCTGGGAAGGTCTGGGAGGGACCGAAATGCTCCACCTCGTCACCTCCAACACCATGAACCCCGAGCCCGTTCCCAATTCCATTGGCAAGGCCCTCCCGGGTGTCGTGGTCAGGGTCGTGGATGCCGAGGGCAAGGATTGCAAGCCGGGCGAGATCGGAAGCATGCAGCTCAAGGGAGCCTCGGGAAGCCTTTACTGGAAGCCCTATGAGGACAACGAGAAGCTGCTCAAGTCCCAGAAGAAGGGTGTCGTCAACGGCTGGAACCAGATGGGCGATGCGGTCTTCATGAATGAGGATGGCAACATCTTCTTCGTTTCCCGTGAAGACGACATGATCAAGAGCTCCGGCTATCGAATCGGCCCCGCGGAAGTCGAGGAAGCCATCGCCAAGCATCCGGCCGTTGCCGATGTCGGCGTCGTGGGCGTTCCCGACCCCGACAAGGGACAGATCACCAAGGCCGTGCTGGTTCTGAAGCCAGGCTTCGAGGGAGGCGACAAGCTGACCGATGAGCTGAAGGAGTTCTTGAAGGAGCACATCGCCATCTACAAGCTCCCGCGGGTGTTCGAGTTTGTGAGCGAATTGCCGCGTACGCCCACCGGCAAGCTCTTACGGCGCAAGCTGCGCTAGGAGCGCGTCGGCAGGAAGATCGTTGTGAGACCATACCCCCGCCCCGAGCGGGGGTATGCATTTCGTGGAGGTGGACATGGAGCTCAAGATCACGGTCCTTTGTGAGAATACGGTTCCAACCCCGGGACTTCTGGGAGAGCATGGGTTCGCGGCTTTCGTGGAGACTCCGGGCGGCAACGTCCTCTTCGATACCGGCCAGGGCTTCGGTCTGGTGCAGAATTCCCTGCGACTTCAGAAAGATCTCAAGTCGGTTTCCCACCTGGTCCTCAGCCACGGGCACTTCGACCACACAGGAGGAATGCTGGCCTTCCTGGGAGTCCACGGCCCGTGCGAGGTGGTGGCCCACCCGGATGTGCTCGGAGAGCGCTTCCGCTGGATGCCCGTTGGACCCGAGGAGAAGCCCGTATCCATCGGCATTCCCTGGCGCGAAGCCTATCTGACGACCCGGGGGGCACGGTTCAGATGGCAAACCGAGTTTACCGAGATTCTGGAGAATGTTTTTGTCAGTGGCGAGGTACCGAGAGACACGCCCTTCGAGCTGGGGGACCCCAAGTTTGTGGTGAAGCAGAATGGCCAATGGGCGGCCGATCCCTTTCTCGACGACTATTCCCTGGTCCTCAAGACGTCGAAGGGCCTGGTGATCCTTCTCGGCTGCGCTCACGCCGGGCTCATCAACATCTTGAACCACGTCATCGCCAAGACGGGTGTCGACAGGATCCGCGCCATTCTCGGGGGCACCCACCTGGGCTTCTCGCCCCAGTCCCAGCTGGATGAAACCATACCGGTCCTGAAGAAATACCAACTGGAGACACTGGCTACGAGCCATTGCACCGGACAAGGCCCCATTGCCCGGCTCGCCGCCGAATTCGGAAGCGGGTTCGCCTTCGGTCATGTGGGGTACACGCTGACCGTGCCCCAATGATCGGCATCGTCGACAGACGGGCATGGGGTGCCGGAGTCCTGGTTTTCCTGGCCTCCCTGGCGCTCCTTCTGCACCCTGCCCACGCCATGACCTCAGCCAGCAGCGCCCCTCCCGTCATCCGCATCGGGGAGATCAACCCCCTCACCGGGAAGCTGGCACGGCACGGCATCGAGATCCACGAAGGCATCCTCTGGGCCGTGGAGGTGGTGAACGCCAGAGGGGGCATCCTGGGAAGGAAGATCGAGCTGGTCAGTCGCGATGACCAGAGTCTCCCTGAAGTCGCCATCAACCAGGCCGAGGATCTGCTTTATCGAAACCGGGTGATTGGCCTGGTGGGCGGATACGTGGATTCCCTGGTCGGCCCGGTGAGTGAGCTGGCCGCCCGATACGGCGTACCCTACGTGGCCTCGGCCAGCCTCCAGCGCTCCCTCACCCTGGGTCGGAAGAATCCGTTCTTCTTTCGAGTGGCGCACCTGGATGGTATCGTCGTGCCCCTCTGCGACTTCATCCGTGATGTGGTCCGCCCGACTTCGGTGGCCATCCTGTACACCTCCACACCGGGATCCACGGAGCTCGGGCAGGAAGTCGAGTCTCGTCTCAAGGAATCTGGCGTTCCTCTGGGGCTCGTCGAGAAGTTCAGGCCCGGGAGCCCGGATTTTTCGGCATTTCTCCTGAAGCTTCGCGCAGCCCGCGTCGACACGCTGATTTGCGGCGGATTTTTTCCGGACCACCTCGTCCTCGTTCGTCAGATTCGCGAGCAGAAGATTTCCTTGAAAGCTTACGTGGGGCCCTGGGGTGTGGCCTATCCCAGCTTCATTGAGGAGATGGGAGCCGCGGCCGAGGGCCTTTTCGGCATGTGCGCATGGAGCGGAGGGATCACCCCTCCGGGAACGGAGGACGCTTCCCGGGCTTTCATGGAAGGTTTCGAGGGCAGGTTCGGTAAGGCCCCCAACACGACGACCATGCACGGCTATGCATCCGCGGCGGCATTGCTTGCGGCCGTTGAGCAGGACCTCCAGTCTGGTGGAAGCCTCAAGGGCCAGGATACAGGCCGGCGACTGCGAGAGCTGGATCTTCTGACACCCATGGGACGCGTGGCCTTTGATGAAAGAGGGGATCCGAGACATTATCGGCAGGTGGTGGTTCAGATTCAGGGGGGGAACCTCGTGGCGGTCTTCCCCAAGGATCGAGCCGGCTGGGGAATCCGGTGGCCCTCGCCCTGACCTGTTTGATCCATTGACACTGCAAATGACTGGGACTTGCCCTTCCACCATCTCGAGTGCATGAGAGGGATCTCGCGAGCCCTCCTTTCGATCGAATGACAGAAAGTCCGGGTCTTAGCCATTTGCAGCAGAGATCCTCGCGGTTATTTTCATGTGGATGCAACTGCTGGTCAATTCCCTCGCCCTCGGCTCCTTTTATGCCCTGATCGCCTTCGGCTTCGCACTCATTTTCGGTGTCACAAGGGCGTTCAACCTGGCCCATGGAGAGCTGGTTCTTCTGGGAGGCTACATCGCCTGTCTCCTCGCCAAGGGCTACGGGATCCACACCTTGTGGACCCTGCCCTTCAGCATCATGGCCCTCCTGGGGGCAGCCCTTCTGCTCCATGCCATCCTGCGGCGACTTCGCGAGCCTTTCGAGCTGAACACGCTGGTGGTCACCTTCGGTCTGGCCCTGGTGCTCCAGAATGCCATGGTGTTTTTTTTCACGGCCGACTATCGGCTGATCGACCCCGGCAGTCTCCGTCACCTCGACCTCCTCGGTATCCAGGTCTCAGACGCTCAGCTCTCGGTTTTCGCTCTTTCGATCACCGTCACCGTGGCTTTGCATCTTCTCATGAGGAAAACTTTCCTGGGAAAAGCTCTTCGAGCAACCATCCAGGATCGTGAAGCGGCCAGGCTGGCCGGGATTCATGTGGACCACATGACACTGGTCGCCTTTGGACTCGGTGGCATGCTGCTGGGTCTGGCCGGGCCTTTTTATGCTCAGAAAGCCTACCTGCACCCTTTTGGCGGCTCGGAGCCGACCCTCCTGGCCATCATCATTTCCATTTTCGCGGGCGTGGGTCGGACCCGTGGCATTCTTCTCGGCGGGTGGCTCCTGGGAGCCATGGAGTCGGCATCGGTCTTCCTTCTGGGTGGGAGCTGGCGTGAACTGGTCAGCGCGGTCCTGCTCATCGCCCTCCTCCTCCTGAGGCCCCAGGGCTTATGGGCGGGTCGGGGCGGCGCGGGAGGAGCGGTGTGAAGCCCATCTCTCCACCCGTCCTGCTCATTGGGGGAGCGGCGAGCCTCCTGCTATTATGGCCCTCCATCCTCCAGGGCGGAGAATTCTATTGCCGCGTTCTGGGCCTGTCATTCTTCTACGCAGCCCTGGCCATGGCCTGGAACATCCTGGCCCTGACCGGCTCCGTTTCCATCGGCCATACGGCCTTCTTTGGTCTGGGGGCCTATACTTCGGCTCTCATGAGCCATTACACCGCTGTTTCTCCGCTGCTCTGCGTGCTTCTGGGCGGAGCTTCGGCCATGGTCTACGGTGTGGCCTGGCATCTGGCCCTCAGACCGCTTCGAGGAGCACGCTATGCACTGGCGACACTGGCCTCCGTCGAAATTCCCCGGGTGATCGTGGACAACTGGGAGAGCCTCACGCAGGGCTCCCTGGGACTGACCGGCATCCCGCCCCTCCCCGAGCTGAAAGCGGGACAGGTGGTCCTCTCCATCGGTGCGGATCTCAGGGATCAGTATTACTTGCTCTTCTTCCTCATGGCGGCCTATGGGCTCATCCACTATCAAGCCGTGCACTCCCGGTGGGGGTGGGCTATCCGGACAGTCCGCGAAGACGAGACGGCGGCCGAAACCATAGGCGTCCCAGTGGACAGGATCCGGCTGGGCGCCGTCACCCTCAGCGCTTCCTTGACGGGCATATGCGGGGCTCTCTACGCGCATCTCATGGGGCTCATCGAGCCATCCCTGGTGTTCAGTCTGCATCTTTCGGCCATGCCCCTGGTCCTGAGCATCTTCGGTGGTCGCTACCAGTTCTATGGGCCGGTGCTGGGCTCCCTGATCCTTTACCCCGCGGATCAGCTCCTCTTTCACTCCTGGTTTCCATCGGGCCACGGAGCACTTTACGGCCTGATGATCGTTCTGACGCTCTTTCTCTTCCCATCCGGAATCGGTGCATGGCTGCAGCAGAAGCTCAGATAACTCTCGCCCTGGAGAATGTCGACGTGGTGATGGACTCACGGCCCATCCTCAGCTCCATTTCCCTGACCGTCGAGAAGCGGTCCATCGTGAGCATCATCGGTCCCAATGGAGCGGGGAAGACCACCCTCTTCAATGTCATCTGCGGACAGGTGCGCCCTTGCGCGGGGAGAGTGATCCACGAGAGCCGGGACATCACCCGGAGCCAGCCCCACGAGATCTGTCACGGGGGGATTTCCCGCACCTTTCAAATCCCCAGGCCCTTCCCCGAAATGACAGCCCTTGAGAACGTCCAGGCAGGGCTGTGGTTTGGCAAGGGATGCCGTGGCCGCAGGCCTCCCAGTGCCACCGCGGCGGCCGAGCTACTCGAGGTGGTGGGCCTGGCTCACAAGGAACGAGCCCCAGCCCGGGAGCTCACCCTCTCCGAACAGCGACGCCTCGAGGTGGCCAGAGCCCTCGGGACCCGGCCCCGCCTTTTGCTTCTGGACGAGATCGCGGCTGGATTGAGCCCCGGCGCCATTCGGCACGCGGTCGAGCTGGTCCTGGCCTTGAGGGAGCGTGGATTGACCCTCCTCATCATCGACCATTTCCTCAACCTCACGGCCAGGGTTTCGGACCGCTTGATCGCCCTCGACGAAGGGAAGCTCATTGTTGAGGGAAAGCCATCGGATGTACTGGACTCACCTTCGGTCATCGCTTCGTACCTGGGTGAGCCACTGCCCGAGGCTGGAAGGGGAACGACGTATGGAGGATAAACCCTGCAAGTCAGCGGTGCTGGAAGTGCGCTTCCTCACGGTCGGGTACCATGACACACCGGTTCTGCGCGAAGTCTCCCTTGGACTCTCCGCCGACCAGATTGTCGCCGTGGTGGGACCCAACGGCGCCGGTAAGAGCACGCTCCTCAAAACCATCGCCGGCTTGATTCAGCCCAGCGAGGGAGCGATCCTCCTGGATGGCGAGCCCATTCAGGGCCTTCCGGTCTGGGAGCGCGTACGGCGGGGTATTGTCTATGTACCCGAGGGAATGAGTGTTTTCCCCGACATGAGCGTGCTCGAGAATCTCGAAATAGGAGCCTACCTGAATCGACGGTCGATAAGCTCCAGGCTTCAGCACGTCCATGAGCTGTTTCCCGAGCTGCGGGAGAGGATCAGCCAGCGGGCTTCCACCTTGAGCGGAGGCCAAAAGCGAATGCTCACCCTCGGCCGGGGATTGATGGCTGGAGCGCGCATCCTCCTGCTCGACGACCCCTTTCTGGGACTGAGCCCCATCATCGTCCGCAGATTCTGCGAAGCATTCCGTGCCATCAGGCAGTCCGGGGTCACTCTTTTCATTGCGGGGCAGCACGTGAGGAGGATCTTGAACGTCGCGGACCTAGCCTTTTTGATCGAGGACGGGAACATCACCCTTTCGGGACCCGGCGACGAGATATTCGGTAACGCGCATCTGCAGCAGATCCTCTTTGGAGCCCAGATTCGGCCCGTGGGCTTCTGAGACGACGCTCAGCCCCTTCCCCCTGGCGTCTCAAGCTTCCTCCGGATGATGGACGAGAGCGCGTCCACCGAGAGCCTGGCTCGCTCCGACGGCAGAGGGGCCAGGATCTCCTCCGCACTCCAGGAATCTTCATAAACCGATATTTCAGGACCTCTTGGCCCCCAGACGACGGGGTTTGTCGGCCCGAAAACGGCCACAACGGGAGCTCCCGTCGCTGCAGCAAGATGCGTGACGCCGGAATCGTTTCCAATGTAAAGATTCGCCATGCTCAAAAGGGCCGCAAGAGCGGGCAGGCTCAGTCCCTCAAGAACGCCCACGCGACCGCGCTGCTCCCATTCACTGACGAAAGACCGTATTCTCCCGTCAGCAGGTCCAAGGACCAGGAGCACTTGAACATCCCCCCAGCCTCCGAGCCACTGCATGAGAGCGCCCCAGCGAGGCAGAGGCCAGATCTTACGAAGCCCGCCGCTCCCGGGATGCACCACTACCAGCCGCCGGCGGTCCTCCAGCCATGATCGGCCGATCCGCTCCCGAAGGTCCCCCAGCTCATGGGGATCGGGAATCAGGCACAACGGCTCCATGACGAGGGGCTGCCCACAGGACCTCACCTGGGCTTCCAGGAAATCGGTGGTGTGCTGCTGTTTTTGACCTTCGCCCGGGAAGGACTGAATCCAATGGGTGGGGGCCTGAGCCCGCGACCTCAGGCGCTCCGCCACACGGGCACTGGAGTCCTGACCAAAGATCCAGATTCGTTGGGCATCATCCACTCCACGGGGCAGGGGGGGATCCCCACCGGCGTCGTCCTGGAAGAACGGCAGCCATTCGGGGCCTCCCGCGTCGAATGTCGCTCCAACGTAAGGCTTTCCATATAGAAGCGCGAGATGAGCCTGGCGAGACCAGAAATCAAGCCTCAGGTCACGGGAAGCACGCCAAAGGCCCTCGATGACGGGCAACGCCAGCAGGAAATCCCCCAGGGCACCTTGGTGGAAGACGATGTTTCGATGGTCAGTCAAAAAGCGCGATCTCGCGGAATGGGCTTGGCAAGGATAGACTGGCCCCAGTCAAGGAAGTGATAGGCACGTTGAGGGTCAAAAGCCCGCTTTTCGCGAAACCTCGACTTCGGCGAATCGCAGGAACGGGAAGCCTCCCGACCCGGCAAACGGTTGCCGCCAACATGGACTGAGAGCATAAACCCTTGAAATGTGCCTTGTACACCTTAAAGACTATACCCTCGCGGCGGCGGGTGCTCGTCAAGCATCCTCCCGCACTGGTGGCGGGCCGCCCTGGGCGAGCTTCTGGCGCGACCAGCGCTTGAGAAAGCCTTTGAATCGGACAGCTGCGGGCGCCTCCAAAAAGGGGGGCGCCAGCACTCCCTCGCGACGCAGTGCCCGCTGCAGGCAGGCTCTGACCACCCCGCAATCCAGGCACTGCTTCCGTGGCTGGAAAAAACCCTTCTCGTCCCGGGGACAGACGGTCTCCGAATCTCCGAAGCATGAAGGGGTCTCTCCTTCCATGACATTTTCTGCCGATATTTCAGGTTCTTTCGCCAAGCTCATGGTTACGGTACCGAGAGGCCGCTTCCCTATTCCAGAATCTCGAGCACAGCTCGCTTGCGAAGCTTGGTGGCCGCTGCATTGAGAATAGTCCGGAGTGCATGAGCGTTGCGGCCTTCCTTCCCGATGATCTTCCCGAGGTCAGCCTTGGCGGCCCTCAGCTCAATCACGGAGATCTGCTGTCCCACGATTTCCTTCACCTGCACTTCGTCCGGGAATTCCGCCAGCGCTTTGGCGATCACCTCCACGAGCTCCTTCACTTGAATATCTTCTTCCATTCCCCTACCCCGCTCCGTTCGATTCGATGAGGACAGTCAACAGCCAGATGATGGTGCTATCGGAACACGATGCCGGCTTGAAACGATGCGCTCAAAATTCCGCAACAACAGGCAGCTCGCCCATGGATTTCCACAGCATGGCACATGCGGACGTCTATCGGCTCGATCAGCTCATTTGGGCATTCTCCTCAAAACAACCTGAAAATCATCAACGTAGGGATACACGTCGGACCCTATTCATCCTCTCAGCGCTTGATCCCAGCGGGTTCAACAAGGCCAACTTACGGGAAAGTCAATAACTTGTCAAGGAAGCTTCCGGCCGGCCATTCACCGTGACACCTATGGACATGGGACGAAGTCCTCGGATAGAATGTTTGCGCGGTTAACGAACATGAACGGCTGAGGGTAGGGTGGTCAAAAACCAAGGGGCTCCTCGGCCTGAAGCTGGCGGTGCCCCTCTTTGTGAAGCCCTGACTCCCTGTTTGCCAGCGAAAGAACCACCGGCGTAACGGCATCCCCGAGCCCTGGTGTGGAGAGATGGCGGGAATCGACAGGCTAACGTCCACGGATAATGAGCTGCCGTGCCGATTCGGCAAGTATGTCCTCCTCCGAAGAATCGGAGCCGGCGGCATGGCCGAGGTTTTCAAGGCCAAACTGACGGGTGAATGCGGCTTCCAGAAGCTCGTGGCCATCAAGCGGGTCCAGCCGCATCTGAGCCGCAATCCCGACTTTCTGGCCATGTTCATGGAGGAAGCCCGGCTCGCCGCCCTGCTGAGCCACCCCAATATCGTGCAGGTTTT
>JALOPI010000074.1 GCA_025453975.1 Syntrophobacteraceae bacterium
GTCGGCATGAGCCTGGACGCTCAAACCCAGATTCAGTTCGCGGATATCATGATGGACGATGCCCAGGGGCTGGAATGGGCCCAGGAGTTTGGGCTCCTGTGAGGCCTGGCCCCATGTGTCGTGATGGCCGAAGCGGCAGTCAACAGTGAGCCGCTCAGCCTGCGGCTGCGCGGCTTGGCAACGGAAGCCAGGAGCCAGAAACCAGAAACGTTCTCCTTGTCGAGGAGCCGTCCTCCAGTGAAAGATTTCAAATTGTGGCTTGGCCTGGCCGCGCTGTTCCTGGCCGGGGTCGGCGTCGGGGCCTTCGGCACCTGGATCGTGGCCGAGCAGAGCATCATGGAGAGAGTCGCCCAGGATCGCCCCCCCTTTCATAAAGCCGTCATGCGCAAGCTCACCCGTGAGCTCGATCTGGATGAGCCGCAGCGACAGCGCATCGGACGGATCGTATGCCAGGCCCAGGAAGAGATGAGGACATTGCGCGAGCGCACGCGCCCCGAGAGCGCTCAGATCCTGAAGCGAAGCTTCGACGCCATGAGGACCGAGCTATCCCCGGACCAGCAGAAGAAGCTGGAAGGGATCCGGAATCGGCTGGAAGAACGGAGGGGGCGCAAACGACATGGAGGCCACCGGGGAGATGCCCCATGCGACTGATCCCGGACCCAGGGAGCAGAATTCGATGAATCGCCACCTTCGCGTCTCCCTCGTCGCCCTCCTGATGGCGGTTGTTTTGGGAGCCGGTCTCTACGCGTTCTCCAGCCAGCGGAATGCTGGCTCCGCCTCATTCCGGACCGCTCAGATCAAAAGAGGCGATTTGCAGATCACCATCAGCGCCACGGGCACGGTGCAGCCGGAGGAGCTGGTGGATGTTGGCGCCCAGGTGGCCGGAAAGATCCTGAGCTTCGGCCAGGACGACTCGGGTCGGATCATCGATTACGGTTCCAGCGTTGAAGTGGGAACGGTTCTGGCCCGGATCGATCATGAGCTGTACGCGGCGGACGTGGCCCAGGCGGAGGCCCAGCTGGCTCAGGCCAGGGCAGGACTCCAGCGCAGCGAGGCGGATCTCGCTCAGCTCCAGGCCCGGCTGGACCAGGCGGCCCGCGACTGGAGCCGTGCCCGCAAGCTCGGCCCGTCCGAAGCCCTTTCCCAGAGTGCCTACGATGCCGCCCAGTCGGCCCACGAGGTGGCGCAGGCCAATCTTGCCGTGGGTCGGGCAGTCGTCGTCCAGTCCCGGAGCGGCGTGGCACAGGCCGAGGCGGCCTTGCGCAAAGCCCGTCAGAATTTGGAGTATTGCACCATCAGGTCCCCCGTCAAAGGCGTCATCATCGACCGACGCGTCAACATCGGCCAGACTGTCGTCGCGAGCCTCAACGCGCCGAGTCTGTTTCTCATAGCCAAGGATCTCGGGAAGCTGCAGGTATGGGTCGCCGTCAACGAGGCCGACATCGGGAGCATCCATCCAGGTCAGCGAGTGGTTTTCACCGTGGACGCCTTCCCTGAAGAGCATTTCGAGGGGCGGGTCGGCAAGATTCGGCTCAACGCGACCCTGACCCAGAATGTCGTGTCCTACATCGTGGAGGTCAATGCGGATAACCAGTCCGGCAGACTTCTGCCATACCTGACGGCCAACACTCGCTTCATCGTGGAAGAGCACCACGATGTACTCATGGTCCCCAACGCCGCCCTCAGATGGACGCCGAAGACGACGGACCGCATGACGGAGGATGGGGGGGGAGGAACGGCGGACCCGGCGGCCAGGACGGCCCTCCCGGGCCAGGATTCGATGCACCTGCCAGCCCCCGCCACCCTTTGGATTCAGGAGGACGGTCAGGTACGTCCCATCCAGGTCCGGCGGGGAGCCAGCGACGGCCTTTGGTCCCAGGTGACGGGGGAGGAGATCCGGGAGGGGATGGAAGTGGTCGTGGGTGAGCGCATCAACGACGAACGGGCGGGGGCTTCCCCGACCGTCAACCCCTTTGCCCCCCAGAACCCGTGGCGACAGCGCACGCCGACACGATCCGGGACTGGACCACCGCGCTGATGCACGGGCTCTCGAATCCCCGGAAGGCCGCGAGAGCCGGGATGGAGCTGTGAGATGGAAGCCTTGAAGCTCGTCGAGCTGCGGGATGTTCACAAGGTCTACCGACTGGGAGAAACGGAGCTGCCGGTGCTTCGGGGTGTCTCTCTGAGCATCGGGAGCGGCGAGCTCATCGCCCTCATGGGGAGCTCGGGATCGGGAAAAACCACCCTGATGAACATCCTGGGATGTCTGGATCGCCCGTCTTCCGGGCAGTATTGGCTGGAGGGACGGGATGTCACGGCCATGAGCCCCGACCAGCGGGCCCTGCTCCGAAACCGGAATCTCGGGTTCGTCTTCCAGAATTTCAGCCTGCTTCCTCGAACCAGCGCCCTGGACAATGTGCTCATGCCCCTCACCTATTCGAGCCGCGGCCTCTCCGACGGCGATGCGACCCGAAAAGCCCGGGAGCTCCTGCGCCGCGTGGGGCTGGAGGGCTGGATGCACCACGAGCCATCCCAGCTGTCCGGAGGCCAGCAGCAGCGGGTGGCCATCGCGCGGGCCCTCGTCAACGAGCCGTCCATCCTCTTCGCCGACGAGCCCACCGGGAACCTGGATTCCAGGACCAGCGAGGAAATTCTGAAGCTTTTTCAGGAGCTGAACCGGGAGGGAGTCACCATCCTCCTGGTCACACACGACGAATCGGTGGCCCGTTACGCCGGCCGCACCATCAGAATCCACGATGGAAGGGTGGTCACGGAAGACGGAGCCCCTCAAGAGGTGGCCCCTGCGGAAGGGCGAGCCGGGGGACCGGTTGACGCGGCCCCGCCCGCCTTGCGGACGGAGAAAGATCGCCGAGGCAGACTTTCAAGCTTCGCCGCGGGACCTCGCATGGTCCGCACGGCCCTGGGCGGGCTTCGCCGCAACATCATGCGGGCGGCGCTCACCACCCTCGGCATCATCATCGGCGTGGGCGCGGTCATCGCCATGATGGAAATCGGGCGCGGCTCGTCCAGTGCCATTCAAAAGACCATTGCCAGCATGGGGGCCAATATGCTGATCGTCACGCCGGGCACGGCAACGAGCGGCGGAGTCACATTCGGTGCCGGCAGCGTCATGACCCTCACCCCGGGGGATGCCGAAGCCATGGGACGCGAGCTGGGCTCCCTGAAGGCGGTGGCTCCGGTGGTGCGAGCGCGTACTCAGGTGGTTCACGGAAACCGCAACTGGGTGCCGGGTGAGATAGTGGGCACCACCCCGGCTTATCTCACGGCCCGGGAATGGGACGTGGAGGAGGGGGCTCCCTTCACGGATCAGGACGCGCGGCAGGCGGCAAAAGTCTGTCTTCTGGGACGCACGGTGGCACGGGGGCTGTTCGAGACCGATTCGCCCGTCGGCAGGGAAGTGCGCATCAATAACGTTCCGTTCAGGGTACTGGGCGTTCTCTTCGCCAAGGGCGCCAACATGATGGGGCAGGACCAGGATGACGTGGTACTGGCTCCCTGGACCACCATCAAGTATCGAGTCACCAGCAGCTCCCTGGCGACCGCGAGCCAGAGCAGCTCGTCGAGCGGTACCCAGCAGGCATCTTCGGGTCGCCCCTTCTACCCGGGGTCGCGGGACCGTTTTTATCCCGAGCAGTCGGCGAGCCAGGCCGCCAACACGCCCCTCCCCATCCGGTTCACCAACGTGGACCGGATCCTCGCCGCCGCCCGTTCCACCGGGGAGATCCCCACGGCCATCGACGAGATCACAAGCCTCCTGCGCGAGCGGCACCGCACCCGGCCGGGAAGCCCCGATGACTTCATGATCCGGGACCTGACGGAAATGAACAACACCATGTCCTCCACGGCAGCCCTCATGACCCGCCTCCTTCTGGCCGTGGCTCTGATCTCCCTTCTGGTGGGCGGTGTGGGGATCATGAACATCATGCTCGTCTCGGTGACGGAGAGGACCCGGGAGATCGGGCTCCGGATGGCGGTGGGCGCCAGGCGGGGAAACATCCTCCAGCAATTCTTGACGGAGTCCGTGGTGCTTTGCTTCCTGGGAGGCCTGGCCGGAATCCTCGCCGGCCGGGGAGCCTCTCACCTCGTGAGCCTGCTTCTTCGCTGGCCCACGGAGCTTTCCCTGGACGCGGTCCTCATGGCATTCGTGGTCTCCGCGACGGTGGGGATCGTTTTCGGCTATTATCCGGCCTGGAAGGCCTCGCGCATGGATCCCATCCAGGCTCTGCGCTATGAGTGACGCCCAAGGGCGCCGAGACGGGATCGAGCCGACAGGGGCTGCGGGCCTTTATGCCCGGAAGGGCTGCGTGCTGCTCTTTCAGGTCCCCCCGCTGGCCACGGGGCGGCAATGGCGTTCTAATCCACGGGAACCGTTGAGATCATGCATCAGCACAGCCCGAGGCTTCGCGCCTCGTTCACTCCCACGGTGGGAAGGCGTCGCGAAATCGTCCTTCCCACGGCAGGAAGCTTCATCCGGTCCATGATGGCCTGGCTCGCCTGCTTCACAATCCTCTCGGGCTGCGCCGTCGGCCCCGACTTCGCGCCCCCGAGGGTGGGCGTGCCGCCCCAATGGGTGGGAGCCGCCACCGCGCCGGAGGCGACGACGAGCACCACGGTTCCCACACCTGCCCGGGTGGTCCGCTGGTGGGACAGTTTCGAGGATCCGGTTCTGACCTCCCTCATCGAGCGGGCCGTCGCATTCAACCTGGATCTTCGCCAGGCCGAGGCCCGCATCCGCGAGGCTCGGGCCCTGCGCGGCGCCGGGGCGGCCACGCTATGGCCATCGATGAGCTCCTTCGCCGATTACAGCCGCGCCGGCACGGGCGGGGGAACGGCAGCCGGCGGCCGCTCGGAAAGCCGCGAGACGGATCTCTTCCGCGCCGGTCTGGATGCCGTCTGGGAGCTGGATGTCTTCGGCGGCACCCGCCGCGGCGTCGAGGCCCTGGAAGCGGACCTTCGGGCGACCATCGAGGATCTTCGGGATGTGACCGTGGTCCTGACGGCGGAAGTCGCCATCAACTACCTCACCCTCAGGGGACTTCAGCAGCAGATCGACATCGCCCGTGAGAACCTGCTGGCCCAGGGCAAGACGGTGGAGATCACCCGGCAACGGTTCGAGGCGGGCTTCGTGAGCGGCCTGGACATGGCCAACGCCCGGGCGCAGGCGGCTGCCACCGCGTCGCGGATTCCGGTCCTGGAGTCGCAGGTCCGGGAAGCCATCCACAACCTGAGCCAGCTCCTGGGGTCGGAGCCCAACTCCCTCCTGGAGGAGCTGGAAGCCGAGGGGCCCATTGCCCCCGTGCCGCCCCAGGTCCCCATCGGCCTGCCATCGGATCTCCTCCGGCGAAGACCCGACATCCGGCGGTCGGAAGCTCGGATTCACGCCGCCACGGCCCGAATCGGCGTCGCCACCGCCGACCTCTTTCCCAGGCTCAGCCTCACGGGATCCCTGAGCTTCTCCGGAGACAGCCTGGGCTCCATGGCCGATTGGGGAAGCCGCGCGTGGTCCGCGGGCCCCGGCATACAGTGGCTCATCTTCGACGCCGGCCGCATCCGCTGGAGCATCGAGGCGCGCCAGGCCATCGAGGAGCAGGCGCTGCTGGCCCACCAGCAGACCGTCCTCACGGCCCTCAGGGAAGTGGAGTCCGCCCTGGTGGCCTACGCCAAGGAGCAGGAGCACCGGCAGCTTCTCGAGGAGGCGGTCATGCAGAACCGAAAAGCCGTCGGACTGGCCCGGGAGCTCTATGCGGCGGGCCAGACCGATTTTCTGAATGTCCTTTCCGCCCAGGGCGCCCTCTTCGTCTCCGAGGAAGCCCTGGCTCGCAGCACGCTCACCCTGTCTCTCAACCTTGTGGCCATCTACAAGGCCCTGGGCGGCGGATGGGAAGGCTGACGCGGGACGCGGGGAGATGGAGGAGGACCGGAGATGGGGATCTTCAATGAGAGGATACGATCATGGCATGCCATTGGACAAGCCTGGGTCTCGCACTTCTTCTGAGCACCTTTCATGGCACCGTCAGGGCGGAGATCATCACGAGACTCCCATCGTCGGCCAAGGTCGTCGCCCTCACCTTCGATGCCTGTGAGACCAGGACTCCCTCATACCTGGACAGGTCCATCGTGGATTTTCTGGTCACACGCCGCATTCCTGCAACCATCTTCGTCAGCGGCAGGTTTGCCGAAAGAAACCGCGGCGACCTCGAGAGGCTCTCGAAGATGGATTTCATGGAGATTGAAAACCATTCTCTCAACCATCGCCAGCACATGGAGCTGCTCAGCCTCGAGGATCTCAAAAAGGAGGTACTGGGGTGCGAGCGGATCATCGAGGAAATCAGCGGCAGGAAGCCCCGGTTCTTCAGATTCCCCGCGGGGAATGCCAGCCGCGAGGCAACCCACGCGGTGGAATCCCTGGGTTACCAGGTGGTGCATTGGAGCTTCCCCAGCGGGGATCCAGTCAGGAAAACAGGCCCCGAGAAGCTCGCGTGCTGGGTGCTTGGGCAGACAGGGCCGGGAAGCATTCTGATCTTCCACATCAACGGGAGAGGTTACAGCACCGGTGAGTCCCTGCCTCGAATCGTGGAGGAGCTGGCGAAAAGAGGGATCGGGATGGTCCGGCTGAGGGAGGTGCTGGGCCACGAGGGCCCCGACTCCCTGGCCTCGCCTGGGCCGCCGGACGAAGCCGGCATGGAGGAACGGCGAAATGACCGACCCTTTTGAGCCTTTCCCCAAGGATTGCATCCATCTTCCCACCTTCAGCCTTTGTCCCATCGCTCGGGGCGAAGCCGGGGAAATCGCTGACGTCATCGCATCCATGGATCCCTGGCGTACCCTTGGGTATGGGTCTTCCTCCCTGTCCTCGTACCTGCTGCGCTTCGACCCGGCCCTCAGCCGGTACGCGGTCCGAACCTCGGGCGAGACGTCGGGTGTGGTCTGCGTCAGACATCCGTGGCTCCTCGGGCCTTATATTGAGCTGCTGGCTCTGTTTCAGCGAGCCCAGGGGAAAGGGCTGGGACGGGACGTTATCTCATGGATCCAGACTCGGGGGACGCTTTCGTCGTCGCGTAACCTCTGGGCGACGGTGTCGTCTTTCAATACGCGGGCATGGTCGTTCTATGCGCGGCTTGGCTTTGCACGAGTGGCTTCCCTGAAGGATCTCGTCCAGGCCGGCACTGATGAGATCCTCATCCGCAAAACCCTGGACTGAAAGACCCATGAGATTGATCAGTTTTTTTACCATCGATCTGCCAAAGTTGTTGTAGAGTGACATCAATCGAATCCATCCGAATAGCCGACGGGTGTCACAGACCGCAGCATGCCGGGAGACTGCCTCCGTCCGGATGCTCGCGGAAGCGGCGCTTCCGTCCATACCCCTCCATGAGAGGGACCCGACCCCAGAACATGGCCAGTCCGCACGGGAGAAGGCATGCCCCTGTACGACGAGCTGGACCGTGAAACGGTCCAATCCATCGAATCCATTGCGGCGACCCGATCCTACCCCAAGAGCTCCATCATCATCCACCAGGGGGACGACAGCGACGCCTTCTACCTGGTGCTGTCGGGCAGTCTCCAGGTGATGATCGTCCACGAGGACGGGAGGCAGATGCTGCTGGGCACCCTGAAGCCCGGAGATTACTTCGGAGAGCTGAGCTGTGTCGATGGTGATGCCCGATCCACCACCATCATGGCGATGGAGCCGTGCAAGTGCCTCGTGATCCCCAAGGACGGATTTCACGCCCTCTGCCATGACCACCCATCTCTGATCTGGGCTCTCATCCGCGATCTGGTCCGAAAGCTCAGGAAAGCCACACGCAAGATCGAGGAGCTCGCGTTCCTGGATGTCTACGGGCGGGTGTCACGCTTTCTGACCGAGCTCCAGGACGAGGGCTTCCCCGGCGAGGCACGGGTCACTCACCAGGACATCGCCCACGCCGTGGGCGCTTCCCGGGAGATGGTGAGCCGGATCATGAAGGATATCTCCGACAGGGGCTACATCGAGCAATCCAAGGGTCGATTCCGTCTCATCAAGAAGCTACCCTTCGACGGCAGGGGGGTCCGATAGCGGGAGCGCGAGACCGGCTTCCCTGTGACGGTCTTGGCCGCTTGGACACCGCGCGCCGGCTTTTTAGATTACCAGGCCTTTAATCTGGCAAATCATGGATTCCTCGCTCTTGTGAAAAATTCACCAACCTCCTGCGCAACCGTTCACTGAAATCCCCGACCTTCTCTGCCATCCTGCAGCCAACTCCAAAACAAGGGTGGTGCCCTCCCGGGGCTCAATACGCCCCAGGATCGCACGCTTGCCGGTGACGGCGGGCTCGCGTCTGCCCTATCCGCCTATCGTTGCCGGGGCTTGCGGCGTTACCCTTCACCAGAAATGAGTCGGAAACAGAGAAGGAGAACCGAGATGAAGGCGATGAGGCAGAATCTTGTGGCGGTGGCGGTGATGATGGGTTTGGTGCTGGCGGCCGCATGGGGGAGCTGGGCCGAGGACAGCATGGACACACCTCGATTTCAGAGAGCCCGGATGGAGGCGGTCGTCGATCAGTACATTCAATCCCGCGAGGCCAAGCATGCCATGCTCGACTCCCGCAGCGGCGCTGTAAAGAGCTCGGCCAGATTTTCCTGCGAAAAGGCTGACTTCTGCAGGCAGAATCGCGAGCGGCTGGTCAACGGGCTCCTGGCCGGTGGTTACGAGCCGAGGTCGGAGCAGGTGTTCCCCTACCTGCAGCGTGAATACTTCCGTGCCATGGAAGCGGGCGTGCTCGTCAAGGGCGAATGAGCGCCCGGCTTCGCCGCGCCCTTGCGACTCATCCGGTGGGGCCGTCACCCTGGCATCGACGGCCCCACGGCCATTCAGGCCTCAACGCCCCCCCTCCGGACCCCTCCTTCGCCCTGAAGCCTCCAGCCCATGAGGAGCCTGCTCCTGGTATTGGATTCGGTTTTCATGCTTGGGATCGCGCAATGAGTTATGTTAATGGATCAGGCTCGGGTGTGGCCAAAGGGTGACCCACACCGTTTGGCCCGACCCATGGAGGCTCGATGTTGACAGCGGCCAGGAATAAGAGGGATGGAAGAGAGCCATGAATGTGCTTTTTGCTGCTCATGAGGATGCGTGGGGAGGTTTCCTGCACGGGATCCGAGCCGAGCTTCCCGACGTCGATCTTGAGGCTGCGGGGAGTTTCGAGATCCACTCCCTCCGGGGATTCGACGTCCTGATTCCCACCATGAGCCGCATCACCCGGGACCTGCTGGAAACCGCCGACCGCCTCAAGCTCATCCAGCAGTGCGGGGCCGGACTGGAGGGTGTGGACATCGTTGCCGCCAGGGATCAGGGCATACAGGTGGCCAACGTCCCCACGGACATCTCGGGCAATGCCGACTCGGTGGCCGAGCTGGCGATTTATCTCATGATCGGCCTCTCGCGGGACGCGAGGGGCATGGCCCGCAGTCTTGAGGCGGGGAGAATGGGCGAGCCGCGAGGCCGTGCCTTGAGCGGCAAGACGGTCGGCATCGTGGGACTGGGCGGCATTGGACGGGCCCTCACCCAGAGGCTTCGGGGGTTTGATGTCCGCATGATCGGCGTGCGTCGACGCGATCCGGACCAGGATCCCCGACTCGGGGACCTCGGCCTGGAATGGGTCGGGGCTCGCGAGGACTTGTATGAGCTTCTGGACCGGTCCGATTATGTGGTGCTCAGCTTGCCGCTCACTCCCGAGACGTACCATCTCATGGATGAGAGATCTCTGGCCCGAATGAAGCCGGACGCCTACCTGATCAACGTCTCCCGGGGCGGCCTCGTGGACCGGGACGCCCTGGAGCACGCCCTCGCATCGGGCGTCATCGCGGGGGCAGGTCTCGATGTCTTCTGGGACGAGCCCCCCGATCCACGGGACGCCCTGTTCCGTCACAACGTCCTGGCGACACCTCACGTCGCGGGCTCCACCGACACATCCATCCGGGGAATCGTCAAGGTGGTGGCCGAAAACATCCGCCGCATCGAGCAGGGCATCGAGCCACGATTCTGCGTGTGCTGACCTGAAGGCCATGCGTCTCACGGCAGTACCCCTCACCGCCCTTCTGATTCTGGGAGCGGCACTGGCTGCCCAGGGAGCCGTGCTGAACGGCACCCTCTTACTCAACGAGGCCGGCGGTCCGCCCGCGGCTGGCGTGGAGGTCAGAGCGGCGGGGAGCGACTCCTCCGTCTTTTCCGACCCTGGCGGTCGCTTCAGCCTGCCCTATTCGGAACACCGGCCGGGCCAGACCGTTGAGCTGGAGGTCGGAGGCGACACGTTTGAAGTGGTCAATGACGTGGAGCTCCGGCAGGTCCTGAGCGAGGGGACGGAAGGTGTTGCGGTGGTTTTGATCCTCTGCCGGAAGGGAAACCGACGCGAGATGGCCGGCCGGCTGGCGCGGCTGACAGCCCTGGAATCCCTCGAGGATCATTTCCAGCGGCAGCGCCAGGAGCTGGAAAAACAGCAGGGGACGGGGCTGGCTGGCCTGCCCGTCCTCCAGAAGACTTACGACCGCCTGAGCGAGGCCCTGCCGATCTGGGCCGACCAACTGACCGACCGGATGATCGAGCATGGGCCGCCGCGGGAGCGAGAGGCCTTCCGACTGTTTCTGAGAGGAAAGCTGGAGAGCGCCATTGCCGCACTCGACACGGCCCTGACGCCAGGGCCTCCCGGCGCGGACACCGGGTCTGGGCCAGGGGCTCCTGGCGACTCCGCGGGCGCCGCCCGCCTCCATCTGCTCAAGGCCCAGCTGCTGACCCTCTCCCTGCGGCTGGATCAAGCGGACCTCGCCTTTACCGCCGCTCTGGCCTCGGCCCCCCGCGATCTGAGCACCCACTTGGCCTACGCGCTCTTTCTGCGGGTCGCGAATCGCGACGATGAAGCCCGGAAAGCCTACCTGCTGTGCCTGGAGCTATCCAGGACGAATGGGGGGACGGCACAACAAGCCGAGGTCCACCATCAGGCGGCACTCTTCCATCGGGGGCAGAAACGCTTGAAGGAAGCACGAATGCACATCGAGGAGGCCGTCAAGGGGTTTCGGGATTTGGCGGCAGGAGGCCCCTGGAAGTATAAACAGGATCTCGCCAGGGCACTCACAAGCCTGGCCCTCATCGCGAGAGACTCGGACAATCTCGAAGAAGCTCGAGCCGCCTACGCCGAATCCATCACACTCTACCGACAGCTGTCCGTGGACAGCCCCGAAGCGGCATCCTTGCAAATCGCCTCGACCCTCAATGATCTCGCAGCCGTACAGCGAGCCCAGGGGCGGAGCGAGGATGCAAGGAAATCCCTCGAGGAGGCATTGAAGATTCACCGGTCTTCGACCCTTCAGGGGCTGGGGGGGTACAGACCCGATGTGGCCGTGATCCTTGAGAACCTCAGCGTGCTGCACCAGGAGCAGAATCGCCCCAAAGAGGCTCGGAAGTCCCTGGAAGAGCTGGTGGCCGTCTACCGCGACCTGGCGGCCCGGAAGCCCGATGTCTATCTGCCCCAGGTGGCCCAGACACTGAACAACCTGGGACGGTTTCATCGCGAGAGCCCAAGACCCAGGGAGGCCGGCATGGCTTATGAGTCCGAGCTCAAGGTCTATGGGGAGCTGGCGGCTCGCCGGCCTGAAACTTACCTGCCTTATCTGGCCCTCTCCCAGGTTCATCTGGCCATGTACCTTGAAGAGCAGAAGAGATGGAAGGAGGCCACGAGGCTCTACCAGGACGCCCTCAAGAGCTACAGATTCCTGTCCTCGGCAAGACCGGCAATCTACGCACCCTATGTGGCCATGACTCTGACGGAGCTGGGTGACCTTTACCGTGCTCAGAATCAGACCAAAAACGCTTTGAAAGCCTACGAGGAAGCCCTGAAGACCAAACGGGCCATGGCATCGCGAAACCGGGCCGCCCATGGCGCCGACCTCGCGGCGGCACTGAGCGGGATGGGGGCCTATTACGCCGAGCTGAAGTCGATGGAGAGCGCCCGAAAGGCTCATGAGGAGGCCCTGACCCTCTATCGCGAATTGGCGGCGGCAAGCCCCGACCTGCATGGGCCTGGGATCGTGAAATCTCTGAACAATCTGGGGATCATCCATCGCGAGCAAAATCGCCTGGATGAAGCCACGGGGAGCTACCAGGAGGCCCTTCGCCTCTGCCAGGAGGGGACAGGCCGTCTGCCGGAGATCTACGAGCCTTTGACACTCATGACGCTCAACAACCTGGCCGTCCTGTATCGAGACCTCAAACGACGTGAGGAAGCGCTCGGAATCCATGAGGAAGCGCTCAGAATCAGCCGAAAGCTGGCTGCTGCCGACCCGGAGCTTTACCGTCCCTACCTGGCCATGGCTCTCAACAACCTGGGGCTTCTCCTTCGAGACGAGAATCATCCCGACGAGGCCCGGAAAGCCTTGGAAGAGGCCCTGAGCATCTACCGGGACTTGCCCGGCTACGATGCAAAGAGCTTGGGTGCCGACATGGATCGAATCCGGTCCGTGCTGGATGGACTGGGCGCCGAGGTCGGCACGCCATCGAGGTGAGGTCCACTGGTGACGTGGGAGCGCTCGTCCGCCCGGATGATGGATTCTCGACCGATGGACGCCATAACCGAACCGGGATGGTTGCTATTGAACGACGTACGGCTTGATATCCAGGATCGGGGTACCATCGTAGGTATCCACTCCCTTCACGCGAACGTTGGGTCCATGGACGTCGACGACCTCGAAGACTGACAGGCCAATGGGGTTGGGCCTCCTCGGCGAGCAGATGCTGAAGACGCCCACCCTCTCCCCCGGACGATGGGGTGGAGTCTGCACAAGCATCGCTGCTTCGAACGGCGGAGATTCGTGGAAGTGGAAAATGACGACGATCCGCTGTCCGGGCTTTATATCCTTCAGGCCTTCCAGATATTCCAGGTCGACTTCCAGAGAGCCCTCGATCTCAGAGACTGTCCAGTGGCGGGGAACCTCGCGAGCATCCGTGCGGATGACGCCGATGGGCTTCAACGTCAGTTGCATGACGAGCCTCCTGGCTTGGAGGCGACACCCCATGGGGTGGATGGAGCATCGCTTCGGGGGCGGCAGACGATCGACAGGAAGGGGCTTCTGAGCATTTCATGTCAGGCTTGGTCCTGGTCCTGGCCCCCCCCTGCCCATCGGTCCCGCGGAGCATTCGACTGGGGTCAAGGCCGTCAGTGCATGCGTACTCCCTTCGTGCTGGGCGAGGTGAGCCAATTTTGCACCTCAAAAGCGCACTCTAAGATCTAAAAAAATACTCTTTGAAACACCTATCGCTGTGATTTCAGTGGGTTGGCCTGGTCCGACCCGTTTGATTTCCAAAAGGCTTTAAGCCTTCCGCCGCTTCATCCGAATTGGAGTACGATTTCACAGTTTCACGGTCTGTCAAGAGCAAACTGCCCGAAAGGGCAGGACGCAAAGCCACTGGCCTAAGTTCCGCTTCGGCGGGATACGGTCGCAGGGTTGCCGGGCTGATTCAGCGGTGGGACCACAGAATGGGCTGTATGATCTGAAGGGGCAGACCCTGCCCCATCGGCGCGAGTCACATTCCGGAGCCATGAAGCTGCATCATCCGCGGCTTCACAAATGGAGGTTCCGGAATGCTCACGAATCAGCTGCAACGAAGATCCAATCCCAGGCAACGTCTCTCCATCACCCTTTTTCTATTCACTCTCCTTGTACTTTGCATCGCATCACATTCAGCACAGGCCGCCAGCGTCACGCTGGCCTGGGACGCCAACACCGATCCGGTGGCGGGCTACCGTCTCCATTATGGGCATGCAAGCCGAAGCTATCAGAGCAGCGTGGATGTCGGAAACGTCACCAGCTACACCTGGTCCGGCCTGGCGGAAGGAAGGACTTACTACTTCGCCGTCACCGCCTACAACGCCTCCAACCTGGAGAGCAGTCCATCCTCCGAGCTGATCTGCCACACCATCACGGGTTCTAGCGGGCCCGGCGGAGGGATTTCCCCCTCGGGCACGGTGTTCGTCACGGCAGGCCAGAGCCAGACATTCACGAGCAGTCCTTCCATCGGTTACACTCTGGGGAATTTGGCCGTCGATGGCGTGAGTCAGGGAGCCCTCGGCAGCTACACATTCTCCAATGTTGCCGCGCCACACACCATTTCAGCCAGCTTCGCTCCCAAAACCTACACCATCAACGCTTCGGTCAATGGCAACGGCGGGACCATCTCGCCCTCGGGCGCCCAGACCGTGAGCCACGGCGGAAGCCTCGCCTTCACCATCGCTCCCAACGCGGGCTATGACGTGGGCAATGT
>JALOPI010000006.1 GCA_025453975.1 Syntrophobacteraceae bacterium
CGGCGATGGGATTCGAACCCGCGACCTGCTGATTACGAATCAGCTGCTCTACCCCTGAGCTACGCCGGCCCAATTGGTGACCGCGCTTATATCACGCGGCTTTGAAGACGGTCAAGACGAAAGCCGGAGGATGCCGAGGGGCTCCGAGTGGGGATGGGGCGATGCTGCTCCAGCAGAACTGCCCCTCATCAGGCCAGGAGATCCTTGTACCCCGCGTTCCTTTCGCTTCAGGCTTTCCGCCCCTTGCGCCATGGACTACCCCCCCCCTCACATCGTGAAAGCTTCCTTGAGGGGATGATCCTGCCCGACGGCGACCATGCCCGGGGGACGCCGCGGAAGAACCGGGGGGGCGGGTGATGCATGGGGTCCGACGGTCTGGAGCTGCATCGGCCCAATGAGCCGTTTCTCAAAAAATACCTGCATCCCTGGTTGTGCTGTTGACCTGCCGCCCTTCCCCATGAGATATGAAGCACAAGGATAAAGGCCTTTGAAGTTCATCGTTGCAGGGCAACCCTCGGTTCAATGGTCAGCGGAACGATCGGGCTCCCTGATGACCCGGGCGCGGGGAGTGGAGATGGCGACAGGCGCATGCGGTGTGGACTGCGAGGTGTGCCGGCTGCGGGTGATGGAAGTCTGCTCGACCTGCGGCCCGGGGCGGAGCCCCGAAGCCGCCAGGAAGCTGGAAGCTCAGAGAAGGATCCTGGGAAGCCCATGCCCGATCCTGGCCTGTGCCGCCCTCAAGGATGTGGATTTCTGCCTGAGGGACTGCACCGAGTTTCCCTGCGTGAATTTCAAGGCCGGTCCCTACCCTTTCAGTCAGGGGTTCCTGGCCATGCAGGAGCGGCGCCGCAAGGAGCCTCCTCCGGCGCTGACACACAATCGATCGCCATTGATGGTTCCCGGGGAGTACTGGGAAAAGGCTGCGGCCCGGGAGCCCTCGGAGCTTGCCACGGCGGGTATCATCCCGGGGCCTCACGGCGGGATCTGCCTGCCTTCCTTCAACGAGATGCTGTGGGTCGACACTCTCGGGAGGCGGCTCTGCCGTCAGGAAGGCGGGCACTCGATGGAGCTCATGGATCCTCTGCGGGAGCTCGTCACCCTGCTCTACCTGATGAACGTCCAGCCAGCTTCCCCTGGGGAAGGCGGGCTCATCGGGGTGGGCGATCTCAAGGAGGCTCACTACTTCAGGGGGCCACACGTCCTGGATCTCAAGGGACTCGTGGATCGCTTCGGGTATGACGCCAAGGGGTTTCGGCATGCGGCGACCCTGCTCGGGGGGGAGGCGGTGGACATGGCCGACGTCGGATGCAGACTGGTGCCGTACCCGCGGGCTCCTCTGACGTTTCTCCTTCATGAGGGGGATGAGGAGTTTCAGCCGAAGATGACGGTCATGTTCGAGCGATCCATCGAGGGGATCTTTTCGGCATCGGGGATCTGGAGCCTGGTCAAGGTGGCGACGAGGGCGCTTCTGCAGAGCCCGGATCCACGAGAAGAGACGGGATGGACTGCCCAGGACCGGTTTCTAGCGCCCGCGGAAGGATCTGGTCACTCATGATCGGCAGGGTGGGCTCCACGCTTATCCTTCGCTCAACATTCCGGCCGCCCGATGGGGCGGGGTCCGACGCGCCGGGAGGAACGCCGTGAAGCTTTCCATGGAGGAATACCGAAGGGGGCAGCTCCAGGTGAAGATCGATGGCAGTCTCGACATGGACAGCGTTCCCGACGTCAGAAAACGGCTCCTGCGCTACGTCAGGACCCAGAATCCCGTCAGGGTGGAGATCGATTTCTCCCGCATTGGCTCGATAGACACCTCGGCGGTGGCCATGCTGGTGGAGCTGCTTCGGATCCTGTCACCCAGGGGACAAAGCCTTCACCTCTCGGGACTGAGGGAGGACCAGCTGCGATTGTTCACCCTGGCCAGGCTGAGCCAGGCCTTCGGCCTCCACCACGAAGAACGGGAGAGCGGCTGAGCCATGGCGACGGATAACATCATCGAGATTCGGGGGCTTACCAGTTATTACGGCCATCGCCGGATCCTGAAAGACATCCGTTTCGGCATCCCCAGAAACGGCGTGACCGTCATCATGGGTCGCAGTGGATGCGGCAAGACCACCCTGCTGAGGCACCTCATCGGGCTCAAGAGAACCCTGCCCCTCCAGCTGTTCGTGGAAGGTCAGGATCTCGGGCGATTCAACGAGGGTGCCATGAAGCGCTACCGCCGTCGGATCGGAGTTCTTTTCCAGAGCGGGGCCCTCTTCAACTCCATGACCCTCAGCGAGAACATCGCCGTTCCCCTGTCCGTGCACACCCGGCTGGCGGAGGAGACCATCCGCATCATGGCTCTCATCAAGCTGCACCTGGTGGGCCTTTCCGGGTTCGGTGACTACATGCCCTCGCAGCTCAGCGGCGGCATGCGCAAGCGGGCCGGGCTCGCCCGGGCCATGGCGATGGATCCCGAGATCCTCTTCGTGGACGAGCCATCGTCCGGCCTTGACCCCATCACGGCAGCCGGTCTCGATCGGCTGCTCGTCGAGCTCAAAGACACGCTGGGCATGACAATCATCGTGGTGACCCATGAGCTGGAAAGCGCCTTTCTCATCGCGGACCAGATGGCCGTTCTCGACGACGGGCGGGTCCTGGCGGCGGGGAGCCCGGAGGAGATTCGAGGGAGCCGCGACCCGCGGGTGATGCAGTTTCTCCGGCGAGAGGCGGATGAAGAGGAAACGGATACTTCCCGTTATCTCGACAGCCTGCTCAAAGCCGGCTGATTCGGTTTTTCATGATACGGTGGCATTGGATCGTGATGGAAACGGTTCTCAACCCTGAGCTGTCCGGAAGGAATCGACCATGACCCGTTTCATCCAGTCACTCGGAGCCCGCGCTCTGGTCGAACTGGGAGGGCTGGGAAGGCTGGGCCTCTATTTCGGGTACATGCTGCGAGGGCTCTTCAGGTCTCCCGGCAAATTTGATTTCGTGGTGAAGCAGGTCTGGTTCATCGGAACCAAATCCCTTTTCGTGGTGGGGTTTACCGGGGCGTTCACGGGAATGGTGCTGGGGCTGCAAGGGTACTACACACTCTCCAAATTCGGCTCCGAGGGTATGCTGGGCTCGGCCGTGGCCCTGAGCATCATCCGCGAGCTGGGGCCGGTGCTCACCGCGCTCATGGTCACGGGGCGGGCTGGATCGGCCATGTGCGCCGAGCTGGGCATCATGAGGATCGATGAGCAGATCGACGCCCTCGAGTGCATGGCCATCGATCCCCACTCCTACCTGGTCACCCCACGTTTCCTGGCCAGCCTCCTGGCTCTGCCGCTCCTGACGGCGTTTTTCGACGTGGCGGGGATCTTCAGCGGTTATGTTATCGGAGTCCGGCTGCTGGGGGTCAACGAAGGGGCTTACATCGACGGAATGCACCGAAGTGTCCTGTGGGACGATGTTTACATGGGGTTCATGAAATCCCTCTGCTTTTCGATCATCATGATCTGGATCAGCACCTACAAGGGATTCTTCGCCGGGGTGGATGACGGGAACTTCGGCCCAGAGCAGGTCAGTCGGGCCACCACCGATGCCGTGGTCGTTTCGTCCATCAGTATTCTCGTTGCCAACTACGTGGTGACATCCCTACTCATTTGAGGACAAGGAAGCCGGCGATGGAGAGAAAAGGAATCGAGCTGGGCGTGGGTTTGTTTCTGCTGGTGGGACTGTTGTGCCTGGCCTACCTGTCGTTCAGGCTTGGCAAGGTGGAGTGGCTCGGCACCTCGAAATACAGGATCCAGGCCCAGTTCTCCAATATAGGCGGCCTGACGGAAAATGCGGATGTGAGCATGGCCGGCGTCAAGATCGGCAAGGTCGAGAAGATCGAGCTTCATGCAGGTCAGGCCCTGGTGACCATGGGCGTCGACAGGAATGTTCAGATCGAGGAAGATGCCATCGCCAGCATCAAGACCAAGGGGATCATCGGCGACAAGTATCTGGCCATCAGCCCCGGTGCTTCGGATGAGTACATCAAGGCCAACGGCAGAATTCAGGACACTCAGCCCCCCCTGGACATCGAAGCCCTTCTCAGCCGGTTCGTGTTCGGCGGCATCGACAAGGACAAGGGGAAACAGGAGTGACGTCTTCGCGATGATCGAGGGATGAACGCCCCCGGCCAGGCTGCGGGCATGAGGCAAACCATCCATGCACCCGGGGGGAGTCAAGCGCCAGTCCCGCGAGCCTCCGGCGGGATTTCAACTGCCCGGAGCCGCTGTCTTTGCTCACCCACAAGAAAAGGCCGGCTGAATCCTCGATCCACCGGCCTTTTCTTGTGCTTACCGCGTATATCTGAACGTATGGCTTATGGACTGCCCAAGCTCATTTACTTCTTCAGGCCCCTCTTGAAAGCCTGTTCACATTTGTCGGCGGCTGCCTCGGCTCTGCGAGCGGCTGCCTCGGCTCTCTGCGCGGAAGCTTCAGCTGCCCTGGCGCTGGCGGCGCAGGACTGCTCAATCTGAGCTGCCTTGTCGAGAGCTGCCTGGCAAAGCTCGGTGCACTTCTTGGCATCCTGGGAGCACGCACAGCCGGTAATCATCGTGAAAGCCACAGCCACCATGACAAACAGAACCATAACTCTCTTCATCTCTTTCCTCCTCATTCGATTGTCAGACAACTTTTTTCAATACACAGCGAGAAACCAGTCCAACGACCCCGATGCCGTCCCACCTCCTCCCGAATTCAAATTTCCAAATAATTACAGGCTCTTAAAGGCCTACAACCCCACTTGTTCACAGGATAAAGCAACGCTACTCCACTCATTCAACAAAATCAAGCAGATTTTTCCGGAAGTCGTTACGGAATCACCAATTTGAGAGCTCTCATACCATCATCACTGAACCACTTCAACCATTTTCAAAGCCGATTCTCCACCAGGCAGCTGAGTGATGTTGGTGGGCATTCCATTTTGAAGCTTCAAGGCCGCCGACAAACGACCTGCATCCACCTGATTGGCATAGGGAGATTGAGCCAGCTTCTGCCGGGCATATTGCACATAGTCGGGGATCTTTTTGTAAACATCAGGGTGTGCTTCTACATATATCTGTCCATTGAGCTTGCCGAACTTGACGGGCTCATAGATGATCTCGAGCTTGGTACCCACGGCGACCTGTGGATACAGAATACGTATATGCTCAGGGTAGCAGCGAATACAACCGTGGCTCACGAGCCTTCCCACACCCCAGGGCTGAGCCGTTCCATGCACACCATAGGCGCCCGCCGAAAACTTCATCATGAACTCCCCCAGCGGGTTCTCGGGGCCGGGGGGCATGACGGCCATGCCGTATTTCTCCTGTAGCGAAGCCGGGATGTACCACGTGGGATTGGGCCGTTTCTCGACGATGCTGAAGCTGCCGAGGGGAGTCTCCCACCCTTCGTCCCCGATGCCGATGGGATAAGTCTGGACCGATCCTTTGCTTTTGTCGAAAAAGTACAACCGCAGCTCGGGCACGTTGATGATGATCTGCTGGTGCTGGGAGGGCGGCAGCACCCAGATGGTGGGAACCATGATGCGGGTGCCCACCGGAGGAATGAAGGCCTCCATCTTGGGATAGAGGAGCTCGACCTCGTTGAAGCCCAGCGCGTGCCGCCGGGCAATGTCCAGGAGCGTGTCGCCCTTTTTGATCTTGAGCCAGCTCGCGGACCCGATGACGGTCTGGTCGGGTATCTGGTAGCTGTAGCGACGGACCGTCGCGGTGAACGTCTCGTCTTCGTCGGCTAAAACGGACACGGGCATGGCGACCATTCCCAGGAGGAATATCGCGGCAAGCGGCAACGGGAGCTGTTTCCAGATCTTTTTCACCACGGCGACCTCACACCTCGATTCGCATCCAATAAGCCATGCCAGCCCATGTCAACCACTCCAGGCCACCGCGGCGGTGGTCTCCTGACGCAAGCTCGAGCCCCTGGGGAGCCTTCCTTGCCGGGCCAACGATAAATAAATTTTCTGGCATGATCCATCAAGTCAATTCTGTGGGCGCATCACTCATCGAGACCCTCAGGCCTCAGCACCCTCCGGTCCCTGGAAGCGATGTGGAACAGAACCTGGTTGCGTCGAATCTGGCGCACACTGAGCCGTTCCCAGTGGATTCTCGGCCTGGGCGTGGTGAGCTCGGTGGTGCCCCGAAAGCCTTCCGGGGTGATGAGACCGTGAGCCTTCACGTCGTGATCTTCCTGGGGACAATGGGGAGGGACCCCGGAGGATCCCACCACCGCCAGGATCCGCGCCTGCCCGCCCAGCCAGTGCAATGCGCTCAGGAGGGCGCAGGTGAGGTCCAGATGCCCCCTGCCGTCTCCGATGATGCCCCCGTCCTCGGCCCCGCAGAGGGCCTCCCCCAGGACCAGGTCGACGGGTACGGGGAGTGGAGAGCCGTAGGATGCGCGGGTCAATGCCTCGCCGGGCTTTTGCAGCCGCGCCGCAGAAACCCGGTCTCCCGGTTTCGTCCGGGCCGGGTCGAAATACCGTAGCCCGTTCTGCAGACCGGGTGACGGCACCGTGAGACTCTTCTGGTCCATGAGGGCGTTGAGCCTCACCTGGAAAAATGGGGCGGAGGGAGGCACCAGCACGTGCCGGGCCTGCTGGTAGGGAGGGCTTCCGCGGATGGCCGCGGCCATCCGGCCCCAGTGGAGCAAGGCCCCGTGCCCCTCCGCCTCGGCGAGCTCGGCCAGGATCCGGAGCCGCCATTCCTCCTTTTGCCTTCGGGCTTCGTCCGAACTGTGCATGGCGTTCATCCCGCGGTCATCAGCCGCAGCTCCTTGATCTTGCGGATGCGATCACGAAGGACGGCAGCCCTTTCGAACTCGAGCTCCGCCGCCGCCTCCCTCATGAGCTTCTCGAGGCCCGCGATCTCACCGTCGCCCGGAACAGCCGGGAAGGCGTGGTAACCGACCTGGTCCTCGGATACGTGCTCCACGCCTCGATCCCGCTCCATGTATTCGGCCAGGATGTCCGTGATCTCCTTGGTCACCGAGCGGGGCGTGATCCGGTGCTTCGCGTTGTGCTCCAGCTGGATCGTCCGGCGTCGATCCGTCTCTTCGAGGGTCCGGCGGATGGAGTCGGTCATCCGGTTCGCGTAAAGGATCACCGTTCCGTCCACGTTGCGGGCCGCGCGCCCCGCCGTCTGGATCAGCGATCGCTCCGAGCGCAGAAAGCCCTCGTTGTCGGCATCCAGCACCGCCACCAGCGAGACCTCGGGGATGTCCAGGCCTTCCCGCAGAAGATTGATCCCCACCAGCACGTCGAAGATGCCGAGCCTCAGGTCCCGCACCAGCTCGATCCGCTCCACCGTGTTGATGTCCGAGTGCATGTACCGGACCCTTATGTTCAGATCCGCCAGGTACTCGGTCAGATCCTCGGCCATGCGCTTGGTGAGGGTCGTCACCAGGGTTCGGCTTCCCCGCTCCACCTGGCGGCGGATCTCGCCGATGAGGTCGTCCACCTGAAAATCGGCCGGGCGCACTTCCACCCTGGGATCCACAAGCCCCGTTGGGCGGATGATCTGCTCCACGATGCGTCCCGCGCTGCGGTTCAGCTCATAGGGACCCGGGGTGGCGGAGACATACACGACCTGGCGGATCTTCCCCTCGATCTCCTCGAAGGACAGGGGCCGATTGTCCAGGGCCGAAGGGAGCCGGAACCCGTAGCGCACCAGGGTCTCTTTTCGTGCCCGGTCCCCGCGGTACATGCCCTGAAGCTGGGGGATGGTCATGTGGCTCTCGTCGATGAAAAGAATCCAGTCTTCGGGGAAATACGAGAGGAGAGTGGCCGGAGGCTCCCCCGACCGGCGGCCGTCCAGATGCCGGGAATAGTTCTCGATACCCGTGCAGTAGCCGAGCTCCAGCAGCATCTCGAGGTCCAGGCGGGTCCGCTCCTCGAGTCTCTGGGCCTCCACGAGCTTCCCCTCCCGCTGAAGCTCATCGAGCCGCTCACCCAGCTCCAGCTGGATCGCCTTCACCGCCCCCTCGAGACGGCTCCGCTCCGTGACATAGTGCGTGCCGGGATAGACGGCCACCTCTTCCAGGCTCCGGATCGTCCGGCCCGTGAGGGGATCCACTTCCTTGATGCTGTCGATCTCGTCGCCAAAGAACTCGACCCTGACCGCCCGGTCCTCCTCATGGGCCGGGAAAATCTCCAGAACATCCCCCCGCGCCCGGAAGGTCCCGCGATGGAAATCCACGTCGTTTCGCTCATACTGGATCTCCACGAGCTTACGCATCACCCGCTCCCGGGGCACCTCGGTGCCTTTTTGCAGATAGAGGAGCATGGACTGGTAGGTCTCGGGGGAGCCGAGGCCGTAGATGCAGGATACGCTGGCCACGATGATGACGTCCCGCCGCACCAGGAGAGAACGGGTGGCGGAGTGGCGCATCTTGTCGATGGTCTCGTTGATGGAGGCATCCTTGGCGATGTACGTATCCGACTGGGGGACGTAGGCTTCCGGCTGGTAGTAGTCGTAATAGGAGACGAAATACTCCACGGCGTTGTCGGGAAAAAAGGCCTTGAACTCCCCATAGAGCTGGGCGGCCAGCGTCTTGTTGGGTGCGATGACCAGGGTGGGCTTCTGAGCCTCCGCGATGACATGGGCCATGGTGAAGGTCTTGCCTGAGCCCGTGACGCCCAGCAGGGTTTGCTCGCGCACTTCCCCCGCCAGATTGGCGCACAGCCCTTCGATGGCCCGGGGCTGGTCGCCGGTGGGCTCGAACGGGCTCACGACAGTGAAGGGCTTGGGGAGGAGCGGCAAGGCATTCAAGATCAGGTCACCGGCAGTGGGGGCAGGCAGGCTGCTCTGAACAGCGTTTCAGGTTCGATTATTCATGGCAGCGGCACATCCAGCGCCGCTATCCCGTCATCCCTCGGGCCAGACCGGGCAGACGGGGAGCTGCCGGCAGCCCGACAAGGGGCGCCAGCCGGTTCACTGGGTCTCCCGAATGACCAGGCCTTCCATGTGCTCCTTGCGGTTGAACTCCGCCGCAAACCGAGAGGCCTCCTCCCGGCTGCCGAACGAGCCCACCAGGACGCGGTTCCAGCGCCCTCCGGTATTGAGGTCGATGCTCTGCAGCCGCGGCGAGTAACCCTTGGCCTTGAGCTGATCCACCACCCTGGTGGCATTGGCGGCGTCGCGCAGGGAAACGACCAGGAGGGTGAAATGCTCTTCCCCCTTCATGGCGGGCGGAGCTTCCCGCGCCAGGCGAGCTTCCCTGTCCCCCTCCGGCCGGGGAGATTCGGCACCGGCCGAGCTCTCGGGGGACGAAGACCTTGGCTTTTGCGCCGTCGCGTCCCTGGGTGCGGCTTTTCCAGGGGCGATGCCCGCCGCCGGCTTGTCGGCGGGGGAATCCTTCTGAGTCAGGTTCTCGTAATACTCGAGGGACTTGAGAACCGCCTGGGGATCCCAGGTTTCGGCGGCGTTTTCAACGGCCTGGACGGGAGGACGGCCGAGGCCCAAGAATCGGAGGAGCTGGGAGTAAAGGGACTGGCTGTTCAGGTCCACCATGGGTATGCCCCGCCCCACCAGCACGCCGAGCACAAACATCCAGGCGAGAGCCGCTGCCAGGCACACCGAGTAAAGCCCCAGCCGCATGGCGCTCATCTCGAAACGCAAAACTCTCCTTTTGCTTTCGGGGCTGCTTTTCTCGGAAATGCCAAGCTCTCTCATGATGGCCTGCCCAAGAGGAAATCCTGGGGCCCGTAACCCTCCCCTTACATCTTTTCCGGAGCACTCACGCCGAGAAGCTCCAGCGCATTGTGGATCACACCGCGAACGGCTGCGGCAAGGAACAGGCGTGCCTGAGTCTGGTCGGCATCATCCCCCAGAATCCGGTTCTGATTGTAATAACTGTGAAACAGAGAAACAAGCTCGTGAAGATAAAAGGAGATGAGGTGCGGCTCCAGGCTCCGGCAGCAGCTGGCCAGCATTTCCGGGTATTCGCCCAGCATCCTCATGATCTGGATCTCCGCCGGAAGGGTCAGGCTGTCCAGGGGAGGAGGGGTGCCGGTTTTGAGCCAGAGCCACTCGACTCCGCGCTCCCGGGCCACCTCGAAAACGCCGCAGAGCCTCGCGTGGGCATATTGAACGTAGAAGACCGGGTTGTCGTTGTTCTGCATCTTGGCGACTTCCAGGTCAAAATCCAGGGGGCTGTCGGAGCGCCGGGTGAGGAAAATGTACCGCGCGGCGTCTTTCCCCACCTCGTCGATGACCTCCCGGAGCGTGACGAACTCGCCGGCCCGGGTGGACATGGCCACGGGAGCCCCTCCTCGCAGGAGGTTCACGAGCTGGATCAGGATGATTCGCAAATCCTCGCGCCGCCGTCCCAGGGCCTGGATGCCCGCCAGCATCCGCTCGACGTATCCGTGGTGGTCGGCCCCCCAGACGTCGATGACGAGGTCGTGGCCGCGGTCGAATTTGTCCTTGTGGTAGGCGATGTCAGCGGCAAAATAGGTGCTGATGCCGTTGGCCCGGATGACGACCCGGTCCTTCTCGTCCCCAAAGGCCGTGCTTCTGAACCACCTGGCACCATCCTGCTCGTAGACATGCCCCAGAGCCTGGAGCTGCCGGAGGGTCTCCTCCACGACGCCGCGGTCGTGCAGCGTCTGCTCGCTGAACCACCGGTCGAAGGTCACACCGAAAAGCCCCAGGTCATCGCGGATTCCGGCGAGAATCCGATTGCCGGCATATGTCGAGAATTCGGACAGCACCTCGTCCAATGGTTTTCCGCGGTAGCGCTCCCCGACCTCCTCCCGGAATTCACGGGCCAGATCGATCATGTACTCGCCGCGGTAGTGATTTTCCGGAAACTCCACCGACTCGCCCAGAATCCCCTGGTAGCGATAGTAAAGGCTCCTGCCCAGGGTATCCATCTGGTTGCCGGCGTCGTTGATGTAATACTCCCGCTCCACCTGGTATCCGCAGGCGGCGAGCATGTTGGCCAGGACGTCCCCCGTGGCCGCTCCCCGGCCGTGCCCGATGTGAAGGGGGCCCGTCGGGTTGGCGCTCACGAACTCCACCTGCACCCGCCTGCCGTGCCCGAGATCCTGCCGGCCGAATCGTTCCGGGGATGCGAGGATCTCCCGCGGGATGTCGTGCCACGCACGGGGCGTCACGAAGAAGTTGAGGAAGCCGGGGCCGGCGATCTCCACCTTCGAAATGATGCCTTCACGGTCGTCCAGGCGCCCCACGATCTCCGAAGCGATCTCCCGCGGGCTCCTTTTGAGCTGCCGCGTGAGACTGAGGGCCACATTGCTCGCGTAATCGCCGTGCCGTGGGGTCTTGGGAACGGAAAGCTCAATGGCGGCGGGGCTCAAAACCGGCATGCCGGCGTCCGGGACCAAAGGGGCGACGGCCTCCGCCAGCATTTGAATGATGCGTGCTCTCACAAGTGCCATGTGGCCTGAATCTCCTCTCCAAAATTGCTCATGCCGCAACGGAGACGCTTATATATCAGGCTCACGGTCTCAGGCAAGGACAGGATGGAATCGATACCCTCTTCTGGATATGGGGCGCGGTCCGGCGCGGCATGCCGCCAGCCGCTCCGCGGGGAGATGACAAGCGTCATCCCCCGACGCGGCGGAGCGGGAAGCCGGGTCTCCGGAATCAGGAGGGGGGGATTCGGAGGTCCCCGGCCATTGTTTTTGCTTCATCAAGGCGCCGCGGCCCCTGCAGTATGGAATGGCGGACGGCGGCCCGGCATCGGTCTGCGGGGCCGCCGTCCCCGGCAGGGGGCAGGATCTTCACGGTCGCCTCCATGGAGGGGTTCAGGACCTACAGACCCGAGCATCATTTCCCGGGGGGCATTCTCCCCGTGATTGGGCTTCGCGGAGCATCTCCGCGAAGCAGTGTCGTGGGCAGGGGTGATGGCAAGGAGAGTGCCAACCCGTGGAATCCACTGCCCGCACGGGCTCAATGCCCATGGCACCTCAGTTTGCGCTGGACGAGCCTCCGGTGGGCCATCACGCCGTCAGGCGGAAGGACCTCGTGATTCTCGCATCCGCGCTGTCTGGCGAGACGGATTGGGGCTGGATTCGACTCCATAGGCTGTCCGCGGAGTGAGGTGGTCAGCTGGAGTCCGTGGGCCGCGGGCAGGATGTCTCGCCCTGGGATAGGTGTCTTGATCCGCAAGACGGTTTCAGGGGACGCGAGGGGGCGGTTTACAGCCCGCCCTGTCACGGGGTGCGAACGATGCCGTGCTTCTTGAGCAAGGCATAGAGCCGCGGGCGGGAGAGCCCCGCCGCGCGGCAGGCCTCCGCGATGGATATGCCCGGCTGGGCCATGAGCGCCTGCAGATAATTATTTTCGGCGGTCTGCGTGGCGGATTCGCGGAACGCGCAAAGGGTGGGCATGGCGGCGTGGGAGACCGCCGGAAGCTCCTGCACCGGGGGAGGGTCGGGAGTGGGTGGAGCCACGGAAGCTCTGGCAAGATGAATACGGATGTGAATGGGAAGATGATCCGGAAATAACGTGGGCTCATCGCCCGCCGCGGCCAGGGCACTCTCCAGGCAGCCGATCAGCTCCCTGACGTTGCCAGGCCATGGATACGATTCCAGGGCATCCAGAAAAGGGGGGGAGAACCCTTTCATGCCCCTCCCGGACTTCTGGCAGAGGCGGCTCAGGTGAAAGCTCGCCAGGTCCCGCAGGTCTTCACGTCGCTCCCTGAGGGGCGGAAGCCCGATGGTGAGCGAGCACAGTCGAAAAAAGAGGTCCTGGCGAAACCTTTCCTCCTGGACCATGGCCTGCAAATCCCGGTGGGTGGCGGCGACCAGGCGAAAATCGCTGGTGATCTCCTCCCTGGCCCCCAGCGGGCGGTAGCGTCTTTCCTGCAGGACTCTCAGAAAAGCCTTCTGTACCGTCAGGGGCAGCTCACCGACCTCGTCCAGGAGCAGGGTGCCTCCGTGGGCCTGCCGGATCATCCCCTCCTGGGTTCGGTCGGCTCCCGTGAAGGCGCCCCTGGCGTGCCCCAGGAGCATGCTCTCGGCGAGGGTTTCCGGCAGTGTCGCGCAGTCCACCACGACGAAGGGCTTCTCCGAGCGGGCACTGTTGTTGTGAATGGCCCGCGCAAAGAGCTCCTTTCCCGTGCCCGTCTCGCCGGTGATGAGCACGTTCGCATCGCAGCTCGCGGCCTGGGCCAGCTGGTCGAGGCAGGCCAACATCCTGCGGCTTCCCCCGACGATGCCCCCGCTCCTGAGGGCCTTCACGGCCCGGGACCAGGTCATGTCTCCGCGGCGCGCCGTCTTCTCACTGTGGTACTGGAGTGCCCGCTCCATGGGAAGCCTCATGGCGCCGGCGGAAAACGGCTTGGCCACGTAGCTCCATGCACCGCTCCGAATGGCCAGCTCCGCTCCGTCGGGGTCGCCTGAGCCGGTCATGATGATCACTTCGGGAAGCGAGCCGCTCTCCCGGATCCTCGAAAGGACGTCGAGCCCGCTCCCGTCGGGAAGACAAACATCCAGGAGGACCAGGTCATAGGCGCCCGCGGAGACTTTCTCCAGCCCCTCCTGAAGGCTCGG
Source organism: Syntrophobacteraceae bacterium (assembly GCA_025453975.1). Classification (GTDB taxonomy): domain Bacteria; phylum Desulfobacterota; class Syntrophobacteria; order Syntrophobacterales; family Syntrophobacteraceae; genus JALOOX01. The sequence goes on from JALOPI010000006.1 coordinate 13,529, forward strand.
GGCTTGCTCCGATTCGTGCCCCATCTGTCGGGCCATGCGCTCGATGAATCCGCACATGGAGGGGTCGTCATCGATGATCAGGATTCTGGCCATTACGGGGTTATCCTTACCGTCCCGGCAGGAGGATCATCGTCCCCCCGCCGGGCCATCGCTCATCGAGTAACGGAGGAGTCATCAACGGGGCTGGAATTCATCCGTCCCATGGGTGGAAAATAGCGTTCCGGGTGCGCGGGAGCAACCCATATGCCGGCTTGGGCCACCATGGAAAAAGGCCCCTCGGAACGAGGGGCCCTTAAAAATGACGCCGCCAAACGGTGCTGCCTGTTCAGAGAGGATGCCCCACCGGCTGAAACCTCTCGGGGAATGCCGATGACGGTATGGATGCATGGGGAAAGAAAGGAACCTGGGTCGCGGCGGCCCTGAAGATTCCATAGGAGCCTGGACGGTTGAAGATCTCCCTGAGGAGCCGGTTGTGGAGCGAGTGACCGGCCTTGTGCACTTCGAAAGACCCGATGAGGGGCATCCCCGCCAGGGAGAGGTCGCCCAGCAAGTCCAGGACTTTGTGTCGGACACACTCGTTGGAATAGCGAAAGCCATCCTGGTTCAGGACCGTATAGTCATCGAAGACCAGAGCGTTGTCCAGGGAGCCCCCCCTGGCCAGCCCCATGCTCTGAAGCTTCTCCACGTCCTTCAGGAAGCCGAAGGTGCGGGCGTGGGCGATTTCCCGATGAAAGGAAGCCTGGCTGTATTCGTAGAAGAACTCCTGCATTCCCACCAGGGGGTGGGGGAAGTCAATGCGGTAGCTCACCGAAAAACGATGAGCGGGAGTCACCTTGATGTAGGCATCGCCATCGCGCACCAGAACCGTGCGCTCGACCCGAAGGACCCTGCGCGGGACCGCCTGGGCCGATATGCCCGCACGGCCCAGCACCTTCAGATAGGGAGCCGCGCTGCCGTCCAGAATGGGAACTTCCGAACCGTCCAGCTCGACCAGGGCATTGTCGACGCCCGCTCCCCAGAAGGCCGCCATGAGGTGCTCAATGGTGGAGACCTGAACCCCCTCGCTCCCGATGGTCGTGGCGAGGCGTGTGTCCACCACGTGATGATACCGCGCGGCAATCACGGGATGTCCGGGAAGGTCCACCCTCCGGAACAGAATACCCGAGTCGGGGCGAGCCGGCTTCAGGCGCACGGAGATTTTGGCGCCGGAATGGAGGCCCACCCCTTGAAACAGAGTTTCCTCGGCCAGTGTGTTTTGGTTTCCAGAGCAAATATTCAAGCCACAATCCTCCTCGTTCCGGCCCCAGTTGCAGCGAGTGTGCCACGAGAGGGCTCCTTCCGGACCCGATGGGCCGTGGAGCCGCTCCACAAGCCATCTGAAGCTCAAATGTGCCGTCCCGTGCCACAGCTTTCGGGGTGAGGTCAAGGGCGGGGACCGGAGCCATCGGCTTCGCACTTCGTGGCACAAAGGACACAGTTCGAGACCTGGATTGTGTCGTTTCTGCAACACATCCCGTATTGCTTAATCCCGGCGAATGGAGTAGTTCATAAGGTGCTCAATGGTGCACTGGATCCCGTTTCGAGCTCCCCAAAGCAGGAGCAGATCCCTAAAGGAGGCATCCTCCATGCGAGTCGGCGATTTTCCCCCCGACGTTCAGCCGCACCTGATACCCGCTCCCGGCGGCGATTATCAATACGAGTGCCTTTCGTGCGGCGAGCACTTCGGCATCGATCAACTGCTGTACACCTGCCCGGAATGCGGCAGCGTGCTCCTCATCCAGGACCGGGAATGGGACCGCCTGAAGTCCATTCCGGGGACCATGTGGCGCAGGATCTTCGACTGCCGCGGCATGCTCTCCGTCCCGGCCCTGCGGGGTATCTATCGCTTCCATGAGCTGCTCGGCTCGATCCTTCCCCTGGAAGACATCGTGTACCTGGGCGAGGGGCAAACCCCTGTCATTGCGGCCAACGAGCGACTGAGCCTATGGGCGGGAATTCCGCTGCACTTCAAGAACGACGGCCAGAACCCCAGCGCATCCTTCAAGGACCGCGGCATGGCCAGCGCATTCAGCTACCTCAGCTACCTCATCAGGAAGCGGGGTCTCACGGATGTGCTGGCCATCTGCGCTTCCACGGGAGACACGTCGGCGTCGGCGGCTCTTTATGCGTCCTACCTGGTGCAGGGAGTCAAGTCGGCCGTCCTCCTTCCCCAGGGGAAGGTGACGCCTCAGCAGCTGGGGCAGCCCCTCGGGAGCGGCGCCAGCGTCATCGAGATCCCCGGGGTCTTCGATGACTGCATGAAGGTGGTGGAGCATCTCTCGGAGCACTACGCCGTCGCCCTCATGAATTCCAAGAACGCCTGGCGCATCCTGGGGCAGGAGTCTTACAGCTTCGAGATTGCCCAGTGGTTCGAATATGACGTGAGGCAGCTGGTCATCGTGGTTCCCATCGGGAACGCGGGGAACATCACGGCGGTGCTCCAGGGTTTTTTGAAGCTGCTGGATCTGGGCATTATCGATGGGCTCCCCACGGTGCTTGGAGTCCAGTCGCATCATGCCAACCCGGTGTTCCTGTATTATCTGGAGCCGGATCGATCCCGAAGGGCGTTTCGCCCGGTGGATGTCAAGCCGAGCGTGGCCCAGGCCGCCATGATCGGAAACCCGGTGTCCATGCCGCGGGTGGCCCACCTGGTGGAGCGATATCGGCGCATCGCGGGGGATGAGGGCTTCCAGGTCCTGGAGGTCACGGAGCAGGAGATCATGGACGCCATGCTCCTGGCCAACCGCAACGGACACATCAGCTGTACCCAGGGGGGTGAATGCCTGGCGGGCATCCGCCGCGCCGTCCAGGAGAGACGGATCGATCCCCGGTCCGCGGCCGTGCTGGACGCCACCGCCCATGCCTTGAAATTCGCCGTTTTCCAGGAGAAGTACTTCTCGGACAGCTTCGAGCCCGAGTACGAGGTGACTCCCAGGAAGGAGCTCCAGAACCGGCCGCATCTCATCGCTCCCCCCGAGGGCATTCCCAGGCCGTCCCAGGGCGCGCCCCTCGATGCTTCTGATTTTCAGCGTTTTCTTCGGTACTCGGGAAGCGAGATCGCGCGGCTCTTGGGACTGAAGCCGCGCTGAGGGTGCGCCGGCACCCCGCATGAAGAGGATAGGATGAACGGTCTGCTGGCTTATCAGGGAATGATGCCCCAGCTCGGAGACGATGTCTTCATCGCCCCCGGGGCCTGGGTGATCGGGGACGTGGTCATCGGGTCCCGAAGCAGTGTCTGGTTCAACACCCTGGTCCGCGGGGATGTTCATTTCATCCGGATCGGGTCGGAGACGAACATCCAGGACAACTCCACCCTCCACGTCACGGAGGGCAGGTTCCCGCTCCAGATGGGGGATCGGATCACCGTGGGGCACCGGGCCATCATTCACGGCTGCACCATCGAGGACGACTGCCTCATCGGCATGGGGGCCATCGTCATGGACGGTGTCCGCGTCGGCCGGGGCTCCCTGGTGGGCGCGGGAGCCGTCATCACCCCGGGAGCCGTTGTCCCGCCCGATTCCCTCGTCCTGGGCTTTCCGGCTCGGGTGGTGAAGACGGTGGGCGAGGCCGAAAGGCGGCTCATCCGGGAGAGCAGCCTCCATTATCTCGACCTGGCCCGACAGTACCTGGGCTCCGATGCCCCTTACGACTCCCGCAGAGCCTGCGGCTTTCTGGACCGGGTTTAGCTCCAGCTTTCCCGGGACCGGAGGGCGAAGGGCTCGTCCTCGCCCATGGAGTGCTCCTGGTCCAGGACCCCCCGTCGCATGAGCTCCCTCACGGCGCGCTGAAGACTCTCCTCATCGCCCGTCCATTTCCCCCTCACCTCGAGGAGGGTCGGGGGCTGGCCGAGATCCATCAGGGCACAGATCAGGATATAGAGCGATGTCGCCTCGGTGCTTGCCTTCAGGTTGAAAATGTCGCGGTCCATGTTCATGGTCGTGCTCACTCCTCCTCGAAAACCGTTTCCGCCGCGAGGGCGATCCCCGTCTGAAAGCAGAATGTGCTGGCGAGTGTAAAGGGAGGGTCCCTGGGTTGTCAATCCCGCCGGCCCCCGTGCCACCCCGGCCGCCGGGCAGGGGCACCCCGCGCCCAAGGCGGCATGGAAAGGGCCGCGAGGCCGTTCCGCGTCCGCCGAAGGGATCAGGGCTGTCACCAAAGAATTCCGTGACAATTTTGTTCAATGAGCATATCTTGAATTCGATTCATGGATGCTGACGACGAGAAGGAACGCGAAGGGAATGGGTTCAAATTTCAGTTATCTGGAACTGCGGGCTTTGCACGAGGTGGCGAGGGTGCTGTCCCAGTGCGATGAGCTCAAGGATCAGCTCGGGCAGACCCTTGAGATTCTGAGCACCTGGCTGGGGATGGAGCGCGGCATGATCTCGGTGCTGGACCTCCAGACGGGGGAAGCCTGGCTGGACGTGGCCCGAGGCGTCGATGTGGAAACGGGTCGGATCAGTTATCGGCCGGGAGAGGGCATCACCGGCCAGGTGGCTCAGACCGGGCGACCCATGGCCATCGCCAATCTCGGAAACGAGACCCATTTCCTCGACCGCACGGGAGCCCGGAAATCCCTCAACCGTTCCGAGCTGGCTTTTCTGTGCGTGCCGATCTTCCACCAGAATCGAGTGGTGGGGGTGCTTTCAGCGGATAAGCTGGCTCAGCAGGTTCAGGAGCTCGAGAAGGAGATGGAGATCCTCGGTGCCGTGGCGGAGCTGCTGGGCAAGATCGTCCATTTCCGTGCCATCGAGGAGGAGAACACCCGCCTGCGCGGCATGCTGGCCGAGCCCAGACGGCCTCTCACGAGCATCATTGGCCGCTCCAAGGTCATCCGGGAAGTGCTGCGTCTCGTGGACCAGGTGGCGGACACCAACACGACTGTTCTCGTGACCGGGGAAACGGGAACCGGAAAGGAGCTGGTGGCCAAGGCCATTCACGATAACAGCCGGCGGCGCAAGAACCTGCTGGTGCAGGTCAACTGCGCGGCCATGCCCGACACCCTTCTGGAGAGCGAGCTCTTCGGCCACGAGAAAGGGGCGTTCAGCGGTGCGGTGACGCGTCGCCGGGGGAGATTCGAGGAGGCCAACGGCGGCACCATTTTCCTCGACGAAGTGGGGGAGCTTTCTCCGGTGGCCCAGGCCAAGCTCCTGCGCGTCCTTCAGGAGCGGGAGTTTCAGCCGCTGGGATCTTCCAGGACCGTGAAGGTGGACGTGCGGGTGGTGACGGCCACCAACAAGGATCTGGAGAAAGAGGTCGGCCAGGGAGCTTTTCGCTCGGACCTCTTCTACCGGTTGAACGTTTTCCCGATCCATCTTCCTCCCCTGCGGGAGCGTGGCCCCGACATTCTCCTCCTGGCTGACTATTTCGTGGTCAAGTACGCCAGGGAGTTCAGCAAGGAGCTGAAGCGGATCTCGACCAGCGCCATCGACATGCTCATGAGCTACCACTGGCCGGGCAACGTTCGCGAGCTCGAGAACTGCATCGAGCGCGCGGTCCTGCTGGCGACGGGAGATGCCATTGAATCGTGGCACCTGCCGCCCACCCTTCAGATGAAGCCCGAGGGGGCTCGTAACGTCAGCCGGGGGAAGATGGAAGCCCTGGTCGGCGCCTTCGAGCGGGATCTCATCACCGATGCCCTCAAGGATGTTCGCGGTAACCAGTCCCAGGCGGCCAGGCTTCTGGGAACGACCAAGCGCATCATCCAGTACAAGGTGGAGAAGTACGGCATCGATCCCAAGCGCTTCCGGGCACGATCGGCTTCCTGATCACCGCATTCAGCCCTGTTTTTTCCGAAACCCCTCACGAGCCCCCCTGGGTACCCGACGTCGGTGGGAGATGAGGACCTTCCCGCCGTTTGTGGAGCCCCGTGGAGGCCATACTTCTGGACCGAGGCCATCGAGATGCGAGTAGGACTGGCGCAGATGAATCCGCTCATCGGGGATTTCGAGGGGAATGCCCACAAGATCCGCCTCGAGATCGACCGGGCCAGGGCGGCGCGGTGCGACCTGGTGGTGTTTCCCGAGCTGGCGCTGGTAGGGTATCCCCCCCGCGACCTTCTGGAGCTGTCTGACTTCGTGGCCGCAAGCCGCCGCCATTGGCCCGGGATCATGGAGGCTGGAAGAGGCATCGGGGTGATCTGCGGTGTCGTGGACGAGAACGAAGGGGCTGGGAAGCCTTATCGGAACACGGCCCTCTTCCTCGCCGAAGGCAAGGTCCGGGCTGCCTACCACAAACGTCTGCTGCCTTCCTATGATGTGTTCGACGAGGAGCGGTACTTCGAGCCCGGGCAGGAGTCCGTCGTGGTGGAGTGGGCCGGGGAGCTGGTGGGGCTCACCATCTGCGAAGACGCCTGGAACGTGGCGGAGTACCTTCCTCGGCCCCTCTATCGGTGCGACCCCGTCTCCGAGCTCGTGGCGGCCGGTGCTGGTCTCATCGTGAACATTTCGGCGTCTCCCTACCATGTGGGCAAGGCCTCCTGGGTCGAGGGACTGCTTCGGAGCCATGCGGAGCGGTCGGGGGCTCAGCTGGTCTATGTGAACCAGGTGGGCGGCAACGATGAGCTGCTCTTCCAGGGCCACAGCATGGTGTGGACGCCGTCGGGAGAGCTGGCTGCCAGCGGTGCCGACTTCCGGGAAGATTTCGTCCTGTACGACACCCGTGCCCGCGTGGGCGATCGCCATGCTTCGTCCCTCGGGAATGGAGCCGAGGCCATCGAAGGGCTGGCGCTGGGGCTTCGGGATTATGCCCGGAAGTGTGGGTTCTCCAAATCCCTGGTGGGACTGAGCGGGGGGGTGGATTCCGCTCTGGTCGCCTGCCTGGCGAGCCTGGCCCTGGGGCCGGAGAACGTCCTGGGGGTGGCCATGCCCGGCCCGTACAACGCGCCCGAAAGTCTGACCGATGCAGAGGAGCTCGCCCGGCGTCTGGGGATCCCGTTCCAGGTCCTTCCCATCCAGGACCTATTCCACAGCTCGCTGCGCACCCTGCGGCCCGCCTTCGAGGGACTCGCCCGGGATGTCACGGAGGAGAATCTCCAGGCTCGCATCCGGGGGATGCTCCTCATGGCACTGTCCAACAAGTTCAACCGCCTCCTTCTGAGCACGGGCAACAAGTCCGAGATGGCCGTTGGATACTGTACCCTTTATGGGGACATGAACGGTGGACTGGCGGTCCTGGGGGATGTGCCCAAGACGATGGTTTACGACATGGCCCGAGAGCTGAACCGCCGCCGATCCTGGATTCCCGACCGTATTCTCGAGAGGCCGCCCTCGGCGGAGCTCAGGCCTGATCAGAAGGATCAGGACACCCTTCCGCCCTACGATGTGCTGGACGGCATCCTGGCCGCCTATGTGGAGGGGCGTCTGCCGGCATCGGAGATCGTGGCCCGGGGGTGGGATCCGGACCTGGTGCGATGGGTCATCCGGCAGGTCGATCAGAATGAGTACAAGCGTTGGCAGGCTCCGCCCATTCTGCGGATCACTTCCAAGGCATTCGGCATCGGTCGTCGTTTTCCCATCGCCCATGGTTACCGCCAGGGTGGGTGAAGGATAACCCCGTGCAGTCCATGGAACGGATTTTGCCTGGAGCGTCAAGGGGGGCCATCACGTCCCGCTGGGCGGTCGAGTGAACGGAAGCCTCGACCCCGGGCGGGCGTTCCACGGTTCAAGGCCTCAAACCTTCAACGTGATTTTTTTAGCCATCGCTCGATGGAAAGGGTGCCGGGAAGCCATGAAGAAGATCGAAGCCATCGTGAAGCCTTTCAAGCTGGATGACATCAAGGACAAGCTGTCCCACATCGGGATCAAGGGGATGACCGTCTCGGAAGTTCGGGGATTCGGGCGCCAGAAGGGACACACCGAGATTTATCGGGGAGCGGAGTACGTTGTGGATTTTCTTCCCAAAATCAAGATCGAGGTGGTGGTGCCCGACGGCCAGGTCCATGAAGTGGTCGAAGCCATACGAACGGCCGCGAACACGGGCAAGATCGGTGACGGTAAGATTTTCGTGATTCCCGTCGAGGAATGTGTGCGCATCCGAACCGGGGAGTCCGGAGAGCAGGCTCTCTGAGTCGGTCTGGGGCGAAGTCCATGGCGATCCAGCGTTTTTCGACTCTTTTCAGAAGGATGAAGGACCTCAGGCAGGCCTTCGAACAGGAATGTGCCGACGACATCCCGGGGCTTCTGGCGACCAGAACCTACGCCATTCACATTCACGAAGCACTCCAGAGGGGATTGACCCGCGCGGACATCGGGCAGGACGGCTGGTGCCTGGCGGCGGTGGGCGGGTTCGGACGGGGGGAGCTGAGCTTCCGGTCCGACCTGGATCTGCTCTTTCTGCACCAGAACCGAATGCCCCAGTCCCTCGACGGGTTTCTGAGGGAGCTGATCTACGGCCTCTGGGATGCGGGCTTCGAGGTTGGCCATGCCACGACTTCGGTAACGGGAGCCAAAAAGCTGGTCCAGGAGGATTTCACCATCCTGACCAATCACCTGGAGGCCCGGCTCGTGGCCGGTGATTCGGCCCTTTTTGAGGGCTGGAGAGCCTCCTTCTTGAAGAGCTTCGGGACACTGAGCCGGCGCCGTTTCATCCGGACCCTCGTGGAATACCGTCAGTCCCGCATGCAGCATTATGGGGAGAGCTCCTATCTCCTCGAGCCTCACATCAAGGAGGGCGTGGGCGGCATGAGGGATCTCCACGCCATACGATGGGCAGCCATCGGCTGCGCCCAGCGCTGGGATATCGAGGATCTCGTCCAGCGCCGGTGGCTCATTCCCCAGGAAGCGGTGTGGCTGGAGCAGGCCGGGGATTTTCTGTGGCGCGTGAGGCTCCAGCTGCATCGGATCACGGGCAGGAGGCAGGATCAGCTGCTCTTCCCCGAGCAGGAGCAGGTGGCGCTCCGGCTGGGGTTCAGGGACGTGCGGCAGGGATCGGCGGCCGAAGCGTTCATGCGGCTCTACTACCGCCATGTGGCCCGCATCCGCCGCACCACGTCCTTCTTTCTCGAGCGCGTCGAGGAGGCTCAGGGGAAATCTCTCCGACAGAGGATCTCGAGAAGGCGAGTGCTTCCGGGGCCGTTCCTGCTGGAAGGCCGCGAGCTGCATTTCATGGACCCCTCCTGGGTGGGCAAGAATCCCGGGCTGCTCATGCAGATCTTCTGGCAGGCCGCCCGATCGGAGGCCCATTTCCATCACCAGACGGGGAGCGTGATCCGTGAGAATCTCTCGTGCATGACCGATCAGATCCGTTCGGACCCGGTGGTCGTGCGGCAGTTTGTGGACATCCTCATGGACCCGAGGCAGGCTTTTCGGGTGCTGAAAGTCATGCTTGAAACCGGTTTCCTCGAGAGCTTCATACCCGGTTTCACGGGCGTCCGATACAAGGTTCAATACGATTTCTATCATCTTTACACCGTGGACGAGCATCTCCTGAGAACCATCCTGGAGCTGCACCGCATGGAGGGGGGAGCCGAGGACGATCTGGCTCCTCTCCATCTTCCGGAGGTGTTCAAAGAGGTCGTCAACCGCAAGGTGCTCTTCCTGGCCGCTCTGTTCCATGACATCGGGAAAGGGGTGGGAAAGGGGCACGCCGACCACGGGGCTCGAATGGCCCCATCCCTGGCCCGGCAGTTCCGATTGAGCGACGAGGAGGAGGAGCTCCTCGGGTTCCTCATCGAAAAGCACCTCCTTCTGGCGGAAACGGCCCTGAAGAGGGACCTCATGGATGAGAAGCCCATCCTGAGGTGCGCATTCGAGATCGGAGACCGGGAGCGGCTCAGGCTGCTTTATCTTCTCACCATCGCCGATTCCCGGGCCACGGGCCCCGGGGCCTGGAATGTGTGGAGGGCTTCGCTTCTTCGGGAGCTTTTCCTGAAAACGGACCGGGCGCTGGTGCGGGGCGAGTGGAGCCGGGAGGACCTCCGGGAGCAGAGCGACGCCATCCAGGGTGAGGTCCTGTCCCGACTGGATTCCGAAGCTGAGAGAGAGGCTGCCTCCCGGTGGCTGGACCAGGTCTCGTTTCGCTATGTGCTCTCCCAGCCCCCCGAGGCCATTGTCCGCCATTACGCCATGGAGCGGCAGCTCGAAGCCCGGGGGCTCGTCATGGAGAGCCAGGAGATCGAGGGCGGCATGTGGCAGATCACGGTGGCCACCCGGGATCGGCCCGGTTTGTTCTCCATGATCACGGGCGTGCTCTGGGTGGCGGGCCTCAACATCCTGGCCGCCGATATTTTCACCCGCCCGTCGGGGGTGGCCCTGGACATTCTGAGGGTTGAGCGGGTTCCCGATCCTCTCCGCTCCCGGGAGCTCTTCGAGCGCATCCACGATGACCTCGAGAGATGTCTGGCGGATCGCTCCAATTTTGTGAAATTGATGGCGGCCAAGGGAAAACCTTCCCTGCTGCAGCAAAAAAATGTTCCGGTGGCGGAGGACCGCATCGTCATTGATGAAGACGGGTCGGACTTCTACACCATCATCGAGGTGTATACCTGGGATCGCCCCGGAGTCCTCCATGCCATCACGAGCACCCTTTACGAGCTGGGCATCAGCATCCAGCTGGCCAAGATCTCGACGCCCGGCGCCCAGGTGGCGGACATCTTCTATGTGACGGACCTCGAGGGGAGCAAGCTCCTCAGGCAGGAGACCCATGAGAGGGTCCGGGCTCGGCTGCTGAGCTGTCTCCTTCGGACCCCATGATGCCCATCTGCCGGTCCATGTCCATGGCGTATCCATCGGAAAAGCGCAGCCCTCCATTCTTCACCAGCCGGATGGAGTCCGGTACAACCCTTTTGTGGGGTTTGGCATGGACAGGGTTACATTTTTGTATACTGGCTCATTCGCGGTCGTGGTTGATCTAACTAATTTGATTTAATGGCTTTTTGATCTTGAGATGCCCGAATGGAGCCTGGGGCTCTCCGACGGTGGCCTTCACATGGAACAATTATGTTTCCTTCCGGGGAAGAGAGAAGAGGGGTGCCGTGAGGGGCATGGCCAGGGGCCGGGTGAGGGAGGGTCCGAAGGTACGGCCTCCCCGGCCGTTTCAGCGGGCATGGATCGCAACTTGGCAAGGCTTTTGCCCTAAGCAGGCACCGATGACGCGGAATGCAGTTTAGACTAATGAGGAGGAATCACATGACCCCGAAAGAAGTACTAGCCTTTGCCCGTGAGCAGGGCGCCAAGATGGTGGATTTCAAGTTTCTGGATTTTCTGGGTACCTGGCAGCATTTCACCAACCCCATCGAGGAGCTGGGGGAATCGGATTTCGAGAACGGATACGGCTTTGACGGATCCAGCATCCGGGGATGGCAGCCCATCAATGCGAGCGACATGCTGGTGATTCCGGACCCGACCACGGCCATCATGGATCCCTTCATGGCGGTTCCCACCCTGACACTCATCTGCAACATCGTGGACCCCGTGACCAAGGAGCGGTATTCGCGGGATCCCCGGTACATTGCCCAGAAGGCCGAGAACTATCTGAAGTTCACGGGGCTGGGTGATGCGGCCTGGTTCGGCCCCGAGGCGGAGTTCTTCATTTTTGACGATATCCGCTACGACAGCGCCTGCCAGTACGGATACTACTACATCGATTCGAGCGAGGGTACTTGGAACACCGGCCGCATGGAAAACCCGAACCTGGGTTACAAGCCGCGGCACAAGGAAGGGTATTTCCCCGTTCCTCCCGTGGATTCCCAGCAGGATCTCCGCACGGACATGGTGCTGATGATGCAAAAGGTGGGACTCACCGTCGAGTGTCAGCATCACGAAGTGGCTACGGCGGGTCAGGCCGAGATCGATATGAAGGCCGCCACCCTGGTCAAGATGGCGGACAATCTCCAGTGGTACAAGTATGTGGTGAAGAATGTGGCCCGCAAGGCTGGAAAGACGGTCACCTTCATGCCCAAGCCGCTCTTCGGTGACAACGGCTCGGGGATGCACATCCACATCAGCATCTGGAAGAATGATCAGCCCCTTTTCGCAGGCGACAAGTATGCCGGCCTGAGCGAGATGGCCATGCATGCCATCGGCGGTGTCCTGAAGCACGCCGCGGCCATCTGCGCCATCACAAACCCCATCACCAACTCCTACAAGCGCCTGGTGCCTGGGTATGAAGCGCCCGTGAACCTGGCTTACTCGAGCCGTAACCGCAGCGCCTCGGTCCGCATCCCCATGTACTCGGCTTCGCCCAAGCTGAAGCGCATCGAAGTGCGCTTCCCCGATCCGTCCTGCAACGGTTACCTGGCCTTCAGCGCACTGCTGATGGCGGCCCTGGACGGCATCGAGAACCGCATCGACCCGGGCCAGCCTCTGGATCGTGACATTTACTCCATGACACCCGAAGAACTGGCCAATGTCCCCTCGACTCCGGGCTCCCTCGAGGAAGCGCTCATCGCCCTGGAAAAAGACCACGACTTCCTCCTCAAGGGCGATGTGTTCACGGAGGACGTGATCCAGAAGTGGATCGAGTACAAGCGAGAGAATGAGGTGGATGCCATTCGCATGAGACCTCATCCCCACGAGTTCAAACTGTACTTCGACATTTGATGATGCTGCCCCGTGGGGCCTTCGCCGCGTGACGAGGGAAGCCATTGATTCCCCATGGATGATCCCCGCTCGGAATCGGCATCATGGCTCTTGTCAAGCAGATTGTGGCGCAGCTCCGCTCCCCCATCACCCCATCGCCGAGGGCTTCTGCCCCGGTAATGGGGTGATTTTTTGCCAGCCTGGAAGGCTTCTGGAGTTTTTTCCTCATTTCCCTTGACGAAATGACGATCTTCGGATTATGAGAGGTCACTCCTGTGAGAAATGCCCGGGAGGGATGAATGAACCCCAAAGAGAAGAGATAGATGGAAGACGCGGACAGTAGTGGTAAACGCTTGATCAGTTCTTTGATGAGCCGGATGGAGTACCTGGGGGAGGGCGGAGCATAGACACTTCCGTACCGTGATGTGCTGTTGCGTGCTTTGACCCGGGTTCTGGCTCGGGTTTTTTATTTTCAGCATGGCACTGCAACAGGGAGGTGACCCTTGAAAGTCGTCCTCATTCGCGGCCGCAACAGGCACGAGACAAGGAAGAAGGCTCTGGATTACTGGTTCGCTCATCGGGATCAATATTCATGCAGTATGAAGGATTTCCTGAAAAAATGCTCCACGGACCCTTCCGGACGGGTGATCCGATACAAGGAATGAGTCATGGGGCCAGTCGGAGCATCGTGGCATGTTCCGAGGGATCGGGGCTGAGAGGTTTTTCTCGGCCCCTTTTGTTTCGTCGCCTCTGCCCTGCGCGGTCAGCCTCTGTACCACTGGGCAGGCTCGGACCCCAATGCTGCTGACTTAAGGACCCATTGTCATTCCTGCGAAAGCCCGAATCCGGGTTTTATGCGGGTTTCTGGACCCCGGCGTTCGCCGGGGTGACGTTGAGTCAACAACATTGGGCTCGGACCCTCCCCTCAAGTCACTCCCCTTTTTACGTTTGACCCCCCGCCTGATCCTTGCTAGTCTGACGGCCTGCAACGGTTTAGAAGCCACTTGACCCGAAACGGACATTTGAATCGAAAGGCGTGATCCATGTGGGAGCTCGGAGGATTGCTCTGTGCGGGGCTGAAGCGCAGTGTCAACAGCATGCTGCCCTGGGATGTGCCCTGGTACGATCCCAGTCATGCCATCTTTTTCGCGGCCCTTTACGGGGCGCTGAGCGTCATTGGCATCGGGCTGCTGGCGGCTGTCATCATCACCTTCAGGCGGATGTCCCGCGATGAGGGCGGCTCTCACCACTGAGACCGATCCCCGGGTCCAGCCGTTGAAGCGTGAATGCTCGCGCAGCATGCTCCCATGACCAGTACCCCGGGGCCGTCGGCAAGGTTTCCGCCCATGCCGCCTCGCACCCCGGGGGGCGTGGTTCCTTCTTGGGATTCACTCCGGGACCCGGCCCGGCGGGCTGCCCAAGGCCCGATCGCAGCCCCCCAGCCCCCTGATTCCCCCCTAGCGGGCCCTGCCGAAGCTGTGGGCACCTGGTGCCTGCCTCATGGGTTTCTTTCAAAAGATCGGATCCGAGGCTTCCTTATGAATCCAAAAGTTTTCCGGGAGTACGACATCCGCGGGATCGTGGATGTGGACATTCATGAAGAGGACATCATTCAGCTGGGCAGGGCCTTCGGTACCTACATGGCCCGGCAGGGCAAGCATGCCACGGCCGTGGGCCGGGACTGCCGCCTGAGCTCCGAGCGCTATCGAGATCTGCTGATCCGCGGGATGCTGGCCGCCGGCATGGATGTGGTGGATCTGGGCATGTGCCCCACGCCGCTCCTGTATTTTGGCCTCAGGCATCTCGATCGGCAGGGGGGCGTCATGATCACCGCCAGCCACAACCCGCCGGAATACAATGGCTTCAAGGTCTGTAACGGCTACGATACCATTTCGGGTGCTGAGATCCAGGAGCTTCGACACCTCATGGAAGGCGGCTCCTTCGCGGAAGGTGCCGGGGCGTGGCGGGAGGTGGATGTGGTCACCCCTTACCAGGAGCTCCTCGTCGACAACATTCGAATCGAGCGTAAGCTCCGCGTGGGAGTGGATGCCGGCAACGCCACCGGCGGACCCATTGCGGTGCCGATTCTCCAGCGGCTGGGGTGCGAGGTGTTTCCCATCCATTGTGAGCCGGACGGCACGTTCCCCAACCACGAGCCCGATCCGACCGTTCTGGCCAACCTCGGGGATCTCATCGAGCTGGTGAGACGAGAGGAGCTGGACGTCGGCATTGCCTATGACGGGGACGGCGACCGGCTGGGCATTGTGGACCATCGGGGCGAGATCGTCTACGGCGACAAGCTGATGATCATTTTCGCCCGGGAGATCCTTTCCCGAAGGCCGGGAACCACCTTCGTCTCCGAGGTCAAGTGCTCCAAGACCCTTTACGACGACATCGAGAGGCGGGGTGGGCGGGCCATCATGGGGCGGACGGGCCATTCCCTCATGAAGGCCCGGATGAAAGAGGTGGATGCCGTACTGGCGGGCGAGATGAGCGGCCACATGTTCTTCAAGGACCGGTACTTCGGGTTTGATGACGGCATCTATGCGTCCTGCCGCCTCCTCGAGATCCTCTCCCGCGGCCGCAAGACCATTTCCGATCTCCTGGAGGGGGTTCCCGAGACCTTCACGACGCCGGAAATCCGCGTCGACTGTCCTGACGAGATCAAGTTCGAGGTGGTGGAGCATGCCCGAAGGCATTTTGTCGATGCCGGTTATTCGGTGATCGACGTGGATGGGGTGCGTATCGTTTTCGAAGATGGCTGGGGGCTGGTGAGGGCATCCAACACGCAGCCGGTCCTGGTGCTTCGCTATGAGGCTGAAACCGAGGGACGGTTGGCCGAAATCCGTGACTTGATCGAATCCCGTGTGGAGCGCATCCAGCGAGAGCGATTCGGCTCCTGACGGGCGTCCGGAGCCGAGGCTGCGCGCCCCTTCGGCCACGGGGCGGGCACCCGGGAAGACCGGTCTCGGCCGGGCTTCCCGGGGGGATCGCCATGTCCTGCTATTTCTTCTTCTTGGCTTTGCCTGCGGCCTTTGGGGATGTCGGGGCAGGCGCCGGATTCAAAAGATCCCTGAGCTTCTTCCCCTGGGAGAATTTGGCGCTTTTGGCGGCGGCGATCTTGATGGACTCGCCGGTTCTCGGGTTGCGGCCCTCTCTTGCAGCACGCTCACCGACCTTGAACGTGCCAAAGCCGACCAGCGAGACGCTATCTCCCTGAGCCAGGGCCCCTGAAACCGCCTCCATGAAAGCTCCGACGGCGGCATCGGCGTCCTTTTTGGTGATCTTCGCCTTGTCGGCGACCCATGCAACAAGATCAGCCTTCGTCATGGTTTTTCCTCCCTTTGCAGGCGTTGCGTGTGAGACACTACCCCCCATTCGGGGCCAATATCGGTGGAGATGCTCTTGAACGCAACATTATTTTTCAGTCTGTGCCCGTATTTGTAAAATTTCCTGCTTAACCTGCCACGATTCGAGGCTGTTTGTGTTCCTGATCCACCTTGAGAGTCTGAAGTCCCCTGGAGTATTTGTTGAGGGTGGGCGTTCCTGACTCAAGCCTTGACGATCCGCCCATACCCTTTGGTCACATGCTTGGTCGCGTTACGTGTATCGATGACTAATGTGGAGTGCTCTGCGATCCATCCGTAATCGTAGGCTGAATGATCGGTAAGGATCATGACGGCATCCATTTCCCTCAGCAGCTCTTCCGAGAGCTCCACGGATTCCAGACGATACTGGTGCTTGCGGCCGGGCTTGAGCTTAGGGATATGGGGATCGTTGTAGAAGATCTGAGCGCCACGCTCCAACAGCAAATCCATGATGGCATAGGATGGCGATTCACGGTCATCATCGATGTCCTTCTTGTAGGCAACGCCCAGGACCAGAATCTTGGACCCATTGAGACATTTGCTGTCCTGATTCAATGCCTCGACCGTTTGCTCGAGAACATGATAAGGCATCGATACATTGATCTCGCCCGCAAGATGAATAAATCGCGTCGTGAAGTCGTATTCGCGGGCTTTCCAGGATAGATAGAACGGGTCGATGGGAATGCAGTGGCCTCCGAGTCCAGGCCCCGGATAAAACGGCGTGAATCCGAAGGGTTTGGTGGAGGCGGCGTCAATCACCTCCCAGAGATCGATGCCCATGCGATGGGTGAGCACCTTCAGCTCGTTCACCAGGGCTATGTTGACACTCCGGTAGATGTTCTCGAGGAGCTTTGTCAGCTCGGCCACCCGCGTCGACGAGACGGGCACTACCTTCGTTACGGCGAATTCGTAAAGGGTCCTGGCTCTTTCCAGGCATTGGGGCGTGATGCCGCCTACCACCTTGGGGATGTTCCCTGTGTGGAAGCTCTTATTGCCAGGATCTTCCCGCTCGGGGGAAAAGGCCAGGTAAAAATCCTCTCCAACCTTCAGGCCGTCCTGCTGCAGCCTGGGCAGCATGATTTCATCGGTGGTGCCCGGGTAGGTCGTGCTCTCGAGGACGATCAGCTGCTGGGGGCGAAGATGCTGCGCCACGGTCTCCGTGGTCGTCAGGACATACCGCAGATCGGGCTCCATCTTCTCCGTGAGGGGAGTCGGCACACAGATGAGGATGCAGTCCGCCTCCGCAAGGCGATCGAAGCTCAAGGTGACGTCGAGCTGCCTGGCTCCCAGAAACCGGTTGATCGGTTCCATGGGAATGTGCTTGATATAGCTCTTGCCGTGAAGCAGGGCGTCGATCTTGCGGCTGTCGACATCGAAGCCGAGCAGCGGGAAGCCGGCTTCACCGAACCGAATGAGCAGGGGCAGACCGACATAGCCCAGGCCGATGATCCCGACGGTGGCGGTTCGGTCGAGGATCTTGTCCATCAGTTTTTCCATCATTCAACCTCTATTGGGGTGATCGTTATGGAAGCGGTAATCCTGCAGGTGCGTTTCGGCGATTCTTCCATGCCTCTTGAGGAAATCGTTGACCATGGCTGGGTATAATGCAGAGAAAAGCACCTCCCTGCAACGGGAATTCAACACGGGACATCAACCTTGGAGCGGGGGATGGCCCTGCCGGTCCATCATGAGCAAGGGCCGGTCTTCATCACCCCTGGTGACATTCGTGCCTGAGAGTCTTCCTTGTCCAGAATGCTGGAGCCGGAGGGCGTTGTGATTGTGGCTGAACAGCATCCCATCGGCAGGATCGCCGTCGTCGGCGCCACGGGATACCTGGGGGGAAGGCTCGTCGCCGAGCTCCTGCGGCAAGGCTTTGGGGTCCGAGCCGTGGCCCGATCCATCGAAAAGATGCGCTGCCGTCCCTACGCGGCCTCCCCTGGCCTGGAAATGGCTCGAGCCGACGCCTGCCGGGAGGATGAGCTGACGCGGGCCCTGGAAGGCTGTTCCTGTTGCTGCTGGCTCATCAGCACCGCCGGACGCTCCGATGACCTGGACAGGGATATGACCGCGGCCGCCCGCAGCCTGGTGCGCTCCGCTCCCGCCGCGAGCGTCTCGCGGATCATCCATCTGGGACCACCGGAACGAAAGGCGGCTATCGGTTCCGAGGCCGAAGGCCTCGGAACCGCCAGCGTCGGGCGAATCCTCATGTCCGGCCCGGTGCCCGTCACCTGGCTCCGAACGGCCATGATCATCGGCTCCGGCAGCGCCTCATTCGAGGTCCTCCGTTACCTCACCGAGCGGCTGCCCGTCATGCCAGCGCCCCGCTGGGCTCGAAAGCCCATCCGGCCCATCGCGGTGAGCGACGTCATCCGCTGTCTGGCGGCCTGCGTCGGAAGCGAAGATGCCAGCGGGCTCATCACCGACATCGGTGGGCCGGAAATCCTCTCGTTCAGGGACCTCATGGATCTCTACGCCGATGTGGCAGGAATTCCCCGACGGGTCATCCTGCCCCTCCCCCTGGAAGCCAAGGGGCTCAGCGCTTACGGCATCAACCTGGTGACCCCCGTGCCTTTCGACCTTGCCCGACGGGTGCTCGAGTACATCGACCTTGGCTCACCGCTTCCCCAGGCCTCTTCCCGCGGTCCCCTCGACCTTTCTCTGACCGGCGTGCGCCATGCCATCGAGACGGCTCTCCGGAAAGAGCGGCGTCATGAGGTCGAATCCTGCTGGAGCGATGCCGGAGGCCTCACCCCCCCCGAGTGGCTGACCTGCGGCGACGCCGGGTTTGCAGGGGGCGAGGTGATGGACTGCAGTTACAGAATCCTCCTGAATTGTCCCCCCGAAAGGGTCTGGGCGGTCCTGTCATCGGTGGGCGGCCGGCAGGGCTGGTTTTTCGGCGACATTCTGTGGAAGCTGAGAGGATTTCTGGATCGTCTCCTGGGGGGAGTGGGGCTGAGTCGCGGGCGCAGGAGCGCCCGGGATCTGCGCACCGGAGACGCCGTGGACTTCTGGCGGGTCCTGCTCGCCGAGGAGAATCGGCGGCTCGTCCTGCTGGCGGAGATGAAAGTCCCGGGGGAGGCGGTCCTCCAGTTCAGTCTGAATCCGCAAGGCCATGCCTGCGAGCTCATCCAGGTCGCGAGATTTCTGCCCAGGGGGCTGTCTGGACGGGCTTACTGGTACGCCATGGCGCCCTTCCATGACGCGCTGTTCAAGGGAATGCTCCTCGGCATTGCCCAGCGATGCGGGTGCAGTGCTCTTGAAGAGCCCAAACCGTTCCGGGGCGGTGGTGAGGTCTGCCGTCTGCCCGAAGACTGGGGCCGGAGGACTTGAAATCCCCCCCGAAGCGCGCGAGATCCATCGGGTCGCGCCTGCCCTTGACGGGGCTGCGCGCTCAACAGTCGAAACCAAGCCAGGGAAGGAGGATGAACATGCCCGATTTTGGTACCGCGTTCTCAGGTTTGACTCTGGATCGGAAGGTGACCCACGGGGAGCTGGTGAGGGCCATCCGCTTCATGGTTGCGGCGGAGTACGAGGCCGTGCAGCTCTACATGCAGCTCGCCGAGGCCACGGACCACCCTCTGGCCAAAGCGGTCCTCGTCGACATCGCGGATGAGGAGCGCGTCCATGCCGGGGAGTTTCTCCGGCTGCTCAAGGAGCTGGCCCCCGAAGAGGAGAGCCTCTACAAAAAAGGCTACGAAGAGGTGGAGGAAATCATCGGCGAGCTGAAGAAATAGCTTTCATCCGCCCCGCCCCGGGGAGCGGAGCCGATGGACCCGCTCCCGGGGCGCTGGGGCTCACCATGTCTTCCGAACTTCGACGCCCCGCTCCTGCAGGATCTCCTTGATCTGCCGGATGGTGTAGGTGCCGTAGTGGACCATGGAGGCGATGAGGGCGGCGTCGGCGCAACCTTCCCGCAGCACGTCCAGAAGGTGCTCGGGAGTGCCCGCTCCGCCCGAAGCGATGACCGGGATGCGCACATGGGTCGATATGAGCCGCGTGAGCTGGATTTCGTACCCTTCCCGGGTCCCGTCGGCATCGATGGAGTTGAGGCAGATTTCGCCGGCTCCCAGCCGCTCGGCTTCCCGGGCCCACCACAGGGCATCGATGCCCATGGGCGTCCGCCCCCCGTTGATCACCATCTCATAGCCGGACGGGATCTGGTCCGAAGGCTCCACCTTCTTGACATCCATGCCGAGGACGACACACTGGCTGCCGAAGGCTTCGGCTCCCTGGCGGATGATCTCGGGATTCAGGATGGCGGCTGAGTTCACGCTCACCTTCTCGGCCCCCGCCAGGAGCACCTCCCGCATGTCCTCCACGCTGCGAATGCCCCCTCCCACGGAAAAGGGAATGAAGATGGTCTCGGCCACGCGGCGCACCACATCGAGCATGATGGGACGCCGGTCGCTGGATGCGGTGATGTCGTAGAAGACGATCTCGTCGGCGCCCTCCTCGTAGTAGAACCGGCCCATTTCCACGGGGTCGCCGATGTCGACATTCTGTTTGAACTTGATTCCCTTGGTCGTCCGGCCGTCCCGAACATCCAGGCAGGGAATGATGCGCTTGCTCAGCATGGATTCCTCTCAATCAGCCCGGGGCGCTGTACCGTCCCAGCGGCAGAAACGGCTCAGGATACCCAGCCCCGGCGGGCCGCTCTTTTCCGGGTGAAACTGCATGGCGACCAGGTTGTCCCGGGCGACAGCCGCGCAAAACTCCATCCCATAGTCCGTGATCCCGGCCACAAGGGCTTCAGCGGCGGGCCGGGGGTAGTAGCTGTGGACGAAGTAGAAGGCACTGCCCTCCGGAACCCCGTCGAAAACGGGATGAGCCGTGACGAACCGGACTTCATTCCAGCCCATGTGAGGGATCTTGAGGAGGCTACCCTCCCGCGACCGCAGATCCTCTGGAAAGCGGTGCACCGCTCCAGGCAGGATTCCCAGGCATGGCGTGCTGTTGTTCTCTTCGCTGTAATCGAAGAGCACCTGAAGGCCCACGCAAATGCCCATGATGGGGATGCCGGCCTGGAGTCGCTCTCGGAGCAGGGTGTCCAGGCCGAGGTTTTTCAGGTTCTCCATGGACTTGCCGGCTGCTCCGACCCCGGGAAAGATGATCCGCTCAGCCTGCTGGATCTTGCGGTGGGAGTCGGTGACTTCACAGGGGAAACCCAGGTGCTTCAGGGCCCGTTCCACGCTGGTCAGGTTGCCGGCGCGATAGTCTAGGATGGCGATCAAGAGAAAAACTCCTTGTAAAATGTGGAAAAATCCGCTTGAAACCCGCTGAGGAATACTCATTTTTATGGGGCAGGTCAAGGAACAGGTTCTCGAGCCCGGGATAATGGTGAAATCCCGATCGATGTGTCGCTCCAGGATTTCTGGAGCCGTATGTTCAGGCTGAGCTCCGGGTAGACGACGGCATTGCCTTGACCGTTCCCGTTCATCGCGGGAGCTGTCAGGCTGGAGCCTGTGAATCTGATTCGGAGCACTCTGCTCGCCAGGAGAGGAACGCATCCAGAGGAGACAAGATGCTGAGCATGTTCGAATCACTGAAAAAGCAGCGGGAGCAGCTGCTGGATGTTCATGGCGAAGACCACCTGAGTCGCCACTCCAGCCTGCTGGAGATCGCGATCATCTCGCTCTACAATCGCCTGGCGAATCGGCTGGACGCGGATCAGTTCCGCTCGAGCGGTGCCGTGGTGGCCATCGGCAGCTTTGGTCGCGGGCTCATCGGTGTGCACCAGCCCATTCCCATCCTGTTCCTGGCCCGCGAGAAAGGGGTGTGGGGCGAGGCCTACCTTGAAGAGGTTCTGGCCCCTTTGAGGGATGCGGGCTGGACCCTGCAGCCCGTTGCCGGCTCCCCAGCCGAGCTGATGGAGAGAGCCGCCGGGGATTTCGCCTTCTTCTCGAAGCTTGTGGAGATGCGCTACATCTCCGGGAACCGCCAGCTGGTGGATGAGATGGACAAGCTCATGGAGGAGCACTCCGAGCGGCACCAGGAAGAGCTTCTGGGCCGTCTTCGTCGTGAAGTCCGGGAGCGGCTCTCCCGGCTGGAGCGGACGGAGAGCTGGCTGGAGCCCGATCTGGAGGAGAACCCCGGAGGCGTTGCCGATATCGGAGCCATCCGGGCTGCATGCCGCATCGCCTCGGGCATTCGCACCTTCGAAGATGCCGTATTCCGGGGCTACCTGAGTCGCCAGGATGTGGAATTCCTGCAGCACGCCGATCAGACTTTCACGATCCTTCTCAACATTTTACAGTCCATGGACGACCGGTCGGCCCCTGTTCTGCGGTTCGACACCCAGGAAACCATTGCCGGAATGCTCCACTACGAGGGGCGCCCCGGGTATTTGCCCGTTGAAGCTTTCATGCAGAGTACTTTTCAGCTCTTTCACGGGGTCTCGATCATTGGCCGGGAGTTCTGGGACCGGCTGGAGGAGATTCGCCAGGAAGCCCGCTATCCCCTGGAGGAGGAGTCCAAAACGCTGGAAGAGGGGGTGGTCCTGCGGGGACGGAGGCTTTTCGTGCAGCCGGATCGTTACCTTTCCACGCCAGCCAACGTCGTCCATCTTTTCGTCCTGGCGGCCGAGCACGGCGCGACCTTCGCCAACATGACCCGCCAGTGGGTTCTCCACCATCGTCATGTGCTGAGCGCCGAAGCCGCCGATCCCGCCTTGAGCGCGGAGATGCTGCGGCTCATTGGATGCGAGAATCCCGAGCTTCCTGCCCTGAGGCGATTCTATGACCTGGGGCTGTTCGCGACCATGGTGCCCGAAGTCGCCTCGGTCCACGGCCAGGTGCAGCACGATGCCTTCCACTTGTATCCGGTGCACGAGCATCATCTCAGAACGTTACGGGTTCTCAAGGAGGTTTTCGCCGGCCAGCACGCCACGGAGGAGCCCGACCTGACGGCCGTGGCCCGCCGGATCGAGGATCCCACCTGCCTCTACCTGGCCGCACTCCTCCACGACATCGGGAAAGGCCAGGGGAAGGATCACGCCCTCAGGGGCGGAGCCATGATCCCGTCCATCGCCCATCGCCTCGGGCTCAAGCCCGAGGAGTCAGACACGATCCAGTTCCTCGTGGCGCAGCATCTCCTTCTGGTTGACAGCGCCTCGCTTCGCGACCTCTCTGACGAGGAAATGCTCGCCCACTGCGCGCTGGTGGTTCGAACCCCGGAAAACCTCGATCAGCTTCTCCTCCTGAGCTTTGCCGACATGGCGGCCACGGGCCCCAGGGCCCTTCAAAAATACCGGGATACGCCGGTGCTTACCCTCCACGACAAGATCTATCACCTGCTCGAAAAGGGAGAGCCCAGCCACCAGGTCATCGCGGACAAGATCGCCCAGGTTCGTGCCCAGGTGGAGCGCGACGTCTCGGATCTCATGACCGTATCGCAGCTGGAGGAGCACTTCTCCCAGCTGGATCCCCGTTACCTTTTGGCCATGTCCCCCAGTGCCATCGCGCGCCACCTGCGGCTTCAATGCAGGCTTCAGGGCTCCGGGGAGAGCCTCGCTGCCGAGTTCCAGTCCAGCGACGGCCATGTGGAGATCACGGTGGTGAGCTGGGATGCCCCGGGGCTTCTGGCCCGCGCGGCCGGTATCCTGACTCTCCACGACATGAACATCCTGGGAGCCCAGGTCTTCACCATGAACAACGAGATGGCCCTGCTGCTCTTTCAATGCCGCATGCCCGAAGGCCGCCTGGTGGAGCAGGAGTGGAGCGCGGTCCTGGAGGACATGCAGCGGCTGCTCCTGGGGAGAATGGCCCTGGATTATCGCATCGCCGCCCACGCAGCGAGCCGCCCCCTGCGGCAGACTCCCATGCGGATCGCTCCCAGCAGGATCTTCATCGATAATGAATCTTCCGCGAAGTACACGATCCTGGAAGTGTACACCACCGACCGCATCGGCCTTCTGTACAGCATCACCCGGACCCTCCTGGATCTGCAGATCCGGATCTTCATCGCAAAGATCACCACCAAGGTCGACCAGGTGGCTGACGTGTTCTACATCCTCACCGGCGACGGATACAAGGTCACGGACCCCGAGCAGGTCGACGAGATCAAGCATGCGCTCTGCTTCTGGCTGGATGGCCCGGGGCGGGAATGCTAGACTGATTTGGAGGGTTGAACAGAATCGACATGGGGCACCATGAGCTTCGCCGGGGAACGCCGAGGCTCATGCATGCGCCCGGGGAGGACTCAAATGGATGCTGTGGTGATCGAAAAAGAATACCCCCTGGCCTGGCTCACTCTGAACCGGCCCGAGAAGCGCAACGCTCTCGGCCTGGAGGTGATGAGGGAGATCATCGGCAAACTGGAAGGGATCGCGGCTGATTCCGAAATTCGGGTGCTCGTCATCCGTGCCAGCGGACCTGTGTTCAGCGCAGGGCACGACATCAAGGAAATGGCGTCCCACAACAATGAGCCGGCCTACCTCCGCGAGGTTTTCTCCACCTGCAACCGCATGATGCTGTCCCTCCACCGGCTGCCTCAGCCCGTCATTGCGCAGGTCCAGGGGATCGCAACGGCAGCCGGCTGCCAGCTCGTCGCGGCCTGCGATCTGGCCATCGCGGAACCGACGGCCCGTTTCGCCACACCGGGCGTCAAGATCGGGCTCTTCTGCACGACGCCCATGGTCCCGCTGGTGCGCGTCATCGGGCGCCGCAGGGCCATGGAGATGCTGCTCACGGGCCGTTTCATCTCGGCGGAGGAGGCCGAGCGGTTTGGCCTCGTGAACCGCATCGTCCCCGCCGATCAGCTGGCCCAGGCGACGCGGGAGTGGGCCCTGGACATCGCCCAGTACAGCGGCTACACCCTGGCTCTGGGAAAGCAGGCCTTCTACGAGCAGGTGGATCTCCCCGAGGAATCCGCCTACGCCCATGCCAAGGAAGTCATCGCCATGAACTGCATGGCCGACGACGCCCGGGAGGGGATGGCCGCTTTCATCGAGAAGCGCCCTCCCCGCTGGGGCCATCGGTAGGCATGCTGCCTCGGCGGCGGAGGATTGACATCCTCATGCCTGTCAAAGGGAGGTGTGTCAGATGAAGGCAACGGTGCTCTTCCTGGCCCTGGCGGCCGTCTTGCCGATGCTGCCGCCAGGGGTGCTCGCGGATGAGGCCACACCGTCCGTGAGTCTCGAGCGATACATGGGGCGGTGGTATGAGACCGCCCGCTTTCCCATGTGGTTCCAGCGGGGATGCAGCCAGTCCTGGGCGACCTATACCCTGGCCGGTCCCGATACGGTGACGGTTCTCAACGAGTGCGTCACAGACGAGGGAAAGAAGAAGTCCGCCAGGGGCACGGCGAAAGTCGTGGACAAGGCCAGCGGGTCGAAGCTGGAGGTGGTTTTCGACAACTGGGTGTCACGGCTGCTTCCATTCCTGACCCGGGGAAAGTACTGGATCTTCCACATCGATCCGGACTACCAGCACGCCATCGTCGGGCACCCAAACCGAAAGTACCTCTGGATTCTCTCGCGGTCCCCCGACGTGGACGACGAGACCTACGGCCGGCTGGTGGATCTGGCCAGGGAGCTGGGGTTCGACACGGCACGCCTGCTGCGCTCGAGACCCATGGACGGACAACCTGCAAGTCCCGCCGCCCCCCGGTAGCTCATGGCTCTGGAAAAAGGGGCAGGGCCCGTGGAGGATCGGTCATCCAGGACCACTCGAAACCGCCCGGCGAATGCTCGCCATGATGTCTGGCCGCCAGGTCTTCCGGCGTATTTCGCCCGCGGCTTCGGGCCTCTACCCCGATGCCTTCCCCGCAGGCTCCGTTGAGCTCGGACGCCCGACCCACATTCCCAGAAAGACCAGGGCAACCCCCAAGGCATTGTTGCAGAGGAAATTGATCGCCATCACCAGGTGCGCCTCGGCGTGCATGGCGCTCACGCTCTCCAGCGCGTAGGCGGAAAAAGTCGTGAGTGATCCCAGGTAGCCGGTGACCAGGAAGAGCCGGGCGGGGTGGGCCATGAGCCTGGACCCGCGCTGACCCAGGGCGAAGCAGATACCGATGAGGAAGCAGCCCGACAGGTTCACGATGAGCGTTCCCCAGGGAAGCCCGTTCCCCAGATGATCCGCGACGAGCCGCGATGTGCCGTGCCGGGTGAGGGCTCCCAGGCTCCCGCCCAGCATGACGCACGCGAGGTTGAGCCACCACCGGTCACCTCGCGGCGGGCCGCCAGGCCTGTCGACGGCGGGAGCGCCCTCGCCGGCTGTTTCCTCACGGCACATCCAGCCGCCGATCCTGCCAATCCAGCGTTTCAAGCCTTCCCCTCCTCCAGGCGCATCGCCGAGAGCAGTGGCTGAATTCGAGCCCCTCGCGGATCCTCGGCCGCAGGTCCGCCACGGCTCCTTCTCCATGAGCGGAGGCTCATGAACCGTTGGAGAGCTCGACCCCCTGGGCCACGTCCTGCTGCCGGCCGACCTGAAAGCTCACCCCACGCCAGCGATCCTCGACCTGGAGGCCCTGTATGCTCTCGATGACGAGCCGCGGATGATTGTTGACCTCACTGAGATGGGCGAGCACCACGGCCCGCAGGTCCACATGATGGAGGATTTCCAGGAGGGCGAAGGAGTCTGCGTTGGAGAGGTGACCGTGTCGGCCGCGGATGCGCTGTTTGAGCTCCCAGGGATAAGGTCCGTCGATGAGGAGCTGCAAGTCATGGTTGGCTTCGAGGACCAGACCATGGCATCCTGAAAGGCGGGCTTTCACAAGCTCGGTGGCGATGCCCAGATCCGTGCAGATGCCGAGGCGGCACCCGTCGTGCTCGATGACGAAGCCCGCGGGCTCGCCGGCGTCATGGGAGATGGCGAAGGGGTGGATCAGGAGGTCGCCGATGGCGAACCCTTTTCCCGACTGGAAGATCTGGCGATGGGGAAGCGTGCCGACCTGGGAGGGGAGATGATCGAGGGTGCCGCCGCTCAGGTACACCGGGCAGCCGCAGCGTCGGCTGAGGGTGCCGCAGCCCCGCACATGGTCCTGGTGCTCGTGGCTGAGGACGATGCCGTCCAGCTCATGGGGCCTGACGGGAGCCCGATCCAGGCGCCGGCTGAGCTCCTTGGCGCTCAGTCCGGCGTCCACCAGGATCCGGGTCCGCTCACTGCAGACCAGGGTCGCATTTCCCTTGGACCCGCTGGCCAGCACCTGGAAATATAGAGCCATGGATGTCCACCCTCAGGCGTCGCGGAGAATGTTCTTCAATTCCTCTTCGGTGGCGGCGGCCGGTCCCAGCAGGACCACGGCCAGCCGGTTGGGCTGGAACACGCTCTGAAACCAGCTCCGGACCTCCTCGGAGCTGACGGCGTCGATCCGCTCCTCGCTCTCCTCGAAAGGAATGTAGCGCCCGAAAAGCATTTCGTTCTTGGCCAGGCGGTTCATGCGTGAGTCCGTGCTTTCAGCGTTGAGGTACATGCTGCCCTTGAGCTGCTCCTTGGCGGAGCTCAGCTCGCTTTCCAGAATGGAATCCCGGGCCAGGATTTCCAGCTGCTCCCGAATGACCTCCAGGGTCTCGGTGGTGTTATCGGGGCTGATCCCGGCGTAGACACCCAGGAGCCCCGTATCCTCGTGGCTGTTGGCAAACGAATAGACCGAATAGGCGAGGCCACGCTTCTCGCGAATCTCCTGAAAAAGCCTGCTGCTCATGCTGCCACCCAGGATGGCGTTGAGCAGGTAGCAGATGAAACGACCGCCGTCCACCTGCGCCGTTCCCGGCATGCCGAGGCAGAGGTGAGCCTGCTCCAGATCCTTGGGGATCACCCGCACCAGGGGCTGATCCACGGGGGTTTCCCGTTCCAGGAGGGACTGGGGATGATTCAGCTTCTCCATGGACGGGGCGATGAGGTCCACGAACTCCATGTGCTCCAGATTGCCAGCCGCCGTGATGACGATGCGGTTGGGGTCGAAGGCCTTGGACAGATAGCCGATTATCCTGTCCCGGTTGATGTTCTGTATGGACTCGACACTCCCGTAAATGGGCAGGCCCAGCGGGTTCCCCTTCCAGTACAGCTCCTGGAAGAGGATGTGGACATACTCGTCGGGGGTATCCTCAATCATTCGGATTTCCTGGAGTATGACCTGCTGCTCGCGCTCGATCTCGCGCTCGTCGAAGACCGAGCCCAGCACCAGGTCCGTCAGCACGTCCACCACCAGGGGGAGATGCCGGTCAAGCACCTTGGCATGGAAGCACACGTTTTCCTTGGAAGTGAAGGCGTTGGCGAACCCCCCCACCGCATCCAGCTCCTTGGCGATGTCCAGGGCACTGCGTCTGCTCGTCCCCTTGAACAGCATGTGCTCGATGAAATGGGTGATCCCCCGCTCGTCCTCCTGCTCGTCCCTGGAGCCCGCGCTGACCCAGATCCCCATGGAAACGGAATGGACGTAGGGAATCTTCTCGGTGACCACCCGGATGCCATTGCTCAGAACCGTCTTTTCGTACAACCTTCCCCCCTGTTCATGGCTCGATGTGGTGAAACGCTCCCCCTATTTGTCCTCGGGCTTCTCCAGGGCGGCCTTGCGGCTCAGCCGGATGCGGCCGTCCTTGTCGATCTCGATGACCTTGACCGGGACCTGATCCCCCTCGTTGACCACGTCGGTCACTTTCTTCACTCGGTAATGCTCGAGCTGCGAGATGTGGATCAGCCCTTCCACATTGGGGAGAATCTCGGCAAAGGCCCCGAAATCCGTCACCCGGACGATCTTGGACATGTAGAGCTGTCCGACCTCGGGCTCTTCGGTCAGTTTGCGGATGCGGTCGATGGCCCGGTCGCACGCTTCCTTGTCGGGGCTCATCACCACGACGCGGCCGCTGTCGTCGATGTCGATCTTGGCGCCGGTCTCGGCCACGATGGATCGGATGACCTTGCCTCCCGGACCAATGACGTCGCGGATCTTGTCGGGGTTGATCTGGATGCT
This sequence comes from Syntrophobacteraceae bacterium, assembly GCA_025453975.1. Taxonomy (GTDB): domain Bacteria; phylum Desulfobacterota; class Syntrophobacteria; order Syntrophobacterales; family Syntrophobacteraceae; genus JALOOX01. The sequence continues at coordinate 42,360 of JALOPI010000006.1, forward strand.
GATGACCCGCGGTGCATAGGGGGACAGCTCGCCCCGGGGACCGGGGAGCACATCGCGCATCTTGCCCAGGATGTGGACTCGACCCGCCCGCGCCTGCTCCAGAGCCCGGGTCAGCACCTCCTTCGTGATCCCCGAGATCTTGATGTCCATCTGCAGGGCCGTGATCCCCCGCTCGTTGCCGGTGACCTTGAAATCCATGTCGCCCAGGTGATCCTCGTCGCCCAGGATGTCCGACAGGATGATGATCTCCTCGTTCTCCTTGACCAGGCCCATGGCGATGCCCGCAACGGAATCCTTGAGGGGGACTCCGGCATCCAGCAGGGCGAGGGAGGATCCGCATACGGTGGCCATGGAGCTGGATCCATTGGATTCCAGGACTTCCGAGACCACTCGGATGGTGTACGGGAAAGCCCCATCCTCGGGCAGAACGGCCTTGATGGACCGCTCCGCCAGAGCCCCATGGCCGATTTCCCGCCTTCCGGGACCGCGCAGGGGCTTCACCTCCCCCACGCTGTAGGGGGGGAAGTTGTAGTGGAGCATGAACGATTTGAAGGTCTCGCCCGCCAAGGCCTCGATCTTTTGCTCATCCGAGGAGGATCCGAGGGTCACGACGGCCAGGACCTGGGTTTCTCCACGCCGGAACATGGCCGAGCCATGGGTTCGGGGAAGAAGCCCCACCTCGATGGTGATGGGCCGCACCTCGTCGAAGTGTCGGCCGTCGATGCGCTTGCGCTCCTGGACCATCATGGCGCGAACCGTCGATTTCTCGATCTCGTCGAGGGCGCTTTCAATCTCCTTGCCGCGGTCGGGAAAAGCCTCGGCCAGCTCCGCCAGGACTCTCATCTTGAGAGCCTTCTTGCTGTCGCGCCTCACCATCTTGTCCGCCGTGGTCATGACGGTCCGCATCTCGCCGGACGCGGCCTGCTTCACCGCCTCCAGCAGCTGCGGATCCTTGGTGCTGGCCGGGGGGGCCTCCTTCTTGACGTCGACCATCCGCATCAGGCGGTCCTGGGCGTCGATGATGGGGAGAATGGCCCGGTGGGCATGGTCGATGGCCTCGATCATCTCCGCCTCGGAGAGGAAACTGGCACCTCCTTCCACCATCACCACCGCCTCGCGGCTTCCAGCGACCACCAGGTTCAGATCGCTCTTTTCCAGCTGCTTGATGGTGGGGTTGATGACGAGCTCACCCTCGAGACGCCCCACCCGGACCGCCGCCACGGGACCACCGAAGGGCACGGGGGAGATGTGAAGGGCCGCGGAAGCCCCCGTCAGGGCGATGACGTCAGGCTCGTTGTCCAGATCCACGGAGAGCACCGTGGCCGTCACCTGGGTCTCAAAGCAGTACTTCTTGGGAAAGAGGGGCCGGATAGGCCGGTCGATGAGGCGGGAGGTCAGCGTCTCCTTTTCGCTGGGACGTCCGATCTCGCGTCGAAAAAAACCCCCGGGAATACGCCCGACGGCGTAGCTCATCTCCTGATAATCCACCATGAGGGGAAGGAAATCTATCCCCTCTCGGATCCTGTCCTCCTTAGTCGCCGCCACGAGAACCACCGTGTCACCGTAGCGCATGACAACGGACCCACTGGCCTGAGTCGCCATCTGACCACATTCAATGGTCAGGGGGCGGCCACCCACCTCAACTTCGACTGAGCACTTCATAGACTGTTCATCCTTATGGCAAAGCGCGATCCAGGAAATTCAAATCGATGTCCGAATCACGACAGTTTTCATGCAGACCACTCGACCGGGGAGTCGGGGAAAGGGGAAGGCCGACTCCATGAGGTTCGGGGCTTCCACTCCGTCGCGACCCGAGCCTCCTGGCGGCTAGCGGCGCAAACCGAGCCTCTCCACGACCGTGTTGTAGCGGTCGATGTTCTTGCGCTTGAGATAATTGAGCAGCTGTCTTCGCTGACCGACCAGCTTGAGGAGCCCCCGGCGTGAATGATGGTCCTTCTTGTGGGACTTGAAATGATCGGTGAGGTAAGCAATCCTCTCGCTGAGCAAAGCGATCTGGACCTCGGGCGAGCCGGTGTCCGACGGATGCATTTTGTAGTCCTCAATGATGTTCTTCTTGCGCTCAGGTGTCATGACCACGGTTTGTTCCTCCTTGTCCTCTTCTATGAAAATGTAAACACACGCAACCGACGCTCGGCTCCCCTTGCGGCGCCGGGCCACCACAGAGCGGCCAGCTGCTCCCGTGGTGTGAGGATGCACACGGGCACGGGCACGGGCCCGTGAGGGAGCGATGCCATCTGCTCCTTCTGCCATAAACGATCGAGATCTCCATTTCGAAGACGCTTCAACAGGATTTCCTCTCCCATGACGACCCGGGGAAGATGGGCCAGGGCTTCATGGAGCGGCACGAGCCGGTCCACCCACGCCTCATCCCTTGCCAGCTCCCCGATCTGCTCCATGGAGAGGGCTCTCTCCTCGGTGAACGGCCCGGATGCCGTGCGATGGAGCGACTCCACATGGGCGCCGCAGCCCATCTCGCGCCCCATGTCCGCCGCGAGCTGCCGGATGTAGGTCCCCTTGCTGCAATGTACCCGCATGACGGCACGGGGCCACTCGTATTCCAGCAGCTGCATGGCATCGATGCGCACCAGCCTGCGGGGAGGAGTGACTTCGATCCCCTTGCGGGCCAGATCGTACAGCCGGCGCCCCCCCACCTGGACCGCCGAAAACCGGGGGACCTCCTGCTCGAACGACCCTGTAAACTTCGCCATGGCGCTTTCGCAGGCTCGAATCTCCATGGGAGGGCCGCCGTAGCGGGCTTGAACCTGGCCGGTCCGGTCCAGGGTGTCCGTCTCCACCCCGAAACGAACCGTCAGGACATAGACCTTATCCTGGAGGGTGAGCAGATCCACGATGCGCGTTCCCTGACTCACGGCCATGACCATGACTCCCGTGGCGAAAGGATCCAGGGTGCCGCAGTGGCCAGCCTTGGGTAATGAAAGGATCTTCGCCACCCGCTGAGTCATCTGAAAGGAGGAAATGCCCTCGGGCTTGTTCACGACCAGAATGCCGTGTGCCTCCCCTGGCGTGCCCCGTAATCTTCCCGATTCCACGGTCCAAATGGCCGTGTCGACCTGAGTCATGACCTTTACGCCCCTAATCGAGACAGCTCAAGGCTTCATGGGTGAACCGCTCCCTCGCCTCGGCCAGGGCGGATCCCTTCACCCGGAAAGCGGCGGCGTGAAAATGGCCACCACCCCCGAAAGCCCGGGCCATGGACGCAACATCCACCGATCCCTTGGAGCGCATGCTCACATTGATCACCCCATCCTGCTCCTCCCGAAAGAGGATGGCCATCCGGGCGGTCTTGACGGAACGGAGATGATTGATGAAGCTCTCGGTGTCCGCGGGGGACGTGCCGGTGTCATCGAACATCTGCCGCGTCAGCTCGGCGGTTACCAGCTGGTCACCGGCATGGAAGCGCACCGTGGCGAGGACCTGGGCCAGGAGCTGGATACGCTGGGGTGAGGAGGAATCATAAACCTGCTCGGCTATGAACGATGGCTGGGCTCCGCGGTTGACCAGACTCCGGGCGATCTCGAGGACGCGCTCGGTGGTGTTGGAGAACCTGAAGGAGCCTGTGTCCGTCAGAATCCCCGTGTAGAGCTGGGTGGCCATGTCGGCGTCGGGAGCGAGGGGGATATGCTCGGCCAGGTCGTAAAGCATCTCGCAGGTGCTGCTGGCCCTGGGCTCGACCCAGAAGACGTCCCCAAAAGGGGCATCGTTGAGGTGGTGATCGATGTTGATCAGATAAGGGACGCGGCCGATGGCCTCTTCCAGGGGCGGGCCGACACGGTGATAATCGCCGCAATCGACCATGATGGCCGCATCGTAAGACTCGGGCTCACCCACCGCGTGCCGGATGCTGTCGCTGCCCGGGAGGAACTGGTGGGCCGCCGGGATGGGATCCTGACAGAAGGGGTCGGCCTGCTTGCCCAGGCGCCTCAACAGAAAGGTCATGGCCAGAAGCGACCCGACGGCATCTCCATCGGGCCTCACATGGGTTGCCACCAGGTAGCGGCCACGAGACTCCAGGGCCTTCAGGATTCGAGGAATTTCAGCGTGATTATGGCTGGGGCTCTTCATCTTTTTGGATCTCTTTCAGCAAGCGCTCGATCTTTTCGCCATAGTCGAAGGACTGGTCATATTTGAACATCAGCTGAGGCAGATGCTTCATGTGCAGGCGCCGTCCCAGCTCCTGCCGGATGAATCCCGTGGCCTTGCTCAGCCCCGTGGCGACATCCTTCCTTTCCTTTTCGTCCGGTCTTCCCGTGATGCAGTAGAACACATGGGCATGCTGCAGGTCCCGGGAGACCTCGACCCCCGTGATGGTCACTTTCTCCACCCGCGGATCCTTGACGCGCCGAAGCACGAGCTCGGCGATCTCTCGATGCAGCTGGTCGGCGATGCGGTCCGAGCGCTTGTACTCCACCATGGCTTTTCCCGTCACTCTCCCAGGGGGATCAGCTCGATCTCCCGATTCACGAGATCCGCCACACCCATGGATTCCATGAAATCCAGAATGTGATCCAGCAGCGCATTGAGCACCCGAGCGTCGCTGCCGATGACCGCCACGCCGATGGTGGCTCGCTGATGCACGTCCTGGTCCGCCACCTCCGCCACCGAAACGTTGAAGCGATGCCGGCTTTTGTCGACCAGGCTCTTGACGACCTTGCGCTTGTCCTTCAACGATTGATTGCCGTGCAGCCGGAAGGTCACACGGGCGATTCCCACGGTCATGGCTCGATGCTGGCTTTCTCTCAAAGTGAGCGTTTGGCGTTCAGCCGATCGCTGTCAGGCGATCGAGCACCGGCCGCTTCCCCGGTCCACCATCCCGCGATCGTCCCGCGACGGCATTCCGCTCTCCGGGGGAGCCCACGGCCGGCGGCCAAGAGTCAAAAAACGATCCCTCGACGTTCCTTCCACTCAGCCGCCGGTCTTTTCGCCATCGGAGAGCGTGGCCTTGACGGCCTTGAGCTCGTACGCCTCCAGAATGTCGCCGACCTTGATGTCGTTGAAATTCTCGACGCCGATGCCGCACTCGAACCCCGACTTGACCTCCTTCACGTCATCCTTGAACCGTCGGAGCGACCCCAGCTTGCCATCGTAGACCACGATCTGATCCCGCAGGACCCTCATCCGCGCGTTGCGCTCGATCCGCCCGTCGTTGACAGAACAGCCGGCAATGGTGCCAAACTTGGGCACATGGAATGTCTGGCGCACCTCGGCCCTTCCGAGCACATGCTCCTGATACACGGGCTCGAGGAGACCCTCCATGGCATCCCGCACATCGCTCAGGAGCTGGTAGATGACATCGTAATAACGCATGTCCACCTTCTCCTGCTCCGCCAGCTCCTGCACCTTCTGGTCGGCCCGGAGGTTGAACCCGATGACGATGGCGTTGGAGGCCGAAGCCAGGAGCACGTCCGATTCCGAAATGGCGCCGGTGGCCGTGTGGATGAGGTTCACCTTCACTTCCGGCGTGGAAAGCTTCCTCAGGGAGTCGCTGATGGCCTCCAGGGAGCCGTGGACGTCGGCCTTGAGGATCAGGTTGAGCTCCTTGATCTCTCCTTCCTGAATCTGCTCGAACAGGCTTTCCAGCGTCACCTTGGTGGTCTTGGTCAGCTCCTTTTCTCGGAGCTTCATGAGGCGATGCTCGGCCACCAGCTTGGCCTGCTTCTCGTCCGTCAGGGCCACGAAATCATCGCCGGCGTTGGGAACTCCCGAGAGCCCCAGCACTTCCACGGGCATGGACGGCCCCGCTTCCTCCAATCGCTGCCCCCGGTCGTTGAACATGTTGCGGACGCGCCCGGATTGCCCGCCGCAGACGTAGGAGTCGCCGGTCCGGAGGGTGCCTTCCTGGATCAGGATGGTGGCCACCGGCCCGCGCCCCTTGTCCAGCTTGGCTTCAATGACTCGACCGCGAGCGGTCTTGCTGGGATTGGCCTTGAGCTCGAGGATTTCGGCCTGCAGCAGCACCATCTCGAGCAGCTCATCGATGCCTACCCGCTTCTTGGCCGAGATCTCCACCATGGTGATGTCCCCGCCCCAGTCCTCGGCCAGGACGCCCTGCTCGGCCAGCTCCCGCTTGACCCGGTCCGGATTGGCGTTGGGCTTGTCAATCTTGTTGACGGCCACCACGATGGGAACGCCGGCCGCCTTGGCATGATTGATGGCCTCGATGGTCTGCTGCATCACTCCGTCGTCGGCAGCCACCACCAGGATGACGATGTCCGTCACCTTGGCCCCGCGAGCCCTCATGGACGTGAAAGCCTCATGGCCGGGCGTATCCAGGAAAACGACATCCCCGTTCCCCACCCGCACGTAGTAGGCGCCGATGTGCTGGGTGATGCCTCCGGCCTCGCCTCCGATGACGTTGGTGTCCCGAATGGCGTCCAGCAGCGAGGTCTTGCCATGGTCGACGTGTCCCATGACCGTGACCACCGGCGGCCGCGGCCGGAGCTCCTCGGGTCGGTCCTCCTGGACCTGCAGGATCTCCTCTTCCTCGAAACCGACGCTTTCCACTTCAAATCCGAACTCCGAAGCCAGCAGCGTGGCCGTCTCAATATCGAGGGCCTGATTGATGTTGGCCGCCAGCCCCAGCAGCAGAAGCTTCTTGATGACTTCGCCCGCCTTGACCCCCATCTGCTTGGCCAGGTTGGCCACGGTGATGGCCTCGTCGATGCGGATGGGCCGCCGGGTGATCTTCTGCGCCGCCGGCTCGACCCGGGCCGCCTCCCTGTGAGCCCCCCGGCGGTCCCGATCCCGGAAACGCTCGCGATCAGCCTGGGCCGCCAGCTCCTTCTTGCTGTAGAGGTCCTGCCGCTCCACGACTTCCTTGCGCTGGGGAGGCGCCGCCACACCCCTGCGCTTGCGCTCGGCCTCGCGCTCGGCCTCGTCGGGTCGCGTACGCTTCTTGCGCGCCGCATCCCGGGCTTCGGCCTCGTCGGGCTTCACGTTCAGGCGGGAGGCCAGCTGGGCAATCTCGACCTCCTCCTCGGGCTCGGGCTCTTCCGGGATGATCTCCGGCAGCTTGATGATGCGAGCCGGCTCCTCCTTGCGAGCCTTCTTACGCCGCCTCTTCTTGCCTTTCTTGGCCTTCTCCTCCTCGTCCCCCTCTTCTCCCTCCTCTCCTTCCTGAGCCAGATCGGAGGCCGGGATCTCCACGGCCGCGGAGGGGGGAGGCGGCATCACCGGAGGAGCAGGCACCGCCGGCTCGGGGCCGGCCTCGAATACTGCTTCCGCGTGCACGGCGGGCTCGGGTGCGGACGCGGCTTCGACAACAGGCTCCTGGGGGACCGGTGCCTGGGCGACGGGCGTCTCCGGGACCTTCGGCTCGGGAGCCGCCATCGGCACATCCTCCCCTGGGGCCACGGGGGGCGGTGACACGGGCACGGCTTCGGAAACCGTCTCCAATGCGGGCAGCGGCTCCTCCGGGGCTGAGGGCACTGCCGCTGGCACTTCCGGAGTCTCGGGGGCGACGGGGCTCTCGACCGCTGGCCCTGCTTCTCGACGCAGATCGACGGGGGCTTCGACCATCGCCTCCACAGGGGTCGCGACCAGATCCTCGGGGAGAGGCTGCTCGGCGGTAGCCGGAGCCACGGCTCCCTCCGGCTCATCCGTCGTCTTCTTGCGGCGACGAATGACGCCGCGGGCCACCCTTGTCTCCTCGACGGTTTCAGGCCGCTGCTCGCTGAACTGCTGGCGAATCTTCAGAACCGCCGAGTCCGTGAGGGTGCTCATGTGGTTCTTGGCCTGAATCCCGAGCCTCACAATTCGATCCAGCAGGTCCTTGTTATTCATATTCAGCTCTTTCGCTAATTCATGAACCCTCATGCGCCCCATGAACCCTTCCCCCTTGATCAGCTGATGCAAACCGCCCCGACACCCCGATCACATCCGATATCGATAAAAACAACCATTGAAATCCTCCAGAAAACCACCGTCCCCATCCCCGGGCAGGGTCGAGCCGGCAGCTTCATCTTCTCTTCATTCACCGGGATGACGAGCCACCCCATCGCCGGCCACTCCACGTCGTGCCCTGCCGCGAAAGGCCTTGAGAGCCCGGTGGCCGGATTTCAAGCCGGGAAGGCACTTCTCGCAGACATAAGCTCCCCGCCCCGGCAGCCTCTGAATCTCATCCCGCACCACCTGCCCCGTGACCGGGTCCAAAGCCAATCGAAGGAGGCTTCCCTTGGCACGCCGCGACCGGCAGACCAGGCACATACGGGTCGGTACATGGGCAGCTGCCACTCGGTCTACTCCACCTTCAGCACGTCCTCGCCCGCCGCCTGGGCTGCCTCCGCGGGCAGCTCCACCGCTTCTCGGGGAGCCTCGGGCTCACCGAGAGCATCCCCCGCCCCCTCGGCCTGCTCTTCGGATGGCTCTTCGATCTGCTCCTCAGCCAGTTCCTCGGATGGCTCCTCGGATGGCTCCTCGGAATCCAGGCCCATCGTCTCCATCATGACCCTGGCCCGCTGCACCAGTTCCTCGATGGCCTCCTCGGAAAGCCGCGTCAGCTCCTGGAGCTCCATGCTGGAAGCGCCCACCAGGAACTCCAGGGATGTGATCCCCGCCTCGTAGAGACGGTCGGCCATTTCCGCCGTCAGACCCTTCACCCCCAGGAGCAGCTGATAACCTTCCTGCTTCTGACGCTCGTAGCGGGTCTCGCTCTTCACATCGATGTGCCAGTTCGTCAGCTTGGATGCCAGCCTCACATTCTGTCCGCGCTTGCCGATGGCCAGGGAGAGCTGATCGTCGGGGACGATGACTTCCATGTTGCGGTTGGCCTGGTCGATGATGACCTTGGAGATGATGGCCGGCGCCAGCCCATTCACAACGAACTTGGCCGGGTCCATGTTCCAGGGAACGATGTCGATCTTCTCCCCCCGGAGCTCCTGAACGACGTTCTGGACCCGCGTGCCCTTCATGCCGACGCAGGCGCCCACGGGGTCCACGTCCGGATCCTTGGAAATGACGGCGATCTTGGCCCGTGAGCCGGGCTCGCGGGCCGCGCCGATGATGCTCACAATGCCCTCCGCCACCTCGGGCACTTCACCGTGAAACAGCTGGATCAGGAAGTGGGGATGAGTTCGACTCAGGATGATCTGGGGGCCCTTGCTGATCTTCTTCACGTCGAAGACATAGGCGCGGATCCGGTCGCCTTGTCGGAAAATCTCCTTGGGGATCTGCTCCTTGGGGGGCAAAATGGCCTCGGCCTGGCCTATGTTCACGATCATCCCCGATTTATCGATGCGCTGCACGATGCCGTGAATGATCTCCCCCTTGCGTCCCCTGAACTCCTCGTAGACCACCTCGCGCTCGGCGTCCTTCATCTTCTGGATGATGACCTGCTTGGCCGACTGAGCCGCGATGCGCCCCAGGGTATCGGTGTCCATGCGGATGCCCAGCTCATCGCCCAGGGTGGCCTCGGTATCCAGCACCATGGCCTCCCCCAGTGAGACCTCCTTGTCGGGATCGCTGACCACCTCGACCACTTCCTTGAACTGAAAAGCCTCGATCTCGCCAAATTCCTCGTTGAAGGTGACATCCAGGTCCAGCCTGCTGCCGTACTTCTTCTTGATGGCGGACTTGATGGCCTCCTCGAGGGTGTTGATGAGGGTCTGGCGGTCGATCCCTTTCTCTCGGCTCACTTGATCGATCAAGCGCTTGAGCTCAGTGGTCATGGCTCCTTCATCTCCCTGCAGTGTGTATCCAAGGAAAACCCGGAAGCTGCCCGATCATGCCCGGCGGCTTGGGATTTCCCTCATGAATCCATCGACTCAAAATAACACAGACGAGCACGCTCAACGATATCCAGCGCAATGTCGTAATCCTGTCCATCGCAATGAATCGTGACCTGACCGTGCTCGATTCGCTTCAATGTGCCCTTGAACCTGCGCCGGCTCCCCAGCGGCTCCAGCGTGCGGATCTCGACGATTTTGCCCAGAACGCTCTCGAAGTGCTCGGGCTTTCGCAGAGGCCGATTCAGACCGGGGGAGGAGACCTCCAGATGGTACGGCATCCGGATCGCTTCGGTCACATCGAGGAGATCGCCGACCACGCGGCTGATCTGAGCGCAGTCCTCGACGGTGATGCCGTCCTCCTGGTCGATGAAGAGGCGCAGAACCCATCCCGGAGACTCACGGCGGAATTCCAGCTCCACCAGCTCCTTGCCTTCCACTCGCAAAACCGGCTCGATCATTTCGATGAGCTTCGCCATGATCTCGGCCTGTTTGGGCTCCATGGGAACCACCATCCAGTGTCTCGGGGACAAAGCAAAAAAAAAAGTGGGTGACCCACCCACTTCTCTCAGCAGACATGACCGAATTCTAAATTTTGCTAGACTTAGGGTTCTCGGGGCTGCAGAACCTGGAGGCTGCTCACAGAATCTAGAGGTCTTGTCATCCACTAATCGAAGTATGCTGCCGGATCCTTGCGTCGGCGCGCAGCCACCTCAAAAAGGGAAGCCTTCGAGAAACGAAGGAGCACCTAAACAATTGGAGCGGGCAACGGGATTCGAACCCGCGACCCCAAGCTTGGGAAGCTTGTGCTCTACCAACTGAGCTACACCCGCCCACCAACTGTCATCGGCGATAGTAAACAATGGCTCCGGAGCAAGTCAAGACTATTTTGGGCGATATTTGGCTCTATCTTCATGAGGTGCTTTCGTGGGAGCCTGAAATCCGAGCCCAGGCCAGGCGGGCCGACCCGGCGAGGGCCGCCTCGTCTCCCAGCTCGCCCCGGCGGATGACCGCCTGGCCAGGATCCAGCATCGAGCTGTGGTGGGTCAGACTCTCCATGAGAGGGCCGATGAACAGGTCCCAACCGGAGCACACGCCACCGCCGATGACCGCATGTCGAAGGCCGAGCACGCTGAAAAGACCGGCCAGGGCCAGGCCCAGGGACCAGCCCAGGCGGTGGAAAAGGTCCCGGGACAGATCATCTCCCAGCCGCGCCTCTTGGCAAATCAGCTCGGACGTCAGCTCTCCAGTCAGGCAGGCCTCATGAAGGATCCCCTTTCTCAGACGCCCCCCATTCACCGCATCCCGAACCCCCTGCTTCAACGCCGAGCTGGAGGCGTGGGCCTCCAGGCAGCCCCTCAGCCCGCAGGCGCAAAGGGGTCCCCCGGGATCGATGACCATGTGACCCAGCTCTCCACAGAACCCCAGGTCGTCCCCACGCCACAGTTTTCCGCCCAGGATGAGGCAGCCGCCCACCCCCGTCCCGAGGGTCACCCCGATCCAGTGGGGTATCCCACGCCCGGCTCCCAGCAGGCTCTCGCCCACGCCGAACACGTCGGCGTCGTTTTCAAGAAAGACCGGAAGGACCAGCGCCCGTCCAAGCTCCCCGGCCAGGGGAAATCCGTTCATGGTCGGCAGGTTGGGCGAAAAGAGAACCGCTCCCGCCCGACGATCGATTTTACCGGCCACGCCCAGCCCCACCGCACGAGCCCGTCCGCCCGCCCGGCGGCCCTCCTCCATCATCTCCCGGCATTGGAGAGCCAGGCGGCCCACGACGTCCGCGGCTCCAGCCCGCACCAGGGTGGCCTCCCTGGATTGATGCAGGATCTCACCGTCCGGCGTCACCAGGGCCAGCCTCATGTGCGTGCCCCCGATGTCTCCTCCGATCAGCAGGTCGCTTTCCATGGCATTCGCACCTCGGTCAAGATCCCGATCAGGACAGAATCACTCCAGCCGGGGCGGGGTGCGCTCCCGTTCGCTCGACATTGACCGCCGGCGAGGACATGGCAGCCTCTTCCATGACACACCTTGGGGCGGTGGTGCGAAAACGCTCAGGAAGCAAGGTTCTCGGGGATGTAAAACACGTAGTGCTCGGTCAGGATGTCGAACTGCTGGTCCGTTTCTTCCTCGATCACCGCGTATAGCTCCTTGAGACTTTCCGTTTTCGAGACACGGTGAGCCAGGAGGTTCGGATTGTAGTACTCGACGTGGATGGGAAACAGAAAGTAGCGTACATTGCCGCGCCAGACCACGTTGAGGGCTTCCCGCTCCTCCAGTATCGACTTGTAGAAGCGCCGGAGCAGGTCCGTCCTCAGGATGGGCGAGGGCGCGTTGGTGACGCATTCCATCCACCCGGCCAGCCGATAAACGCGGCGCATCAGGGCTTCATCATGGCGGCAACGGTAAAGGCCCATGAGCGTGTAATGGCAGCCGTCCTCGATGGCGAAGTGATTGGGCACCTGGGCCACGTGAGCATGCCCCTGCCGGCTGAATGCTTCCAGCCGATGCATCTCGTATCGGGCGGACTCCCCCCGCTTGACCATCATGGCGGCACCCAGCTTCCAGTCGCCCCGCCGAAGCTCCAGGGGGTGCAGGGTGATGAGGTTTTCGGGAGGGCGCTGCCGCTCTTTCAAATCGATGATGTCTGCCACCGCCGTCTCCGCTCCCTGGGATCCTTCACGGGTCCCGGAGCTTCAGGTTTCAGGTCTCATTCTGAAAGCCCGGAAAGAGGCTTGGTCCTCTCCATGCCCCCAAAGCGCTGCCAACAGATTGCAATCAGGATCTGACAGGCAGATAGGGAGAGAGATCCTCCACGTAATCCGTCAGCACCTTCAATCCGCTCTCCTCGAGGGCATGAACCGCCGTTCTGTAGTCCGTCAGGGTGACCCGGACGATCACCTGCCAGATGTCCCGCTGACCGCGAAGAGGCACGGTCAAGGTGCTGAGGATGTTCACGGAAGCGGTCTGCATGACCTTTCCAATCCGGGCCAGAACCTCGGCCCTGTCCGTCACCAGAACGGACAGCCGCTTGGTGTCGTCGCTCATGCCGAGAGCCATGAGGAGGACCTCCATGAGATCCGTGGTGGTGATGATCCCCACCAGCCTGTCGTTCTTGACCACGGGGAGAGCCCCAATCTTGTGATCGTGCATGATCCGGGCGGCCCGCTCGATGGTCATGTTGGGAGTGGCCGTGATGACCCCCTTGGTCATGATATGGGCCACGGTGAGCTTCTGCAGGGCGTAGGTGAGCTCGTGGACACTCAGCGTGGTGGCCGGAGAGGCCCAGGATTCCTTCAAGTCGCGGTCCGTTACGATTCCCAGGAGCTGAGCCTTTCCATCGGTCACCGGAAGATGGGAGATCTTGTGCTGGTCCATCAGCTCTCTGGCCCGAAAAATGGACGTATCGGGGGATATGGTGACCAGGCTCGTTTTCATATTCCAGCCGATGTACATGTTCTCCTCCTCAGGGTTTCCTTTTCATCACTCGGTCCAGCATTTACAATAGGAAATGGTTTGGCGAAGTGTCAACGTGAAAGTCCACCCTCCGGGGATTGTCGCTCAGCCTTCCGGACCATTGATTTTTTCGGCGGCGGGGTTCATTCTCCGAGGGTCCTCCGCGGGTAGCTGGACAGTGGAGCCTCGAGCTCGAGCCTTGAAGCTCATGGGAGCAGCAGACAGGAATGAATGACCACAAGACATCGCCGAAGCTTGCGGGGAAAGGTCATGGGAAGTGGAGGCGATCCCGCGTCTATCGCTGCTCCACCTGTGAGCGCGAGCAGCCTTTCTGCTGGACCTGCCCGTGTGGATTCATGATCTGCTCCGACTGCATGGAAGAGAATTTCTGGGGGATGACCTGCAACGGCGTGGTCTGGACCTGTCCGGACTGCGGGGAGATACGAGGGTTCGGCAACGACTGATCCTCCCCGGGCCGCCCCGGTTTTTGAGAAAGGAAGGAAGGAATGGACCATAAGCGAGTGGTGATCATCGGAGCCGTTGCCCTGGGTCCCAAGGTGGCCTGTCGGCTCAAGCGCCTCATGCCCGACGCCGAAGTGCTCATGATCGACCAGGACGAGCACATCAGCTACGGGGGCTGCGGCATGCCCTATTTCATCTCGGGCGACGTCAGCGATGTCCGGGAGCTCATGAGCACCAGCTTTCACATGGTGCGGACCCCCGGTTTTTTCGAGGACGCCAAGGGCGTTCACGTGAGGACCCGTACGCGAGCGCTGTCCGTGGACCGCAAGGCCAAAACGGTGAGGGTCCGGGACCTCGCGACGGGGGCGGAGGAGGATCTGCCCTACGACCAGCTGGTCCTCGGCATGGGGAGTCTCGCCAACCGCCTGCCCATTCCAGGAGGCGACCTGCCCCAGGTCATGAGCCTCTCGAACCTGCGCTCGGCCATCGCCATCAAGGAGCGCATCTCCAGGGGAGAGGTGGACAAGGCCGTCATTGTCGGGGCAGGTGCCATCGGCTGCGAGATGGCGGAAGCCCTGGCCGACCTCTGGGGCCTCGACACCACCGTGGTGGAGATTGCCGACCAGGTGCTTCCGGTTATCCTGGACCCGGGCCTGGCCCGCATGGTCCAGAAGCACATGGAAGACAAGGGCGTGACCATCCACCTGAATGAGATGGTGCGGGAGATCAAGGCCGAAAACGGCGAAACGGCCCTCCGCATCGTGACCTCCCAGCGCGAGATCGGGGCCGATCTCGTCATCTCGGCCATCGGCGTCCGGCCCAATTCGGAGCTGGCCCGCGAAGCCGGCCTGCTCGTCTCCCCCCGTGGGGGCATTGTGGTCAATGAGAGGCTCCAGACGTCCGACCCGGACATTTACGCCGGGGGGGACTGCATCGAGGTCATGCACCTGGTGACGGGCAAGCCCGTCTTCTTCCCCCAGGGCTCCCTGGCCAACCGGCAGGGGCGGGTCATCGGGACCAATCTGGCCGGAGGGTTCGCCACCTTCAGGGGCGTGGTGGGGAGCTTCTCCATCAAGATCTTCGATCTGGCGGTCTCCGCCACCGGCATCCCCCTCTCCATGGCCCGGCGCGAAGGGATCGACGCCATGCACGCCTTCGTGATCCAGGCGGATCGAGCCCATTTCTACCCCACCCAGGACCTGATGTATCTTCTCCTCACCGTGGACCGCAAAACGCGGCGGATCCTCGGAGCCCAGGGTGTGGCGGGGAATGGCGATGCCCTGGTGGGCCGCATCAACTCCATCGCCGGCATTCTCCCCTTCCATGCCACCCTGGATGACCTCTCCAATTTCGAGGTCGCCTACTCGCCGCCTTACGCGTCGGCCCTGGATATCGTCAACGCCGCCGCCAACACGGCCGAGAACATTCTGGACGGCTACAACCGGCCCATGGATGTGGACGAGTTCGAACGGTGCTTCCTGGACGAAAAGGCCGAGGACACGCTGTGCCTGGACGTGCGGGGCCCCGCCAATGCCGGTCCCTTCGTGGCCAGATTCGGAGAGCGCTGGATCAACATTCCCCAGGAGACCCTCCAGGCGCGCCTGGAGGAAGTGCCCCGGGACAAACGGCTCGTCCTGGTCTGCAATTCGGGGGTCCGGTCCTACGAGGCCATGCGGCAGCTCGAGAATGCCGGGATCTGCCGGACCGCCAACCTGCAGGGCGGGGTAGCGGCCCTCAAGAAGACGGGCATGATCCAGATGGAAGACGCCGCGGAAGAAAGCGGCGAATGAGCAGGGCGCTCGACGCCGCTTTCAGGGATCGTCCCACGGCCGCCCTCCTCTGGGACCAGTCCCTGGTCTGGGGGCTGCTTTGCATCGACACCCTGGATCGGCTGGGCATCCCGTATCATCTCCTGAGCGGACGCGATGTGGCCGGGGGCGCCCTAAATGGCTACCGGGCCCTCATCGTGCCCGGCGGTTGGGCAGTTCACAAAATCCGGGCATTGGGGGAAGGCGGGAAGCAGCGGTTGAGGGATTTCATCTTCCGGGGAGGCGGGTACATCGGCTTTTGTGGGGGCGCGGGCATGGTTCTCTCTCCACGGCCGTCCCTGGGGCTGGTGCCCCTGGAGCGGATGGCTCTGGCCGAACGGCTGCCCAATGCCAGCGGCCGGGTCAACATCCGCGGCATTCCGGGTCATCCGGCCTGGGCCGGACTGCCCGAATCCATCCCCGCTTCCGTCTGGTGGCCCTCCCAGTTCGCATGGCATCCCCTGCCGAGATGCTCTCCCCTGGCCACGTACCTGAGCCCCTCGGACGGCTTCACCCTGGCCGACCTCGCCTATTCCGACCTGAAGAGCCTCCACGTCCCCTGGCGGGAATGGGAGACCGCCTACGGGATCAACCTCAACCCCGTGCGGCTCATGGGGCAGCCGGCGATCCTGGAGCTTCGACTGGGGAAAGGGAAGCTCATCCTGTCCTACCCGCACCTCGAAACCCCGGGGGATGAGCTGGCCAATCGCCTCTTCGCCAACCTCCTGGTCTACCTCGGCAGCTCGTCTGGCGCCGGGCCATCCGGCGGCCGCTCCGATCCGGGCCCTCCGCGACCCACCAACGGGCCGCCTTCGGCGGAGGCCGTCTCTATCCTGCGGGGCACCCTCCAGCTGGTGGAGGACCTCATTCACTTCGGGGAGCGCAATCTCTTGTGGAGCTGGAGGGCCCCCTGGCTGCTCCAGTGGCGCCGGGGGCTTCGAGGGCTGGAGTACGGCATGCTGGCGGTCATGCTGAGAAGCCTCCTGCGGGAGGCTGAGAAGCACTCCCATTCGGGGGGGAGGGCGACCTCCTGGATGGATGAGTGCCGGGGGCTGGAGCGGGACGCCAACGACTTTTGCCGCAGGGCGGCCCGGCTCCTCATCGAGGAGAAGGTAGCGCTCCAGAGCGGTCAGCTTTCGAAGCTCGGAAGTGTGAACACCGCGGTGGACCGGCTGAGGAGGGAGCTGTTCGGCGATAAAATGAGCCATTCCGGGCTGTGCGGAGCGATCTTCGACCGGTTGGACCGTATGCTCCTGGATCTTCTGAGACAGTCGAGCGCCTCCGACGAGCCGCGAGGTGGTCGGACCACCTGACGGGCCGTGGTCGTGAAGCAGGGAAAGCTCCCTCGCCGCGGCGGCGGGTCCCCGGGGATGGCCCGAGACTCCCATCGAGGGGCGCCTCCCCGATCTCGGTGCCTCGACGCCGGATCACCCGCGGTGCATCACAACGCGCATGGCCGTCAGCCGCTGGCGCCCGTCGGTTTCGACAGGGGGATTCCCAGGATCTCCTCGGCGCGCTCCAGGGAGTCGATGTACGCCATGATCACGTCCTTGGGGCACAATCCCAGCTCGGTCATGACCCTGGAAAGCTCCGACCACCTGGCCTGCTCGTAATGGAGCACCAGATCCAGTACACTGCGGTGGCGGCCGGCCCCCACACCGGCCAGGGCATCCTTGATGCCGGGGCTCACCGGCATTTCTTCGAGGATCTCGCTCAACGGGCGACCCACCAGCACATCCAGCAGCGAAAGCAGCCCCATCATGTAGAGCTCGCTTTCCTTCCCCTTCAGACCCGCGCTTGCGGCCATGGACTCGCAGAACCGGGCCCTGGCCAGGGATGTGATCATGAGCTCCTGAGGCTTGTCCTGGCCCAATCCGGTGAGTGTCACCAGGGAAGCCCACTTGCGGATCTCATTTTCCCCCAGCAGCATGATGGCCTGCGCCACGGAGGAAACGGCCTTGCGCAGGCCGAAATAGGCGGAGTTGATGTAGTTCAGCAGCTTGTAGCTGAGGGAAAGATCCTGGCGGATGATTCCGGCCAGCTCTTTGTAATCCAGGTCCGTGCGGCTCAGCTGCTCGAGCATCCTCAGATGATTCAGCTTGTAGCCGGGGATGTCCCTGCCCGAGATCATCTCGGGCTTGCTGAAGAAATATCCCTGAAAAAGCTCGTAGCCACAATCCAATGCCAGGTTGAATTCCTCCCGGGTCTCCACTTTTTCAGCCAGTAGACGGGGCCCGCGTGATCCGAGCGCACGGCCGATGCTCGCTTTCTCTCCGTCGCTGTTGGCCATGAAATCCACCTTGATGATGTCGGCGAGCCGGATGAGAGGTCTCAGGCCACGGCGCCTTGCGACGAAATCATCCAGGGCCAGGAGGTAGCCCGCCTGGTGAAGTCGCGTGCAGACCTCGATGAGATCCGGGTCGGGCTCGAGGTCTTCCATGATCTCGATGACGGTCTGCTCCCTGGGTAGATTGAGTCCCACCTCGTTCATGAAAAGGTTGCGGGTGAAATTGATGAAAGCCCGTTTTCCCCCCGTGAGGCGATGGAGCCCCATCTTGAGGAAGGTATTGTCGATGACGGTCTTGGACGCCTGATCGCCATCGACGCAGGCGTAGGAGTTGCTGCATCCGCTGCGAAAGAGAATCTCGTAACCGAAGACTTTCAGGCTTCTGTCGAATATGGGCTGCCTGGCGATGAATAATTCCATGTCTTCCTCTGCAATACTTTCGACTTCGGCTTGACGGCAAGCAGGCCGCTGGAAGCCTCATGCCCTGTCGTGCCCTCTGGATGGGTGCCCGGGCACCCAGGCTTCAGCCGCGAGTGCCGCCCGAGCGTGGCGACCTGAGATGACAGCCGCCAAATTCCAGGGGTTCGTGATGAGGGCTCAAGGCCGCGAGGCTCTGTAAAGCAAGGGATATGCCATGGGCTCCCGCAGAAGAGCGGATGCGGCAGGGCCCGGGTTCGGGGGATCCAGGGCCCATGGAAGGCGCCGAAGACGCCCCCGGGGCTTTGTGTGAAGAAACGCGAGGGGTTACACGTTGAATCGGAAGTTGATGATGTCCCCATCCTGCACCGGATAGGTCTTGCCTTCCAGCCGGACGAGCCCCAGCTTGCGCGCCGTATTGTGGTCCCCGGCCCGGTGGAGATCCTCGAAGGCGACCACTTCAGCCCGAATGAAGCCTCGCTGGATATCCGAATGCACCGCGCCCGCGGCCTCCTGGGCCGGAAGATCCTCGGGAATGGTCCAGGCCTTCACCTCATCCTCCCCCACCGTCAGAAAGGTCGCGAGCTTGAGCAGGGCGAACGATCTCTGGACGACCAGGGTCATGGCGGACTCCGTGATCCCGAAATCCTCCCGGAAGACCTGGGCTTCGGACTCCGAAAGCTGAGCCATCTCCATCTCCAGCTTCCCCCGCAGAACCAGGGTGTCCGCATTCTCCGCGGCCAGCTCGGGAAGCTGATCATCCTCGTCCGCATTGTTGGAGACCACCAGGAGCGGCTTGGCCGAAAGGAGCGTGAACCCTCGAAGCTCGGGAGCGGAGGCCAGCCTCGGGTCGGAGCGGAGCGGCTGCTCCCGGTTCAGGAGATCCAGGCAGCTCTGGAGCATCATCCTTTCAGACTCGGGGACTTTCTTGCCCCGTTTCTGCTCCAGGGACAGCTTCTCGAGGCGCTTCTCGACGGTGGCCAGATCGGCGATGATGAATTCGTCGGCCAGCTCGCGGTAATCCCTGCCCGGAGCAGGCTTGCCCAGGACCGGGTCATGGAAGTTCCTCACCACCATGAGAAAAGCGTCCATGGGACGCATGTGGTTGAGGAGGAGCGACATGTACTCCTGCTTGCTCTCCACCATGCCGGGCATGCCCTGGAGGTCCATGTAGGTCACCTGGGCATGAGTGGTCTTGTCGGGCCGGTACAGCTCGCTCAGCCAGTCGACGCGGGGATCGGGAACGGGCACCACCCCGAGAACCGGTACGACCTGGCCTCCCGGAGGAGCCGATTCACCGGTGCGCCGGGTGAGGGCGTTGAAAATGGTGGTTTTTCCAGAGCGTCCCAGACCGACGATGCCCAGTTTCATATGCAGCCTTCCTTTTTTTGATGCCGCGCCGGACTCGGGGCGCCGCGGGTGCCCCCCGCCCCCGTGGAGCCTTGGGAGCTGGTGGCACGGAAATCGCTCGTGGCTGATGGCCTGGCATGATCCGCCGGATGACCGGCCGTGGAAGCATTCAACGCCCATGAGCCAGAGTGGAGAGCACGGGAGACACCCTGCCTTGCTCCATCGGAAAGAACAACGGGGGACAATAAGTCAAGTGACTTCGGATCGTCAACCGCCAGGTTGCCTGGAAGGCACATGGAGCGACATTCCGGGAAGCGGAGAAGTCCATGGCATCGGGATATCAGGCCGAATCAGGCCCCTCGGCGATCCTGCCACCCGGATCCTTCGCATGGTCGCCGCATTCATGGGGAACATCCGGCCAACGCCGACGGGTCGGGTGATCCAGCAACACTTGAAGCTCTGTCTGGACGACGGGATCGAAACGGAAGAGGAGCTTTGGCTGTGGCTCCAGGAGCGGCTGCTGCCCAGGTGTTTCCGCCGGTCAGCATTCGATGTCGCCTGTCGCGCCGTGGAACAAAGCCTCGAGGACGACCTCTGGGTGGCGTCGGTGGAGGGAGGGCTTCCTCCATTGGGTGGATCTCTCCATTGTCCCTGGCTTGTGCTCGGAAAGGGGGACAAGGGCTGGAAAGCTCCTGGGATCGCCTGGCTCAACTCGCGCAAGCCCCGGATGGCGGCGCCCGATGCCTCGTGGCTTCGAGCCCTCAGGACCACCCTGGAGGAGATCGGCGCGCGTGCCGGCACCCTGGTGGCCAGCTCGGGGATCCTCACCCACGATCTCGTGTCGGCCTTCGCCCATGACGGAAAGCTGCCCCTCCTGAGGATCCTGCCGCATTTCCACGGCTTCAAGGGGGTGCGGGGGGTGAGGGGCTCTCCCGCGAAGCCCTGGGGCCCCGCCACGGATTTGACCTGCCAGTTCGGAGGTCTCCACTGTCCCAAGGCGGTCCGCTGGACTTGCCGTGACCGTATGCTGGCTCATCTGGCCGACGTCCACGTCGTCCTGGAGCTGCGCGCTTCCAGCGGCCTGATCCCCATCCTGGCCGCGCAGCACCGCCGGAACTCCCGCGCCGTCTGGATGCTGGCGCCCGAATCCGGGGGCGACACAACGAACGCCGGGAACCGGGCGCTCATGGATCAGCTTCCCGAACCGGTACGCCTCTTCCATGCTACGGATGCTCCGGAGCCCGGGCGCCTGCAAGCCCCAGGGGCGGTGAGCGTCGACCGCTCCTCCCTCGTCCTGTGCTCTCCGAAAAGCATGCACTGGGAGGACTACCTCTTTCACTACACCCGGTCCTGCCATGGTCCCTGGCCGGGCGAAGACTTCCGGGATTACTGCCTGAGCCTCCTGAGAGGCGATCCTCTGTCGGCGCACACGGCCCTGGCCACCCTGTCCCGCATGATCAACGAGGGACGGATTCGGGCCAGTCGGCTCCTGGTGCGTGGAGGCCGTGCCGTCGTCTCCCTGACCTCCAGACCTCCTCATGAGCTTCATCGCTTCAGGCGGTGGAATCGATCCCAGGCGAGATGGACCCTGGAGCCTTATGGAATGGCCATCAGGAAAGGAGCCCTCCGAAAAAGGGGAGTCAAGCCGACTATCTACGGCGATGAAACCGTATACCGGCTGCTTCGGGCCGTGGATCGGCACCGTTTCCAGAGCACCGGCCCGAGGGCTTCATGGATGGCGGAGCGGGAGTGGCGCCTCGATGGCGACCTGTGCATTCGGGAATTCCCCCTGGAAGACTGGCTCGCCTTCGTACCCGACCGCGCCGACGCCGAGCGGCTCGCCGGGCTCGTCACCGTCCCCTTTCGCTGCATCGTGTGGGGCGAAACGTCCAGCCGTTCCATGAGCTGAGGCGCCGGGAGGTGCCACGGATCAGGAGAACTGCAGGAGCTGGAGGCCCGTTGCGGGGTCCTTCCGACGAACGCCGCCGGTACCGAGGACCTCCATCATGACCACCTCACCCACCAGCCAGACCTTGACCCCGGCCCGGGTGCAGCCCACCGTGGCTTTTCCCTCGCGCCCCACGGCCGCATGCATGTGGAGGACCGGCCGTCCCGACTCGTCGGGGAAAAGGGTCCCCATGGCTGCAATCTCCTGACTCCCGGCCAGGATGTGGATCATGGGGACGATGCCGAGACCCCGATCCGGCTCGGGGCCCACCACCAGTCGACTCCCGTCACCAGCGCCGCCCAGAAGCAGCACCACCGCACATTCCACTCCGCGCTCGGCCGCAAGGCTCTCCAGGGACTCCGGCAGGCGGTCCCCGTCCTCCAGCCGGAGAGTGAATACGCGTCCGATCCTTCCTTCCGAGACCTGCATCCGCTGGTCCTCTCTCTCAAAGTGTCCTGGGGGGGCGGAGGATCAAACGATCTCCACCAGCTGGATTTGGAACACGAGGTCATGACCCGCCAGGGGGTGGTTGGCGTCGAGGGTGACCTTCGCCTCCGATGTGTCCGTGATCATGAACATCTGGGTGTGTCCATCCGGGCGCCGAACCTCCAGCTGCAGGCCGACCTCGGGAGTCAGGTCCGGCGGAAACCGGTCCCGCTCCACCTCGAGCACCAGATCTTCCCGATACATTCCGTAGGCATCCGCAGCCTCGATGGTGGTAGTCCGGGACTCGCCCGGCGTCATTCCGACCACGGTCCGCTCGAATCCGGCGATGAGCTGTCCGGCGCCGATGGTGAACTCCAGGGGGGCTCTCTCCCTGGATGAATCGAATTCCGTACCATCCACCAGCGTGCCCGTGTAGTGTACTTTCACCGTGTCCCCCTGCCTGGCGGGTGTCCCCATGCCAACCTCCAGTCCATTGTCATCAGAAGTCTCGTTCATGATCCGCGCGGGCCGCGTCACGCCGCGCATGCCATACTCCTTGGAGGTCCAAGCTCTCGCTTCCGCGAATCGCAGGGTCGAAAGAACCTCCGCCCCCGCAAACGGTTACCGAGGGATTGATCTGCGTGCAAGAGACCGTGAATAAGGACCTTTTCAACCTTGTCGGGTATGCGCGCGGCAGCCGAAGCGCCC
This sequence comes from Syntrophobacteraceae bacterium, assembly GCA_025453975.1. Lineage (GTDB taxonomy): Bacteria > Desulfobacterota > Syntrophobacteria > Syntrophobacterales > Syntrophobacteraceae > JALOOX01. The sequence continues at coordinate 64,980 of JALOPI010000006.1, forward strand.
AGGTCCATGACCGTCAGGGACCTGCCGCCCGTCGCAGTCATAACACCGGCGGCATCGAACCACCAAGAGCTCTTTGTCATGAACGGACATTAGGGGGGCGGAGCCGGGGGACTCGGCGCCGGCCTCGGGGCTTGGGGCTGCGTGATCGTGGGGAACGAAGATCGTCAAAAGACTGTCGACCCCGGTTACACCGGGTCCGCGCCAGGTCTCGCGATGCCTTATCCATGGCGCTGCATGGGTGGGAGAGGCAGGGGAGCGGGCTCAGTGGACCCCGGGTCCCAGGGCGACGTAGTCTCCCTCGAGGATGCCGGCTTTCTGTCCTTCGGAATAGAGCATGACGTTCACGGGGATGCGCGCCCGATTTCTTCGCTTGAGCATCCTGACAAATTTCTGCCACTCCGTTGAATCCCCAACGGACGACAGGGCGGTGAACTCACCCGGTATGGGGCGCTCATAGCTTATGGTGTTCCTTTGGATCACCACACTGCTCTCGATACCCTCCGCCCGCAGGCGGAAGAAGACCAGGGCCCATCCGGCCAGAATGGCCACGGCCGACATGCTTCCGCCGAAGACCGTGTCCCGGTGATTGATATTCGGACGAAGGGGTGCCGTGAGCCTGACCCCGTTCCAGTCGGCGTCGAGCACCTGAACCCCCATGGTCTTGGACAGAGGAATCTGCTCATACAGGTACGCTTCCAGTTCTTGGCAGTCCATTGATCCTCCTTGCTTCGGGGTGGCTCGGGGGCGACGGCCTCGCGGCCATTCGGCCGGGCAGAGGGTCCCCGCCGCTTTCGTCCGGGGCCATGAGGCCGGCCAGAAGCCTGGCCATGAGTCGTGAGTACGGGAACAATGATTCACATGCCGGGATGCGGGGGGCGATGCCCACGCGGCTTGAGCGAAGCAATTCCGGGACCAAGTTCCTCCTCATTTCGGTCATCGGCCTCCAGGAGATCCCACTGGACCTGGAATGCGGTCAACCCGGTCCGGCCTGCACTCGAAGTTCGGAAGCCTTGATCCGAGGGGGGGGCGAGATATTCTGGCAGACATGAGGAGGGGTCATGCGGGCGGCTTCAGCCTTGAGGCAGCGTGCAGCGGTCACGTATCGGTTGTCAAATCAGGGGACCCCGTATACCATCGCTGGAATCCTGGCGGCGTGAGTCGCTGTACGCCCGGAGGGAGACATGCGGTACGCTCGGGGAGATGACTTGGACTCTATGGCAGATAGGTACGGGAGCTATTCGCTCCTCCGGACCGCTGAGTGCGAAGGGACGGATTACCGGATCCAGTCGCGCCGCGGGGGATCGGGGGTGGCCGTGATGGCCATTCACGGCGGAGACATCGAGCCGGGAACCTCCGAAGTGGCGGTGGCCTTGGCCGCCGACTTTCACAGTCTATACCTGTTTGAGGGCGTGAAGCATCGGGGGAACCGCGCGCTCCACCTGGCCAGCACCCGCTTCGACGAGCCGAGGGGGCTCCATCTCGCCCTGGAATCCGAGATGGTGGTCACCGTGCACGGGTGCGCCGAAAAGGACGCCGTGGTGCTCGTGGGGGGGCTCGCCGCCCCGGTCGTCCGGCGGATACGGGACGCCCTCGATTGGGCGGGATTCTCAGTGGACACGCGGGATGGGCTCCAGGGCCTTCACCTACGCAATGTCTGTAACCTGGGGAAGAGCGGGGGCGGGGTTCAGGTGGAGCTGTCCTCGGGCCTGAGGCGGGCCATGTTCCAGGATCTCACCCGTTCCGGGCGGGAGAGGACCACGGAGACCTTCCACCGTCTGGTGGCCGTCCTGGCGCCCCTACTCCCCCGCATGGAAGCCACTCATCACCCGGTAAGGCCTCGACGCAGGAATTGCCATGCTGACCCACACGTTCTGTCACCTGCAGGGTATCGGATCCCGGACGGAGCGTAGGCTCTGGGATGCGGGCATCGTGAGCTGGGAGGACCTGCGGGCGGCCTCCCCTTCGGACACTCCCATGCCGGCCGGACGGCTCAGGCTGGCTCAGCTCCACCTCGAGGAATCCATCACCCAGCTCGCCGGGGGCAATCCGCTCCATTTCCAGCGGAGCCTTCCCTACGACCAGCAATGGCGGCTTTTTGCCGACTTTCGCCATCGAGCCGTATACCTGGACATCGAGACCACCGGCCTGGGAGGCCCGTGGGATCACATCACCACCATCGCCTTGTACGACGGCCGCGGGATTTCCTGTTACGTGCATGACGACAATCTGCTTCAGTTTCGGGAGGACATCCTGCGGTATGGTCTCGTCGTCACCTACAACGGCAAGACCTTCGATCTGCCGTTCATCCGGCGGAGCCTCCACGCCCCCATGGACCATGCCCATATCGATCTGCGATACCTGCTCAAAAGCCTGGGGTACCGGGGCGGGCTCAAAGGGTGCGAAAGGCAGCTGGGGATTCATCGGGACGAGCTGGATGGGGTGGACGGGCTCTTCGCCGTCCACCTGTGGCGGGAGTACCAGAGGACAGGGGACCGGCGTGCCCTGGAGACCCTGCTGGCCTACAATGTCCTGGACGTCGTGAACCTTGAGTCACTCATGGTGATGGCCTACAACGCCAGGCTCGATGGCACGCCCTTCCGCGAAGCCCACCGCCTCGATGCGCCGCCCAGACCGGACTTGCCATACCGGCCAGATGAGGGGACAATGGAAAGGGTCAGACAAGGACTGATGACCACTTCTTTTCGCTGAGGGAGGGGATCCCATGCCGCGAGCGGGCCTTAAAGCCTTTGGATCCTGGAGATGGCTGCCTTTCGTTCCGACCCTTCTCCTCCTGGTCCTGGTCCCGTCACCCCGGCACGGCGGCGGCTTCCAGACCGGGGCTCTGGCCGAGGAGATACGGGAGTCCGCCATCGCTGGGACCTGGTATCCGTCGTCGCCCGTTGAGCTGCGCCGGCAGGTCGCGGGTTTTCTGGACCAAGCTCCGGCTGCCCAGGCTTCGGGGCGCATCGTGGCGCTCGTGGCTCCCCACGCCGGCTACGCCTATTCGGGGCAGGTGGCTGCCCACGCCTACAAGCAGATCACGTCGGAACGGGCATTCGATACGGTGGTCGTCATCGCTCCCAGCCACCGGATCCGCTTCAGCGGGGTGGCCGTTTACGACCGCGGCGGATTTCGCACGCCCCTCGGGGTCGTGCCCCTGGACCGCGAGCTGATCGATGCCCTCAAAAAACGCGACCCTCGCATCCGTTACGTGCCCGAGGCTCACAGCCAGGAGCACGCGCTGGAGATCCAGCTCCCTTTTCTCCAGGTCCTTCTGCCGGCCGCCAAGCTGGTTCCGCTTCTTATGGGAGATCAGGATTGGGCGACCTGCCAGTGGCTGTCCGAAGCCATCGCCGAAACGGTCCGCGGGAAATCGGTCCTGGTGGTGGCGAGCACCGACCTGTCCCATTTTCATGCGGCCGAGGCGGCCCGAAGGCTGGACCATGGCGTGGTGGAGCGAGTCTCGGCCTTCGACCCCCAGGGCCTGAGCCGGGACCTGGGCTCGGGTCGATGCGAGGCCTGCGGGGGAGGCCCCCTGGTGGCCGCCATGCTCGCGGCCCGAAAGCTCGGGGCCGACCATGCCCGGGTGCTCGAATATGCGCACTCGGGCGATGTGACGGGAGAGCAGGGGCGGGTGGTCGGCTACATGGCGGCGGCGCTCTGGGCCGGGTCTGGCGGTGGGGACGGGAAGGAGCCCTCCCTGGACGGCCGGCCCGCCATCGCCTCGGGCCTGACCCCGGAGGAGAAGGGCGAGCTCCATCGCATGGCGCGGAAGAGCATCGAGGCGCACTTCAGGAGGGAGGATCCACCGCGGCTTCAGCTGGATTCACCGAGGCTGAAGGAGCCGAGGGGCGCCTTCGTGACCCTGAAGAAACGAGGTGAGCTGCGGGGGTGCATCGGGCACATCGTGGCCACGGATCCCCTCGGCCAGACAGTATCCGAGATGGCCGCAGCCGCAGCCTTTCAGGATCCGAGGTTTCCCGCCCTGACAGAGGGCGAGCTCGGGGATCTCGAGATCGAGATCTCGGTCCTCACTCCGCTCCAGCGGATTCATCGCCCCGAGGAGATCACGGTGGGGGTCCACGGGATCTACCTGAAGCGGGGCGGGCGCTCGGGCCTGCTGCTGCCTCAGGTGGCCACGGAGCAGGGCTGGGATCGCACGGCGTTCCTGGAGGGTACCTGCCGCAAGGCCGGTCTCCCCGCCGACGCCTGGAAGGACCCGGAAACCGAGATTTACATCTTTTCGGCGGATGTATTCTGAAGCTCATCCCTTGATGGGTCTCCGATACGCAAAGAGGCAAGCTGCCTTGGATACGCTTTCTGTTCAGGAAAGAAGTCATCGCATGTCCCTGGTGCGGGCAAAGGATACCTCGCCAGAGTTGTTCGTAAGGCGATTGGTGTATTCGTTGGGCTATCGATATCGCCTCCATGCCGGCGACCTCCCGGGAAAACCGGATATTGTCTTCAGATCCCGAAGGAAAGCGATCTTTGTCCATGGCTGCTTCTGGCACAGGCACGAGGGCTGCCACCTGGCGAGACTTCCAAAGTCGAAGCTCGAATTCTGGCTGCCGAAGCTCGATGGGAACAAGGAAAGGGATCAAGTTAGCCAAGCTGAGCTCACGGGCATGGGGTGGAAGTATTTGATCGTTTGGGAGTGTGAGTTGGCCCGTACGGGTTCATTGAAGCAGCAAATCCAGGAGTTCCTTGCGGAGGCCTGAGTCATGAAATCGATCGAGCTTTTTGCGGGCGCTGGTGGGCTGGCACTCGGCTTGGGGTTGGCAGGTTTCGAGCACGACGCCGTGATTGAATTTGACAAATGGGCCTGCGATACCATCCGTGAGAACAAGGCATCCCGGTTTCCCTTGGTGAAGGACTGGGATGTCTTCGAGGAAGACGTCAGGACCTTTGATTTCACTGGATTCGTTAACCGCATAGACTTGGTTTCCGGAGGTCCGCCATGCCAACCGTTTTCCTTGGGCGGCAAGCACCGCGGCCATGGTGATCATCGGGACATGTTTCCAGCCGCGGTGCAAGTGGTTCGAACGCTGGCTCCAAAAGCTTTCTTGTTCGAGAACGTTAGGGGTATCACTAGAACAGCATTCGCCAACTACTTCCAGTACATAATCCTTCAGTTGGGCTATCCGGAAGTCACAAGGAAGTCGGATGAGGAATGGCCCGGTCATTTGGCTAGACTTGAACGACACAAGACTTCGGGCAAGGTGAACGGGCTCACGTACAATGTAGTCGCGCGAGTCTTGAATGCGGCGGATCACGGGGTGCCACAACAAAGGGAGCGCGTTTTTATCGTTGGCTTCAGGAGTGATCTCAAGAAAGAATGGAGTTTTCCAAAAGAAACGCATCAGTTAGATTCCCTCATCCATGACCAGTGGGTCACTGGCGAGTATTGGGAGCGACATGGTGTGCCACGCCGTGAGCGCCCTGCCATGCTCCCTCGCTTTACTGAAAGGTTCTTGAAAATGAGCCAGCTTTCCTTTTCCTATGTGAAGAAGCTCAAACCCTGGCTCACCGTCAGGGACGCTCTTCGCGGATTGCCCGAACCGGCCGGGCGTGAGATTCATGGTGGATTTCACAACCACGTTTATCAGCCTGGGGCTAGGGTGTATCCTGGGCATACCGGCAGCCCCCTTGACCTTCCCGCCAAGGCATTGAAGGCGGGAGACCATGGCGTACCAGGCGGCGAAAACATGATGGTCATGCCAGATGGCTCGGTACGCTATTTTACAGTGCGGGAATCAGCGCGACTTCAGACCTTTCCCGACGGTTTCAAGTTCCATGGCTCATGGAGCGAGACCATGAGGCAGCTTGGAAACGCAGTCCCCGTGGCATTGGCCCAAAAAATCGCTGCCAGCATCGCCACTCAGCTTTTGTTGGAAGAAGAGAGCGCATTAAAGAGAAGCTTGAGTTGACGACGTCATGACATCAGTTGTGCCCTACAATCCACTCGACAAGCACAATTTGGGAAAAAGCGTGGCGGATGCCCTGCTTGCCAGGGAGAAAGTCATGCTGGGCGGTATCGAACCGTTCATTGGCGCGGGTATCTACGCAATTTATTATGGAGGCTCGTTGATACCGTATCAGCCCATCTCCTCAAAAGCCGGCGAAACATCCCTCGAAGTACCCATCTATGTTGGAAAGGCAGTCCCGCCAGGTGCCCGAAAAGGAAGTGACGTTCTGAACGTCAAATCCCGGTCAAGCCCTTTTCAGACGACTCAAGGAGCATGCGGACAGCATATTAGCGGCGAGCAACCTTTCACTGGACGACTTCCTCTGCCGCTACTTGATTGTGGACGACATTTGGATTCCTCTGGGAGAATCGCTTCTTATTGCCAGATTTTCCCCGATCTGGAACAAGCTGATCGACGGTTTCGGAAACCATGATCCCGGAGGCGGGCGTTACAAACAGGTGCGGTCGCGGTGGGATACCCTGCATCCGGGACGATCATGGGCGCTTAGATGCCAGGAACGACATGAGACCCAGGAACAAATCATTGAAGAGATGAGAGCCTATTTTCTGACCGCGCCCAGCGCGGCGAACGGATCATAGTGCTTTTGTTGGGTGGGAAGATTTTGAGTGATCACTAACTCAGCATAAGCTCATCAGGCAATAAGACATGAATTCCATGGACAGACGTCGTTTTTTGCGGCAGTGCGGCCGCTGCGCTTTCTTTCTGGCCGGAGTCGGCATGGTCGAGGGCCTGGAATGGGCCGGGGGGGCCCTGGGCCAGGATCTCCGTAAGGGGCTCGTCCAGAGAAAGCTCTCTCCCTACTTCACTCCCCTGGGTGACGGGAGGGTGCGCTGCGAGCTCTGTCCCAGGCTCTGCGAGGTGGAAAAGGGGGAGCGGGGCGATTGCGGGGTGCGGGAGAACGTGGACGGTAAATACTATTCCCTCGTCTATGGCAACCCCTGCGCCGTCCACGTGGATCCCATCGAAAAAAAGCCCTTCTTCCACGTCCTGCCGGGCACGGCCTCCTATTCCATCGCCACCGCCGGGTGCAATCTCCATTGCAAGTTCTGTCAGAACTGGGCCATCTCCCAGGCCCGCCCCGAGGACACCTACAACCAGGACCTGCCCCCCTCGGAGGTGATCGCCCAGGCGAAAAGCCGCCAGTGCCGGTCCATCGCCTCCACCTACGTCGAGCCCACCATCTTCATGGAGTACATGCTGGACATCGGCAGACTCGCCAGGGGAGAGAAAATCCTCAAGGTGATCCACTCCAACGGGTACATCAGCCCTGGTCCCCTCAAGGACCTCTGCCAGGTTCTGGACGCCGCGTGCATCGATCTCAAGGGATTCACCGAGGCCTATTACCGCGATGTGACGGGAGGGACCCTGAAGCCCGTTCTCGAAACCCTCGTGCAGCTCAAGGCCGGCGGCGTGCACACGGAGCTGGTGAACCTCATCGTTCCCACCCGCAACGATTCCATGGACGAAATCAGGGCCATGTGCCGGTGGATCGGAATGGAGCTGGGTGCTGACGTGCCCCTCCATTTCTCCCGGTTTTACCCGACCTACAAGCTCAGGAGCCTTCCGCCGACGCCCGTATCGACCCTCGAGGCCGCCTGGAAGACCGCCCGCGACGCGGGGCTGCATCACGTCTACATCGGAAACATACCGGGGCACCCGGGGGAAAACACCTCCTGCCCCTCCTGCGGCAGGACGCTCATCCAGCGGAACGGCTATCAGGTGCTGCGGATGGATCTGGAGCAGGGGCGGTGCCGGTTCTGCAGCCAGCCCGTTCGAGGAATTTGGGCGGTCTGACCCGCTGCCTGGCAATGCCATGGCCTTGGAATGCCATTCACTCCCGCGGGAGCCCCGGTCAGGGCTCAACGGGGCAATGACGGGGAGCGACTCCTTGCCATCGGGGATCATCAGGTCATCATGAGCGAAGGCGGGAAAGGATCGGAACCTTCGCGCGTCCTCATCGCGGATGCATCCATCGCCCGGCAGCTCCTGGAGCGGCTTGTGGTTCCTGCCGCGGTTCTGGGGCTCACCTTCCTTTTCGGAACGCTGGGATATCGTGTTATCGGGGCCGGTCGATGGAGCCTCTTCGACTGCGCCTACATGACGAGCATCACCCTGACTTCCGTCGGCTACGGTGAAATCCTCGATCAGATGGGAACGGGTGCCCGTGCATTCACGATGCTTCTCATGTGGACGGGCATGGGAGTCACGCTCTATGCCATTTCGACGATCACGGCGTTTCTGGTGGAGGCGGACTTCCGAAGAATCCTCAGGGAGCGGCGGATGGAGAAGAAGATTGGGGCTCTGCGGGGGCATGTCGTCGTTTGCGGCCTCGGCAAGACAGGACTGAACATCATCCAGGAGATGCATGCCACCCGACGGCCGTGCGTGGCCATCGATGACAGCTCGGAGAACCTCCAGAAGGCTCAGCAGCGCTTCTCGGGACTCTGCTACCTCCTGGGCAATGCCACGGACGAAGATATCCTGCGCCGCGCGGGGATCGAGAAAGCGGACGGCATCGTGGCCGCCCTCAAGAACGACAGCGACAATCTCCTGATCACCGTGCAGGCGCGTTACATCAACTCCGGGATCCGGATCGTGGCACGATGCGAGGAGAACAGCCTCGCCGACAAGTTCTACCGGGCCGGGGCCAACCGGGTGGTCAACCCGGCGTTCATCGGCGGCATGCGTATGGCGAGCGAAATTCTGCGGCCCCACGTGGTCAGCTTTCTGGACCGCATGCTCCGGGGCCGCGACGGCTCCATTCGGGTGGAGGAGGCCGAGGTTCTGGAGGATTCCCCCTGGGCGGGGCACACGCTTCGGGAGCTGGAGATCCATCGGAAGACCGGGCTTCTCGTCATTGCGGTCAAGCATCCGGACCGGGAGGACTTCGAGTACAATCCTCCGGCGGAGGAGATTCTGAGAGCGGGCACCGTCGTCATCGTCATCGGGAATGCCGAGCAGATGGGCCAGCTGCGGGGGCTCTGCGGCCCGGGCGGATAGGTACTTGCCACCGGCCGTGCAAAACGTTCTATTGAGAACGCATTGTGCAAAAAATGCCGCATGCACATCAGGCACAATGCCTGTGCGGCGCCCGGGCTGGCCCGGCCTCGCCAGCAGGGGCGCGTGAGCCGGTTATTATTTGTTTGACAAAGAGGGCAGGCCTCATCTAGCCTGTTTCCCACTTCGCCAAATCAGGGCTTAACCGGCCCTCCTCATGATCGACGGGCCTTTTTCCGGTCGGCGCGACCGGGGAGCGGTGTGGATCGCCTGCCTGTCTCGATCATTCCGGATGAGCATCCATACCCGACTCAGACGCGCCTACCCCCCGGCCGCGTCGCTTTTTATCGCAGGATGTGATCCCCTCCGGCTGGCCATTTTCGAGGATGATGTGCTCATCCACCACCGCACCGGGTGTGCGTGAGGCCCCGTGCTCGCGGATGCATCAGTGCCCATTCGGCGCTGCGCTGCCCACTGGGCCGTTGACGGCTGTTCATTCCGTGCACCTTGCCGGCACCCGGCGGGGGCATGGAAAAGAGCAGTTCCCATCGCATTTTCAGCACCACAGGTGATTCAGCAAGGAGACCCAAGTCATGAGCCAGGACGTTTCTATCGAAATGCTGAGAGACCAGCTGCCATACTATCAACTGCGCAGAAAGCGGGAGAGCCCCATCCAGCTGAACTGGATGTCGGAATGGGACCGCTTCGACGCTCGACCGCTTTTCTCCTTTGACCTCGGCTCGGTCGCCCCCGAGGAGCTCGCCGAGATGAGGAAGCGCACCGATTCGCTCCTGGACGGCAATCACGCCGTCCTTTCGGTCCTCACCCGTCTGGTGGACGGCCTCTGTGGTTACCCCATCACACCCTCCACGCCCGTCGCCGAGGATTTTGCCCGCGCAGCCGCCAATGGCACGCTGAACCTCTTCGGGCATGAGCTCATGTACTTTCAGCCCAGCGACGAGCTCTCGGCCATCGCCGCCGTCGAGGCCATGTCCTGCCAGGGCGGCCGGTATGTGGACAACACCTCGTCCCAGGGCCTGGTCCTCAAGACCAAGAACCTGTTTTCCGTCGCCGGCAAGCGGTTGCCCGTCGTCATGACCGTCATGGCCCGGGAGCTGAACAAGGGCTCCCTCAGCATCCACTGTGGCCACACTGACTTCTACGGGGTTCGCAATGCCGGCTGGGCGCAGCTGGTATCGGCGGACAACCAGGAGCTCCACGATCTGCTGCCCATCGCCTTCAAGGTGGCCGAGCTCCGGCAGATCATGCTGCCCTGCATGGTGGTCGGGGACGGCTTCATCAAGAGCCACGCCCTGGAGAACATCAAAGAGCTTTCGGACGCATTCCTGCGTACCTTCGTGGGCCCCCCCAACCGGCTTTACCAGCCGCGCTTCGGCCACAGCACCCTGGTGGGCACGTTCACGGACACGGACCTTTCCATGGAAGGTCAGGTCTCTCAGGACTTCGCCTACCGCTTCTTCAAAAAGGGCTTCGTGGCGGCCATGAACACCATGAACCAGCTCCTGGGGACCAACCACAAGGTGGTGGAGTGCTACCGAACCGAGGATGCGGACATGGTGCTCGTCATTCTGGGCTCCGGCGCCGGAGTTCTCAAGGACGTGGTGGACCATTACCGGGAGAGCAGGGGATGGAAGATCGGCGTGGTGAGGCCGGTCCTCTTCAACCCTCCGTGCTACGAGGAGCTGGCCTACGGGATGCGCAGCGCCAAGGCCGTAACCGTGCTCGAGCGGACGGCCATGGCCCACAACCAGCTGCTCCTCGCCGATGTGCAGGCGGCCCTGCAGGTTTCCATCCGCGCGGGGCGGGAAGGCCGGGAGGAGCACCGGACCTACGGTCGGGACGACATGCCGGCGCTGCTTCACGGGGTTTACGGAATCGGCAGCAAGGATTTCAACAAGTATGACGCGGCGGCCGTCATCGAGAACATGAAGGCCTGCATGGATCAGCGGCGTGGTGATTTCGTCCGCGATTTCTACTGCGGCATCGAGGGGCCATACACCCTGAAGCCCCAGCCCCTGGCAGGCTACCAGGAGCGTGAGCTGGGCATGACCTTCATCGGCATCGGTGCCGAGGGCGTCAAGACGGCCCTGGAGACCGCAGCTTATATTTATGCCGAGGACAGCGGCAACGGGTGCAAATACATCCAGTCGGGTGCCAGGTACGGAGCTGCCCGCAAGGGATCCGCCGTCTTCATGAACCTGCGCATCAGCGACCACCCCATCCGGAACAGCTCGGAGCTGACCGAGCGCGACGTCCTGGCCTTCTTCAACGAGAAGTTCCTGGTGGAGCAAATCCTGAAGGAATATGTCGGCGGTCTCAACCCTGGCGGTCTCTTCGTCATCAACACCCCCAGGACGGCCCAGGACCTCATGGCCTCCTTCTCCCCCGAAGTCCAGCACATGATCCGCGAGAAGAACATCCGGCTTGTGGCCATGGACGCGACCCACGCCGCCCTGGAGCACCTCAAGCGCAATCTCCCCGGCGCCGCCATCGTGGGGCTCATCAATGAGACCATGGGGATTCTCTCCGCCGAGGATTTTGAAAAACGTTTCAAGAGCCAGCTGGAAAAGAAGATCGGCCGCAAGAAGGGGCAGGCCATCATCGATTCGAATCTGGCCCTCCTGCGCTACGGAGCGACCGTGGCATCGGCCAATGGAGTCAGTGGAGCTCCTTCGGACGCCGTGGCTCGGTCGGGAGCTTTTGGAGTCACCTGCGCGCCCTATTTTGTGCCACCCCCGGAGGATTTCAGCCAGCCCTTCCGTTCCGCTGGGTTGCCTTCCTTGCTGACGGACAAGGATGAGCTGGGGACCATCAAGCCCGACAACCTCATGGAGAACTACCAGGAGCACTTCTACGAGGAGATGGTCAAGCCCATCTCCGAGGGGCGCAAGGTCCCGTGGGATCATTTCCTGCCCGTCGTGCCGGCGGGGACGAGCAAGTATCGGGACATGAGCCACATTGGAGCCCAGCTCCCTCTATGGGATCCCGACAAATGCACGGCCTGCGGCACCTGCACCGCCAGCTGCCCCGATTCGGCCCTGTTCTGCACCATCACGGACCGCCCCGTGACGGACGAGGCCCGGCGGTATTTCAAGACCTTCAAGAAACCGCCCAAAGGCTTCCCCTGGGAGGCGTTCGCCATGAATCTCAACGTGATTCCCAGCGCTTGCAAGGGCTGTGGGATCTGTGCCCAGGTTTGTCCCACCGATGCCCTCAAGATGGTGGCCAAGACGGAGATCCGGGAGAACGACCTTCTTCCCGAGCGCTTCAAGGAGTGGGACAACACCCGGGACGCCGCCCGATTCGTGGATCAGATGCCCATCATGCAGCAGGTGCTCTTCGTCTTCTCCAAGATGTATCCCGGCAAGCACACCCTATGCCCCGGGTGCAGCGAGGGAACCATCAGCCTCCTGACGTTTTTCGCCGCTGAATCCCTGCGAAACCATCCCCAGGGGATCGAGACGTTCTACCAGGGCATCAAGGTCCTCTCCGAGAAGAGCCGCCAGCACATCGAGCACATGCTGGACCACGGGTTCAACCTGTACACCATCAACTCCACGGGGTGCAGCCAGGTTTCGGAGCTGGTGAACCCCTACAACTCCAGGATGTACCAGTCGGGGCACTACGGCTTCGGCACGGCGTCGGCGGCCGCCCTCGGCGCCAAGTTCAGCCTGGACCAGGCCTACCAGAACGGCTACAAGGACGTTCTCACCAAGATCGTCGTGTTCGCGGGGGACGGGGCCATCTACGACATCGGGAACGGGCCCTTCAACTATGCCTTGGGCGAGAACTTCGACATCACCTGGGTCATTTACAACAACGAAGGCTACATGAATACGGGAGCCCAGAAGTCGGGCGCCAGCCGGTTCGGCGTGGACCGGTCCACCTCTCCCATCGGGACCGCCACCGCCGGCAAAACCACGCTCCATCGCCGGATCATCACGCAGGCCATGGGGATCTCCCACGTGTACGCGGCCAAGCTCTCCATCGATAACCCCCGCTATGCCATGAACATCCTGAAGGAGGCCATCGCCTACAACGGGCCTTCGGTGGTCGAGTTCTTCTCGGCCTGTCCCCAGGGCCAGCAGAGCCCCGACTGGGCCGGTCCCCTCATCTCGAGGATGATGGTGGAAGCCAGGAAATGGCAGATCGCCGTGAGGAGGCCGTTCCAGCGCGTGGACATCTCGGCCAACCCCGAGCCCGAGAAGATCTACCCTTCCGAGGGTAAATCCTTCAAGAAGGGCGTCCAGCGGGATCCGGCCACCTTCTACGACGTGGTGAGCATGCTGGGTCAGTACAATCAGCATATCCAGACCCAGCAGGGAGACGAGATCCCCGAGATCATCCAGGTCAACGAAACGGTGAGCCTCTTCCGATGGCTCAGGAACCAGTACATGGCGGGGTATCGCGACACGATGCCGTCTGAAGACGAGGTGGAGCGCATCGTGGCCGAGCGCTACGGGTATTAGTGAGTGGCTTGAGGCTTGGGATTCAGGGCCGCGGGTCGAGAGTCACGGCCGCGGATCGACCAGGGTCGGGCCCGAGCCTGAAGTATTGAGTGGAAAGCGAGAGGCGGACCCGCGGGTCCGCCTCTCCTGCTTACAAGGACGGAAGATCTCAGTTCTGGGTCTCCGGTTTGGTCTGGTCGCCCTGGCCTCCCGAGCCCTGCCCCGTTCCGCCCATCATGGGGCAGTTGGGGTGCATCCCCTTGCCTCCGTGGGCCATCTTGCCGTGCTGGCCGCCCTTCCCCATCATGCCGCACATGGCCTGGCGGTGATGCACGTCTCCGAGGCTTTCCCGCATGGCTTTACGCTGGGAGACCAGCTCGGCCAGCAGGGCCTCCATGGCCGCCGTCTTCTCATTGGGCTTGGCTTTCTTCATGGCGGAGACCATCTCGTCCAGGCGGGCGTCCATGGCCTTCATGTCCGCCATGGCCTGATCACTCTTCTCCTTCATGGCCATGCACTGCCGCATCCGGCCATGCTGCCCGCCGCCCTGCATGCCGTGCCCGGCGCCGTGCCCATCGGCATGAGCGCCTTCCATTTCGTGGCCGTGCTGATGCCCCTGTCCGCGCTGGTGGACGGAATCCGCCTTGGACTCCGTTGCGGCAGGGGCCTCTGACTTCGCCGCTCCCTGCTGCGCCCAGCACGCCAGCGGAAAAGCCAGGGCTCCCACCAGCGCCATCACCATTCCCAACCTTTTCAGCATGGTACTCTCCTCATCTCGGTCTTCCGGATCGATCTTCAACAGCGTTCACGTCTCGCTCGAGGCACGGGGGGTGCGCTGAACGCATGAGCGCGACTCCCCATCATGATTCTAAGACCGGATGGCCAGCTTTCAACGTCGGAGCGGATTGTCGTGGCAGATGGCGCAGCTCACCTGCCTGCCCGTCGCCAGGCTCACCACCCTGCCCTCGACGCGGAAGCTCCGCGCCGCCGTCACCCGTGCCAGCACCGTTCCTTCGCCGTTGACACCGTGACATGCCCGGCACTCGTTGGGGGTCGCTTCGGCCAGGTTGGAATGGTGTCCCGGGCCTTCGACGGAGACCCATCGGTCGTCCCCCACCGCATGGAGCCCATGGGGGCCGCCCAGTCCCAGGGGGACCGTCCCAGCCGTGTGACAGGTTGTGCATTCGGCGATGGGTCCCACGTGCCCCTGAAGCTGGAGCGCCGCCATGTTGTCGTTGGCGATGAAGGCTCCGCTCGAGGGGAGCACGGGCCATTCCGCATGGGTGCTCCCATGGCAGGATTCACAGAAAAGACCCGCATGGGCGTCCTTGCTCAGCCGATAGAGGATGTGATTCCCCGTGAGCCTGTCCACGTTCTCCGCAAACCGGCGATTGGTGGCCACAATGGGCGTCGCCGCGGCGTCGCCGACTCGATAGGCCTGAAGCAGCCGGATGTTGTCGGCTGCTCGAATCACATTGGGATCGGTCTGCCCCAGGTTGCTGAAAGCGTCCCCGGTGTGGCAGGATTGGCACTTGGGCTCACTGGCCCAGGGAACGCGCTTGGTGAGATCAAACTGGCCCGTCGTGGGAAGATCCCGCGAGAAATCATCCCCCACCTGCTGGAGGCTTCCGTGGCAATCCTGGCAGACGAGCCCGCCATTGAACATGGCACCCCGGAGACACTGGGTCACCCGGCCCGGGTGGCACTGGTAGCAGGACTGGTTGAGCTTTCCCTGAACCAGGGCGTTGATCACCGGCTTGCCGGTCACGGCATTCATTCTCCCTGGGTCGTTGGGAGGCGGCATGTCGTTGGGAAACAGGTCCGTGAACCGGGCGTGGAAGGAGTGCAGCACCCGGGAGTTGGTCTGATGGGTCGTCTGCTGGCGCCCGTTGGGCGTGTCGGCGGGTCCCGCCTGGAGGAGATCCAGGGCCGGTGTGTAATGACAGCGCTGGCAGACCACGGGGGTCGTGGACGCCAGCGTCACGCGCCCCTGAGCCTCGAAGTGCTTGGCGTCATGCAAACGGACGATATTCATGTCGGCGGCCCACTCGCGGCTCACCTCCAGGGGCAGGGCACCGGAAAGGGGCGCCTCGGAAGCCGTCACCACGTCGAACCTTCGGTTGGCCTCGGGACCGCGACGGGATCCCTCGGCGGCGCAGCCGACATCGGCTCCGGGGATGCAGGCGGCTTCACCGTTGCCCCCGTCGGCGGACGATGTGTGACAGCGGAAGCAGTCGGCCTCGGCCGACACGGGAGCCACGGCGTCCACCGTCGCCAGCGTGGCTCCGGCCGTCACTCCCAGGGTGTTTCCCGCGGCAGCCCGAGGCTGGACCCGCAAGAGCGGATAAGGGTTCTTTCTTCCCGCGTCATCGAAGGGCGCGATGGGAATCCCGTCGGCGGCAAACCAGTTCAAATCGACCAGATCGTAACCGAAGGGAAAACCAGAGAAAAACGGCAGGCTCACATCGAATCGGCGGAAAGGCTGGGGAGCGTTGGTCCCAAAGGGATTCAGCACCCCCGGCATGTTCTGCTGCTCGATGCTCGGAGGGCTGGCGGCCAGATCCGGTACCGGGAGTCCGATGTCCGTGGCGAGCGGGAAGAGATCCAGGATGCCGGGCGGGTAGAAGGGATCGTAGGCGTCGAACACCAGGAGGTTGCCCGTCGGCCTTGGATTGGGATCCCAGAAGTTTGTCTTGAAGAGGGTCCGCGGAAACGGTACCTGAAGCGCGGGATCCCTGGCTTGAGACGCCGCCGAATAGTCCACCGAGACATCCGCATCGCCGAGAATCCGCGGCAGGGCCTGCGCCGTTCCCTTCTGGATCACCTGGGCGTGCAGCACGTTGAAGGGTGGCAGGATGCTGGCCACGCGGTGATCCAGGTCGCCGCAGTGCATGCCCAGGTCGTTGGCGGCCACCACCTGGAAGTCCGGGAGCCCCGCGATGGGCTGCTCAGGGACCGAAATCGGCGCGGGCCCGGCCCCATTGGCGCTCGTCGAATTGATGGAGGGCAGCGCCCTTGGGGGGGCGGCCGCGGTCCTGAAAACGACTCGCGCGCTGCTTCGGACCGGGCGCGGCGCCCGGCTGTCGGTGACGGTCACCGCGGCGGAAACAAGTCGCCCCGGGCTGAAGGCCGCGCTCACCAGATTCTGGGCGAGGCTCGACTGGGTGGTGATGCTGGCCGGTGTCCCCCGGGGAAACCTCCAGGTGTAGGTGAATGGGGGGGTCCCGTTTTCGACGGTGGCGATGAAATCCACCGGACTCGCCGCCGTCGATCTAGGCTGAGGAGCCGTGATCCGCGCACGCATGCGGGGCACCCGCGGGCGCTGAGCTTCAGCAGCCTGCGCGCTCCACAGGACGACGGCCGCCCCCAACATCAGGCAGGCCGCACAAGCTCGGGTTCGTGACTGTTGCTTCATGGCCTTCCACCTCCCTGCGAGATTCATCCCGATACCAGCGTTCCGGCGGAGATCTCCCCCGGTTCCTTTATGAATACACCGGGACCTGCAACAGGGTCACCGGATGCGACCTGTTGTTTTCGGTCGACAGAAGCGAGGCTTGGGTATTAACTGGTGGAAGTGCGGTGGAAGACCACTCAGCCAAGGCGAAGGAAAGGATCGGTCGGCGGAGCCGAGCGGGACGCGAGAGGAGATGTGCCATGTCCAAAAAGGGGGCCTTGCTACAGGTGATTCTGGTGGTCTTGCTCCTGGCTTACAGCACGCTCCAGTTCTACAGGGGACGCTTTGATCTGGGGTTTTCCATCCTGCCCCTTCTCATGCTTTATTACGTCTTCGTCATCGGCAGATCGAGGCGGCTCTCCCGGACGGACCAGGATGAGCCCAACGGAGACAGCCGCCCGGAAGTCTGAGGGGCTCCGACCCCGGATCCTCCTTCACGCCGCCTTGCGAGCGGGCCTTCGCTTCGCCGTGGCCCAGTCCTGGTACAGGATGAGCAGCGGGCTGGCGATGAACACCGACGAATACGTTCCCGTGACGATCCCGATGAGCATCGCGAAGGCAAAATCGTGGATGACCGTCCCGCCGAAGAAGAAGAGAAAGAGGAGGGCAAACAGGGTCGTCCCGCCCGTCAGTATGGTGCGGCTCAGAGTCTGGTTGATGCTGCCGTTGATCATGTCGATGAAAGGCTGTTTCCGCTCCTTGCGGAGGTTTTCACGGATGCGGTCGAACACCACTATGGTGTCGTTCAGGGAGTAGCCCGCGATGGTCAAAAGCGCCGCCAGGATTTCGAGGGTGAACTCCTTGTCCAGCACCACGAAGACCCCCACCGTGATGAGGACATCGTGGATGAGGGCGAGGACGGCCGCCAGGGCATAGGGGAGCTTCAGCACCCAGCACAGCCCCAGGGTGACCAGAATGCCCCCCACGATGAGGACCAGCACGTTCATTCCAACGGCTTCGAGGAGGTAAGCCCCCACGATCATGACGACGACCATGATGGCCGCCGTGCCCCACTTCATCTCGAACCGTCCCGAGATGTAGATGGCGATGAACAGCATGGCGTAGAAAATGGCAAAAAGAGCCTTCTGTCGAAGGTCCTGTCCCACCTTGGGTCCCACCATCTCGGCACGCCTCACCGTGGCCTGACCCACGCCGAAAGCCTTATTCAGGGCTTCGCCGACCCTGCCGGACAGATTGGCCATCTCCTCCGTGGAAATATCCGTCCGGATCATGAACTCATGGTCGGCGGCGGCCCCAACCTGCTGAATGGCGCTCTGATCCATCCCCAGATCCTTCAGGGCCCCACGGATCTCATCGGGCGTCGTGGCTTTCTCGAACTTGATCTGGATGAGGGTTCCCCCGGCGAAATCCACTCCCAGGTTGAGCCCGCCCCGGACCACCATGACGGCCAGACTGCCGGCGATCAGAACGATCGAGAGGACGAATGCCTTGAAGCGCATTCCCACGAAGTTGATGTTGATGTCCGATCTGATGAGCTCCATGATGACGACCTTGTTCCTTTTCGCTTTGAACCGGTTAGATGCTCAGAGTCTTGACGCGCCCGTAATTCAGCAGGTAGTCGAAGATCACTCGGGTCGCGATGATGGCGGTGAACATGCTCGCAAAGATACCGATGGTCAGCGTGACCGCAAAACCCCTCACCGGCCCCGTGCCGAACTGGAAGAGGACCACGGCGGCGATGAGGGTGGTGATGTTGGAGTCCAGGATGGTCAGGGTTGCCCGATCGAAACCGGTTTCCACGGCCGCCCGGGGTGTCTTGCCGAGGCGCAGCTCTTCCCGTATGCGCTCGAAAATGAGCACGTTGGCATCCACGGCCATGCCCACGCTGAGGATGATGCCCGCGATGCCCGGCAGGGTGAGGGTGGCCTCGAAGGCCGCCAGGCAGGCCAGAATCAGGGGGATGTTCAGGAGCAGCGCGAAGTCGGCGATGAAGCCGGAGACCTTGTAATAGACCAGCATGAAAACGATGGTGACGATGCCGCCCAGGAGCGAGGCCAGGAGTCCCTGTCGGATGGAATCACTGCCGAGGGATGCCCCCACCGTTCGCTGCTCCAGGATTTTCACCGGAGCGGGAAGAGCGCCGGCCCGCAGCACGATGGCCAGGTCCCGGGCTTCCTCCATGGTGAAGGTCCCGGTGATGCTGGCTTTTCCTCCGCTGATCTTTTCCTGGATCACGGGGGCCGAGTACACGGTTCCATCGAGCACGATGGCCAGCTGCCGCTTCACGTTCTCGCCGCTGATGCGCTCGAACTGGCGGGCGCCCTGGGAGTCGAACTCCAGGGACACATAAGGCTTGTTGTACTGAGTGTCGATCCTCACTTCGGCATTGGTGATGGATTCCCCGGTCATGAGCGTTCGGTCCCGCAGGACGATCTGCCGCTCGGTGGTCTGACCCGTGGTCGCATCCGTATGCCGCAGGGGATACATCTTCACGCCGGCGGGAAGCTTGCCATCCTTGAGCTGTTGGGTGCTGGCCTCCTCGGAGACCAGCTTGAACTCGAGGAGAGCCGTCTTTCCGATGAGCGCAACGGCCCGCTGCGGGTCCTGGACCCCGGGAAGCTGGATGAGGATCCGGTCTTCTCCCTGGGGCCGAATGTCGGGCTCGGTGACCCCGAACTGATCCACGCGGTTGCGGATGGTCTCCAGAGCCTGATCGGTAGCCATTTTCAGCAGGTGCTTGACCTGAGGCTCCGTGAACGTGAAGGTGGTCACGGCGCCTTCGGACAGCGTCTCGACGCCGGTGGCCTTCAGGGTCGGGTAGTCCTTTTCCATCAGCTTGTTGAGGTCACCCTGAGCGTCGGCACTGGCCAGCTGAACCTGGATATCCCATTTTCCGGCGCGCTCGATTCTCGTGAAAGGGATCCGCTGCTGCCTGAGGGAATCCTTGATGTCCTCCACCATGCGCTCGGCCTGGTTCTGGACCGCCTTCTCAGCCTCCACCTCCAGGATCAGGTGCATCCCGCCCTGAAGATCCAGCCCCAGGTGGATCCTCTCCTTGGGCAGAACCTTAGCCCACCAGGGAGGCAACTGGGAGCTCATGGACGGAATCAGGTAGACTATTCCCGCCAGCACCACTCCTGCCACCAGCACAGCACGCCACTTGAGATTCTTCAAAACCGGCACCTCGCTTCATCAGCGGCGCCATCCGCCGACGACGTTTCCTGGATTCGATCCACCCGCTTATTCCTCGGCCTCACCCCGGGAGACCACGCTCACGACGTAGGACCTCTGCACCTTGACCCGCACCTTCTCCGCGATCTCGAGGGTCAGCACGGTGTCGGTCAGGCCGGTGACCTTTCCCTGAATCCCCCCCTGAGTGAGGACCACATCGCCCTTTTGAATGCCTTCCAGCATGGTCTTGTGCTCTTTTTGGCGCTTCTGCTGAGGTCGAATGAGGAGGAAGTAGAAAATGACCATCATGATGACCAGCGGACCAAAAAGACCCAGTCCACCCGCCGCTCCCTGCCCCGCGCCACCCTGACCCGCTCCGCCCATGGCATAAGCCACGCTCAACCACTCCATCGTTTACCTCCCTCGGTCCAGACTGATCCTTCAGAATTCCGCCACGAAAACGATGGCACATCGAGTCGCATGGCAGCCCTGGGAACGAGCCGCGCGACGACATGCCCCATCAGATCAAGTCGAACCTTAAACGATATTTCGGTTTGAATGTCAACGCACTATGCCGACCCTCCCGGGCCGCGGGCGAGTCCCCTGAGAGATTCACCCAGGTCGGGATGAATGGGCAGGAAAGACGAAAATCCTGACATGTCCAGGACTTCCTGGATGTAGTCTCGAATGGAGCACAGGCACATCTGTCCGCTGGTTTTCTTGAGCTCCTTCGTTGCCTTCAGGAGGACCCTGAGACCCGCGCTCGAAATGTAGTCCAGCTCCTGAAAATCCAGAATGAGCCGATTCTCGCCGGCCTGGACCCTGCTCAGCAGCATCTTCTCGAACTCATCCGAAGTGTTGGAATCGATCCGGCCCCTGACCGACAGGACCACGATCCCCTCCATTCTCTTCTCCATCACCTCCATCGAGAGCTCCTCCCAGGGATCATCAGCGTTTTCACCAACATATAAAGCGCTTGTCTCTTCGTCAACAAAGATGTAAACACGAAAAGGCCCCGCACGGCCATCTATCTATTTCTCTCAATCATACCGGCATCTTTGGACTCATTTCCACAAGGCCATCGGCCCATGATCACCTCGCGTCCTCTGCTGTACTGGGTTAAGACGAGCAACTGGAAGCTGCAGTTCCTGCTCCTGGTCCTCATCGGCATCGGTGTCGCCGCCCGGGTTTTCCCCCTGGAGATGCAGAAGCGCATCGTGAACCAGGCCATCGGTTTAGGCCGGGTCAATCTGCTCTTTCTCTACTGCGGACTTTACCTGGCGGCGGTGCTTCTGGCCAGTGGGATCAAGTTCGTCATCAACGTGATCCAGACTCATCTCGGGCAGCAGACTCTGGCCCGCCTCCGCAAGGAGCTCTATGAGCACATCCTGACGCTGCCCATGGGCTTCTTCCGTCGCACCTCGTCCGGCATGGTGGTCTCTTCCCTGGTGACGGAAGTGGTTTCGGCGGGGGAGCTGGTCGGGCAGGCCATCGCCGTGCCGGTGAACAACATCCTCACCCTCCTGGCCTTCACAGGGTACATGTTCTACCTGAATCCCCTGCTGGCGGGATTGAGCCTGGTCATGTACCCGCTCATCCTGTTTTCGGTGCCCGCGCTCCAGCGGCGGGCCAACATCGAGAACAAGAACCGGGTCGACGCCACCCGCATCATGAGCAGCAAAATCGGCGAGACCATTTCGGGGATCCACGAAGTCCACGGCAACGGGAGCTACCACATCGAGAACCGGCGCTTCGGCGAGATGGCGGATCGGCTCTACCGGATCCGGGTGCGCTGGAACATCTATCGTTACGCCATCAAGGTGCTGAACAACCTGTTCCAGAACATGGGCCCTTTCATCCTGTTCATCGTGGGCGGCTATCTCGCCATCATGGGGCGGTTCGACCTGGGGGCGCTGGTGGCCTTCCTGTCGGCCTACGAAAAGCTCTACGACCCCTGGAAGGAGCTCATAGATTACTACCAGACCTACCAGGACGCCAGCGTGAGCTACCGCCGCCTGATGGAGTATTTCGACGATCGGCCGGAATTCGTTCTGGCCCCTGTGAATCGCGCTCCTTACGATCTGGCCGCCTCGATCCATGTGCGCGACTTATCCTTCAGCGTGGCCCCGCACGTTTACCTGCTGCAGAAAGTCAGCTTCGACCTCGAGCCCGGGCAGTCGCTGGCGCTGGTGGGCTTCTCGGGAAGCGGCAAGAGCACACTGGTGCATTGCATCGGCCAGCTTTACCGGTGCTCGGCCGGCAGCGTCCAGATCGGTGGCCACGAAGTCCATGAGCTCACCAAGCAGGATGTGGTTCGCAACGCCGGCATCGTGGCCCAGACCCCCTATATTTTCGACGGCACCATCCTGGAGAACCTGCGCTATGCCTGCGAGGCCATCCACGACCCGGAGGACGAGGAGGCCCGCTCCAAGCTCCCCACCCTCGACGAGATGATCGAGGTCATCCAGCAGGTTGGATTGTTCATCGATGTGCTGCGCTTCGGTCTCAACACGGTCATCCGTGACGAGGAGGGCCAGGAGCTGCACGAGAAGATCATCCGGATGCGGTACCGGTTCCAGAGCGAATTCGGAGAAGCTCTGGCGGACGACATCGAGTTTTTCGACATCAAGCGCTACCTGGTCTACTCGTCGGTGGCGGTCAACCTGACCTTCGGAACGGCCCAGCACCCGGTCTTCAGTCCGGAAAACCTCTCGCGCAGCGAGTATTTCCTCTGGTTCCTGGCCCGGTCGGATCTCATGGCGTCCCTCCTGGAGCTGGGGCGGCAGGCGACGCTTCAGACCCTGGACATCCTGGGCAACATCGTCCCCGATGCGCTCTTTTTCGAGCAAAGCCCCATGGAGCCGGATGAGTTCGAGGAATACAGGGAGCTCTCCCCGAGGCTCGAGTCCACGGGCCACGAGGAGTGGAGCGGCGCAGACCAGGAGCGGCTCCTGAGGCTGGCCATGAGGTTCGTGGCGGGCGTCCACACCACGGGCGAGCTCCAGCCGGAGCTTCTGGATGCACTGGTACGGGCGAGGAGGCTGTTCCGGGATCAGATCCAGGCCGATCACCCCGAGGCATTCACCTTTTACCGCATGTCTGGTTACCTGCCGTCCCTCTCCATCCTCGACAACATTCTTTTCGGCAGGCCGCGCACGGACCTTCCCGGGGCTCAGGAGCGCATCGCCAGGAGCCTCATGCACCTCCTCATCGAGGAGGATCTGCTCGAGCGCATCGTGGAGATCGGCATGGGTTTTCGAGTGGGCCCCAAGGGCGACAGGCTCTCGGGAGGACAGCGGCAGAAGCTGGCCATCGCCCGAACCTTCCTCAAGGGCTCTCCCCTGCTGATCCTGGATGAAGCCACGTCGGCCCTGGACAACGCTTCGCAAAAACGGATCCAGAACGTGCTGGACACCAAATGGAGAGGCCGGCATACAGTCATTGCCGTGGCCCACCGGCTGGACACCATCAGGAACTATGATAAAATCGCCGTCATGAAGGCTGGGAAGATCATCGAAATGGGCGCATTCGAGGAGCTTCTCGAGAGGAAAGGGGTCCTTTATGAGCTCGTCCACGGAGTCAAGGCAGACCTCTAGGGAGATCAAGGACAATCTGCAGCTCCTCATGCACCTCCCCCTGCTGTCAGGTCTGCCCATGGAGCCCCTCAAGCTGCTGGCTTACCTGTGCAGGCGGCAGGTTTTCAGGCCGGGGCAAACCCTCTTTCACCAGGACGAGCCCGACCCCAACGCCTACCTGATCATCTCGGGGAAAGCCCGAATGATCCTGGAAGAGCCCGAGGAATTGAGTCTCATGGAAGTGGGCGAGCTGGACCTGGTCGGGGGGCTTTCCCTCTTTTGCGAGATGAAGAGGATCTACGCCCTCAGGGCTGAAACCGAGGTCGTGACACTCACCCTGTCCCGGGAGAAATTCCAGAAGACCCTCGAGCAGTACCCCGACATCGGGCCCCGCATTTTCGAGGCGACGGCTCGCTCCATCATCCGGTGGGAGACCCATTTCGTCCGCGAGCACCTCTCAAGGTGCCAGGAATGCCGAAATCGAATGGGAATTCCCCCCACATAGGTCCCATCGCGGCAACGGCTCGCCCCCCGGATATCCGCCGTGGCAGGCGGCGAAGTCCGGGCAGGAAGGGAGGCTTTCCGGCCACCATCGCCTCGGGATATTGGCAGGAAGGGAGACATGACGAGCACGCGGATGCCAGCCAAACCGGAATACCTTGAAATGCTCCAGGACTGCGTGCTGGAAACGGTCCGCGGGACGGGAGCTTCCACCCAGGAGCTGTTCAGGATCGAGTTTGCCCTGGAGGAGATCCTGACCAACATCAATAAATATGCCTACCCCGACCGGGAAGGTGAGATCGAGATCGCCTGCGGCATGGACGATAGCCGTATGCTCAGGATCGTCATTCGAGACTGGGGGGAGCCATTCAATCCCACTCTGTGTCCGACTCCCGACATTTGCCAGGATGCCTGTTCAAGACCCCTGGGCGGCCTGGGGGTTTACCTCACCCGCAGGATGGCCGGCGATCTGATCTATGAACGGCTCCCCGATGGCAACCAGCTGACGATCCTTTTCCAGCTTTGAGATCCTCCGGCGCTTCAGGGCCTCCTACTGGGGAAGAAACCATTCCATGTCGACCTTCGGCGGCATCAGCGCCGGGCAGGTCTCATCCTTCCGCTCCTTGAGCTTCTCCTGATAGCATGCCGATTCTTCCTCGATGTAGCTGCTGTGGGTCAGCCGGATGGAGTTGCCCGGCGTGAAAGAGTCGTCGTCGCCCACATAGTGCTGCAGGATGATGCTCACTCGCTTACCGTCAGGATCCCGCAGGGACCACTTCCAGATTCTCAGAGTGCCGAAGGGGTTTCCCCGCCACTCGCTCGGTTTGCCGTATCGCCTGGTCAGGAGGGATTGCAGCTTGTTGTAGAAGTCCAGGCTCTCATCTTCATAGGTGAGCTTGATCCGGACGACTCTTCCCTTGCGGGCGCAGTTGCCATAGACGACGTAGCCGCTCTGGTAGCCCCGGGCCGACCGCAAAGGTGCCCGCATCAGGTACTGGCTTCCCCAGAGCGGGACGGCCGCGCCGATCTCCACCATGTCCTTCAGCTCCTCGATCTGGCTTCCCAGCCGAATACCCACGATGGACTGAGGAGCCTTGGCCTGGGTCGGCGATGCCCATGAGGTCATCGCCCCGACCATCACGCAGACAATGAATGAAAGCCCTTTGCGCATCCTGATCCTCCCTTCGACATCGCTTCCGAGCCCGATCCCCATCGCCCATCCATGGGGTCCCCCGCCCGGAGCGCCGGGGGGCTCCACCTTTCAACCATGGATGATCACGCTTGCTTTTTAGTCCTTCTCCCACCATTGTGCAATGGAGCCTCGTCACGGTCGATGCCCTGGCCCATCCGATGAGGCTCCGGGATGCGGAGAATGGCCCTGGGAATGCCGGGCGAATGCGAACAGGAGGTGACGGGCATGATCGATCTGGATTATCTGGGACAACTGGCCAAAGCAGCGGGCCAGGCCATTCTTGAAGTTTACAGTACCGAATTCACGGTGGAAAGGAAAGAAGACCGCTCCCCCCTGACGCTGGCGGACAAGGAGTCCCACCGCATCATCCACCAGGGTCTCACGACCAGATACCCCGACATTCCCGTCCTTTCGGAGGAAGGCAAGGAGACGGCCTACGGCGTCCGCGGGAGCTGGCCGCGATTCTGGCTGGTGGATCCCCTGGATGGTACCAAGGAGTTCGTCAAGCGCAATGGCGAATTCACCGTCAACATTGCCCTCGTCGAGGGGCGGCTGCCCATCGTGGGGCTCATCTATCTGCCTGTTTTCGATAAACTTTACGTGGGTGACACTTCCCGGGGCTGCTGGGAAGTGGCTGACGGCCGGTCACGCCCCCTGCGGGTCCAGGAGCCCGGGGGACCGGCACCCCTTCGGGTGGTCAAGAGCCGGTCTCATCCCTCCCCGAAGCTCCAGGACCTTCTGGACGGGCTGCCGGAGCATGAAGTCCTCACCCGGGGCAGCGCCCTGAAGTTTTGTGCCGTGGCCTGCGGCGAGGCCGATTTTTACCCGCGTTTCGGCCCCACCTGGGAATGGGACACGGCGGCAGGGCAGGCCATCGTCACGGCGGCAGGCGGGGTCCTCGTGAATCCCCATGGGGAGCCTTTTCTTTACAACAAGGAAACCCTCCTCAACGGGCCCTTCCTCGTCGCGGGCAGCCGCGAGTGGCTCAGGGCGTCGGGGATCCTCGACGCGGCCGCCAGGCTGGCTCAGGCGTAAGGCTAGGAGCCTGTCCGAAAAGGTCATTTCGAGCGACAGCGAGAGATCTCGATTTTCGTGATCACTGGATTTCTGGAGATTTCTCGCTTCGCTGCGCCCCGCTCGAAATGACAGGAAGGCGTTCTCGGACAGCCTGCCGGGACCCAGGGCGTCCTGGCTCGACCTCAGCCCGGTCGCCTGCCATGAGGCTCAGCTCGGGAACGGACCGCGTCACGGTCCAGGCCACGACCTCCCCCGCTCCGGCAGCCTTGAGCTCCCTGGCGCATTCGCTGAGCGTCGTTCCGGTGGTGTGGACATCATCCAGCAATAAAACCCCTCTCCCCTCAATGGCGCCCGGAATCCTCACCTCGAAGGCATTCCTGACATTGCTCAGGCGATCCTCCCGATGGAGGCGCGTTTGAGGCTCCGTCCACTGTTTGCGCCGGAGCACATCGAACCGCACCGGGAGGTCGATGCGATGGCCCAGCTCCAGGGCCAGGAGACCCGCCTGGTTGAATCCTCGCTGGCGGAGGCGCCGGGTGTGGAGGGGCACCGGGATGAGGATCGCCGCCCTCGATTCCAGCTCCGGCTCCAGAGCATCCACGAGGAGCTCCGCCAGGGCCGGAACGTGATGGAGATGCCCTCCGAATTTCAGGGCATGGATGGAGTCACGGGCCACTCCCGCGTGGACGGCGGCGGAGCGGGCGCGATCGAAATGGAACGTCGAAAGCAGGCATTCTCCGCACAGGTGGTCGGAGGAGGCGGGACTTTTGGGGAAGGGCTTGCCGCAGAGGGTGCAGAGGGGGGGCTGGATCCACTGCACGCTGCTCCAGCACTCGGAGCACCAGCACCCTTCGCGATCATCCAGACCGATACCCTCGCACCCCGTGCACTTCCGGGGGAAGGCGAGGTCGAGGAGCGAGTCGCGGATGCCCCACAGACCATCGAGGATCCGTCCCCCCAGCCTTCGGAAGCCGGCCCGCCGCCTCATCATGACGTACCCTCCCTCGCCTCCGCTCGTGGGCTCAGCCCGCGCGGGCTCCGGCGAGACGGACCAGGTCCTTCACCACTTCGGGGACGGTTTTGAATTCATGGGAGAACCAGGTCCTCAGGTACTGAGCGTCCGCCACCAGCTCCGGCGGATCTCCGGGGCGGATGGCGTGCTCCTGGACGTTGAGCTTCTTCCCGAGGGCGGATTGGACGGCCGTGAGCAGCCCCCGGACCGAGGTGCCTTCTCCACGCCCCACGTTGGACACGAGCCTCTGGCGGTCCTGAATCACGTCGATGGCACGGATGTGCGCGGCGGCGAGATCCATGACGTAGACATAGTCCCGGACGGCCGTCCCGTCCCTAGTGGGGTGGTCCGTTCCGAAGAGGTTGAAAGGTGCCCCGGTCTCGGCCGCCTTCATGAGATTCGGAAGCACGTGGGTTTCAGGCTCGTGGCGCTCGTAGACCTCGCCTTCGGGGTCGTTTCCGACCACATTGAAATAGCGCAGCGCGGCGAAATGGATCCCGGCCACCGGGGCCACGGCTTCGATCACCTGCTCGCACTGCCACTTGGAGAGTCCGTAGGGATTGGTAGGCTCGTGGGGATGGCTCTCGGCGATGGTGGGAGTCACGGCGTTGCCATAGGTGGCGCAGGAGCTCGAAAAGACGAGCCTGCGGGTGCCGGCCCGCTTCATGGCCTTGAGGAGCGAGACGGTGCCGCCCACGTTATTGTCGAAGTACTCCTCCGGCAGCCGGGTGGATTCCTCCACGTAGGCCTTGGCGGCAAAGTGGATGACGGCATCCACCCGGAAGCCTTTCAAGGCGGGGGTGTGCCCCGCCTTTTTGAGCAGCTTGGAAGTGTGGGAGCCGATGTAGCCGGCTCCCCCCGTGACGAGAATGTTCATCTGGCTGTCCTCCAGAATCCATGGCTGTCCTCGAAGCTTCTCTGGAGGCCCATCGATCATGCAAGCAGGCGTCGAATGGACCTCGCACCACGCTGATCACGCACCGGCAACATTAGCACAAAGCCCGGTGCAACGGGTAGCCCAACGGAGCCGAGCTCGCGATTCAGTCTGGCCGCCAAGGTCCAGTCAAGCCGAAAGACGGCGGGGCTCCCTCGC
>JALOPI010000104.1 GCA_025453975.1 Syntrophobacteraceae bacterium
CTTTCGAGATCCTTCGGGGCAGATCCGAACGACCCGTGGGAAAGGGCTTCTCTCCACCCTGGGAGCTTTCGTCAGGAATACCGCCAGTGCCTTAACGCTGGGGCTCTACACCCCCGCCGGCGAGAGCCGGCCCGCTGGCCCCCTGGAGCGGGTTCTCCATCTTTTCAGGAAGGCGAAGCAGGCGCTCTGGGGCGACCTCGCCCAAGGCGTCCCCTCCAGCCTGAATCGAATGGGGAAGAACTTGATCCTCGCCGGCTGGAACCTGGTGGAGGTTCTGCCCGACGCCACCATGGGGCAGTTTGGGGCGGGAAGGAAAGTGACCACGACGATTTTCGACAACGGGCAGGTGATGGTGGAGTACCTGACGGATGTGGCTCCAGGAGGAGATGCCTGGATGCGGGTGCATGCCGGCAGTCTCCAGGGGCTCAAGGCTCCCGTGCTGTACAACCTGAGCCAGCCGGAGCACTCCACGGAAGACGCCCGATGGGAAACCGTGAGGAATACGCCTTTCCGCAAGACCATCGAAACCATCGGGGCACTGCTGGCCGATGCCGTGGTCCTGGGCGCCGTCGGGCAGACCCTCTGCGGCGGACGTCGCCGCGAGGATCAATGAAGACGCTCAATCCTCCCCAAACTGGCCGCAGAGTTTGCCCATCGCATTGAGGGTGTTCCTGATCAGCTCTGATCTCTGGCTCTCACTCACCAAGCCGGCGATGACGATACCCAGCTCCCGGCATGCCTCTCCGTTTTTCTCCCGGGCCATGAGAGCTTCCGCCAGGCCGAGCCGGTTCTCCAAGCGTTCCGGGTCGTGGGTCAGCGCTCTGCGGAAATGCACTTCCGATTGCTCGGAATCCCCCACGCTCATGGGAAAGCCAGGGGCGCGGAGATAGAGCTCACCCAGAATCCGGTCGGGCCCTCCCCCATCGATGCCCGGACCCAACTTCGCGGCCAGCAAAGCTTCGCGCTCGATGACGGGCACCAGCTGCAGTCCACTGGCCGGATGGCGCTCGGCCTCCATTCCCGTCAGCAGGGCGAGGAGGTAGTGGGCCATTCCGCTTCGGGGGAAGGCACGGACAGCTTTTTCGGCAAGCTCACGGCCGACCTGGGCGTCGCTCAGGCTCGTGGACGCACTGGAGCCGGAGGTGCGCATGACGAGGGCCGCAAGGCAGGCCGCGGCCCGCAAGGCCTTGAGCCCGTCGGCGTCCGCCTCCGCGGCGAGCTGCTCTATCTCCTGGCGTGAGCAGGCCTCCCACAGGGTCACCCGGTCCTCGAGAGCCGACGCGTCCCCCGAGCCATTCCCGTAAGGCTCGGATTGGTCCCGTTGCGACAGGGCCAATGCCTGCGCGCCCCCGGTCGATGCGTGCCGGGCATCCCTGGAGGTGCAGCCGGAAGCCAGAGCCAGAAGAAGCCCGGCGACCATCAGCCCCCTGATGCAGCTTTGACAGGCATGCGGGAACGGCGGGCTCCACCGGCCGGCCCCTTTTGCGACCCGCTCCGCGTCTTTCCTCTCCCCTGTCCTTCTCCAAGGGGCCGAGGATGGCCTGGTCCCATGCGAGCTAAGGCGAGCACCGTGCATCCTGCCCCTCCATCCTGAGTCTGAATCGAGCCAGGCTCTCATCGGGAGCCCCAAAACCTTCGGTTTGAAGCACCCGCAGCAGCTCGCGCCCCTTCTCGTCCCGGGTCATGGCCATGAGCACGCCCGCCAGCTTTTTGACCGCTTCATCCGCGGGGCCGAAGGACACGACGGGACTCGTGGGAAGCGCCCTCGACTCATGGATGACCTGAAGGCCCTCAGCCGCGGGGAGAGCCTGAAGTGCCTCGAACTGTGAGCTGTCCACTACGATGGCTGGGCTGTCGGGTCGATGGGATGACTCCTTTGCCATTTTCCTGATGGCCTGCAGGGGCTGGCTTGTCCCTTCCAGCTGGATCCGCAGCTCGCCGGGGGCCACCTGAAACAGGAGACACGCCGCGGCGTCAGGCACATGGAACATCGTCCCCAGAGCACTTCCCCGCAGCTCCCGCCAGTCACCAACGCCGCCTCGGGGCACCATCACCCGCCACACATCCTTATCCCTGCCCCCTGGACGCGTCGAGGCCAGCGGCTCCAGCCGCAAGTCTCGTCCATAACGGACATAGAAGGGGAGGCTAACGATTCCCCACCTCGGTCTCGCGGTTTGAACCAGCTCCAGCGCGGCGGGGAGCCGGTTCTCGTATCTCCCGTGGAACTTCCCTGCCTGGACGCGTGATCCCAGGTAATCCGCCAGGGCATCCATGACGGGCTGAGCCTCCTGGGGCGAGCCGGGCTGACCGGGGTGGATCACTGCGAAGGTCAGGTCCGCGGCCGCCGCGGATCTCCAGCAGAACAGAAAAACGAGGGCGATGACCAAACGCATGGTTTTCATGAGCTTCTGCTCCTCATTCCATATCCGAACCGCCTGCAGATCTGGAGAGCGCAGGGCAGGACCGAGAGACACGCCAGCATGCCGCAGATGGATCCCAGTACCATGACAGCACCGAGGCTTGCCATGCCACGATGACTGGCAAAGATCAACCCCCCGAATCCGGTGATGGTCGTGATGAAGCTCGATGCGACGGCCGTGGGAGTGCTCGTCGAAAAAAGCGATCCCTCCTCTCCCATTTCCTGCCATCGATCCAGGAGGTGAACCCCTCCGTCGACTCCGATGGCGATGAGAATGGGAAGGGAGAAGAAGTTGGCGAGATTGAACTTGATTCCGACCCACCCCATGATCTCCAGGAGCCACAGCATGCCGACACCCAGGGGGAGCAGGGTCAGCAGGACGTACATCAGGGATCGGGAGTAGACCCACAATACGATACTCACCATCAGGATGGTGATGCAGGCGGCGGAAAGGAACGTCGAGTGCATGAGCCTGGACGCTTCGAGGACGGTGACGGGAACGCCGCTCACGTCGGGGTCCAGCGTCCGCAGAGTGGTGACGAAGGATTGCAGCTTGTCGAAATCCCAAATGTTCTCCCTCGGGGAGACCTTGATCTGAAGCTGTCCGTCCTTGCCCACGAAGTGGCTTCGCACCGCGGCCGGAAGATCCTCGATGCCCACGCCAGCCTGCCCCAGCCATCGCCTCAACCGGCTCAGGCCCGCCGCCAGGTCCTGCCGCAATCGGTCCTGAAAGCGGGCGAGGCCTGCCGACGTCTCGTCCTCGCGGGCCCCGATCCGCTCGACCACGCGGTCCAGGTGGTCCTGGGCGTCCAGAAGCAGTCGGGTCTCTTCCGAAGCCCCCGCCGTGAAGGTCTTCTCGGACAGCGTCTCCAGCACGGCGCTCATCTCGCGGGCGGCCCCGGCAACGCCATCCAGATCCAGGGGAGGGCTTTGGGGGCCAGCCGTGCCCTCTTCGCTCCTCAGCGAGTCGGCTGCTCTCGCCAGGTGCCGGGCTTTGGCCTCCTGGTCCGCGGGCAGGAAGTCGAGGACGCTCTCCACCTTCCCTACACCGGGCAGGGTCCGCACCTTCGCGATGAGAGACTCGGCCTCCATGGGATTCGCCGCCGTCAGAATGGCATACCACGTGGACTCGTCGGCTGATTGAATGAGAAGCTGTTCGTACTGAACGGATTCCAGGCCTTTCGCCTGAAGGTCCAGGAGGTTATAGCTGAACCCCACCTGGAGCAGGCCGGGAATGCCCGCCAGGGTCAGCCCCGAGAGAGCCAGGACCACCCGCCAGGGGTGCCGGTTCTGGGGCTCGAGGAAATGAAGCTTCAAGACCCTCGCCGATGAACGCGGGACCATCCCCCTTCGACTCGCCACCAGGAGCATGGCGGGAAGCAGAACCATCATGGCGGCCAGGCACAGCAGAATGCCGGTGCCTCCGATGAGTCCGAGCTCCGCCAGCCCCCGGAAGTCGCTTCCCAGGACCGCATAGAAGGTGCAAACCGTGCACACGACCCCCAGCACCACCCCGGGCCCCGTCTGAACGATAGCCGTCTGAATGGCCTCCTCGGGCGAGCTTCCCAGCCCCTGGACCTCCGCGTGCCGGAGGACCATATGAACGCCGTAGTCCACACCGATCCCCACCAGGACCAGGGCAAAAATGACCGAGAGCAGGTTGAGCTCTCCCACGGCCAGGGTCGCGAACCCGAATGTCCAGGCCATGGCGGCCGCCAGGGCCGCCATGATGAGGGCGGGCCGCATCCAGCCGTTGAAGATGAAAAGAAAGAGCGTGGCCACCAGGGCCGTGTCGATGATGGAAGCCACCGTCATGTCCCGGCTGGTGGTCGTCATTTCGTCGGCCTGGAGCGCCGGGCGCCCCGTCAGTCCCACTTTCACTTCCGGGATCTCGGTCCGGACCCGGTCGATACTCCGACGGATGACCTGAAGGGGCTCCGTGATGATCTCCAGGGTACCGTAGTCCTTGTGGGGCAGGACCTTCATGACCAGGAGCTGGCCGCTGGGGGTGAAGAAATAGTTCTCTGGATGGACATCGGAATCCAGTGAGAACAGCGGCTCCGAAGTCGGTTTGCCCCGGGAGGCCAGGTGCATGGCCCCGGTGAATCGGTGGAGCCCCTCCAGGAGCCGTGTCACTCCCTGAGACGAGGCGCTGGACACGGCATCAGTCGATTCCCTCAGAAGGCCGGTCCCCAGCCGAAGGGTAGACTCAAGGCTCAGGTCGGTCTG
>JALOPI010000105.1 GCA_025453975.1 Syntrophobacteraceae bacterium
CTCCCTGGCCAGGGCGTCCCTGTCGATACTGGCCCGGACGACGGTGGCCAGGCCTTCCGACGCGCAGAAGAGATAGACGTTCTGGCTGATGAAGCCCGTGTCCGCCCCCACCAGGACCTCCCGGTCCGTCCCGCCGCCCGTCACCCTGGAGTAATCGGCCACGTAGACGAGGCTCACCGGTGCGCTGGCCGCATGGTCCTGGGTCCCCGTCAGGGCTCGGGCGTCCCGGGTCAGGACGGGAATGAGGATGTTCTTCACCGGGCTCCACAGATAGAAGCCGTCGGCGGTGGACACGTAAATATCGATTTCCTGCCAGTTCCTGGCCGAGGGAGCCGTCCTTCTGCCGTCGGGACGGTTGATGCCGAAGGCGGCCCAGAGAAGGTTGGAGAGGGTTTCGGGCGAGACCTTGCGGTCCGCGAAGGCACGGGTGGTCCTGCGCTCCCCGAGGACCTCCATGAGGGGCTTTCCGCCCTCCATCCGCGGGCTCGGGAGCTGAACAGGGTCCTGAACAGGGTCCGCGCCACGGCTCGTTCCCGAAAAGTTGAATGCGATCAGGCAAATCGTTATGGACAAAATGGCCGACTTGGTTTTCATAGAAAGCCTCCAGCTGGAGATGGGGTCAAGCCTCCCCTCGGCCTGCCAAGGGGCGTGGGTGAGAGTTCGATCATGCCGACAGCTTACCAGCATCGGGTGTGTGTCGACAAGGTCATGGCGTGGGAATGGCCGATGAGAGAAAGGAGAGCCGGTTGATGAGCCTGGGCGGAAGGTCCCTCTGGATACGCTTTGCGGCGATCGCTCAGCCCTATTTCTTCCCCGAGGTGTCGAGGGGAGGTCTCGCCACGCTGCTGCTCATGATTCTGCTGCTGGCGTTCGTTTTCGGCGTGCTCTTCCTGGTGGTGGCCGGAATGGTCCTGGCGGGGAGCGTTCTGGCTCCCAGCCTCACCGACCACGTCGCCTCGGGGCTCCTCGCCCTGGTGAAGGAAACCCTGAGCTCCAGGCTCTGGCTCATCGTGGCGGGGATCCTCGTCATCCCCATGATCGGTTTCGGACTGTTCAGCCGCCACCTTCGGTCCCGCCGTCAGGCCTGGTCACTCCTTGCCGTCGTGCTGCTCCTCTCCATCTCGGTGACCGGCATCAACGTGGCCTTCAGCTACATCGGGAACTACTTCACCAACGCCCTGGTGAAGAAGAACCAGGAGATGGCCTACTTTTTCGTGACCATGTACTTCGGCGGTTTCCTGGTGGGGATCCCCATCGTGGCGCTCTACAGCTACGTTCAGGATTACCTGGGCATGCGGTGGCGGGAGTGGATGACGGGGGACTTTCTGAGGCGGTACTTCGAGAACCGAAGCTACTATGAGATCGAGTCCCGGGGGACGATCGACAATCCCGACCAGCGGATGATGGAGGACATCCGGACGTTCACCCGCACCTCCCTCACGTTTCTTCTCATCCTCCTGGGCTCCCTCATGGATCTCATCTCCTTCACGGGGATCCTCTGGTCCAAGTCGGTCCTCCTGGTGGGCGTGGTTCTCGGCTATTCGCTCCTCGGCACGGTGCTCACCGTCTGGCTCGGCCGCCGCCTGGTGCGGCTCAACTTCAACCAGCTTCGCTACGAGGCCGACTTCCGCTACTCCCTGGTACACGTGCGCGACAACACGGAATCCATCGCCTTCTACCAGGGGGAGCTTCCGGAAAAGCAGCAGATCACGGGCCGATTCCGGGATGCCATCCGCAACTTCGGACTCCTCATCGGATGGCAGCGAAACCTTTCGTTCTTCACCACGGCCTACCGCTATCTTCCCGTCGTGCTGCCCTTCGTCGTTCTTTTTCCCCAGTATTTCGCGGGAGAGATCGAGTACGGGGACATGGTCCAGGCCAACTTCGCCTTCACCCAGGTCTACACGGCTCTTTCACTCATCGTATCGCAGATCGAGCAGATCACGAGCTTCGCCGCCGGGATCGAGCGCCTCTCGACCTTCTCGGAGGCCCTCGGCCCCGATGCGGCCCCCGCACCGGGCATCCAGTCACGGGAAGGGGACCGCTTCGCCCTGGCCGGCATGACCCTCATGACACCCAGCCGCACGCGCACCCTCATCGAGAATCTGACGCTGGAGCTGGCACCCGGGGAGAGCCTGGTGGTGGTCGGGCAGAGCGGCGTCGGCAAGAGCTCCCTCTTGAGGGCCCTGGCGGGTCTGTGGACTCAGGGCGAAGGGACTGTCGAGCGTCCGCCGCTCTCGCGGATTTTCTTTCTGCCGCAGAAGCCCTACATGCTCCTGGGGTCGCTGCGGGACCAGCTCCTTTACCCCCGGATGGGCAGGGACGTGCCGGATCGGGAGCTCCGCACCGCCCTCGAGGCCGTCAACCTGGGAGAGCTGCCTGAGCGGGTGGGCGGGTTCGAAGCCGTGCTGGACTGGGCGGATGTTCTCTCCCTAGGGGAACAGCAAAGGCTGGCTTTCGCCCGGCTCGTCCTGAATCAGCCGGAGTTCGCCGTCCTGGACGAAGCCACCAGTGCCCTCGACGCGCAGAACGAGGCCAGCCTTTACGGCATGCTGAAGGCGACGGGCGTCCGCTACATCAGCGTTGGTCATCGAAGCAGCCTGCTGGACTACCACTCCCGGGTTCTGGAGCTCCAGGGGGGGGACCGATGGCGGCTGCTGCCCGTCGAGGATTACCGCGCGAGCCTGGGGAAGGGTCTTCGGGAGGTGTGAGTGAAGGCACGCGCTCCCATGGGGGGTATGCAGCCGCCCCGCTTTCAACTTATGGGGGGCACTTGCCGATTCTGGATCTGGGTCGGGAATGACCCGCCATGGATTTCGGAGGGATCCCTGAATCCCGGGATCGAGGCGACCATTGCGGTGTGGGATGAAAACGTTATACTGAGTCGGCATGGTGCCGGCGAGCTCGAGCACAGCGAGTCAACAAGAGGAAGGGCAGAGGATGAACGATCGCGTTTATGTTACCAATGAACAGGTTCTGGCGGCCCAGGGGGCCTTCGTGCGGCGTGTGTACAACTGGATGGGGCTCGGTCTG
Source organism: Syntrophobacteraceae bacterium (assembly GCA_025453975.1). GTDB lineage: Bacteria > Desulfobacterota > Syntrophobacteria > Syntrophobacterales > Syntrophobacteraceae > JALOOX01. Next base: position 3,034 of record JALOPI010000105.1, read on the forward strand.
GCCTTGACGGCCATCGTGTCGATGTACACGGCGTCGAATGCGACGCTCCTCGGATGGATCTTCGGGACCCCCATGGTCTTCTACGGTCTCATCCTGGCCGAGCTGGGGCTGGTCATGGCGTTGAGCGCGGGGATCCACCGCATGCAGGCCGCGACGGCGACCTTCATGTTCTTTTTCTATGCCGCCCTCAACGGGGTCACCCTTTCGGCTATTTTCATCGCGTACACGAGCGCATCCATCGCCGACACCTTTTTCGTGACGGCCGGCACCTTCGGAGCCATGAGCCTTTACGGGTACTTCACCCAGCGTGATCTCACCTCCTGGGGGAGCTTCCTCTTCATGGGCCTCATCGGTGTCATCCTGGCCTCCCTGGTCAACCTCTTCTTCCGGAGCGAAGCCATCTATTGGCTGGCCACCTATGCCGGAATCATCGTGTTCGTCGGGCTGACGGCCTACGATGCCCAGAAGATCAAGGCCATGGCGGTCCAGGGGTTCGGGGATGCGGAATCCGAGCGCAAGGGCGCCGTTCTGGGCGCGCTGACCCTTTACCTCGACTTCATCAACCTGTTCCTGCTGCTGCTCCGGATCTTCGGGCGACGCAGATGACCGGTGCCGCCGGATCAGGAGGCCTTTCTCCGGTGCGGGGCCATCCATGCGTGCCTGGGCTGGAGGCGGGCCGGCTGTGGAAACGGAGCGGGCCACGAAAGGAAGGACGACACATGCGGAAATGCGAGAAGTGCGGGGACGCCGTTTCTCCCGAGGATTTGAGGGAGCTGGCGGGAAAGCAGCTTTGTGACGACTGCTACCTGGACGTGGTGGCCACCCCCAAGACCTGCGACCCCTGGGCGGTCTACGGCGCCAAGAACACCGCGTCCCAGGAGGTGATCCTGACTTCCGAGCAGCAAAGGATCATCGATCACCTGAAAGAGAAAGGGCCGCTCACTCTGGAGCAGATCTGCGCTCATCTCGATCTCACCGAAGGACAGTTCAAAAACAGCTTCGCCACCCTCCGGCACATGGAGCTGGCTCGAGGGTTCAAACGGGGTGAGCAGGTGATGTACACGCTCTTCGACGATCCCTCATCCTGAATCCGGGGTCAGCGCGGCCGGGCCGACTCCCTCCCCGCGCCTCCCGGTCACGGCATCTCTCCGGCGAAGAGGATGCAGGGGGCCTCCGGGCTGGCGACTCCCCTGGATCCCGGCCCGATGGTGCCGGGGGAGGGATCAGCTCAGTCAGAGCGCATCGCCACGGAGGAGCTCCCTCAACCTTCCAGGGGGGTCAGGAGGAGTACATGGGCTCCCATGCAATTCACGACCTTCCGAGGAATGAGCACTCCCCTCGCCACCAGATCCAGGACTTCCGCCAGGCCCGCTCCGCCCGCCCCGCTCGCGTCCGGCACGGTCATATCCGACTCCAGGACAAGGGCGACGCCATCCACATCGGGGGCGAGCGACAGATGTGAATCATCACCCTGACACGGAAACGAGTCGACCACGATGAGACCGAATCGGTCCCTGAGGAGATTCCACATCAGGTCGTCGGAGGGGCTGGAGACTCTGTGCGAGGTCAGCAGGACTTCATTGGCCCTGGCGG
>JALOPI010000106.1 GCA_025453975.1 Syntrophobacteraceae bacterium
TATTCCTTGGGGCCGAAGAGCTCGAGGGGCCCGGCCGGGGGGGCGGGTTGTGGAGCCGGCCTTGGCCGGGCTTCCTTGCGGGGGGAAGGCTTGGGATTTCGCCTCGCCTGGGGAGGAGCTTTTCGGGGGAGCCGGCCACTGTCCCTCTGGGTGTAAAAGTCCACGAAGGCCCGGGGCATGGGGGTCTCCGTCGTCAGCAGGGCCTTGGGGATGAGGATCACTTCGCTGGCCCGGACCGCATCGGACCCGTCTCCGCCGTTGATGGCGGCCAGAATGGTCCAGTTCCTGGGATCCCCCGTGTACCATGCGGCGATGAGCGAGAGGCTCTCCCCGGGCCACTGCACCGTGTGCAGGGTGACGTCCTGGTCGGCGGCCTGGTCTTGGACCGCGTCCTCGCCCGCATCCTCAAACACGCTGACCTGGGCGTGGGCCACGGTCCCGGCCGCCTCGAGGGGCGCGAGCAGGAACAAGGCGCCCACGGCTGCCGCCGCCAGGAAAAAGGCCGCGGACAGCCGTCCCATGCCGCGGGGCCGCTTCACCTTCTTCATGATCCCCTCGTGAATCGCTCCAGGTACTCCGTGGCCAGCTTGTTGAGCGGGTTGGCCGCCACGGCCCCCTCCAGGGACCGGATGCTCTCCCGGGTCTTGCCCAGCCGCTTCTGCACCATGGCCAGGTTGAACCATGCCTCGTCCACGAACGGCGGGGTCAGCTCGACGGTGCGTCGGTACATCTCCTCGGCCCGGGCGAAGTCCGCCGTTCTCGCATACACATAGCCCAGGTTGAAGAAAGCCTTGGCTGAGCCCGCATCCAGTGCGATGGCTTTCCGGTAGTGGGCGACGGCCGAGGGATAGTCCTGCCGCCTGGTGTGGAGCTTCCCCAGCTCGAAGTGAGCCCGGGCATTGGAAGGATCCACCTCGATGCATTTCTCGATGAGCTGAATGCCCGCCCGCGGATGGCTGCGCCCCAGCCGCGCGCCTTCCCGCAGGAGGGTTTCGGCATACGGCGCGGCCACCTCCCCAAGGATGCCTGGCTCGCGGGCCAGGAGCCTTTCGAAAAGCAGCAGCGCCTTCCCGAAGGAACGATCCTCCACCGCCTGCAGGGCCCCTTCGATCTGGTCCCAGTGGGGCCGCCGGCTGGTGGGGCTCGGATAGAGCACGAAAAGAACCGCCAGGGCCGAAGCCAGGATCAGGGCGGCTGCGGGTCTGAGCTTCCGCCACAACCGGCTTCCGGCTCCCGGCGGGAGGACCCCGGGCGCCCTGGAATCGGCCGCCGGCAGCTTCCGCGTGCGGGTCCACCCCATGGGACCGGGCTCCAGCCGGTTCAGGAAGCCGAGGAGAGTCTCCCTCCGTTCTTTTCCGGCCGGCTCGGCGGAGGCCGCATCGGACCGCATCATCAGCCGGATGTGGCGGGCCAGCTTTTCGGCGCTCAGCCTCTCGAAACCGGATGCCATGCAGTGGTCGAGCCGTGCGTACATCTCGGCACAGGTCTGGAAACGGGCGTCCGGATCTCTCGCCATGGCCGTGTGCAGGATCCCGGCGACGGCTTGGGGCAGCCCCGGGAACAGCTGCTCCGGGGGCGGGTATTCGGCGCGGCGCACCCTCTGGAAGGCGTCCCGCGCATCCCCCTTGAAGGCCTGCTCGCCCGTCACCATCTCGTAGAGCAGCACGCCGATGGAGAAGATGTCCGAACGCCGGTCCAGCGCGTGGCAGCAGGCCTGCTCGGGGGACATGTAGCGGATCTTTCCCTGGAGCGTTTCGCTCCCCTCACCACTCTCCCGGGCGCTGATCCTGGCGATGCCGAAGTCCAGGACCTTGACCTCACCGAGTGTGGTGATGAGGATGTTCTGGGGGTTGATGTCGCAGTGGATGATCCCCAGCGGCGCGCCGGAGATGTCCCTGAGGTTGTGAGCGTATTCGAGGGCGGCGCAGATGCGGGAGACGATGGTGAGGGAGCACTCGAGGGGCAGCCGCCTCCCCCCCGCCGCGGGGCCGGCCCCGGCTTTCCTGAGGATGGTCCTCAGGTTGCTTCCCTGGAGGTATTCCATGGAGATGAAGTACGTGCCGTCCACGTTCCCGAAGTCGAAGATCTGCACGATGTTCTGGTGGCTGAGCAGGGCGGCGAGCCGGGCCTCCTCCATGAACATGGAGAGAAAGTCGGGATTGCGGCTCAGGTGGGGCAGGATGCGCTTGATGGCCACGAGCTTTTCGAACCCGTGCTCGCCGGTCAGCTTCGCCTTGAACACTTCCGCCATGCCGCCGGCTCCGATCTTCCGGAGCAGCTCGTATTTCCCGAACTGGCACGGCAGGCCATCGTGATCCGTGGATGTGTGCTTGTCGATACCAGCCATCTTTCCGCACGCAGGCTTTGGGACTTCCGGCGCTCGCGTCAGCCATCGATGAGCACGTCAGCCGGCCGAAACGTCACAAAGCGGGACGGCATGGATTGCACGCCAGGGAATCTGGGGTACTCCCCCCGCTCCCCATGGCGGCTGGAACCATCGAAATCCTGGCTCCGAGCGTCGAGCAATTCTAATCGACTTGGCTGCCGGGTGTCCATACTTGTTGAAGGAGAAGACCTGTCTTTGACACGAGAGCCATGTGCAAAAGACCGGCTTGACTTCCAGTGGAGAAGCATGAGGGGCCTTGGGCGTGGCGATGGCTTATCGAGGAGAAGGCCGTCGAATCATCTTGCCATGAGGTGTGTGCTCGGGGATTTCTTGATGAGCTCGCTCAGGATGTTGATATCAAGAAGGTATCTCATCTTCCTGTCTTGCCTTCACAATCCGGGGCTCATGAAGAGGGCGACTCGCTACGATAGCCTCCATCTGCTCAAAGAATTCATCCGTTTCCTCGAGCCACCCCCTGGCATCCGCCAGGCGCCGACTTTCCTCAAGTTAACGCTACGCCAACCATCTTCAGGTCAGGATCAGTGGTTACTCTATCCTTCCTCGGTGATCCGCAAGTGCAGGCGCCCCGAAGGCTGAGGCTGCATGGGCGGCTTCAAACCTTCGGGGCGCTCACCTGCTTGCTTCTTGTCCCCTTGAGGCTGACCGGACGTGCAGGGTGCGTCCCACGCTTCTGGTTTGGGGACGCACCACCACACGCATGATCCCATCCTCAAGGGCCGCGCGGCCTGCTTACTTGATGGCGACCACCGCCCGGTTGTTGGCTTCGTTCGTCTCCTGGATCACCCCGGTCGAATCGATCACCGCGATCATGGACTGACCGGACAGGCCTCGTGCCCTGTAGCTGTAGGAAAGATCCTTGGCGGCGCCCGCCGAGAGCCCGTAGACCGTCGTGGTCTTGAGGAGCCTGGTCAGCGCCGTCCCGTTGCTGGAAAGGTACAAAGCCACCCTGAAGGTTCCCGCCCTGAGATTTCCGGCATTTTTCACCTGGACGGTCCCCACGAACTTGGAGCCGTCGTAGCTCGAGCTTTTCCAGCCGCCGGTCAGGTCCACGCCTGAATTCTTGTGCACCGTGACCTGGCAGGTGTCCTCGGACTGGAGTGTCCCCGCATCGGTCACTGTCAGCGTGAAGGTCAGCGTTTCGCTGGCTGCCGAAATGGTGGGGGCGATGAACTGGACGGACGGTGCATTGGGGTCGGACAGAGCGACCGGCGTCCCCAGGGTTTGCTTCCACTGGTAGGAGACGATGCCTTCGTCATCGGTGGAGGCCGATCCATCCAGCATCACCGTGTCGGCCTCGTAAGCCGCCTGGTCCGGTCCCGCGTTGGACGTGGGAGGCGTGTTGACCCAGGAGACGTTCACGATGCACGAGTCGGTGGCCTTGAGGCCGTTGTGATCCGTCACCGTGAGCTCGAAGACCAGCGATGCGCCCTCCGAGGCCACGTCGGGAGCCACGAAGGTGATGGTCGGCTGGCTCCAGTCGACGGTCTCCACCACGGGGCCGCTCACGCGCTTCCACGAGTATGAGGCGATGCCGTCGTCGACATCGGTGGAGCCCGAGCCGTCCAGGGTGACGATGGCCCCCATATTCACCGCCTGGTCCGCGCCCGCATCGGCCGTGGGCGGAATGTTGACCCAGGTCACGTTGACGATGCAGGTGTCGGACGACCGGGCCCCGAGGTCGTCGGTGACCGTCAGTCGGAAGGTCAGGGCCAGGCCCTCGGGTCCCACGTCGGGAGCCCTGAAGGTGGGATCCGCCGTCGTTGTGCTCGAAAGCTGAACCGCCGGCCCGTCGACCTGCTCCCAGAGGTGGGAGAGAACACTGCCTTCGGGATCCCTGGAGTTGCTCCCGAGGAGCGTCACCAGGATGCCCTCGTCAACGGTCTGGTCGGGCCCGGCGTCGGCATGAGGCGGCAGGTTGGACGCCTTGAAGCTGGCGGTGATGGAGTGTGGAGCGGCCACATTGGTGAAGGCGTAGCTGGTGTGGGCTCCCTTGGAAATACCGTCCACCACGACGTCGGCGATGTCGTACCCGGTGCCGGGTGCGATGCTGAGGGAGAGACTCCCGCCGTGGCTCACGGTCTGGGCGCCCGAGGGCGAAATGGTCCCGCCCGATCCGCTGACGCCCGCCGTGATGGTGTAGGTCTTTGGAACAAAGCTTGCCGTGATGGTGTGCCCGGCGGTCACGTTGGTG